>CAIPHT010000001.1 GCA_903864935.1 Candidatus Vogelbacteria bacterium
TCTAACGAACTCTTTATTTGACACCCGACTCGCTGCGACAACCTCGCTGTCGAATCTAGGCACCCTAGCTGGTTTGTTTTCAATTGGTTCTTCCACTGGCCAGACCACGATCTTAGGCAAGACGGTGATGACCAATGCTTCCACCACAAATACTACAGTTGGGACATCTCTCTATTTAACAGGACTTGGTTCCTCACTATTATCAGTTGATACCACAGGGAAAGTTATTGCCAGTTCAACCCCAACCCTTACTGGGCTAAATGTGTCTGGCCTAACAGCTTCTCAAATAGTCGCAACTGACGCTTCTAAAAATTTAGTGAGTCTTGCCGTGGCTACTTATCCGTCACTGTCTGAACTTTCTTATGTTAAGGGCGTAACTTCTAATATTCAAACTCAACTTGGTGGACTTACTGGAAAAGCTAACACTACTTTAAACAATCTTGGTTCAACAGCAATAAACGCTGGTCTTATTTCAGGTACTGACGGTGGCTATACTTTGGGTTCACCTACTTATTTTTGGGGTAATACTTATACAAACAGTGTTGTAGCCACTGAAATCACAGCTAAAGCTGATGGGACTTCTGCTCTTCACATTAACAAGGCTGACGGTGCTACCGTTGTTTTGAGTGTTGATACTACAAATAGTCGTGTTTCAATCGGGACAACATCAGCCCCTGCTTATAAATTTGTTGTCCAAGATGACTGGAATGGAATCGCTGCTTCTATTGTGAATAATTATAACACGGGTAACAGTGCTATGGCTTGGATTGCTGCGGCTAATGGAACAACTTCACAAGATACTATTAGACTTGCTGCTTATGGCTCTGGCATGACAACATCTGGAGCCGCCAAACAAGACGGAGGCGAACTTCGTGTTGGGCCTAATTTAAGCGGTGGTTTGTCTTTAACTGCTGTTGGTGCCTCAGCTGATATGCGTTTCTACACTGGTGGTTCGGCTGACGCTAATCAATGGATGACATTAAAATCAACTGGAAGGTTAGGTATTGGCACGACCACCCCGGCTGCCACTTTAGACACGACTGGGGGCGTTAACTTTGAGGGTGTGGCAGGTTGTACCTCAGGTATCAAATCGGCCGCCACCACTGGGGCACTATCCTGTATTTCATCTGACCGGAATCTTAAAAATACGATTGAAGATATGCCGAACGTCTTGGATAAAGTTCTTCAATTAAAGCCCGTAACTTATTATTGGAATAGTCCTAGTGATGGAACAGGCCTTAATTACGGTCTCATTGCCCAGGATGTAGAAAAGTTTTTCCCCGACTCGGTATTTACTTTCTCTAGTGAAGAAGGTCATGACTTAAAAGGTATTAACTGGCAGGGATTAGACGCTATTATGCTAAAGGCTCTCCAAGAGCAACAAGCTCAAATCAAACTTTTGCAAGGCTCGATGCCTGTGGCTGGTCCCAATTCTTTAAATGAAGTTGTGCTTAATAACATCAAAGCCATTCAATCAGCTTCTGGTAACTGGAGCATCTCTGAGGATGGGACCTTGGTGGCCAAGACAATCAAGGCCGAGGATGCCATTATTGAGAATGGTGTGACCGTGAGAGATCGCACGACGGGTAATTACTCCTGTATCTTCGTTGATGGGGGAGTGCTTAAGACAAGTCCTGGCCAATGCGAATCTGTGACGAGCTCCACTACAACTCCAGCGGTCGGTGGCGGACAGGTTGCTGGCACGAGCACCGAGGCTTTGCCAGGAGACACCCCTTCGGATAATGGGACGACGACTCCGTCAATTGTGAGCGAAGAGCCAATTTTGGGACCAGTCATTCCTCCTGAATCAGCGACTGAGCCAGCCCCTTAATTTTTTAGCTCCGCCACAGCTCTTTCCTTTTTTGGGAAGGTTATCAACATCTTATCAAGGTTTTAGCAGAGCTCACTTTAGTTTAAAATGGTGGGAGTTTTAGCAATATTTATTAGAAATTATTAATTTTTTCGTAAAAAAATGGCCAAAAAAACAAAATTAGCGCAAAAAACATCCAAAAAGGTCAAAACTGTTGCCACCAAAAAAGTGACTGCCCCTCTCGTTATTAAGCAAATTAGGAAGCGGGATGGCACCGTCGTTGATTTTAGTTTGGACAAAGTTTCGAACGCTATTTTGAAGGCCATGCGCGTGGCTGGCGAGGGAGATATCCTCGGAGCAAAGATGGTGGCTGAGTCCGTCTTGGTTGAGTTGCTTAATATTTGTATTGCCAAAGGGGCCAAGAAGAGCAATGAGTGCATTCCCGCTGTCGAGGACATTCAAGATGTTGTTGAGCGTCAGCTTGTTTTTCATAAGTTTGCGGCCACGGCCAAGGCCTATATTCTCTATCGCGAGAAACGAACAGAACTCCGTCGCGAACGAGGCGAAGTCCCGACTAAGGTGCGAGAATTGGCGACCGAGAGTAAGAAATATTTCCAGAATGAATTATCGGAGTTTGTCTATTATCGTTCTTATTCGCGCTGGATCGACGAGGAGGGGAGGCGCGAGACTTGGGTTGAGTCCGTTGACCGCTACCTCTCTTTTATGAAAGAAAATATTGGGACCAAGCTTAAGGAATCTGAATATAACGAATTGCGTGAAGGAATGTTAGCTCAGAAGGCTATGCCCTCAATGCGTCTGATGTGGAGTGCTGGGCCAGCCGCCCGTCGCACCAACGCCACTGGCTATAATTGTTCTTATATCGCCCCGACCTCTTTCCAAGATCTGGCCGAGATAATGTATTTATCTATGTCTGGTTGCGGCGTTGGTTATTCTGTCGAGAGTCAGACCGCGCAACAATTCCCGATTATTCAGAGACAGAATGGTAAAATCCGCCGCCCTTATGTGGTTGTTGATAGCCGCGAGGGTTGGTGCGACGCTCTTGTCGTCGGCCTCAAGACCTGGTTTGCTGGTGAGGATATTGAATTTGACTATTCTGAGTTACGTCCGGCTGGCGCCCGTCTCAAGACTATGGGTGGGCGTTCGTCCGGCCCAGAGCCCCTTGTCTCCTTAATGAATTTTGCTCGAGCCAAGGTTCTTACTCGTCAGAGCAAGCGTCTTCGCAATATTGATCTCCACGATATTATTTGTAAGATTGGTGAAGTGGTGGTCTCGGGTGGCGTTCGTCGTACGGCCATGATCTCTCTCTCTGATCTCGATGATCAAGAAATTCGCCACTCTAAAGAGGGTCAATTCTATATGACTGAGCCACAACGTAGCCTCTCCAACAATTCCGCCGTTTATAATGAGAAGCCGACCAGTGCCGAATTCTTAGAGGAGTGGATTGCTCTCTTGCGTAGCGGTTCAGGTGAACGAGGTATCTTCAATCGTGGTTCTCTTGAGAAACAATTGCCGAAGCGCCGTTGGGAGAAATTCGAGAAGGATGCGGCCACTTGTGGTATGAATCCTTGCGGTGAGATTGTTCTCAAGTCTAAGCAATTTTGTAATCTAACTGAGATTGTTGCCCGGGCTGGTGACAGTGTCGAAGATTTGTTGGCTAAGGCCAGAGTGGCGGCCATCTTAGGTACCTATCAAGCTAGTCTCACTAATTTCCCTTATCTCTCTGAGGAATGGCGCGAGAATTGTGAGGAGGAGGCCCTACTTGGCGTTTCGATTACTGGCCAGTGGGATTGCAAGACCGTGCGCGCCCCGGAGGTCATGAACAAGATTCGTGATGAAGTGATTAAGATCAACAAGGAGTATGCCAAGCGTTTTGGGATCAATCGGGCCTCGGCCGTTACTTGTGTTAAGCCCTCGGGCACGGTCTCGCAACTTGTCGATTCCTCGTCTGGTATGCATCCAAGACATGCTCGTTATTATATTCGTCGCATTCGTATCTCAGCCACCGATGCCTTGTTTAAGATGATGAAGGATCAAGGTTGCCCTTATTATCCAGAAGTCGGCCAGAATATGGATACGGCCAATACCTACGTCTTCGAATTCCCAGTTAAAGCGCCCGAGAACTCTATCTACAAAGATGATCAGAGCGCGATTGAACAGCTTGAATACTGGAAGATGGTTAAAGAAAATTATACCGAGCATAATCCGTCGGTCACAATCTCGATTGGCGATGATGAATGGGTTGAGACGGCCAATTGGCTCTACAAGAATTGGGATATTATCGGTGGTCTCTCCTTCTTGCCTCGCTCGAATCATGTCTACAAACTTGCTCCGTATGAAGAGATTAATAAAGAGCGTTACGAAGAACTTAAGAAGAATTTTCCTGAACTCGATTTCTCCAAGATTGTGCTCTACGAGCATGACGACGAAACCCAAGGGTCTAAAGAGCTCGCTTGTTCGTCTGGCACTTGCGAAGTAGACGCGGTGCTGACCGAAGAGAAGAAGTAGTCGCTAGGTTGATCCCGCTTAAAAACCTCGCATTAGAACCGCCCCTGCCGGCGGTTCTTTGCTCTTCTCGTCCTCGCTCTTTTCTCTCTGCGCTCGAAAAACCATGCCCGCTCGGCCTCCGAAAGGCTTTTTAAGCGGGACAACCTCGCTCCACTGCTAGCCGCCGTAGCTCCGCGAGGTTGTTTTACTGAACGAGGCCTCGCTTAGCTGCCCCGCCACAACAGCCCACTTTGCTGTTGTGGGTGAGGCGGGTTTGTTGTTTATTCGTTTTTATGTTATAATCATTAGAGCTGGCCAGTAGGCAGTCGCTCCGACGTAAGTCGGGGAGGAAAGTCCGAACACTTGCCAATTTTGCTTGCCATAGGCAACTGCAAAATTGAGCATTCCGAGAGAATCGAGGAACATTCCTCAATGAACTCAGAATTCTCATTTTTGGAACTCCCTACGGTGGGCAAAATTGGAAGGGTAGCGGGTAACGCCCGCCTGAGGCAACTCACGAGGTGCGAACAGAAACGACCCGGTTTAGTCCGGCTGAAACGGTCCCGACGCCCCTTTGGGGGTCAGGGACTCCGATCACGCAAGTGCGTCGGAGCAAAATCCTTACCTGAGTGCAAGGCCGTGTCCCGAGAGAAATCGAGGGAAGTGCCGCTAATGTCCTGAGAGAAATCGAAGGGCTTGAGTCCAACAGTAATGTTGGTCCCAGATAAATGACTGTCCACGACAGAATTCGGCTTATCGCTGGCCAGCTAACAAAAAAACCAAGGTTTACCCGCCTAAGGCGGGAAATCCTTGGCTTTTTTGTTAATCCGACAATTTGGCTCGATTGGGCTTCTTGGCAGGCTTGATCTTGTGTTCGGTCACTAATTTTTGGATATCGGAGATGCAATAGAGCCGATAACCGTTCTTGGTATCGCGTTTAGAGCTTAATTTGCCTGTTTTATCCCAATTACGCAGGGTCTCGATAGATACCCCGATAATCTCGCTAGCAGACTTAATTGTGACATAACCTTTTTCCACGTTTTTTGCTTTGCTTTGATTTACTTCTATTATATAATAGACTCATTAATCGCCAAAACCTATTATCTGTTAATTATATAACAAATTATGGACAACGAAGCAAAAAAACGCTCTTTTTGGACCTTTGACAGTGTCGCTTTAATAATCTTAGCTGCGGGTATTCTGTTACTGCCCGTCTTCAATCTGCCTTGGCTAGGGCTTTCGATCGAAGTAAGTAAGAGACTCTTGCTGGCGGTATCCGCTTTTGTTGCTTTTATTCTTTGGTTGCTTGGACGGCTTCAAGAAGGGCGAGTAATTCTCCCGCGCAACTATATCGTCGCCGGAGGCTTCTTGGTTACGGCTACCGCCGCTTTGTCGGCAATCTTTTCGGGAGCTTTCTGGAACTCTTTTTCTGGTTTAGGTTTTGAGCTTGATACCGTTCTTTCTCTCCTAACGATGTCCGTCTTGGTTTTCCTTGTTGGGGTCTATTTCCAATCGCGCAAACGTTTTCTCACTGTTTACATCGGGATTTTTGTTGTGGCCCTTGTTCTTTTTGTTCTAGAGATCTTGGCTCTTATTTTCTTGCGAACGAGCTTCTTTAGTTTTACTCAACCCCTTCTTTCGCCTTACTTTAATAATCTTTCTACTAGTATTATTGGCAAATGGTATGACCTTGGGGTTTATGCTGGCTTCGTTCTCCTCTCCGCTCTCGTTATGCTCGAGTTCTTCTCTCTTAAAGGTATGCCGATGTTTAAGGGCTTCATCTGGGCTTGTTTTGCCTTAGCCCTCATTGCCCTTGGCTTTCTTAATTATCTCCCGGTCTGGGTTGTTGTCGGTATCGCTAGCCTCATTATTTTTGTCTATCGTATTTCCTTTTGGGGTGAAGAAGGTGACAAGGACGCAAGTTCTCTTGGTGGCCGAGTTCAAAAAGTTTTTCTACCATCATTCTTTGTAATTATTATTGCTCTTTTGTTCATCACTCTTGGTGGAGCTGATAAATTGGGCCAGAACATTGCTTCCCTCCGTGACCAATTGGGCGTGCCAGTGATGGAAATTAAGCCCTCTTTTTCTGGGACTTGGCAAGTGGCCAAATCTTCTCTGGCTCATGACCCAATTTTTGGAGCTGGTCCTAATCGTTTTGCTGATGAGTGGGTTAAGTACAAGCCGGCGCCTATCAATCAAACACAATTCTGGAATGTCGATTTTCGTTTTGGCGTTGGTCTAATTCCTTCTCAATTAATTACGACTGGCCTCTTAGGCCTTCTGGCGTGGATTTTATTCTTTGCCGCTATTCTCTATTATGGAGTTAGATTTATTTTCTCAACCAAGCAAGACAAGAGCACGCGAGCCCTTCTGATTCTCTCTTTCTTAGGTTCTGTTTATTTGTGGATTTTCTCGGTCATCTATGTCCCCGATAATGCGATTCTCGGGCTAGCCTTCTTGGTCACTGGTTTGTTCGTTGCTATTTTAACTGACACCAAGATTATTAAGAACAAAGAAGTTTCTCTCACTGAAGATCCTCGCCTATCATTTGCCTCTATCCTTCTCTTCGTTGTTCTGATCATTGGCTCAATTGCGGTGGGCTATCTCGTTATCCAAAAATATGTTTCTATTTATGCCTACCAGAAGGGTCAAGTTACTTTAGCTCGGGGAGGAGATCTTGATTCCGCTCGTAGTCAGGTTTTGTGGGCCAGTAGTCTTAGCCGCCAGGACGTTTATTATCGTAATTTGTCAGAAATTGATGTGGCCCTAGCGGGACGACTTCTGTCCAATACCACTTTGCCTAAAGAAGAATTGCGTTTGCGTTTTCTTTCTCAGTCTGATACCGCAATTAAAGATGCCATGACCGCAACACAACTTAATTCTCTTAATTACCTCAACTGGTTGGCTCTGGGCCGAGTTTATGGCGCCTTGGTTCCTCTTGGTATTAATGGGGCCTATGAACGAAGTCAAGAGGCTTTTGCCAAGGCAAAGAATCTTAACCCAACGAACCCTTCTATTCTTCTTGATTATTTTGCTAATCTAGAGATTAACAAGAAAAATATTGCTAAGGCTCGTGATTATGCCAATCAATCCTTGAAGATTAAGGACAATTATCCTGAGGCTGTTTCTCTCTTGTCGCAAATTGATGTTCAAGAAGGTAATTCTGATGTCGCGGCTCGTCGTTTGGAGGAATTTCTCTCGGTTTATCCACAGTATGCTGATGCCGGCCTCTATTTCCAATTGGGTTATCTTAAGTATCAAAGCAAACTTTATGATCAGGCCGTTCAGGCTCTTGGTCAAGCGGTAAGCTTAGTTCCAAACTTCTCTAATGCTAAATATTTCTTAGGTCTTAGTTTGCGAGCTTTAGGTGATAGACAGGGGGCACTTCAACAATTCAAAGATATTGCTAGTTTCAACCCTGACAATCAAGAGATCAAGCAATTAATTGCAAACCTGCAGAGTGGGCAAGCTTTGTCTGAACCAGACACTAGCTCGGCGACTTCTAGCTCAGCAACCAGTACTAAGAAGAAGTAATTTGGGCTAAGTTCATTATGGTTAAGCATTTGCTAAAATTGCTCAACAAAGAGTTTGGCGGTCTCCATGAGGCCGCCTTGCTTTTGGCTGGCTCGATGCTCTTGGCGCAAATCTTGGCTCTTGTTCGCGACCGTTTGTTGGCGGCCACTTTTGGGGCGAATTCTTCCCTCGACATTTATTATAGTGCCTTTCGTTTGCCTGATCTTCTTTTTACGACAATTGCTTCTTTTGTCTCGGTCGCCGTGCTCATTCCTTTTTTGATTGAGAGATTAGAGAAAGGGGAAGAGGAGTCAGCGCGCAATTTTTTGTCCGCGGTGTTCAGTCTCTTTGCTTTGGTAATGGTTATTACGAGTGCCTTGGCTTATTTCTTGATGCCCTACATTGCTCCGTGGTTGACCCCTGGTTTTGATGCCCAAGCTCAGACCGAACTTGTTACCCTCGCTCGAATTCTCCTCTTGTCTCCGATTTTGCTTGGCCTTTCCAATTTGCTCGGTAGTGTCACCCAGGCTTACCGCAAGTTCTTAGTTTTTTCACTTAGTCCAGTGCTCTATAATCTTGGGATTATCGTCGGTATCGTCGTCCTCGCTCCTATCTATGGTCTGAAGGGCTTAGCTTTTGGTGTTGTTTTGGGAGCGCTCTTTCACTTGGCGATTCAGTTGCCAACTTTGTTAAAAATTGGCTTCTGGCCCAAATTCTCACTCAAACAAATTAAGGCAAATTTGTCTTTGGTGAAGAAGATGATTTTAATTTCTTGGCCCCGAACACTCACTCTCTCAAGCAACCAGCTTGTCATTATCTTCTTGGTCGCCTTGGCCTCTTATCTTGGTAAGGGGGCAATCTCGGTTTTTAATTTTGCGCTTAACCTTCAGTCGGTCCCGCTCTCAATTGTTGGTATTAGCTATTCAGTGGCCGCTTTTCCCACTCTCTCTAAACATTTTGCTCGTGGACACCTAGACAAATTTATTGATCAGATTGTTGGGGCTTCGCGCCATATCGCCTTTTGGTCAATGCCATCACTCGTGATGTTTATTGTCTTGCGAGCCCAAATTGTTCGTGTAATTCTTGGCTCGGGCAATTTTGACTGGACGGCCACGAGACTAACGGCCGCCTGTCTCGCACTATTTTCTCTGTCCGTTTTAACCCAGAGTCTCGTCCTCCTTTTGGTCCGTGGTTATTATGCGGCGGGGCAAACCTTCAAGCCCTTGGTGGCAAATATTTTATCTTCACTCTTAACAATTATTCTCGCCTTCTTCTTTAGTTGGCTATTCAAGACTAACGATACTTGGCGTTTGTTGTGGGAGAACCTCCTCCGTGTTCGTGGTTTGCCTGGGGTTGTTGTCTTGATGTTGCCTCTGGCTTATTCGGTTGGCTCAATCGTCAACTGTCTCTTATTAATTATCTTTTTCTCTTGGGACTATCGTCTTAAAATTGGTCCAATTTTTTCTTCAGCCGGAGAGAATCTCTCGGCGGCTGTCTTGGGTGGGGTGACCGCTTATTCACTTCTAAACTACCTGAGTTCTTATTTTAATCTTCAGACGGTGGCTGGCATTTTCGCTCAAGGTTTGATTGCTGGTCTGGCTGGCCTCTTAGTTAATGTCTTGGCCCTGTGGATTTTTGGGAGCGAAGAACTAGTTGATATCTACCGCGCAGTACGACACAAATTCTGGCGGGGGGAAGCTTTGCTTCCTGAGCAAACTGAGCTATAGTTAAGTTAACAAGCATTATTAATTAGTCGCTAATTTTAATAAAATGGAAAAAATGGAATTAACCCAATTTGAAGAAGAGACTAAGGACAATAAGTTGGCCGGCTTCTTAAGAAGAAAAGGTAATTTCTTGTCGGTGTTGGCGATGGGCTGTCATCCAAATAAATAAATATGGATCAAACTATTGATGAAGACTTAAAAGCGGATATTATTGAAGATCTGGGCCTAAAAGACTTGACCTCAATCGAGCAAGACTCAATTATCAGTGATCTCGAAGAGAAAATTATTGCACAAGTAAATTCAATCGTGCTTGACCGTTTAGACAATGAAGAAAAGGAGGAGTTAGAGACCTTGCTTGGAGACGAAGATGTCGCTGATTTCTTGCGCCGAGCCATTCCTGACCTTGAAGAGGTAAAGAAGCAAGCGGCGATTTGGGTGGTTGATAGTTGGAAGAAAGAATTTGAGAAGCATGGATCGTAAGAATATTCGAAATTTTAGTATTATTGCTCACATTGACCACGGGAAGAGTACCCTCTCTGACCGTCTTTTAGAGGTGACGGGGACTGTCCCCATGCGTCAGATGAAGGAGCAACTCCTCGATATGATGGAGCTTGAACGCGAGCGAGGTATCACTATTAAGATGCAGCCCGTTAGACTTCGTTACGCTCAGTCTAACGGGCCAGGACCCGTTATTGAGTACGAGCTTAATTTAATAGATACCCCTGGACATATAGACTTCTCCTACGAGGTCTCACGGGCCCTGAAGGCGGTGGAGGGAGTGGTGCTCTTGGTTGACTCAACTCAGGGGGTGCAGGCCCAAACACTGACGGTCTTGGCGATGGCGCAGGAGCAGAACTTGGTAATTATCCCTGTGCTTAATAAAATTGATTTGCCGTCGTCCCGTATCACTGAGACTGAGGACGAGATTATTGAACTCTTGGGTTGTGGCCGGGAAGAGATCTTGGCTGTCTCAGGGAAGACGGGCGAGGGGACTGATAAATTATTAGAGGCTATTGTTGCCAGAATTCCCGCGCCGGTCTCAACTTTTTCTCCCACTACTTCGTCTCGAGCCATTGTCTTCGATTTCGAATATTCCACTCATCGAGGAATTATTGTTTATACCCGTGTCTTAGACGGGTCAATTAAGAAAAATGATCAACTCCTCTTTATTGGTGCGGGCGAGAAATTTATTGTTCAAGAAGTGGGAATTTTTTCTCCACAGAAAAAAGCGGTGGGGGAACTTAATGCGGGCGAAATTGGTTATGTGGTGACGGGGATCAAAGAACGCGGTCAAGCTAAAGTTGGTGATACCATGACTAAAGTTTCTTCACCACTTCCTGAGATCCCTGGTTATTCTTCCCCTCGCCCTGTCGTCTGGGCCTCGCTCTATCCTGAAGGTCAAGACGATTTTAATATGCTTAAGCAATCGCTCGAGCGTCTTAATCTTCAAGATGCTTCCCTTTCCTTCGAAGAAGAATATTCTGGCGCTTTGGGTCGAGGCTTCCGCGTCGGTTTTCTCGGGATGCTCCATTTAGAAATCATTACCGAAAGGCTTAAACGTGAGTTTGGTCTAACTTTAATTATTGCGACCCCAACCATTAGTTATCGTATTGTTGATAAGAAGACTGATAAATCTGAGACAATTTATTCGCCCCACCTTTTCCCGATTGAGACCAAGGATAAAGAGATTTGGGAGCCGTGGGTGGCGGTGCAGATTATCACTCCCCACGATTATCTGGGACAAGTCATTCCCTTAGCCTATGATCATGAGGCGAATATCTTGGCGACCGACAATTTTGGCGATGACCGCACGGTGATTAAGATGGAGATGCCACTGCGCGAATTGATGCGCCACTTCTTCGACGAGATTAAGAGCGTGACCGCCGGCTTCGCTTCTTTGTCTTATGAAATTACGAGGGAACAAGTAGCGAATGTGACCCGCTTGGACGTCTTACTCAACGAAGAGATTGAAGCCGCTTTCTCTCGTATTGCGCCGGTCCATCGTGCTGAGAGAGAAGCTGAAGAAATGGCCGATAAACTTAAAGAATTATTACCGCGCCAGATGATTAATATTAAAATTCAGGTCTCTGGACTTGGTCGTATTATTGCTTCGCGTTCAATCTCCGCGATGAAAAAAGATGTCACCGGTTATCTCTATGGCGGGGATATTACCCGTAAGATGAAATTGCGCGAGAAGCAGAAAAAAGGGAAGAAGAAAATGCAGGCTCGTGGCACCGTTAATGTCCCTCACGAGGTGTTCTTAAAAATGATGAAGGTTGGCTAGCGCCAGAAGATGGGGAGATAGAGGAGAACCATACCCGCAATGACGACTATCCCGACGATAGCCGAGATGACACGCAAAACCTTTTTTTGTCCTTTACCGAAAAACATAATATAATTAAGAGGATTATATTATGAAACGGAGGATTTTTCAAGCCAACAAAACTAGCCGCCAGATTATCTATGGCCGCCTAGTTCTTGTTGCCTTAGTAATTGTCGTTTTGTTATTTTGGCGCGGTGTTTGGTACCTCTGGCAAAAAAGTAATTTGGCCCAAGTCAATCTTATTGCCTCGGAGTCCCATCTTAAGCAATTAGAAGAAAGAAAAAAGATGTTAGGGAATAAGCTGAAAAAGCTTGAGACTCCTAGGGGAATCGAAGAAGAAATTCGTACTAATTTCTCGGTGGTAAAACCGGGGGAGAAGGTGATTAATATAGTTGATCCTAATAAGGCCACCACAACGGCTACTACCACGCCCCTTGTTCGACACTGGTGGCAAATATTTTAAAATTCTGTAGAATGTAAAAATGCGAGATTGGTTCAGTGGCAGAACATGTGCTTCCCAAGCATAGGACACGGGTTCGATTCCCGTATCTCGCACCAAATATATGTCTGAGAAATTCCAAAGAAAAATAGAGGATTTTGAATGCGAGAATTGTGGCGCGCTTGTTATTGGTAATGGTTTTACCAATCATTGCCCGGTTTGCCTCTTTAGCAAGCATGTGGATATCTTCCCTGGTGATCGGGCGGAGGAGTGTCAGGGCTTGATGGAACCGATTGGAGTGGAGCTTGAGAAGGGTAAATACATAATCCTGCAGAAGTGTTTAAAATGTGGCAAAATGTGGCGCAATGAGGCCCGGCCAGAGGATGATATTGGCCAATTTTTGACCAATTTGCTATAATATAAGCCTATGAAAAAAATACAAATTTACACGTCCCCCACCTGTCACTATTGCCATATGGCCAAGGACTTCTTCACCGGTAACGGTATCGATTTCGAAGAGTTCGATGTCATGACCGATGTCGCTCGTCGCCAAGAGATGATTGAGAAAAGTGGCCAAATGGGCGTGCCGGTTATCGTTATCGGTGACGATGAGATTATGGTTGGCTTCGACGAGAAGCATCTCAAGTCTTTGCTCGGGCTCTAATTACTAATCAATAACGACGTAAGATGGGGGGAGCCAGATATATTTCTGGCTTTTTCTATGTTTGTTTTATTGAACTTAGCGGTAACATTTTTTACAATTGTAAAAAATGTTACCGCTGGGATTGGATATGTTTTTTTGCTAAGATAGAGGCATTGCCTCCGTAGTTCAATGGATACCCGCCCGAACGTGCCGTTCGGTACGGGCGGGGGACAGTCCCGTCCTAAGGCAATAGAGAGTTCGTTAAGCCCTCGTAGTTCAATGGATAGAACAGTCCCGTCCTAAGGGATAGATGTAGGTCCGATTCCTGCCGAGGGCACATGGCTAAAGACTCATTCGCGAAAAATGTGGAAGATAAAGGGGTACCCTTGGCGGACAGGCTAAGGCCAGAAAAGCTGGTGGATTTTGTTGGTCAGGAAGAGGTGATTAGCGAGGGCAAACTCTTGCGCCAGCTTATAGAGCAAGACGAGGTGCCCTCCCTCATCCTCTGGGGGCCACCAGGCTGCGGTAAGACGACCTTGGCGCGGATTATCGCTAAATTGACTGGAGCTGAATTTATCGCCCTCCCAGCGGTCACTTCGGGTGTCGCTGAATTGCGAGAGGTAATTAAGGCTGCTCAAGATCGACGCAAATTTCCTTCGCTTGAACGCGCGGGCCAGACACCCAAAACTATTTTATTTATTGATGAAGTTCACCGTTGGAATAAGGCTCAACAAGATGCTCTCTTGCCTCATGTCGAGAATGGCACAGTAACTTTAATTGGGGCAACGACCGAGAACCCTAGTTTTGAGGTAAATTCGGCGCTCCTTTCGCGTTGCCGAGTTTTTGTCTTCAATCAACTTGATGATCAAGCGATTCTGAAGATCTTGCAAAGAGCACTTAAGGATAAAGAAAAAGGTTTGGGTTGGAAGAAGATTAAAATAGATAAGAAGACTCTTGAATTCTTGGCCAAAGCCTCCGATGGCGACGCGAGGAATGCTCTGAATGCCCTAGAATTGGCTGGGAAGACCGCTAAACCTAATAAAGAGGGCAAACTCGAGGTGGACAGGAACCTAGTTCGAGAATCGCTTCAGAAGTCGCACCTACTCTATGATAAAAAAGGGGATGAGCACTACAATATTATCTCGGCCTTGCACAAATCTTTGCGTGGGAGCAATGCTGACGCCGCTCTCTATTGGTTGGCGCGCATGCTCGAAGGTGGCGAAGATCCACTCTATGTCGCGCGCCGTCTCGTCCGTTTTGCCAGTGAAGATATTGGCTTAGCAAATTCTCAAGCTCTCACTCAGGCCGTGGCGGGTTATCAAGCCTGCCACTTTATAGGCATGCCGGAGTGTAATGTTATTTTGGCCCAAGTGGTTGTCTATCTCGCCAAGTGCAAAAAAAGTAATGAATTATATGAGGCCTATCTAACGGTGCAGAAGGATGTGCGGGAGACTATGGATGAGCCGGTGCCTATCCATCTTCGCAATGCTCCGACTAAATTGATGAAAGATTTGGGCTATTCCAAGGACTATAAATATAGCCCGGACTTCGATTATAAGGAGAATCAGGAGTATCTGCCGAAGAAGTTGAAAGGGAAGAAGTATTTGAAATAAATCTTAGTTATTGCCTAAAATTCGAGGGTTCGCCCTTTGTATTCTGAAACATCTTTTAGAAAAGCAGGGTCGTCGTTAACACTGTGTTCAATTGCGTGACAATTAGAGCAAAGAAGAACGCATTTCATCATCTCTTTTTTAATGCAATCCCATTTTTTGTTTGCAACATTTCCAATAATAAAGTCTTTTTCTTTGGGATTTTTATGATGAAATTGAAAAGCGGCTTGGTTTCCTTGCCACCCACAAATTTTGCATTTTCCTCCTAAATATTTAACGGCCGCGGCTTTTGCTCGGTATCTTCTTATCTTTGTATTACATGACCCGCAACGGGTTCGCCCCTTGCTTTGATAATCTTCAAATACTTTTTTGCATAATTTACAAATGCTCATATTTCTAGTATAGCACTAAAGGCTCTACCTTAGAAATCCCCAGATGTTGAAAACTCTACTATAAATTGCTATTATATTAAGTAACCATTTTAATTTAAGCCATCGCCCGGGTAGCTCAGTTGGCTAGAGCATTCCCCTGAAGAGGGAAGGGTCGCCAGTTCGAGCCTGGCCCCGGGCACAGAAAGTTCTTTTGTTATCATGTCCGAACCCTATGGGAGATAAAGATATGCCAACGTGGGAAGATCTTCGGGTTGAGGTCAAGGGAAGGTACCGCTGTAAGGTACCTCCGGCCAATATGCCGCCGAGGGAGGAGTATCGGTTGAAGCGCTACCCGGTAAAGGTTGACAAGGCGGCCACCATGGCACATCTTCGTGGAAAACCTCTCCGGGAGCCGGGGGAATCCGAGCCCAAAAAAGAAGGGGAGTAAAATTCCCTGCACGAAAATCGCCCGTTCTGGTCACAGACCAGAACGGGCGGCTGTTATTTTTTCTTTTAATTTTGCCCAGGGAGAGTCTTAACCGTTGTTTCTCTCATCCCGTTTAGGAGCTCACTATAAGTTCCAAGCAGGCCGGTAAGCATTGGTTGGACATAGTAGAGAGCACCTAAGGTTGTGCCAATCACAATAATCCATTTGACGACATTGAGCCAAGTTGCTAATTTTTGATGACGAACAATTTCGTGCAAGAGGGCACGGCTTTCTTTAGCTATTTCTAAATCCTCTTTTAGTAATTGTTTTGTTTCTTCATCCATTTTTCTATTACTTTATTACTCTACTACTTTTACTACTTTCTTAAAGGGAACGAACCTTAACTTTCTGGGTGCGAGCCTTGTCAATCTTAGGCATGCGCAAGGTTAACAAGCCACTTTTCTCATAAGCTTCGGCTTCAGATGGCTCCACTTCGCAAGGGAGCAAAATTTTGCGGGCAAAGGCGCCCCAATAAAGCTCTTTCATAAAGTAGCCGTCACGTTCTACCTCAGTTTGCTTCTGGCGACGACCCTCGAGGGTGACCATCTCGCGAGTGATAGAGACATTGAGGTCCTCAGGGCGAACACCGGCAATCATGGCTTGAACAACGATGTCACTGTCGGTTTGGTAGACGTCAACTGACAATTCGCCAACCTCTTCAATTGGTTCGGCCTCTTCTTCAACCTCGAGCCAAGTGTTTACCTTGACCTTGGGGGCATAGGCGGGTTCGCTCGTCTTAATCATTACTTCTTCTTCATCGTTAACAGAGATACTGCCGGTAATGCGCTCGAAGAATGATCTTTTGTCTTTATTGAACATATGGTGATTGTTTTATTGGGCTAGTAATAATTTTGCCATAATGCAGGCGTTTAATGACTTCAAAAATAAAGATGATAATCATCGCCACCGCCCACAGACAAATCAAAACGCGGAGGACGTTGCCACCTTCATTTACTATTATAAAAAAGTTAAAGAGGACATGCAAGGCGGTGGAGGCAATAAGTCCCAAAAACCAAGCAATTTTCTTAAGCCATTTGTTGCGATAGAAAGCAAAACCTAAGAAAGCCCCAAGAAGAGCTGACGTCACGGTGTGAAGTAGCGTGGCCCCCAAGAAGCGCAAATTGCCGGTAAAGAGGAAGGAACTTGAGGTGGTGCCATCTGTTACAAGGACATTGAGAAGAAAGAGGAAATTCTCAACCGCCGAGAATCCGAGAGCGGCCGTGATCATGTAGATCATCATATCTATTGGCTCATCGCACTGCTTATTTTTTAAAGCGGCGACATAAGCCGCAATATATTTAACAAACTCTTCAATAAAAGCCCAAGCAACAAGTGGCCCAGAAATAAGAAGAATGGGCCAGAAGGAAAAACCTTTTTGGTAAACGTCCGAGACCTGCTCAACAATATCTCCATTGGGAGCAAAGAATTTCTCAAGAGTAAAAGCGAGGATGATGAAGAAGCCTCCGACGATAAAAGTTTTCATAATAAGACGTACTGGCTCGGGCTTCTTGCGATCTTCTTGGAGCCAGAACCAAAGCCAAAAGACTGTTGGCAAAAAACCGCCTGCGACGGCCAACAAAATAAAAACCCAATTAAGTCCCCCGAGATTGGTCATTCTGGTTAAATTATAACATGGAAGTGACTTGTCTTGCTACTTTCTTACCATCTTTGCCAAACGCGAACTTTGTTTGTTGAACCGGGGAGAGTCTTTCTGTGATTTAGGCGTCTAATAATTTCAAAAATGAAAATAATAAACATCGTTGCTACCCAAAGTCCGATTAAGACCGGGAGAACATTTTGACTCCCACCGGTAATAATAAAAAAATTGAAAAAAAGATGCACAGTTGTGGCCGTAGCTAATCCAAGAATCCAAGCTATTGTCTTAACCCATGTCTTCTGATAGAAAGCAAAACCAAGGAAGGCGCCTAAGGTGGCTGAGGTGACGGTGTGGAGAAGAGTGGCTCCTAAGAAGCGCAAATTACCGGTAAAGAGAAAAGAGCTATAAGTTGGGCCACTGGTTATAAGGAGAGAAAAGAGGAAGAGGGAGTTCTCTACGGCCGAGAAACCGAGGGCCGCCGTAATCATGTATATCATCACATCAATTGGCTCATCGCAATTAATGTTCCTAAGTGCCCCAATTCGAGCGGCCAGATACTTGGATAATTCTTCGATGAGAGCCAGAGCTACTAGGGGAAGAGAGACAAGAATAATTGCACTTAGAGTAAGATTGCTCTTGTAGGCGGTAGAAATTTGGGTAACGAGATTATTTGAGGGTAAGAAGAAATGGTCGATGATAAAAACGATGGGAACAAAGAAGCCTCCAACGATAAAAGTTCTCGCAATCACTCTCTTGGGCTCAGGCTTCTTCTTGTCCTCATGAAGCCAGAACCATAACCAAAAAATGGTCGGCAAAAAACCGCCAGCTATGGCTAGCAAAATAAAAACCCAATTAACCCCATTAAGGTTGGTCATTCTTAATAAATTATAGCACGAGTGTTACTTAATAGGCCACGGCTCAATCATCAAGAGCGAACCTTTGCCAAGGGACTGCCAAATTTCTTCTGTGATAAACGGCATGAATGGGTGCAGAACTATTAAGATTTTTTCTAAGGTCTCAGTTAGGAATCGAGCGCGAGAAATTTTAGCCTCTTCATCTTGACCAAAGAAGATATTTTTAGAATCTTCAAGAATAACAGAAGCAAATTCATCCCAGACATAATGATACATTTTCTCACTGGCCAGATGGAAACGGTAATTGTCGAGATCCTTGGTCACGTCTTGGAGTATTTCTTCAAAATGGTCAGAGAGTTTTTGATCGGCTTCAGTTAAAGTTACCGAGGTGAGTCCTCGAGGAGCCCGAGGTCTCCCCTCGGTATCCGTGTTGCTTAGAACAAACCTCGTTATATTCCACAGCTTATTAGCAAAGAGTTTATAGCCTTTAATCTTTTCTTCGGCTAAGGCCAGGTCGGTCCCCGGAGTATTGCCGACAACTAAGGCCATACGTAGCGCATCAGTGCCATATTGCTCTCCGATATCCACGGGACTAATGACATTGCCTTTACTCTTGCTCATCTTCTGTCGGCCACCATCACGAACCATGCCGTGTAGGTAAACATTTTTGAAGGGGACTTTGCCGGTACGGTATAGTCCAAGCATAATCATTCTAGAGACCCAGAAGAAGATTAAGTCCTGACCTGTCTCCATCACATCTGTTGGATAGAATTCCTTGAAATCAGAATGGTCAGGATAATGAAGAGTGGCATAAGGCCACTGGCCAGAGGAGAACCAAGTGTCGAAGGTGTCTGGGTCGATAACAAGTTCGCCCTCGCTACACTTAGGGCATTTGCCACTTACTGAATTATCAAGATCGACAACCCCATAATCACAACCAGGGTTAGCACAAATCTTGGCGGGGATGGGGATACCCCAAGCAATCTGACGGGAGATATTCCAATCGCGGATATTCTCGAGCCAGTGGAAATAAATTTTTTCTTGGAAGTCGGGAATAATTTTAATCTCACCATTCTTTACGGCCTCGATAGCCGGCTTGGCTAATGGTTCCATCTTCACGAACCATTGAGGCATAATGCGAGGCTCTAAGATGCGATTACATTTGTAGCAAGTGATAACATTGTGCTCATAAGTTTCTTCTTTGACCAAGAGCTCTAATTCTTTGAGTCGCTCGACAACTTTCTCGCGGGCCACTTCAATTTTGAGACCTTTGAATTCGCCAGCGACATCTGTTAACTTCCCATTCTTATCAATGACCTCAACGCCACTTAAATTATGACGCTTGGCAATCTCGAAGTCGGCCATATCGTGCCACGGGGTAATAGTCATCACGCCGGTACCGAATTCCATATCGATGGCTTCGTCTTTAACAACGGTCGCGGTGATTTCTCCCTCAAGCCATTTGACCGGTAACTTGTCGCCATCTTTGTATTGGGAGTAACGAGCATCATCGGGATGCATCACCACATACTTATCGCCAAACTTAGTCTCGGGGCGAGAGGTGGCGATCACGAAGGGGCCATATTGCATATAATAAAGTTTGTCGGTGCGGGTCTCGGCATTAGTCTCGAGGTCGGAGAGGGAAGTCTGATGTTTGGTGCACCAATTCACAATTCTTTTACCACGGTAGACGAGACCGTCTTCAGACATTTGTTTGAAAGTGTCGTAAACAGTTTTAATGATGTCGGCATCGAGAGTAAATTTCTCGCGTGACCAATCACAAGAAGCGCCAAGAGAACGCAGGTCAGCCTCGGTGTTGGCTTTGTTGTCGAGCGTGAACTTCATAACCTCGGCATAGAGTTCTTCGCGCGTGAGTTCGAAGCGAGAACGCCCTTCCTTCTCCAATTTCTTCTCATATACAACTTGGGTCTCGAAGCCGGCGTGGTCGGTCCCCGGGAGCCAGAGCGCCTTATAACCCCGCAAGCGCTTGTAGCGGGTCATCACATCCTCCAGAGTCACGAAGAGGGCATGGCCAGCGTGGAGACGCCCGTTGGCGTTGGGTGGGGGCATGATGATGGTGAAAGTAGGCATCGAGGTCGTATCTCGCGCAGCCAGATCCGACCTCGATGGCAAGTTGCCCGGATTAAAATACCCACTTTTCTCCCACATCTCATAAATCCGCTTCTCGGTCTCGAGCGGATTATAGGGCTTCATGAATTTGGAGTCCTCACTTAACATTTTTTTATCATACCAAAAAACTGTTATTTTTCAAAGAGGAATTTTATATATTTTTTGTGATATTGACTAGATAATAAAAATATGTCAGTAATAGAAGCAGAGGCTTTTTGATTGTGAGAGTAGCCTAACCCCTCATGAGGAGACAATAACGATGAAAATGAGAAACTGGCTTCTGCATCTCCTTGGGTATTCGCCAGAATGTTCTCTGGTAGATGCCTTGCTCGGCAAACTTGGCGATATTGTTGAGGCGGAAATCTTCGCTTTCTTTCTCACCTTGGCTATTTGCGGAGCAGTGTTCTTTGGCCACTTGACCTTCGGTTTCGGATTTGACCCCAAGCCCTGGTACATTTTGGGCCTGTGGCAAGCCATTGCCTTGGTCAAGTTCTGGTACTGAAAGCCCGCCCACGACACCTTGCATTAAAACAAGGCGCGTCGTGAGGCGGGCTTTGTTGTTTATGAAAATTAGAAAAATGTTAAACATCCGATGTTTAACATTTTGTATTAAAATACTTGATTTTGGGGTGAATTAGGAGGATAGTTTAAGAAGGTCTGAACCTAAAAGGAATAAAAATATGAATAAAGCAACACTTGGACTCCTGTTGAGCCCTGATGGCAAAGTTCTTATGGCTAGGAAGACGCGAGGGGATGGCGCGGGGAATATGAATTTCCCTGGTGGCAAACCTCTACCAGAGGAAATGGCTGATCTTAGGCTTTGTATCTCTCGCGAATGTCAGAAGGAGGTTGGCTTCGTGCCAGAGCTTGAGAGCCTTGAGTTGGTGGGGAAGTTGCGCTTTTATTTTGCCGGAGTTTTCAAATGGGAGGTTGAAGTCTTCATCTCTCATTCGTGGCAAGAGGGCCAGCGTGACGAAGGCGAGGACATGAAGGATCCTGTCTGGATTGAACTTGCCAATATTCCATATGGCGATATGTGGGCAGGGGACAGAGAATGGTTACCCAAAGTCCTCGCCGGGAAGAAGGTGGACGCGGATATTTATTATTCCGCTGATCACAAGGTTCTCGAGGAGATAGTTTGGCAATTCGTTGATTTTTAGCAGGCGCAGTCGTCTTAGGACGCTTGCGCCTTTGGCTTTTATTAAATAAGTTTGTATAATATTGATATATGATTTTAAATTGGAAAAAGATTTTAGGTTATTCATTTGCTTTGGCTCTTGTTGTTGATTTTTTCTTGCTAATATTTTCTGATGGACCGGTAGAATATTTCCTTAATGGTTTACCTGGTGTCAATATAACGGGATTTAACTTTTCATTAGTTCCTCCCGCGATATTCTTTCTTCTATCTTTAATTTTGTTTTTAATTGACAAGAGTGAAAAAAGAATAAGCCGGATTATAAATAGTTCTATTTTCTTTATCCTCTCAACCCTCTTTTACTTTTTTCTTGTTTTTGTTCTTGTTTACGGCTGGCTATTTTTAGCCCTCTTTTTGCGAGGAAATTTATCTTAAATTTAAATTCCCTTCAGCTTTGCAGGGTACCGGACGGTACCCTGCTTTGAAGGAAGAAGATTTTCTTGCCCCGCCACGGCGGGGTGAAAACTTACCAGCCAGGAGGCGGAAGCCGGCGGCGAGAGCAATCATGGTGGCGTTGTCGGTGGAGTAAGAGAGTTCGGGAATCAATAAGTTTAGGTTGTAGGTTTTAGCTTGCAGGTTTAAGGAGTCCCGCAAAGAAGAATTAGCGATAACTCCACCACCGGCAATGATTGTCTTGGCTTTGAATTTTTTGGTGGCCGTTAATGTTTTGGCGATGATCACTTCAATCACGGCATTTTGGAAGTCATAGGCAATCTCCGCTTTGATCTCGTCGGTAAATTTATTCTCCGCTTTTAATTTTTGCACCATATAAAGAACTGCGGTTTTGATCCCCGAGAAGGAGAAGTCCAAATCACCAGAATGAAGCATTGGCCTTGGTAATTTAATTTCTGATTTGGGAGCCGAGCTCCCAAAATGGGGGTTCGTGTGTTGTAATTTTGTTTTGTCGAAAGAAGAAGCAAGTCTTGAAATCTCTGGTCCACCTGGATAAGGCAAACCCAAAATTCGCGCCACTTTATCGAAGGCCTCGCCCACAGCGTCGTCACGAGTGCGACCGACAATTTTATATTTGAGCCAATCTTTAGATAAGACGAGTTCAGTGTGACCGCCACTGACAATCAGCGAAATGACAGGAAAATTAATTTTGGAAATTGAAAATTGATCATTGAGATTTCCGAGCGAAGCGAGGATGTGTCCCTCTAAGTGATTGATTGGATAGAGCGACTTGTCCCAAACTTGGGCCAAGGCTTTGGCAAAATTGATACCAACCCAAAGTGCGGGTTCGAGCCCCGGCCCTTTGGTGACAGCAATCGCGTCAATCTTGGGAATTTTAAGAGAGGGGATAGTTTCTAAAAATTGCTCTCGCAACTCGGGCTCACGCTCGAGCATTTTGGTGATTTTGTTTTGGAGCTTAGAAGTCCAACTTCGGGCGCCCTTGAAGTTGGACTTCAGAGCTCCGTCCTCAAGTGATTTTATTAAAAGTGGCACCAGATTCTTACCGTGCTCGCGTTTGGCCAGAGAGGGGACAACGCCACCCCATTGTTCATGAATCTTGGTTTGCGAAGAAATATTATGAGCGAGCACTTTGAAAACAGGCTTCTTAAGAGAGCCCTTCACTTCTACAATACTTATGGCTGTGTCGTCACAGCTGGTCTCAATAGCGAGTATTTTCATAAATCTAACTTAGGCAATATATCTTAAAATGGGTCAAATTTCAACTTTCAGACAAAATAAAACCGCCCCTAGCAATGTGTAATCCTAACACTTTGCGTTTGGGGGCGGGTTTTCCTCTTTGTTGGGGGCTGATCTCCTTGAGAGAGATCCTTTCCTTACCTTGCGGTGAGGAGAAGGCGGTTTCCCTTTTACTGCTTGGTCTAGGACCACACGGGCAGTTAATCAGAAAACCTCATTATCTAGAGGTTGGAGGGGTTTCCCTCCGGGACATTCGACGAGACACTCGACCTTGTACACAGCTCGACCAATGTGGTCGGTTCGTAGGTTCCAGGGGAACCCGTCTGCCTGATAACAAGACAAATGGACATTCGACAGTGCGTTCTCAATTCCTTAAGGATACCTCATAAATATCCTCTTGAGCGAACAAACGCTTCACCTGTTAAGTCTTTTCTGGCCCAACATCCCTAGCTTACCTAGAATGTCTAGGCGGGGCCAGTTCAATATTGGACACAGCGTCTCTCGAACTAACTCAAAGAGCCTGTATCTGCTTATATCATAGCAGAGTCGCAATCTTTTGTCAAGTGTTTGGGCGGTGTTTTTAGCTAAGATTAAGACAATATCAAAAATATGGCTCAAAATAAGGGTTATTTAGATATCTTTAGCGCTGTTTTCTTGCTTGTGTTATTATTAAGGTAATGAAAAAGGGATTTCTCTTTGTTTGTCTTCTAAATATTCTTTTTGTTCTGTGCCTGTGGCCAGTTTTTCTTGGTGGCTTAACCTTCGCTACTCAACACCATCATATGCCTATGCCTCAAGACAAGACGGACTGTGCGACTTCTTGTTTTGTCTCTTCACTTCAATTTATTGATACTTTTAAATCTCAATTGAATGTTCTAATTGATAACGTGGGTAGTCTCACCTTTATTTTAATCTTGGCTCTAAGTCTTGTCGTTGTTAAATCACAAAACTTGCTTAGTCGTCGCTATTTCTTGTCCCCACCCAATTTTAATTTCTGGCAAAGACGTCGTCTCTTGAGCTATCGACTAAACAATTTTCTAATCAGAGCTTTTTCTCATGGGTTAATTAATCCCAAACTTTATGCTTAAGTAATTTTTTTCTATTACTAAATTACTTAATTAAATAAATAAAATTATGTCTATGACCCATTATATGGAGCTCTTGGCTTCGAACCAGCCGTGGAATCTTATTATCTTTATGGCTATTCCGGTAATTTTGGCTGAAGCTCTGGCTATCTCTGAACTCTATCTTCTCTTTACTCGTAAAAGTTCTGGTCAGGTTAAAAAAATTAATCGTGCTGCCGGTCTCGTTGTTGGCTGGTATTTCTTGGCAATTGCTCTCTATCTCTTCGTTAATGCCATCGTTCCGCTCACTCTAACGGGTGGCTGGCGTGGACCCTTCGACGTCATCGCAGTGATATCTTATGTTCTCGGTTTTGTTCCGCTACTTGGTATTAGTTTGCTCGAAATCGGTTGGTTGAAGAGAAGGGAAAATGAAGAATCTAAGTTGAAGTTGCATGCGACCTTCGTCGGTGTCTTCTTGGTCCTGGCTCATGTGGCGATGATCTTCGGGATGCTTAATCCGAGTTTGTTGTTAGCTCAGCCGGCTGAGATGCCGGGGCATATGGAAACTTCCGCTCCTGTAATTTAAAAATTAGGACAGGAGTCTTCCGCGACTAAAGCTTACCGCCCAAAACAAAAAGCCCCAAAGGGCTTTTTGTTTTTGTGGGCGATACAGGAGTCGAACCTGTGACATTCACAACGTCAATGTGACGCTCTACCAACTGAGCTAACCGCCCATCTCGGGATTTATAAACCCCGATAAATTTAAAAAGAACTCACTAGAATTTACCAGATTTTTGCTTATTAGGCAAATAGGGGGACTTGTGAATTAAACCTTCTTAATAAAAACAGGTCCTAATGTGTCGTCGTCAGAAAAATTCTTAATTTCAGTCATACCTAGCCAGCGGGCAAATTTTACTGTCGAATTACTGCCTTCAATATTTGCGCCAAGGGTCGAGGCATTAAAAGGGAACTCGGAATAAGGGATGAAGTCTCCCGCCTCATGAGTGGCGATAATGACTCCCATCGTCTTTCTTTCTTCCCAGCTCAAGCGACCTTGAGCGACAACTTCAAGAAAGGTTCTCGGTGGAGCCAGCTCTTCTAATTTGTCTAGTATTTGTTTAAAAGTTTTTAAACCAGGGACGGCAAATTTCCCACGGAAGTTATCGGCCACTTTTGTCCAGGCTGGATAGATAACATAACTTGGGAGAGAAGATTCCTCCCCTGTGGCCTTGTTCAAATCAGAGAAATCTCGGACAAAAACTCCTTCTTTTGTTTTTTCTATAAAACGATCATAAGTGAGAAGTTTCTCTGGGATAATGACAATAGACATCGTTGCGATTGCTACCCTCTTTCCTTTAATTTCTGTATAGAGAGCAAAAGATTGGCAACGCAAATTTTCTGGGTCGAAGGCGAGACCGTCGAAGACTGAGCCATAGCCTCCGCCCTCCTCTTCTTTGGCTCTCATGTCAATAAAGACACCGCTCGCTTTTAAATCATCGATGGTGGACTTTTCTTTAACCGGGACAACCTCTATCCCTTCGCCGAAGTTTCGGCTTAGGACTATCTCGTCAATAATTTGAGCCAGGGGTTTTTGAGGAATATTTTCTAGATTTTCCATTTTATAAATTCTGCGGGGACGATGTCCGGAACTTTGAACCAAAGGTACGGCTCAAATTCGAGGATCTTGATAAAAGTATACGGAAATTAAGGAAAATTTACAAAGAAAATCCTACTTATTTTGATATTCCACAATTCGCACAAAAAGTTTACTAAATTTACCGCTATAATCCGCTACAATCGGCTATATACGATATAGCGTCTGATTTACCAGTTGGTTATTAAATCTCTTGATCCTCTTTGAAATTCAACAATTCTCCTTTGTGCCGCCGGACTTATATTTTGGGGCAGGTTGTTAAGACTGAACCATTGAGCATCTTCGAGCTCCCACTGTTTCTCGAACTGAGGAGTATCTAGTTTAATCACAAAAATGTTAACAGTGTCTTTCTTGCCTTCTTTCTGTGTAAGATATTCTCCAAGTTTGAATTCTGTTTTTGTGATAGACAAATCAAGCTCCTCTTTTAATTCACGAATTATGCATTGTTCTGGAGATTCTGGTAAATCAATTTTTCCACCTGGTAATGACCAATGACTTACATTAATATTTCTAACCAACAAAATTTTATTATTATGCAAAATAAGAGCTCTTGAACCGTATGTTTTAGGTTTAAAAAATCGCCAGTATAAACGAATAAAGGGATGTGTTATTTTGTAGATAATTTTTTTCATACCTTATAGTTCGAATCCCTTTGGGGTTCACTCATTTTGCCAAATTTTACTTTTGAAATTTAGCGTAAAATAAGGGTTATTTATTGCTCATTTTTCAAAACTATTGGCGGAGGCGGGAGGGGAAACGATTCTCCTTCGACTCAATTGTACGCCGTCGCGCCCAATTGGTCTAGGCACCAGCTCGCTGGTTTCTTCTGTTGAAGAAACACCGCTCCGCTGTTCGAATCCTCCACGCCAGCCAAGCAGTTGGCTTGCTCGCCTCCGCGTAAGAAAAAGGCCCGCCAAGCGGGTCCTTTTTTAA
>CAIPHT010000002.1 GCA_903864935.1 Candidatus Vogelbacteria bacterium
TGGCCATATCGACCAGTTTAATCTCCTTGTTAATTATGGGCTGAAGCCATCTTAAGCGTTCTTCTTTGATTGTTGTTGCCATACTTATGCACATGTCCCCAGTCTAGGGGAAAACCGCCATAAGTGTGTGCACATTACCGATTTTTATTTACACAAAAGATTTTTTGTGGTAGAAATTAAGCAGATATTGTTGGCCTGAAAGGTAGTAAGCCCAACAATCTTGAAAACTAGCTGGTAGGGAAACCTCTCTGTCTCGCTCCGGCGAGAATCGGCCATGTCGTATCCTCCGGGATACAGAGAAGGATGGTGTGAGATGTCGAACAAATTAAAGGGAGTCTTGATTTTTGTAGTGATGTTCGAAGTGATTTTTGTCTTGTCGATGTTCTTTGCTTTCTTCCGTGAGGCTCCCTCATTCTGGGCCGAGACTTTCTTGATCTTTGGGATGTTTGTGGGGGTCGTTCTAATTATCATGGTCTTCGGGAATCTCTTTCCCTCGTCTGTGTTGGAGAAGAAAAAACCCACAACGAAATTCGTTGTTGACGATGAAGGCAATATCCGCTTCACCGTGAAGTCACGGGGGTTGACCCGCGAGCAATGGTCGGAGATCTTACTTTCAGGTACAGACGAAGATGAAGCCCGTTTAGTCTGGCCGCGCTCGGCTTTGCTTTCGACAAGTGAAGCCCCGACCAATGGCGTAGAGTATAACGTCATTGTCTGTCCCGGCAATCGTTTTAATGGCGATCCTCCGACGGAGCAGGTTCGTGTGTATGCCGAAGCTAGAGACTGGAAGACTCCCCATTGGGAGGTGGCCTGTCTCGTCAGTGAGGTGCTCAAAGGTGATCGTATTGATCGGGTGGAGCGCATTGTCGTGATGCATCAGCCTGTCATCGATCAGGCTGGCCAACACCTATTGGGCTACAATGGCGAGGTGCGCTCTGATGGCAAAAATGGAAGAGTCTTTACCTCTTTCACTCACTCCCCAGATCATGGTTGGCCTCGATGGCAGAAGTACGGGTTTGCATTTGTCCTCTAATCTTGTCCATGCCAAGCTTGCTTCCCAACGTTTTTGTGCCCCCGTTTCGCCTTGGCGGAACGGGGGCATCTTTGTGCCTTGGGCCCTCTTGGAGTCCTGACCCTTGCCGTTTTGAGGCTTTTCTGTTAAACTCTTTTCTGTATGTCAGCAAATATAAAAGAAATTTCCAAGGACGAATTGGTCAAGAAGATGTTCGATTTGGGCGCCCATTTTGGCTATGCCCGTGAGAGTCGACATGCCTCCACCAAGCCTTTTTTGTTTGGGCTCAAAAATAAGACCGTTATTATCGATTTAGAGAAAACGGCTGACTCTTTGGAGACAGCTAAGGAATTTGCTAAGTCTCTCGGTATGGCCAAGAAGAATATTATTCTTGTCGGGACCAAAAAAGAGGCCGCAACCGTTATTCAGAATGTCGCTGTTGAATATGATTTGCCTTACGTCAATGAGCGTTGGATTGGTGGCACTATGACCAACTTCAAGCAAATTCGTAGCCGTATCGACCGCTTGATTGATCTTAAGGACCAGGAGGCCAAGGGTGAACTTTCTAAATATACTAAGAAGGAGCGCAACGTGATTGCTAAAGAAGTGTCTGATCTCGAGCGTTATTTTGCCAGTCTTATTACTATGACTAAACTCCCCGGTGCGATTTTTGTTGTTGATTCGAAGAAGGAGAGCATTGCTGTCGCTGAGGCGATCAAGATTGGTATCCCAGTTATTGCTCTCGCTAACTCTGATTGTAATATTGAAGGGATTACCCATCCGATTGTTGCCAATGACGCGCAACTTAAAGTGATTGATTTCTTTGCTCGTGAGATTGCTGAGGCTCATAAAGAGGGTCTCCGTGAGAGCGATCAGAAGGCCGCTCTCGCTGCCGCTGAAGCCGCTAAGGTTGCCGTCTAAATTTTAAGATTAACAATTTAATAATTCGCCTTTGGGCGAGAAATATTTAACTAAAACAATGTCAAATATAACCACGGACCAAATTAAAGAACTTCGCGAGCGAACCGGGATCTCTATTGCCCAATGTAAGCAAGCTTTAGAAGAGGCGGGTGGTGATATGGACAAGGCCCTGGGTTTCCTTAAGGAGGCCGGAGCGGCGATTGCCGAGAAGAAGTCTAGTCGCGAGTTAAAGGCGGGGACAATTAGTGCCTACCTCCACAGTAATGGTCTGATGGGTTCAATGGTCCAGCTTCACTCGGAGACCGATTTTGTGGCGAAGAATCCAGAATTCAAAGCTTTGGCCGATGAGATTGCTATGCATGTTACGGCCATGAATCCAGCAACCATGGAGGAACTCCTCGCTCAACCTTATATTAAGGATCCGAGCCTAACGATTGATTCCTTGATTAAGAACTATGTGCAAAAATTTGGCGAGCGCATTGAGATCATCCGTTACTCTCGTTTTGCCACTAATTCCTAATTTTAGGATTTAAAAAATATGGTCTATTACATTTTAGCGGTTCTGTCCTTAATTTCGCTTGTCGGTCTGGTTTTTGTTCTGGCCAGACAAGTCCGCTATAATCGCAGCCATAATATTGATTATCGCAGTTTGGATCATTATGCCGTGACGGGTTTGGTAATTGATTATCTCGCTTTCAAGATTGTGCGCTTCTTCCGTGAGGTTTTGCTCAAGAGTTACCTTTTCTCTGTTCACTTTATTAAGAACTGTATTTCGACTGCGCGCTTCGTGATTGTTAAGGTTGAGAAGAAATTTAATCGAATTGCCGCTAATATGCCCGAACCGGAGGATATCCATAAGACTGACAAAGTCTCTTTCTTCTTGCGAGAGATCAAGGATCACAAAGAGAATGCCATGGCTGAGTTGCAGAGTGAGGCATTGGCGGAAGAAGGGGAGAAATAAAATTGATTTGAAAATAAAATAATGCCGGCATAGCTCAGCCCCGACGCTCCGACTACCGAGTCGGAGGTCGGGGAGCCGATTTCGACGCCGACTCGTGTCGAGACGTCGGCGCTGAACGTCGGCTTTGGTAGAATATGGGTTTTGTCTATATTTTAAAAACAGATAAAGGTTACTATATCGGGAGTACTGATGATTTAGAAAGAAGAATGTCTCAACACTTGGTTGGGCATACTCCATCGACAAAGAGGATGGGGAAGTTAGAATTGATTTTTTCTCAAAAATACAGTAGCCTGAAGCAGGCGAGATATATAGAGACGAAGCTTAAGAAGCTAAAAAGGAAAGATTACATTGAGAAGATAATAAATGAAGGCTTTATTAAAATTAAGCCGGCATAGCTCAGTTGGTAGAGCGCCACTTTTGTAAAGTGGATGTCCGGGGTTCGAATCCTCGTGCCGGCTCAAAGAAATATCCTCCTCGAAAAGGGGAAAGGAATATCTGTCCTAAGGTAAGTCCTGGCAGACTATCTACTTTTTTGTTATTCTTGTCTTATGTCACAAGAAGGTACTCCTGGCCTGACCGGACAAACTAGCCCGCAAGAAGATAATATTGTAAAAATTGAGACTGGCAAACTCGGTCAACTTTCTGATCTCATCTTGCCAGAAGCTTATCTTTTGCCCGCAGAAGATAAGAGGGAGAAGCGCTATGCCGTCGCTTATGATGCAACCAAGATGTTGCAAAAACTGAAAGAGCAAAGAGCAAATCGCAAGAAAGAGGACAAAAATACCCCACTGGGTAAGGATTTGTGCGAGCTGTTGGGCGTTATTGCTACTATTAGTTTTAGGCTTTATTTAGATAAAAAAGAGAAAAAGACATTTAAGAAATTACTTCTAGAGGCTGAGCCTGATTATCTGGACACCGACGACAACACTACTTTAGAAATATTCACCGATGATAATGACAAATTAGCTAATGATCTTTTCGAATTTTTTGCAGGAAAGGCGGTTTTCATTTATGGTCGGCATATAAGAGAAGAAGAACTTAAGCCAAATTTGACGCCAAAACTTTTAGAAAAGTTTCACAAAAATCTTAGCGTGGTTTTCGGGCAGGGGATTATTGATCAGGAAGTTGAGTCTAAAGACGGAAGTATGGATATCCTATATAGTGTGTATCAAGGCTTGCAACATCAAATTAGGTTTGTTAGCACACGACTTGGGGTCCCCGAGGGGAAAGATTTTCCATTCCTTGACCTGGATAATAAGAAATTCGAGAAAAGATTAACCCTCGCTGGGGCTTCAGACATAGAGGGTTATCTGAATTGCCATGCTGATCTGGCTACCTTGTTAGAATTGACGGTTTTCTTAAAAGAAAGAGGTCATGCCGTGGCACTAAGGTTGCAGAATGGCTTTGCCAAATACGGCGATTTCCCAAAGAAGTTACATCGTTCCTACGCAATTTAAATTAATATGGGATTATTAATTGAAGCTTTTATTTTGGGATTGGTTGGGGGAGCGGTCCCCGGGCCAATTTTGACGGGAACTTTTACCGAAATTTTAAACGGTAGTTTTGCTAAAGGTTGTCGGGTGATACTTTGGGCCCTTGTGGCCGAAACTATCGGGGCGCTTATCGCCCTTTATATTCTCTATACTCTAGGTCTATCTACCTTGGCTATCCAAATTATCTCGGTGGGCGGGGCCCTTGTCCTTTTCTGGCTAGCTTCTAACGTTTGGAAGATTAAGGAAATTAATGTTGAAGCTAAACAAATTTTGTCCCCGTCTAAAATTTTTCTTCTGACTGCCTTAAATAGTGGCTATTGGATTTTTTGGGTAACAGTGGGTATCCCCAAGGCTCTTTCCCTTGATCATCAATTAATGGGGGGCAAATTTTTGTTCCTATTCTTATTTGAGCTGGCCTGGCTGGTCATGACTTTTGCCTTGGCCTTTGTCTTTTTTAAATTCCGACCGCTTTTACAAAAAAAGAATCTTGTTGGCGTTACTTTTAAAGTTCTGGCCATTGTTCTTGTTATCTTAGGTCTCAAGACTTTAATTGGGGCTTTTTAAACTATTAGTTTGAATTCCCTCTTATTTTCGCTATAATCAGGAGGTGAAAAATATTGAAGAAAAAGGGCATATTCACCCCCTAACCCAGATCATTAATGAGGTGGTCGGCGCTTTTAGCGGCCTTGGTTTTACCGTGGCTGAAGGGCCAGAGATTGAAGACGAGTATCATAATTTTGACGCTTTGAATGTCCCGGCCGATCACCCCGCCCGCGATATGTGGGATACCTTCTGGCTCAAGTCAGGGAACGTCAAGAAATTGCTTCGCACCCATACTTCGCCCGTGCAGATAAGGTATATGGAAGAGATGCTCAAGGCTGGCCAGAAACCACCCTTCCGTATTTTGGTTCCGGGCAAATGTTATCGCTATGAAGCGACTGATGCTCGTCATGAAGCCCAATTCTACCAAATCGAAGGTCTTTTTGTCGGTTCTAAAGTTAGTGTCGCTGACATGAAGGGTTGCCTCGAGGCTTTCTCAAAAAAAGTTTTTGGACCCGAAGCGCAAGTCCGCTTGCGTCCAAGCTTCTTCCCCTTTGTTGAGCCGGGTTTTGAAGTTGATATGCTCTGCCCGGCTTGCTTTGGCCAGACGCAAGAGAAAAAGTGTTCCGTTTGTGGCGGTAGCGGTTGGTTGGAGATTATGGGAGCGGGTTTAGTTCATCCTCACGTTTTTGAATCGGTAGGGCTTGATCCAAAAGAGTGGCAAGGTTTTGCCTTCGGTATGGGCGCTGACCGTCTGGCGATGGTTAGGTGGGGGGTTGAGGATATTAGACATTTTTATAATGGTGACCTGCGCTTTATTAAGCAATTTTAAATTATGCTGTTTTCTTATAACTGGTTAAAAAAATATGTCGCTGACTTACCCGATCCGCTTAAGGTTGAGGAGGGGTTCATCTTTCATTCTTTTGAAGTTGAAGGGGTAGAAACAAAAAGTGGTGACACTTTCATGGAGATTAAAATTTTGCCTGACCGGGCCGCCGACTGTCTTTGTCATCAGGGCGTGGCGCGCGAAGCCGCAGCTATTTTGGGCCTTAATTTTTCTGCGCCTGTGCCTGATAGCGACTTGGCTTTAGGCCGAACTCAAGACCTTGATATTAAGATTGAAGATATCGAAAATTGTCGTCGTTATGTTGGAGAGCGAGTAAAGAGTGTTAAAGTCGGCCCATCACCCGAGTGGCTAGTTCAAGCGCTTGAGTCTATCGGCCAGCGTTCAATCAGTAACATTGTCGACGCTACCAATTATGTGATGTTTGATATTGGTCAGCCATTACACGCCTTCGACGCTGATAAGGTCGAGGGTGGTATTGTTGTGCGGCACGCTTTGGTGGGAGAGAAGATGACAACGCTTGATGGCAAGGATTTAGTTTTAGACGAGAGCGTCTTAGTCATTGCTGACGCCAAGGGTCCTCTGGCTTTGGCTGGTATTAAGGGGGGCAACAGGGCCGAGGTGGATACCAACACCAAGAATCTTATTTTAGAATCAGCCAGCTTTGACCCTGTGCTAATTAGGAAGACGAGTGCCAACCTCGGTATTCGCACCGATGCCTCCAAGCGTTTTGAAAATAATTTGTCACGCGAGACAGTCTTGCCCGCCATGGTGCAATTGGCTGACTTGTTACAAACAGTCGCTGGGGGTGAATATTCTGGAGTCGTTGATGTTTATCCGACCAAACAGGCTGAAAAAGAAATAATTGTTGATATCAATAACGTTAAAGAGCGTTTGGGGGTAGAAGTCTCGGCCGATGAGATTAAAGATATTCTGACCAGGTTGGGGATACAAGTGGTGGCGCAAGATGGCAAACTTGGTTTAACTATTCCTTATTGGCGCGTTGATTTGCAAGGAGAGGCCAATATTGTTGAGGAAGTAGGGCGCATTTATGGTTATGAGAAAATTAAAGGTAAGATTCCAGGCGGTATCGAGCAAAAGCTCGTCAGCGAAGCGGAAAAGAGATTTAATTTTGCCAATAAAATTAGATTAAGTTTGAAACAGGCTGGTTTCACCGAAGTCTATGGCTATGCTTTTGCTGGTAAGGGCGAAGTAGAATTGGCTAACCCTTTGGCTGTGGGGAAAGAATTTCTTCGTACCAATCTTTCTGATTGGTTGATTGATAAACTTAAATTTAATTTGTCTTATCTCCTTTTTGATAATGAAGCGGTTAAGATTTTTGAGATAGGTAAAGTTTTTGTTTCTGGCCAAGAAGAAGCAAGGTTGGGTCTTGGTATTGCTTATCGCAAGAAGATTAAAGGCCAGAATGCAAAGGAAGAATTAGAGAAAATTTTGGAGGTAATTGGGGCCGGAGCTTTAGTTGTTGGAGATGAGGTTCTCGCCAGTCAGGAAATCAATTTTGAGAATCTTGCTCAAAAGTCCGAAAAGGCTGAACTTGTCTTGCTCGAAGATTTAGTAAATAAAAAGGCTAGTTATAAAATTGTCTCGTCTTACCCCCGTATCATTCGCGATGTCGCTGTTTGGGTGCCTGAAGTGACCAGCTCTGAAGAGGTCGGGGATTTAATTAAAAAGTCAGTTAGTGATCTCTGTGTGTTCGGGCCTGTTCTCTTCGATGAATTTGCTAAAGAAGGGAAAAAGTCCTTGGCCTTCAGGCTCGTCTTCCAATCCTATGACCGAACCCTCTCTGACGATGAAGCTAATACTGAGCTAGACAAGGTCATCGAGGCTCTTGAAGCTAAGGGTTACGAGGTCAGGAAATAGTTGTTTGAAGGCCCGCAAATATGCTATAATAGGGGAGCAAATTAAGCCTTTTTGGCGTTTATTTTTATGGCTAAAGACAACACAAAAACACGTAAATATGGGGCTGACGACATCGTCGTCTTAGAGGGTCTAGAGCCGGTGCGCAAGCGCCCTGGTATGTATATTGGCTCGACGGGCCCGGATGGTCTCCATCATTTGATGGTTGAGATTTTCGATAACTCGCGCGATGAAGCGATGAACGGCTTTTGTAATGAGATTGAAGTAGCAATACTCCCTGGCAATGCTATCCGCGTGGTTGATAATGGTACTGGTATTCCCGTTGAGGTTCACAAGAAGACTAAAGTTTCGACCCTTGAGACAGTGCTCACTGTCCTCCACGCTGGTGGTAAATTCGAGGGTGATTCTTACAAAATTTCTGGCGGTCTCCACGGTGTAGGTGCTTCGGTTGTGAATGCTCTCTCCACTTGGCTCAAGGCCGAGGTTCATCGTGATGGCGGTAAATATGTCCAAGAGTTTGCGATTGGCAAGAAGAAATATAATGTTAAGAAAGTTTCTTCCTCTAAGCTTCATGGCACCATCATTAGCTTCCAACCCGATCCAACAATTTTCTCCGAGACTGTTTATGATTGGGAGCGCATGGTCAACCACTTGCGTGGCCAAGCTTATCTCGTTAAGGGTTTGCGCATTCGCGTGATTGACGCTCGCAATGTCAAAGAAAAAATTGATACTGATAAAGTCTTCTTCTTATCTGAACTTGGTCTTGAGGCACCTTCAAAATCTTTTTATTTTGAAGGGGGTTTATTATCTCTGGTTCGTTATTATAATCGACATGATAAACCGCTTCACCGGGAAATTTTCTATGTTGAGAAAGAAGCCAATGACGTTATGGTGGAGGTGGCAATGCAATATGTTGATGACATTGATTTCAAAGAAATAAGTTTTACTAACAACACTATCACCCCTGAGGGTGGTATGCATTTGACCGGCTTCCGCACCGCCCTGACCCGTATCTTAAATGACTACGGCAAGAAGAATAATATTCTGAAGGAGAGTGAGGGGAGTTTAACTGGAGATGATGTTCGAGAAGGCATGACGGCCGTTGTGTCCGTTAAATTACGTAACCCTCAATTCGAAGGCCAGACCAAGGCTAAGCTTGGTAGTGTGGAGGCTCGTGGCGCTGTGGAGACCGTCTTCGGTGAGGCCTTGAATGCCTATCTCGAAGAGAACCCCGATGATGCCAAAGCGATCATTAGCAAGTCAATTCTTGCTCTGAAGGCCCGTAAGGCGGCTAAGGCAGCCAAGGACAGTGTGATCCGTAAAGGGGCCTTAGAGGGCATGACTTTGCCTGGTAAACTCGCTGATTGTCAGAGTCGTAGCCCCGAAGAGTCCGAGATTTTCATCGTTGAGGGAGACTCGGCCGGTGGCTCGAGCAAGCAAGGGCGCGATCGTCGCACTCAGGCCATCCTCCCGCTTAAAGGCAAAATTTTGAATGTTGAGAAAGCCCGCCTCGATAAGATGCTCGCTTTCAAAGAAATTAAATCACTTATTATTGCGATGGGAGTAGGTATTGGCGACATGATGGATCTCTCCCGCTTGCGTTATCACAAAATTATTATCGCAACAGATGCCGACGTGGACGGGGCACATATTACCACGCTTTTGCTGACCCTCTTCTTCCGTTACTATCGACCTCTTATTGATGGTGGTTATATCTACATTGCTCAACCACCGCTCTATAAGATTAAGAAGGGCAAGGAGATGCATTATGCCTATAGCGATGAAGAGAAGACTAAGATAATTAAACAAATGGGAGTAGACGAATCCGAGGTGGCTGTTGTGGAGACAGACGAAGATGCTGACCTTGAGACTGATGTTGACGCCGAGATTTCGGAAGAAGAGGGTAATGTCAAAACCAGAACAAGCAAAATTTCTATTCAGCGCTACAAGGGTCTTGGAGAAATGAATCCTGAAGAATTGTGGGAGACCACCATGAATCCAGCAACTCGCGTAATGAAGCAGGTAATGGTGCGCGATGCTGAAGAAGCTGACAAAACCTTTGACGTCCTTATGGGCTCCGAAGTTGAACCTCGCAAAATTTTTATCCAAACGCACGCCAAATTGGCGAATGTTGACGTGTAAAGTCGCTCAGCCTCGTTCAATAAAACAACACAGAAAACCCCTCCAGCGAGGGGTTTTCTTACGCTCCGCATCGGCCATTTTGCCATCGCAATATCAAGGGGAGTCCTTGATATTGCCGGTCTGCGACCAAATGGCAAAAACCAGCTGGCCGTGGCTCCGCGAGGTTGTTTTACTGAACGAGTCCTTGCTTAACTGCCCCGGTAACATTTTTTACGATTGTAAAAAATGTTACCGGATTTTAGAAAAGAAAGGCTGAATGTGCCAAAAGTTAAATTGACTAATCAAACTTTTTGTGCTAAAAATTAAACCAGGATTGACAACAACATGAGCCCCGTAGGGGCCATAAAGGGAAAGGATCAGCGCCATGCCGAACTTGGTTTTTGTCGGGTTTCCTGTCAGAGAGATGAGCTCAACGATGTTCCGACTGAAAAAGATTCTTTCGGAGTTTTCTCTAGATGACTTTGTCGTTACGACCTTGAGCCGAAATTGTCGCAGGTCCCCACCTGACAATGTCAGTGCGGTCGAACTGGAATCAACAGAGGATGCTGACCACACATTTTACCACCCTTCGGCTCCTTACGTCATCGTCCGAGATACGGACGACGGGCGAATGCTTCGTGTGGCCCACCTCCTCAACGAGGGCCTCAACGTGGATGTCGAGGCCGAACTGATTGACGCTTTTTTTCCCAAACGTAAGTGACCGCCAAGGTCGAGACGGAACAAATTCCGTCTTTGCACCTGAGGCGGTTTTTGTTTTGTCTTTATTTAGGAACGAGATTTTATTTCCTCAACAATATTTTTCGCAAAATCAGCGAGGGATATTAATTCACCTTTTTCGCCCCCACGTTTTTCTACCGTAATCATTTTTTCTTCAATTTCTTTGTCACCGATGACAATCATGTAGGGGATTTTATTGACCTTACCTTCACGAATTTTCTTGCCCATACCTTCGTCGCTATCATCGATGGTGGCGCGGATATCGAGAGCTCTTAATTCTTTGTAAACGTTTTGGGCATAATCATTATGATTCTCACGGACGGGGATAATTTTTACTTGAACAGGGGAGAGCCAGGTAGGGAAATTGCCGGCATAATGCTCAATTAAGAAGCCGACAAAGCGTTCGTGGGTGCCAAGTGGCGCACGATGGATGCAGAGAGGCGTCTCTTGTTTTCCTTCAGCATCAGTATAAGTTAGATCAAAGCGTTTTGGCACGGCAAAATCAACTTGGTTTGTGGCTAGTGTAAATTCGCGACCAATAGCGCTCCAAACTTGGACATCAATCTTTGGTCCATAAAAAGCGGCTTCGTTCGGAACTTCAACATAAGGAATCTTGGCTTCGATTAAGGTATCTCGTACCATTTTCTCTGTCTCAAGCCAAAGCTCTGGCTCATTAACATATTTTTCACCCAATCTCTTGGGGTCATGAGTTGAGAGGCGCATGACATATTTATCCACGCCAAAAATTTTGAAATATTTGAGATACATCTCATTTACTGCTTTGAATTCTTGAGCAAATTGTTCTTTGGAGCAATAGATATGAGCATCGTTCATTTGCATCATTCGCACGCGCATTAAGCCGAAGAGTTCACCTGATTTCTCATGACGATAACAGGTCCCATATTCAGCCAGACGAACTGGCAATTCCTTGTAACTTCTTGTCTTGTGTCCAAAAATTTTATGATGATGAGGACAATTCATCGCTTTGAGATAATATTTCATGCCCTCATATTCCATCGGGGGGAACATGCTATCTTCGTAGTAAGGCAAGTGACCACTCTTGAGATACATGGACTCTTTGGCCAAGTGAGGAGTTCGGACACGGAGATACCCGCCATCAGCTTCAGTTTCTTTTGCCAGTTTTTCGAGTTCGTCGATGATAATTGTGCCATTGGGTAGCCATAAGGGGAGACCAGCACCGACATCATCGTCAAAGGTAAAAATTTCTAATTCTTTGCCGAGTTTGCGATGGTCTCGTTTTTCTGCCTCAGCAATCATCTCAAGATAGTCATCCAGATCTTTTTTGTTAGCAAAAGCGACGCCATAGATACGAGTGAGCATTTTATTTTTCTCGTCACCACGCCAATAGGCGCCAGCGATACGGGTGAGTTTGAAGGCGTCGCGAGCGATATCGGCCGTGCCCGAGACGTGAGGGCCAGCACAGAGGTCGGTGAGGCTATCAGAGGTATAGGTGGAGATTTGCTCACCAGTCTTTTCTAAATCAGCAATTAACTCAAGTTTATAAGGTTCATTAGAGAATATATTTTTTGCTTCATCGGCATTAATCTCGGCGCGAACAAAGTCGATATTCTTGGAGACTAAGGCTCGCATATCTTTCTCAAGATCTAAGAGCTCATTCTCAGGTGGGACAGTTGTCCCAAAATCGAAGTCATAGTAGAAGCCATTCTCAATGGTTGGGCCAATACCCAATTTTGCCTCGGGATATTTAGCCTTAACCGCGATGGCTAATAAGTGAGCGAGAGAGTGACGAATTTTATCGATGTTATTTTCCATAATTTTTTTAGATTATTAATATTTAAAGCGAGTAAAAACGAAGCGCCCCGACAAAAGCCAAAGGCTTTTGTCGGGGCGAGAAAATTTATATTATTCACGCGGTTCCACCCGACTTGTCTCGCCGAAGTTCGCCATAGCGAACAGAGGCGGACGTCTCATTCTAGTCAGATTAGTTCCTGGGGAAACTCGCTTTACGAGTCAGGAGTCGGTAACTCCCGCAATCTCTAACGTTAATATAATAGTAGGCTGTCTGGTGTCTATTGTCAAACTGAGTTATTATTTAGGAATGAAAAAATATCTATTTTTAGTCCCTATTTTATTGGCCATCTTTTTTGTTCTACCTGTTATTACTCATGCGACCACCACAAACCCTTGTCTCAAAGAAGGGGAGCAAAAGTCGTTAATGCCTTTGCCTGTTGGCGGTCAAGATGAGAGAGCTTGTTGTTCTGGCTTAGTTTTCAAATCAACTCTACCGATTTGTCCTGGCTGTGTTGCCCAAACTGATGTTGATACTTGCGTCAAGAATCCTGGCCTTGGGAAAATTGATCCTGTGACTCTCGATCCCGCTAAGTACAAATTATATTTGTCTATTACCGAAATAAAAAAACAAATTTTTCTTTTAAAAAAACAAATAATGATTCTTCTTCGTTTGCAAAAGGCTTCGACACTAACCCAACCTGTTGCCTGTACTATGGAGGCCAAGATCTGCCCTGATGGTGTAAATTACGTCGGGCGCACTGGACCAAAGTGTGAGTTTGCTCTTTGCCCCTCTTCGACCCCAACTCTTGTTGGCTTAGAACCGGCAACCTGTGGAAGTAGTGGGCCAGGTTATGAGGTCAAATGTCATCCTGGGACAACGACGGAGGGTATGTGGATAAATCAAGACAATCCCGCCAATTGGCCAACTTACAAGAACGAGAAGTATGGTTTTGAATTAAGATATCCTGGATATTATAAAATTGTCACCGACAAAACGGGCTGGCCCAATGCCGTTGCCCTTTTTATCCAGACAACACCCCCCGGAGCTCAGTCTTATCGTTCCGCCATAGAGGTTTGGGACAATTCGACTGATTTTTTTAGTGCCAGTAATCATCCAGGTCAACGACCAAATTTTATAACAAAAATTGGAACAAAATATTTGACTATTAATTATCAGTACGTGGCAGGTATTGATGATCAATCGGTTAAGGTTGAGTGGGATAAAATCATTTCAACTTTCAAATTAACAAAATAATTTTATGGCCCAAAAGAAAAACAAAAAGTTCACTTCTCGTTATCTTCTCATCCTACTTATCACATTTGTTTTAATCATTGGTTGGTTTACTTTTCTTAAGCCCCTAAGAGCTGAATTTGTTGCTCAAGCTCACAACCTAATTGCTTTAGTCTCTTCACCCACCTCTTCTTCAGCACCGGTTTTAGTTACAGCTGGGGCTCTTCTTGAGACAACTCCTGGTGGCTGGGCCAAATTGAAGGGGACAAATTTATCAAATAACATTGTTATCAAGGGGGCGACTTACCAAGCTTTATCCACCCAGGTCTTCAAAGGGGAAGAGAGAGTGGACTTCAAAGTTGATCCACGGGAAACTCCCGGCACCTATCAAATTTATCTGACCAGTCCTTATGGTCGGAGTAATATTTTGCCATTTACTGTGATCCCTTTAAACAAGCCTCCCGTTTCAGTTCCCTCAATAGATTTATCTGGCCCGACCCCGATCGGTTCTAGTCTCATGAGCATTTGGCGGCAAAATGGTACGATAAACTTTTATACTTTGCCCGGCAAACAAACTCTTCGAACTTCGACAATAACCGCAGCCTCCATGAGTATCACAAGTACTAGCAATAAACATAATCAAGTTCAGTACATAATGGACTGGCTTCATTCAAATATTAAGAATGGTACTTGCGGTGGGGCTGATGTCAGGACGAGGACAGCTGAACAGATTATCAACTCCAAGTGCGCGACGGGTTGCACCGATTGGACAATGGCTTTTGCAGCTATTGCTCGATCTAAGGGCCTTTCGGCAACCGTAACCGAGACAATTCAGGACCAATGGATAAAGGCGAGCCAAACTGCTGGTAGAATTATTGTGCCTAAACAGGGTCACTTTTTCTCTGAAGTATATACCGGTGCCTCGACAAATGGGGGCTGGGAGATTGCCGATCCTACGGCTGGCAATTTTACCACAACAAAAAATGGTTATGTCCTGAGAAGAAGCTCTGGTGATAGTTTTGGCCAAGGTACATACTATCAATTTTTCAGACGGGGGCTTGATTCTTGGGATTATTATTTGAGAAACGATAAAGACTTCATCGATGCCGTTAGAGTGCAATTTGGTCTAAAATAGAGAGGGGGGTCTAAAGTTCCTTCACGGCTTCCAAGATTATAGAAGGCTCCCCGTTACGGTGAGAGATTTTGTCAAGAGCTTGTTTTTTTACTGCCGATGTTTAATACTAGTGTTAATTAGCAAAAGTTTTTAATAAGGATTAAATAAAAATATGGAAGACCTCAACCAAGGTAAAATTGCGAATTTAGACCCACTTTCGGTGGAAGATTTTTTGAAATTAGATATTGACTGGGCTGGAGATTTAATTGCAAGAATTCAGCAGGAAGGAGGGTCTGGGGATAAGCTCAAAGAGGTTGCCTCTAGATTGATTGAAGAAACTTTTGGCCCTGTGGATTTGGAAGTTAACGAAAGCTTACTAAGAGAGTTTGAAAAAAAATTTGAAGGAGAAAACAGGGAATTTGTTTTAAGTAAAGGTGAGCTTGTCTTTTATAATTATCTTCTTGAACAGATAGATGAATATAGGAAAGCCTTAAAGGAAATGAATATGAATACTCTGTTGGCCCTTTATTTGAAACAGGAATTTTTAGACTTTTTTATCAACGGCCTTAAGCGTTTGGATGTTGAGCCTGTTTTGGCCGGCGGTAGTTTTTTTGTAACAAGAAAAGAGGAACTTGAGGCGTATCGTGCAAAAACGGGAGAGACCCAGTTTGGTTGCTTGAGCTATGACTTTCTTCTGGTTATGAGAAGTCTTTGTGGTACTCTGCAAGGTGCCCTTATTTTAAAGTTAGGAGAAACCATAGAAAATGTTTATGAAGGAAAGGGAATAGATAGGGAATCCGATTTCTATAAGAAATTTCTCCGTTTCGAACATATAATTAATACTTTGAAATTTATCAAGGAGATGACCAATGATCTTTATGCCAAATCGCACGGGACTAACCCGTTTTCCTATTTGGCACATTTTGAAAGAATATCCTTCCTTGGGGACTTTAATGACCCAAAAAGAAAAGATGATCTAAGAGGGGATGCAGTGGGAAATATAAATTGGACATTGTCAGCACTAGATGGTTTGCGGGATACAAGTGTTGAAGAATTTTTGGCAAATTCTTCAGATGATCCTTTTGTCCAAGAAGAAGTTGATATTATCTAATTTTTCTATTAAAGCTCCTTCACGGCTTCAAGAATAATAGACGGCTCCCCGTTACGGTGAGAGATTTTGCCTTTGACGGCGACAAGTTTGTCGGGTACGAGTAAGTGTTTGTATTTCTCGTAGATGTCGGAGAAGGCGACCGCTTCGATCATGTCAGTAAAGTCGAACATCTTAATGAAGGCCATCTTCTTATTGTTCTTGGTAATAATTTCGCGCACGATGTCGATAACGCCACCTGTCACAGCGGGGAAGCCTTCTTTTTGTTCGCGGTGATATTTGATAGTGTTCTCCGCTTTTTCGAAGCGATCTCTGAAGGGCTCTAAGGGATGTCCTGAGACATATAAGCCTAACAGTTCTTTTTCCCAAGCCAGACGAGTCTTGGGATCGGCTGGTTCAACATCTTTTAATTTTAACATTGGGGGTTTAATCACCTCAGGCATCAGACCAAAGAGGGAAGTTTGGTTGGCATTATTTTTTAGTTCCTGACGATTGTAAGCGAGGGCCTCATCAACGTTGCCGAGAACTTGCCCTCGTTCCATCCCAAGGCTATCGAAGCCGCCAGTCTTGGCCAGCGCTTCGAGCGATTTCTTATTCATATTTTTATGACGGACACGAGTAAGGAAGTCGGCGAAGTCAACGAAGAGACCATTCTTCTTTCTCTCCTCGACAATAAAGTTCGCGATCTCGGCGCCTAAGTTCTTGATGGTATAGAGCCCAAAGCGAATCTTGTCTTGGCTGTCGGTATTTTTCTTAGAGAGAACTTCGGCCGCGGGAGTGAGGCCTTCGGCACCGAGACCCTTAACCACGGTGAAATTCTCGAAACTTTCGTTGACGTCTGGCGGGAGGACGGGCAAATTCATACGGCGACATTCTTGTATTACCTCGGCAATTTTCTCGGTATCGCCAGCTTCGGCTGAGAGGACGGCGGTCATATATTCAGACGGATAATTAGCCTTCATATAGGCCGTCTGGTAGGCGACACGGCCATAGCTGGCGGCATGGGCCTTGTTGAAGCCGTAGGCGGCGAATGGTTCGATAAGGGACCAAAGTTCGGCAATTTTTTTCTCGCTCATGCCGTTTGTTTTGAGACCGGTCATTAATTTTTCTTTCTGGGCCTCCATATCCTTGGGAATTTTTTTACCCATCGCTTTGCGCAATTTGTCAGCTTCAACCCAAGAGTAGCCAGCCAGTTTGATCGAGATTAACATGACGTCGTCTTGGTAGGTAATAACGCCGAAGGAATGTTTCAAAATTGGCTCCATGCGGGGGTCGAGATATTTCACCATCACCGGATTGTGCTTGCGTTTAATATATTCGGGAATCATTTCCATTGGTCCTGGGCGATAAAGGGCCACCATAGCGTTGATATCGAAGATCGTTGAAGGGCGGAGTTCCTTGAGCCAGCGGGTCATCCCAGCTCCGTTCAATTGGAAGAGGCCAATGGTCTCACCACGGGCCAGCATGTCAAAAGTTTTTTTGTCGTCGAGCGGGATTTTATTGATATCAATTGTCACTCCATAAATTTTGCGCACAATCTTAATGGCATCCTCTAGGATTGAGAGATTGCGAATGCCGAGGAAGTCATATTTAAGAAGACCGGCGTCTTCAACGGCGTGCATTTCATATTGAGTGATTGTTTTGCCACCCTTAGGGTCGAATTGAATTGGAGTGAAGTCGGTGATTGGGGTTGGAGAGATAACAACTCCTGCCGCATGAACAGAGATGTGTCTGGCACAGCCTTCGATCTTCTTAGCCAAGTCAATAATGCGTTTGGTATCAGCATCTTTCTTATACATCTCCTCAAGCTCGGGGACCATCTCGAGCGCTCTAGTGAGCGTCATGGGGAAGCCCTGTGAACCCATGGGGACGAGCTTGGAGATGGTGTCGCCTGTGACATAGGGATAACCTAGGGCGCGAGCGACATCGCGCACGGCACCACGAGCCATCATGGAACCGAAGGTTCCGATCTGGGCCACCTTGTCTTCGCCATATTTCTGCCGAGCATAGCTAATAATCTCGTCTCGTCTCTTATCCGCATAGTCCATGTCGATATCGGGAGGAGAAGGTCGATCGGCATTCAAGAATCGTTCGAAGGGGAGTTCGTAATAAAGGGGGTCAACATTCGTGATACCGATAATAAAAGAAATAAAAGATCCGGCCGCGGAGCCTCGAGTGTTGGTAAAGATGCCGGTTTCATTGGCATGATGGATAAGGTCCGACACGACCAAGAAATATGGTGAATAACCTTTCTTACTAATGACATCGAATTCATAATCAAGTCTCTGTCTCGCTTCATCGGCTCGCTCGGGATTCTCTTTTAGATATTCGACGAGACCTTCTTCGGCCATTCTTTTTAATTCGGTGTCATAGGTGGCGCCTTCGGGAATAGGATAATTAGGAAAGGTCCACTTGCCAAGCTCTAGAGTGACATTACAACGCTCGGCAATCTTGAGAGAATTTTCAATCGCCTCTGGTATATGGGAAAAATTCTTAGCCATCTCATCTCCAGAGATAAAAGAGAAATCTTCTTCGGTATTGGTAACACCCTTCAAGTCTGAGAGATCTGTCCCGGTTTGTATTGAGAGTAGGGTGTGGTGAGCAATCGCATCGTCTTTGTTGAGATAGTGTGTGTCTTGAGTGGCGACGAGGGGGATATTTAATTTTTTACTGAGAGCAATAATTTGATCGGTAACTTTCTGCTGGCCTTCAATCTTAGGGTGATGCATTATCTCGAGATAATAGTTCTCAGCGCCAAAAATTTCTTGATACTCCTTAATCACGGCTTCGGCGCGCTCTGGTTCATAAGTGAGAGCGCGAGAGAGTTCTCCGCCCATACAGCCAGAGAGACAAATAAGTCCTTCGCTATGTTCTCGTAACAATTCTTTGTCAGCGCGCGGTTTGTAGTAATAACCTTCGAGGTTGGCTTTAGTAACTATCTTTATCAAATTGTGATAACCGGTGAGATCCTTAGCGAGGAGTGTGAGATGGTAACGTCGGGCATCAATATGAGGCTCTTTGTTGAAACGGCTACGGGCGGCCACATAAATCTCACAACCAAGGATGGGCTTGATACCTTCAGCTGTGCATTTTTTATAAAATTCAATTACCCCATACATGCTACCGTGGTCGGTGATAGCGACGGCCGGCATCTCATACTCCTTAGCTTTCTTAACTAGGGCGGAGATTTTAATAAGCCCATCTAAGAGGCTATAATGGGTGTGATTATGGAGATGAACGAAGGGGGTCATAATTAAGCTCTATGTTAACAAAAAAATCGGAAAAAACTAAATTTCTAATAGGCATCGATGAAGCTGGGCGGGGAGCCCTGGCGGGGCCAGTGTCGGTAGGGTGTGTGATGTGGAAAATTGAGGATTGGGCGAAAATCAAGAAAGAATTAAGAGACTATCCAGTTGGTAAAGATTCGAAGAAATTAACACCCAAGCAGCGTGACTTTTGGTTTGCGAGAATAGAGGAATTAGGGGAGAAAGGTTTGCTGAATTTCGCCAGAGCTTTTTCGAGCAATAAAGTGATAGATAAGAAGGGGATAAATTGGGCGATTAAAAAAGGGATCGAGAATTGCTTGTGCGAAGTCGCATCTGGCTACGCGAGAAACGACTTCTCACAAGGAAAAGCTCCCGAGGTGAGTCCTCAAGGAGCCCGAGGTCTCTCCTCGGGAACATTAGTATTGCTCGATGGTGGTTTAAAAGCGCCAGCCGAGTGGCCTAATCAACAGACTATAATTAAAGGTGACGAGAAAGAATTAATAATCTCACTGGCTTCAATCGTGGCTAAGGTCTCAAGGGATAGAGAGATGGTAAAATTGGGGAAGAAATATCCCTATCACCATTTCCATCAACACAAAGGTTATGGCACCAAATTGCATTATGACAAGATTGCCGAATTTGGAACTTTAATTATCCACCGCGAAACCTATCTCAAGAACTTGCATAAAAAACCTTAATCTGGCCTAATGATTAAGGATTCGTCTGGCTGGTAAATTTGAATAAGGAGACTGAAGAATGGTCAAGGATTTGCCGTTGGGTGGAGTTGATCCCGCCACACAAGGTGTCCTCGTTGAGGCACTTAAGGGGTTTAAGGTCAAAGAACTTGTCGATGTGGTAACTCATGGCAACGAGTTCCAGAGACGGGCGGCGATGGCCTGTCTTGAGGGATTCAAGGACCGTCTTAATCAGGAACACCTTCCATTTTTGGTGGGGGTGCAAAGATTGGGAATCACGGAGGCTGATTGTTCTGGTCGCTGTCGGGCTCTTGTTTGTTCGACTCTGTATCGCCTCAATCATCAAGTCGTTGTCGTCGGCACAGTAGCGGAAGCTGTCGCTTAGGCAGCACAATCGTTTTTTTTTGTTTTTGGCCACCAGCCAGGCCGCCAGAGTGCCAGGACGTGTATCGCGATACGCCCTGGCCTTTATTTTGCCCATCCTTGATTATTTAAGCCAATTAAGCTATAATAGAAACATATGGTAGTAAGAATGCGTCATACGCGGGCCCACACCGCTAATCGCCGATCCCACCACGCCCTTAAGGTTACGGGGCTCTCTTTGTGTGCCAAGTGTGGCGCGCCTAAACAGAGTCATGTTGTCTGCGGTAATTGCGGTACTTATAAAGGCCGTGAGGTGATCAATGTCTTGGCTAAGACCGAGAAGAAGGAGGCGAAGCGAAAGAAGTTGGCCGCTAAAAAATAATTTAGTTTATTAAAACTTTAATATAGTTTTTTGAAAATATGGCAAATCGTCATTTGTGTAGGAGTTTAGCAATGCAAGTTCTCTTCGAGCTCGACTTTCGTGACGGCAATCCGGCTAAGAAAATTGATGAGACAATTGAGCGTGTCGTCAATGAATTTGCCCCGGGGATGGAAGATTTGTCATATGTTAAAGAAGTTGTTGATGGTGTTGTAAGTCACCAAGACAAGATTGACGCTATTGTCGAGAAGGCCGCTCCGGATTGGCCTATCGAACAGATTGCCGCGGTTGATCGCAATATTTTGAGGCTCGGTTTGTACGAGCTTATTTTTAGTGACCGTGCGGATGTGCCAGCTAAGGTGGCCATTAACGAAGCGATTGAGTTGGCCAAAACTTTTGGTGGCGAATCAAGTGGCCGTTTTGTGAACGGAGTGCTCGGTACTGTCTATAAGGAGTTAGGCGAGCCGGGCAAGAACGACGTCTCGACCAAGAAGAAAAAGATTTTAGATATTCCTTATGACCAAATGCCGATTGAGAAATTGGGCGGAGCGGTTGTTTTCTCCAAAATTGGCGACGAGGTATTCTTAGCGATGGTGCACGATGTCTTCGGCCGTTGGACTCTCTCGAAGGGTCATATCGACGAAGGCGAAGATGTTAAAGCGGGGACTATCCGTGAAATTAAGGCCGAGATGGGCATTGATATCAAAATTTCTGAGGAATTGGGAACCAACGAATATATTGCCTCTGATCCCGAGAAAGGCAAGACCCGTCGTCAGGTCAGTTATTTTCTCGGTGAAGTTAAGGGGAAGCCAGAGCTAACTCTCGAGAAGAAGGGTGGCCTCGATAATGTGAAGTGGTTCCCACTGGCTGAAGTGCCCGAACTTAACATGTATGATGATATGGTCCCGATAATTACCAAAGCAATTAAAATACTAGTTACTTAAACCTCAAGTGCTTTGTCTCTCGAAGCCTTGGCGGAGTGGGAAGCCCGAGGTTCGGCGGGGCTAGAAAATATTATGACTAAATTCGAAGAAAAAATAAATTACCGTTTTAAGAATTCCGACTTGCAGAAGCAAGCTTTTCTCCATCGCTCTTATTTAAATGAGCACAAAGATATCACTATGCCTCACAACGAGCGCTTGGAGTTTCTTGGTGACGCTGTCCTGGAGTTGGTGGTCACTGATTGGCTTTATCTTAATCACCCTGAGCGACCTGAAGGCGAGCTCACCGCTTACCGAGCCGCTTTGGTCAATGCCAATACTTGTAGCGCGATTGCGACTGAACTTGGTATGAATGACTTATTAATGTTGTCTCGTGGTGAGGCGAAGGACACTGGGCGGGCAAGGCAGATTATCTTGGCCAATGCTTTCGAAGCCTTCGTTGGTGCTATCTATCTTGATGGAGGATATGAAGTGGCGCGTGACTTCATTGCTCAAACTGTTTTCCCTAAAGCTGATGAAGTGATCAAGAAAAATCTGACTGAGGATTATAAGAGTCACTTCCAACACAAGGCGCAAGAAGCTGAGAATATTACTCCTACTTATAAAGTTTTGTCTGAAGAGGGCCCTGACCATGACAAGAAATTTACCGTCGGCCTATTCTTAGGTGAAGAAAAAATTGCCGAAGGCTCTGGCCATGCCAAGCAAGAAGCCGAGCAATCCGCTGCCCAAGCTGGTCTTGAAGCCAAGGGCTGGTGCGCGAAATAATTTTTATGGAGTTAGGTATATCTTACAACAAAGCTCGAGAGTTAGTTGATAAATATATACCGGACCCGGTGACCAAATTGCATCTGCGCGAGACAGAAGTTTTTATGCGTGCTCTGGCTAAGAGATTTGGCGAGAATGAAGAAGAATGGGGAATAATTGGTTTGCTTCATGATCTTGATTGGGAATTGACCAAAGATAATTGTAGTGAACACTGTATTAAGGTCCAAGAGATTTTGAAGGCTGAAGGTGGTTCAGACTTCCTGATCGAAACAATTGTTTCTCATGGCTATGGCCTTGAACTAATCCCGGCTTTACAAGACAAAGAGCGATCAACTAAGATTCAATATTGTTTGGCGGCGTCCGAGACTCTCACTGGTATTATTGTTGCCTCAGCTTTAGTCTTGCCCGATAAAAAACTTGGCTCGGTGGCACTTAAGTCTATTAAAAAAAGATTTAAAGAGCGCGGTTTTGCCGCCAAATGCAATCGAGATATTGTGCTGGAGTGTGAGAAGGCCGGTATCCCGATCGACGAATTTCTAGAGATTGGCTTAACCTCTATCCAGAGTATCGCGGGAGAACTCGGACTCTAGTTTCTGTTATTTTTAATACACTTCGATTTTCGGCCTTTTTGGTTTATAATTTTAGTAATGACTCTCAAGAAATTAGAGCTGTCGGGTTTTAAGTCTTTTGGACGCAAGGAGACGCTTTTTTTTGATGCTCCGGTGGTGGCGATTGTCGGGCCCAATGGTTCGGGCAAGAGCAACGTGGCCGAGGCCTTCAGATGGGTCTTGGGCGAACAATCTCTCAAGTCACTTCGTGGCAAGAAGGGAGAAGACCTTATATTCAATGGTTCCTCACAATTGGGGCGTCTTTCTCGTGCTTCAGTGGCAGTAACTTTTGATAATGCGAATCGACACTTTGCGAGTATTGATTTTGACGAAGTGGTTATCTCTCGCGAAGTCTTCCGTGATGGAACGAATGAATACAAAATTAACGGCTCGACCGTGCGCTTGCGCGACATTATTGAGCTCTTAGCCGGTATCTCAATTGGTGCCTCGGGTCACCACATTATTAGTCAGGGTGAAGCCGACAAAATTCTTAATGCCAATAATATAGAGCGACGCTTGATGATTGAAGAGGCCTTGGGTCTTAAAATTTATCAATGGAAGCTTGGTGAGAGTGAGAAGAAACTTGGCAAGACTGAAGAGAATATCAAACAAGTCGAATCCATTCGTCGCGAGATTGTGCCCCATCTCAAATTCTTGAAGAAGCAGGTGGAGAAGATTGAGAAGGTCCGCGAGTTGAAGCTGGAACTCCAAACTCTCTATCGTGATTATCTCAAACGCGAAGAAGTTTACTTGTCATTTACTAAAGAAAATATTGTTAAGGAGGTTACTGGCCCGCAAGCCTTGTTGGCTGATGTCTCACGCCAGCTTGCCGAACGTGAATCACGACAACAGGCAGGTGGCCATCAAGCGGAGATTGTCGTCGAAGAAAATAAATTAAGAGAATTAGAAACTAAGATTCGTACTTTGCGCCTACAGAAGGATGACTTGGCTCGTGCTTTGGGACGCCTTGAAGGATTGCTTGAGTTCCGTGAGAAGGAAGTGAAAAAGGTTGAGCCTGGTGCCAAAATCCCTTTTGCCGAGGCTAAGCGTTTGGTGGAAGAACTTGACGAGCGATTTGCAGAAATTGAAAAAGCGACAGAACTAGAAAGCGTGAAGAGAGTTGCCAATAATTTGCGTGCAAGTCTAAATGACTTTCTGACAAATTATGAAAACAAAGATAACCATCCTGGTGAAGTTCGGGTAAATGATGATTTAGAAAAAGTTCGAGAAGAGCATAGCAAACTTCAATCTCAGGTCCAAGAACTCGATAAAGAAGAAGGGAATCATCAGACGGAGATTGGGGATATTAAAGAAAATATCGTGCGCTTGATGCAGACAGCGCAGACGGCTGAGCACGACTTTTATGAATTGCGCGCTAAGAAAAGTGATCTCGAGCTTAAGGTGCGTACCCTCTTAGCGAAGAAGGAAACCTTAGCGATTGAAGAAGAAAACTTTAAACGCGAATTGGGTGAAGCGGGAACATTGATTGGCCGTGAAGTTTTAGAATATCAAGCCAACGATATCTCTTGGGAGGAAGTAAGAAATGAAGAAAGAAATATCCAAGAAGATCGCCGTCGCAAGATTGAGCGCATCAAGATTCGCTTGGAGGATATGGGCGTGGAGAGTAGTGAAGTCTTGAAGGAGCATGATGAAGTGGTGGAGCGCGATGCCTTCTTAGCGAAGGAGCTTGAAGACTTAGCTTTGAGCCGTGAATCATTGCTTTCTGTGATGACCGATTTGCGTGGAAAGATTGAAGTCGAATTTAATTCTGGCATCACGAAGATTAATCAGGAATTTCAGAAGTTTTTCTCAGTGCTCTTCGGTGGCGGTAGCGCCAATTTGGAATTATTGAAGCCAATTAAAAAGAAAGATGAGCTAAGTCTAGAAATGGGTGATGAAATGGATGAGTCCTCCTTCGCCGAGGCTACGGAGGACGACACCAGTCTAAAGCCTGGTGTCGAGATAAACGTGAGTTTGCCACGCAAAAAGATTAAGGGCCTCGCCATGCTCTCGGGTGGGGAGCGGGCGCTCACTTCGATTGCCCTTCTCTTTGCCATGTCTCAGGTGAATCCTCCACCATTCCTTATCCTTGACGAGACCGACGCCGCTCTTGATGAGGCCAATTCTAAGAAATATGCCGATATGATTGAGAATCTGTCTAAATATTCTCAGCTTATCTTGATTACCCACAATCGCGAGACCATGTCCCGCGCGGGTATCTTGTATGGTGTGACCATGGGGGCGGATTCGGTGTCGCGCTTGATCTCGATTAAGTTTGATGAAGCGGAGCAATATGCAAAGTAGGCGCTCGGCCTCGCTTCAGTAAAACAACACAGAAAACCCCTCCAGCGAGGGGTTTTCTTACGCTCCGCGACGGCCATTTTGCCGTAGTTGCTACGCAACAAAAAATGACGGCAAAAGCCATGCTGGTCGTGGCTCCGCGAGGTTGTTTTCCTGAACGAGCCCTCGCTTAACGGCCTAGCTCCAAGGCTGCCTGAAGTCCAACTTCAAGTGAGCCCGAAGTTGGACTTCGATTAGTTACTTTTTTTGCTAGCACTAAAAATCCTCACGACCGTGAGGATTTTTAGTGCTTGTTTGGCTAACAATAATCTCACGACCGTGAGAAAATAGTTAGTCAATAAGGACGGAGCAGAATATCAACGGTCGGAAGGATCCTGCTCCGGTTTAAAATAGCCATTGAATAAATCCGGTTTAGGAGTATTATTGGGGTAGTTAAAAGATTCTAATTTATAAATATCAAATGGAAAAGAAAAGGGAAGGAGTTGATTTTATCCAGGTGTTGCTTGGTGCAATGATTTTGGCTATCATTATTTTGATTGGTCTAATTATTTGGGGGACTTTCCATAAAACTTTGAGTCCGCAGAGTTCTTCTTTGAATCAAGATTCAATGACTAATATTTTTTATATTCAATCTACTGCAAATATCCGTAGTTGCTCTTCGACTTCTTGTGATTCTTTTGGAACATACGATATTAATACAGAGCTTCCCTTGCCTTATGCGAGCGTTAACGATTTGCCAGAGTGGGTAGAATTTTCTTTTCCCGACGACAAGGGTGTAAATCAGACTGGTTATATAAATAAAATAAATTTGGGAGAAAGTAAAGTTGCCGAATCAGAAAAAGCCAATAATCAAGTCTCGTTAGCTAAAGGAGGCTACCAAGTTTGTAAAAACATGAATGCCACATGGGATGGGACATCGTATACGAGTAGCGGGGGTTTTAGTTGTACTTGCAATACGGGATATACTCCAGGCGCTGATGGTAAACCTTGCGTACTTGCGCCAAGAACAACTAACACCGTGTCTGATTATAATAATTGTCTTGCAACAGCAAAGGCAGATTACCTAGGAAGTTGGGCGACAGCATGTTCTAATAGTTATTCTGCTTATACGCAATGTTATCAACAGTACGGAGATCTTAAGGATTATTGCAAACAAACATATGGCGGATGGCAAAATTCTCCAACCTGTACTTTAACGGGGGGTTCAGCAATATCAATAAATAATTCTTACGAAGCTGACAAAAATAGGTGTGCTACGGTATACGGGCATATTTAAATTAAAAGTTTTTATATGGCAACAGAGGTAATGGTAATAGTTGGGTTAGTGGCCACCTCCGGCCTTGTCGGTGGGGTTGTTGCTACCTTAGTTCAATTATATTTTGAAAATAGACGGCTAAAAATAGAAAGAGAAAGTGCTTTAAATAAAGAAATATACTTCAAGAAAGTTGAAGCTTGGGGAAAAATTTCTGTTCAAATGCTTTCTATAAGCGCTGAAATTTCTCAGTACATTACGGCCTTATCTGGGGAACCGGCTTTTTTCGCTAAACTAAATATTTCCATCGATGAAAGGATTCAGGAGCTAGCGGTTTTAGAGGTGTGGTTTTTTGGAGATGTTAAAGATGCTTGGAATAAAATTAATGAACCATATAATATAATTCGCCAGACTTATTTATTGTTTCAGCAGGGTAAAATGAGTCCCGAACAGAGCCGTCTGTGTGTTGAAGCCATCTCTCGTTTTAGTGATGCCTCGCTTCTTTTTAAAAAGGAAATTCGTTTAGAATTAGAAAAAGATAGAGCTAAAATTATATAATTTTTTTGTAGCCAAGCAGCCAAGCGAGGCCCGGACGGTTAAAAAACCTCGCGGAGCTACGGCCAGCATGGCTTTTGCCATTATTTATGTTTTGAACGAAGTGAAGAACGATGGCAAAATGGCCGTCGCGGAGAGTAAGAAAGCCCTTCGCAGGAAGGGCTTTCTGTGTTTTTTAACTGAACGTGGCCGAGCTATACTATTTCGAAGTCGATCATCCTTGTCTCAGGGTCAGACGAGAGAATTTTTATTTTAACAGTATCACCAAGGTGATAGGTGAGGCGGTGGCGTTTGCCGGTGACCGTCATCTTTTTCTCATCGAAGATATAGTAATCGCCAGGGAGAGACTTGAAACGAACAAGTCCACGGGCGCCAGTAGAGAGCTCTTCGACGAAGAGGCCGAAGTCGGCCATCCAAGCGATGACGCCGTCGAAGATTTTTTCTTTCTCATGTTCTAAGTAACGACACTGAGCGAGCTTCATTGAGTCGCGCTCGGCAATAGTGGCGAATTGTTCGCGTTCGCTTGAATGGGTACAAAGTCCGTCGAGCTCGAGAAGATAATTATCCGGCATTTTCTCTTTCTTAAGATAGATGTCGAGAAGGCGATGAACGACCAAATCAGGATAACGACGAATTGGCGAGGTGAAGTGGGTATAATCGCGGAAGGCGAGACCGAAGTGCCCGATATTCTTGGTGGAATAAGTGGCCCGGCTCATGGTGCGGACGGCGGCATCGTTCAAGACATCTTCTTCGGGGAGGCCATTAAGGGTTTTTAAGAAAGCATTCATGGCGAGAGGACTTATCTTCTTCCCCTCGTGAGTTAAGGTATGTCCGAAGAGCTTGGCAAAGCGCATGAACTCGAGCAATTTCTCAGGATCAGGATTGTCGTGAATACGATAGAGAAAGGCATGATCGCGGTTCTTAACTAATTTAGAAACATACTCAGCCACTTGTTTGTTGGCCAAGAGCATGAAGTCCTCGACAAGTTTGTGGCTCTCGAGACGCTCGGCCTTCATAATCGAGATCGGTTTTCCTTCAGCATCAACTTCATAAGCATATTCATCTTCTTCGAAGGCGAGGGCTCCGGCGTGGATTTTCTTTTTGTCTAATTTGTTGGCAAGATCTTTAAGCTTTAATAACTCTGTGCGAAATTGCTCAGCCGTTTTATCTTCTTGTCCCTCGCTTTGCTCGGGATCTTCGGCCCTGCCTGCTGTCAGGGCCTCGACCTCTTCATAAGTGAAGCGACGGTCAGAATTAATAATTGTTCGGCCGAACCATTGGCTTAGGATATTAGCATTATCGTCTAAGGTGAAGACGGCTGAGAAGGTGAGTCGATCTACCCCTTGTTTCAAACTACAGAGGTCATCGGATAGGGCGTGCGGTAGCATGGGGATAACGCGGTCGACAAGATAGATGGAGGTGGCGCGGAGGCGGGCCTCGGCGTCGAGCTTGGTGCCCGGGCGCACGTAGAAGGAGACATCGGCAATATGCACGCCAATTTCATACTGCTTTGCCTCGCCGGCTTGTCTCGCCGAAGATTTATCGGAGGCGGAAGCCGAATTTTTAATCTCTCTAATCGAGATGGCATCGTCGAAATCCCTGGCCCGGACAGGGTCAATGGTCACAGTCAGGACATCTCGAAAGTCTCGACGATTAGGAGCCTCTTTCTCTATGCTCTTCTGGCCGGTGGCGGCGATGGCCTCAGCTTCGGCGATAACGGCCTCGGGGAAGGGGATTTCTAAAGTGGAACTGTCAACGAAGATCTTCTCCTTCTTGGGAAGATCGGGCTTTTTGTCTTTAATCATCTGGCTATTATAACACATAAACCTGTGATCCTTAACTCTGGGGACTTTTAAGTTGACGTTAGTTCTTATTTTTGTTAAGCTATTCCCCGTATGTTAATGGTTAGATTACAACGTGTAGGACGCAAGAACGACCCCTCCTTTAGGGTCGTCGTTGTTGATTCTAAGGAAGCCGCCCAGAGCGGTAAGGCGATTGAAGTCGTCGGTTCTCACGATGCCCGTAATGACCGCACCGAACTTAAAGTTGAGCGTATTAAATACTGGCTCTCTGTCGGCGCTCAAGCTTCTCAGACTGTTCATAATCTTCTCGTTAAAAAAGGTGCTCTTGATGGAGCCAAGTCCGTTGACGTTTCTTCTAAGAAATTAGGTAAGAAAGCTACTGCCGTTATTGCTGCCAAGAAGGCCGCTGAAGAGAAGGCTGTTAAGGAGGCTGAAGCCAAGAAGGCCGCTGAAGAGAAGGCCAAAGAAGAGTCCGAGGCTACCGCTAAAGCTGAAGCTGAGAAGCCAGCTGAAGAAGTTGTTGCTGCCGAGCCTGTTGCTGAAGAGGCTAAAGTTGAAGAAGCTCCTGTTGTCGAAGTTGCTCCTGAAGAAGCTCCCGCCTCCGCTTAAAGCTACGGCGTGGCAAA
>CAIPHT010000003.1 GCA_903864935.1 Candidatus Vogelbacteria bacterium
ATAGTTTTATATTTTAGTGGTAGAAGTGCTGTAGTGGAAAAAAGTTTAGAAGAAGAAGCACAGCTGATTAAAATCAACCACGCCCTTGGTAAAAAAGTTATGCCAAGCAGTATACTTAATGGTATGTTTTATGGATTCGTAATGTACGTAATTTTCTTTATTGTTTTTGTAATTCCAGCTATTTTTCTTATCCAAAGAAATTGGAAAATTGAGTTGATTCCGAGGGAAACCTTCGGGGTTTGGGTAAAAAATGCAAGCAGTTTTTAGGGCTATCAAATTTCTTATTAACCTGGTATAATTGGTGTATGTCTGTAAAGATTCTTGACTTATTTGCTGGCGCAGGAGGTTTTTCAGAAGGATTTTATCTAAATAATTGTGACCTCGTTGCCCACATAGAAATGAACAAAGAAGCCTGTGAGACTCTTGAAACAAGGGCAATTTTTTATGCATTAAAGAAAAAAAATAAATTAAAATTTTATGACAAGTATCTTTTAGGTGAAATAACAAAAGATGATATAATCTCCAAATTTAATTTGGAGAAAGAACGTGATTCTGTAATCCATGCGGAAATCGGAAAAGAAAATTATGTTTCTTTAATTGAAGAAGTTAAAAAAAAATTGGCGGGAGAAAAGTTGGACATAATAATAGGCGGACCGCCATGCCAAGCGTACTCCATGATTGGAAGGTCAAGAGATGTGAATGGAATGAAAGGAGATAAAAGAAATTTTCTTTACAAGTACTACGTTAAATTTTTAATCGGATTAAAGCCAAAAGTTTTTATTTTTGAAAATGTGCCTGGACTCAAAACGGCGGGTGGTGGAAAGTATTTAAAAGACATGCAATTTTTGATGAGCAGGGCTGGATACAATACCAAATTTAAAATTTTAAACGCGGCAGACTATGGTGTGCCACAAAATAGGAAAAGAGTTATCCTTGTGGGTTGGGATAAAAATTTAAGCATTGATGAGTATCCAGATTTTAAAAAGGTGGAAAGAGATTATTTAGTGAAAGATTTTCTTTCCGATTTACCCCTGCTTAAACAAGGGCAATCAATGAAACCAATTAAAATTAAAAATAATTCACCGTTTCTTAAAAAAATGGGTATGCGGTATCCCATAGTATCAGACCACATAACCCGTCCACACACTGAACACGACCTTAAAATATACAAAATAGCGTTAGACCAATATGATGATGGCAAACTTCTGAAATATAACGAACTTCCCAAGGAATTGATAACGCACAAAAACACCAAAGCATTTTTGGATAGGTTTAAAGTTGTTGATTCCAACGCCAAAGCCGCTCAAACAGTTGTTGCTCACATTTCCAAGGACGGCAATTATTACATTCACCCCGATAAAAGACAACTTCGGTCTCTCAGCGTGAGAGAAGCGGCAAGGTTGCAAACCTTCCCAGATAGTTATAAATTTGAAGGTAGTAGAACCTCCCAGTTTCATCAAATTGGCAACGCGGTTCCGCCGATGCTGGCAAGTCGTATAGCCTCCGTAATTCTTGAATACATATAATATGCATAACCCAAAAGACATAAAAAATTTCAGTGAAAAAAGCGTTGAGCCGCTTCGTTTTGATGTAAGTGGGAATTTGATTCGCAAGTTTGGAAGAGAATCAATTTCAAACAAGAATGTAGCAATTTTGGAACTTATAAAAAATTCATACGATGCCAAGGCTACAAAAATAGAAATTGATTTTTCTTCTGTTAACACAAAGGAAGGCATGATTGCTGTGTCTGACAATGGAGATGGGATGGATTATTCAGACTTAAAAAATAAGTGGATGCGGATAGCTAATCCATTCAAGTCAAAAAAATCAAAAAATGGCGATAGAATTTTTATAGGAGAAAAAGGTATCGGTAGGTTGTCTGCTGAAAGTCTGGCAAGAACAGCGACCTTATTCTCTTTGCCGAAGGGGGCGTATACCGAATACAAAATAATTTTTGATTGGGAAAAATATCAAGATGAAAATGCTCTAATAAGCGACATTGGCAATCCCACTTTTGAGTTCAAAAAGAAAAAAGGAGACCACGGAATAAGAATTGAAATGAAAGACTTAAACCATGATTGGAACAATGCGGAAACACAAACAAGTCTTTTGACAGACATCAATCTTTTAAACCCCCTTAATAAACCAATGAGAGATTTTCGTATTGCCACAAAATTTGAACCATCGTTGGTGGTTGTTCCAAAGATAAAGAAGGAGTTTCTAAACAAAGCGGTTTATAGTTTAAAAACAAAATTGACGGGAGGCACATTGATTCGTTATGAATTTTCTTCAATCAATAAAAAAAAGAAGGAAGGCAATCTTCAAACAACACGAAAACTTAAATGTGGCGATGCCGTTTTTGAACTTTTCTTTTTTTATAAATCTCCTAAATACTTTGAACAGGCAATAGGTAAGGAAATGTCACAAGTTGAATCAAGGGAGATAAGTAAAATGCTTGATTATTATAGTGGGATTAAACTTTATCGCGATAATTTTCGCGTAAAACCCTATGGTGACGCTAATAGTGATTGGATTGGTTTGGACATAGCGGCTCACAATAACAGTATGTACCCAAGAAATGATGCCTTGATTGGCATGGTACATATCAGCAAATCAAAAAATTCCTCAATCGTTGACACCACTACTAGGGAAGGTGTTATTTTTAGCGATGAATTTCAAGATTTGATAACTTTTGTCCAAGTTTCTATACATAAGATATTTACCGATTTACGCAGTGAATTTGAATCTCACAAAACCAAAGCAAGGAAAAAGAAATTGCCCAAAGGAGGTAAAACTCACATCGTAAGCATCCCCAGCCCAGGAACAAAAATCATAGTTCCACCTGTTGTGAATTTGGTTGAAATCGGAGGCAAGTACCCAGAAAATTTTTACAACCAGCTCCAAGACGAAATAAATATATGTTATGAACACAATCATCCGAATGCGGCTTTTTTCCTTTGCAGGAAGATGGTTGAAAATTTGGTGTTTAATATATTGGAGAAAAAATTTCCATCAAGGGTTGATTTGTGGTATGACCAAAAATACAAAATTCGTCATAAGTTTAGCATTTTAATAAAAAATCTTTATGACGAAAGAAGCAATTTCAATAAGCCCAATGTTAAAACTTACATAGAAAAATTTAACACAGAGGTAGGTTTGTTCAGAAAAGAAGCAAACACAAAAGCTCACAATGTTTTTGAGTATTTGTGTGACAAAAAAGAGCTTAATAAATTTAAAATCAAAGATTTGGTACAGCTTTTGGTGAAAATTTTTGATAATATATGAAAATGGTAAAACGAGATAAAAAATTAAAATTTATTGATTTTTGCTCTGGAATCGGAGCGGGGCGTCTTGGTCTTGAAAACAATGGTTTAACTTGCATCGGTTTTTCCGAAATAGACAAACAAGCTGAAAACACTTACAGAAAATTTTTTGGTGACGAGGAAACGAATTACGGCGATTTAATGAAGATTGACACTAAAAAACTTCCCGACTTTGACATGATGATAGCTGGTTTTCCTTGCCAATCTTTCTCCGTTATTGGACAAAGAAAAGGAATGCAAGACAAGAGAGGTCAAATCATTTATGGTTTGATAAAAATAATGCTTGATAAAAATTTAAAGTATTTTATTTTGGAAAATGTAAAAGGTCTCACAAATCACGATGGTGGAAACACATTAAAAATTATTCTTAAAGAACTTGATGATGCAGGGTATAAAGTGTTCCACCGAGTTCTGAACAGTATTGATTATGGAGTGCCTCAAATGAGGGAAAGAATTTATTTTATTGGTGTAAGAAAAGATTTAGTACCTGAAAATTTTGTTTTTCTTTTTCCAGAAAGATTGCCAAGAGTGGATGTTAAAAATTATCTTATTGATAATAAAGAGCTTGAATTTAACGAGAAGAAAGAATCTTACGAAACATTCTTACGGTATTTGAAGAACAAGTATAATCACGGAAGATACGACTTGGACGGATTTTTAAGAAAAAATTATTTAGTCCTAGACACTAGGCAATCCGATTTGCGGTTGTATGAAAACAAAGTGCCGACTTTGAGAGTGGGACGACATGGGATTTTGTACGTTAGAAACGGCAAATTCAGAAAATTGTCTGGGTATGAATCCCTATTGCTTCAAGGTTTCCCAAAAGATTTAGCAAAAAAAGTTGATGGAGTGATTGAGGAAATACATTTATTAAAACAAGCGGGCAATGCCATGACCGTAAACACCATAGAGGCAATCACAAGAGAGTTGTTTAACACATTAGAAAAATATGAAAAATAAAAAGAAAAACATGAAGGAAATGATTGCTCTTGGCTCAAAAACCGCAAGAGGCGGATTCACGAATGAGCAGGACGTCATTGACCGATTCAACAATTGGGAAAAAGACAAAGTAGCCCAAGATTGGTTGGCGGAGATGAATTACAAAATTGACGACATTGAATTTGTGAAGGCGTCAAAAGTTAGAGGTCAATACAAAGCGGACATACAAGTGAGAATAACTATTTTAATAAAATTGAAATCGCAGGAAGATTTACAGAACTTGCAAGTGAAACTTGTAAGCAACCCGCAAGGATTTAATCAAATAGATAAAAGATGGGTCAATAAGTATGTTGAACTCTGGAACATTCCCAAAGACATAACGCAGATACTGAAACTTTTTACTGGGGAGACTAAACCCGCAAGGAACGATTTAAGGGACTCGCGAAGAACGTTTTTAGATGAAATGAGTACAGCAGACCAAAATAAACTCGTAAACTTTGTAAAGGAAAATAAAATTTTAATTGTTTCCGATTTGCTAAAAGGCAGGGGTGAGTTTTCAGCTGATTGGACTTTGGTTATTTTAAAATTGAATGGAGTGAGTACTTGGGTTTTAAAATCAATAAATCAAGTGATGAACGTTTTTGGTTCAGGTGATGTCCGCATAACAGACAAAGGAAGTTTAAAAATTGGAAAAATAACCATGCAGAGAAAAGGAGGAGACGGTGGGCGTGATTCCGCAAAAATGTTGCAATTCAAAATAAACCCTGTTGAGCTGTTTGAGAAATAAAAATATGTCTGATGTTGTCTCAAAAGAGAAGCGTAGCGAGATAATGTCTCTAATAAAAAGCAAAGACAGCAAGATTGAAGTTTCATTCAGAAAGGAACTCTGGAGACAAGGATTTAGATACAGGAAAAATTCCGCAAAGCACTTTGGCAAGCCAGACATAGTGTTTTCCAAACACAAAACAGTTATTTTTATAGACTCCTGCTTTTGGCATGGATGTAAAAAACATTGTCGCATTCCTTCCGTGAGAAGACTGTTTTGGACTAAAAAGATAGCAAGAAACAAAGAAAGAGACAAGGAAGTTTCAAGATATTATAGAAAACAAGGATGGGATATTTTCAGAATTTGGGAACACGATTTAAAAGGTAAGAAAATAAAATTAAAATTCTAATTGCGGTTTTGGGTAGTGGGTATCTGCAAAACACTATATTTATTATTTATGGAGGACACCCTAATCTAATTTGAGTTTTTTGCCATAAAAGTTCACTGGTACAAAACAGGTACATCTTGGTCTATACGATGGATAAAATTGGTACCTTCTCTTATATCTTCTTTTACCCTCTATTTTGGCACAAGATATAATTTTCTCTTTACCATCTAATATCATGAATATATTTGAGTATCCAATTATACTAGAATACAATGGAATGGGGGTAGTCGCATCTTTCTTATTTTAAAATAATAGTATATTTGTAATGAAATATAAACCAACCATAATGTATCAATACGACGAAAGCATCCCAAAAGAGGAGGCAGAGCGAAGATTGGCAACGGCTTACGATATTCTTTTTAAAGAAGTTGCAAAGATGATGGAGAAATCTTCAAATCCCGAAGACGTTGCCTTTATAAAAAAATTTCCATGGTTAAAGGAATAACCCTTAAATAAACACTTAAAATCTTGATTTTATTTTAGTTTTCCCCTATAATTACCAAACGAACATCGTCCCAAGTTCGGAGCAGATAAACTTGGTGAAAGTGACCCATCCCCGTCCGAAAGGCAGGATTAGGGGGTGTTTTTGGTGTGGTTTTTTCTTTTTAAATGAGTTATAATATTCCTAATTATTTATTAAGAGTTATCTAATTAATTATTAAATATATATGCAAAATAGTAATTGGTTTAAATATGTTGGGCTCGTGGCTCTGGTCATTGTTGTCAGCCTAATAACAGTGAGATTATCGGGTTCCTCCGGAACAGTTAAAGGCTCTGTTTATGACAGAGTAGTTTCTTCTGGTGTTATTAGAGCCTGCTATACCGCCTTTCCACCAGCTTTTATCAAAGATCCTAATACTGGGAAAGTGTCAGGGATATTTTACGACACCTTAAACAAAGCCGCCGATAATATGGGATTGAAGGTAAAATGGGACACTGAGGTTGGCTGGGGAGATGCGATTCAGGCTTTGAACTCAGGTAAATGTGACATTATTGGCTCTGACTCATGGAGCAACTCAACACGTGGAAAGAGTGCAGAAATTATTCAACCGCTTTACTTTAGCGCAATCAATGCCTATGTCCGAGCAGACGACAGTAGATTTGATTACGATATTACCATTGCAAATGATGCTAACTACAAATTGGTTACTTTGGATGGAGAAAATTCGTCAATTATTGCCTCTCAAAAATTCCCTAAGGCTAAGACGGTACAGTTGCCACAGATGACAGATGTCTCTCAGCTATTTGTTAACGTTGTTGACGGCAAAGGAGACATGACCTTCCAAGATGCTAGTACGGCTAAACAATATATGAAGAATAATCCTGGGAAGATAAAGCTTGTCGGGGCACCTTTGGTTGTTTATGGTGATTCAATGATGGTTAAAAAGGGAGAGATTTCTCTTAAGACCACTCTGGATGTTGCTATAAACGAGTTATTAAATAATGGCTATATTGATTCGGTGATTACTAAATACGAAAAGGACTATCCTACTGGTTTTCATCGAGTAGCTGCTCCTTATAAAACAGCCCAATAAATTATAAAAATCAAAAATGTTAACTAACCCAAACGGAAAAGAAGAAAACCCTGTTGCTGATGCTCGTTTTGCCGAATCGCTCGGTGGAGAAGAGTATGATGATTTACTCTTGGCCTTGGATTTCTATCAAGAATTTCAAGAAGAATCTGGGAAAGCTCTAGCCCAATACATAAAAGAACATTGCGCTGGTCAGGTTGAGGTTAAAGTTCTTGAAGCTGGCCCAGGAACCGGTATTACGACTTTGCAAATACTTAAAGCTGATCCCCGAGTAAAAGTTGTCTCTGTTGATAATGAGTCTAAGATGTTAGAGGTTGTTAAGAGTAAATTTGGAGGCTCAGAAGAGTATAAGGATCGCTCAGAATTTGTCTTAGCTGATATCTTGGAATATCTTGAATCTTGTCCTGATGGAAGTTTTGACGCATTTGTCTCTGTCTACACACTGCATAATTTCACTCCAGATTTTAGAAAGAAAGTAATTTCGGTTATTGCGAGGAAGTTAAAATCTGGCGGTATCTTTATCAATGGTGACAAATATTCAAGGGATGTGAAAGGACACAAGCAGGATCTAGATGGAGAATTTCGCAACTATGAAAAGTTTGACAGTGAAGCTGCCAAGGCTGAAGAAGCTGGTGATATCGGGAGAGCTGAACATTTTAGACAAATAAAAGAAGATTGGACAAAACATACATGGGAAGATGATGTGAATCAGATCACCGTTGAGGAACAAGACGAGATGTTTAGAGAACTCGGGTTCAAGGACGTGAATTGGTTAAAGCGGTTTGATCTCGTGATCACAGTGACCGCTATAAAAGAGTAAATGACAATAGTTAATATCATCATCAATTACCGGGAGGGCATACTGTCAGGCCTCTTTGTAACATTGAGCCTATCTCTTATCGTTTGGATTTTTGGCTTAGTTTTTGGTGTTATTTTTGGAGCACTCGCTCATCGTCAGAGACAAGATGTTGGGGTATTTCTCAAGATGTTTTCTTTTCTTTTGGCTAGTACCCCAGTTCTTGTTCTTTTGTTTTGGTTACATTATCCTCTCCAGGCGATGTTGGGGATAGTTGTTATCCCCTTTATTACCGCAGCCTTTGCTTTATCTCTAATTAATATTGTTGGTGTCGCTCAAATAGTCAGGGATTCTTTGGATGAGTTTCCTGAACAGTATGCGACGGCTGGGAGGGTTTGTGGCCTTAATCAAAAAGAGATTTTCTCTAAAATACAAATGCCGATCATTTTTAGACAAACGATACCTCAATTCCTGACTTTGCAAGTAAATATGCTTCAGCTAACATTGTTTGCTAGTTTGATTTCTGTTCAGGAATTATTCCGAGTAGCTCAACAGATAAATTCAATTATCTATAAGCCGATTGAAATTTATACTGCCCTTGCTGTATTCTTCATCGCGATTTGTTTGCCGCTCAACCTACTGGCCTACTGGTTTAAAAATAAATATACCAGGAATCTATCTGAAAAATAACATGTTATTAGCAAAAAATATTAAGAAGAAAATAGATGGAAGAGAAATATTGAAAGATATATCTTTTTCGCTAGAGAGTGGACAGATTATCTCTATTATTGGCCCTAGTGGTTCTGGTAAAACAACTTTTCTTAAGGCAATCTCACTTATAGACCTGCCAGATTCAGGCTCGCTTAAAATCGATAATAATGATTATCAATTTCCAGTTGCTGATGCTTCAAAGATTAAATACCCCTATCCGAATCTAACGGTGGTCTTCCAGCAATTTTTCATTTGGCCCCATTTAACAATCAGAGACAATCTCACTTTAGCTCTAAGAGGAAATATTGATCAGAAACATTTCGATGAGGTTGTTGGCCTATTTCAGATGACTGAGTTTCTTGATAGATATCCAAATGAAGTGTCGCTAGGTCAAAGACAAAGGGCGGCACTAGCAAGAGCTTTGATGCTAAAACCCCAGTATCTTTTACTCGATGAGGTTACTTCAGCGTTAGATATTGAACAATCTCACCTTATTTTAAGCCACCTTAGATCCATCGCAGAAAAGGGGGTGGGGATAGTCTTTGTCAGTCACGCTTTGCACTTGGCCAGTAAGATTAGTGATAAAGTTATTTTTATTGATGAAGGCAAGATTGTAGAAGAAGGGACAAGTGAGATTCTAAAAAATCCCAAAACAGACAGGCTAAGAAAGTTTATTAATATTGCCGACCAGATTGGTTAGGGTTAAGTATTTATAAACACTATATTGTTATCTTGAAAGAGATAGATTTGTCTTTTATCTCCAGTCTACTTTTCAAACAACTTAACACCTCTCTCTTTTCATCTTTTGTTCCATTAATTAAGACGTACTTAGCATAATTTCTAGTATCAGCTTGAGCTGACGATTTTTCGGTGCCGAGCTCTTGACCCAGGACGCTGTAGCTAAACTTCTTAAAACGGTTAATTTCTTGCAGGACTTTCTCTTTGATGCACAGCTCATCGATTTCTACCTTGTCGATAATTGATAATAATTGCGCTAATAACTCTTCTTCTCGAATCGCTTTCTCTTTACAGTACCGATCTTTGCCGTGGGTGCAGTGATAATAAACATATCGATGAGTGTTACCATTTTTCTGATGTTTGAATTTCTCTTCAGCACAAATGCCTGAGCCACAAGCTCCACAATAAAACAGACGAGTGAATTCAAATTCGTTGGTACCTGGGTGTCGCCTTGGCGGAGCCGTTAGGTTGGCTTGAGCTTTTAGGTAGAGCTCTTTGGTCATAATTGGATCATAACCGCCCTGATACCACTTTCCACTATATTCAAATTCACCGTAATAATAGGTGTCTTTAAGAACTCGATAAATTCCGCTCAAGGCAATCCTCTTGCCAGTTCTTGTCGTGAAATTAATCTCTTGGTTCAACCAAGTCAGCAAATCCCGACCACTCCAATTATCGTAAGCTACTTTCTCAAACATTTTTACGATAATTGGAGCTCGGTCTGGATCTACTAATACTCGCTTCTTACCTTTGTCGGCATACTTGTCGTGAAGATAACCTAAAGGAGAAACACCGGGACGAAAACCCTGTTCGCACTTGGCCCTTAGACCTCGTTTAACATTTTCTCCCTTATGATCATTTTCTAGTTTGGCTTGCGAACAGAGAATCATCAACAAGAATTTTTCGTTGGGTGAATTGGTAAAGCGTTGGCCGTGAGTACGGATATCGACAATTAATTTTTGATCCATCAGGTCAACAATTCGACCAAGATCACCAGCATTACGGCTAATACGCGACGGGTCCCAAGCAATAATACCGTTGAAGATTCCTTTCTTAATATCATCGACAATTTGATTGAAGACTGGCCGTTGGCCTGAATCTTTGGCTGAGTGGCTCTCACGTCTTATCTCGACCAGATCCAGACCCTCCTTTTGGGCCATATCCGACATCTCCTTAATCTGGGAATCAATCGACAAGGCTTGTAATTCGTCCTGCTCGGTGCTCTTGCGAGCATAGAGGCAGTATTTGGCTTTTGGCTCGCCAGAGCCCTCTTGGGGGTTTGTATTTGTCATACAACCAAGGGATGACGCCTTTTCCTAAGTAAGTCTAGACCCCTTTCTGCTGGGGATTTTTTTCTTCAGAATCAGGCCCAAGGCTCCTACGTTCATCGAATTCTCTTTGTTGCTTCTCGGCTTCCTTGATGATGTCCTCATCTTCGCCATTAAGCAGAAACTTCAATTGTGAATTAATCAACGATCTGGCTAGGGTTATTCTCCCTTCTCTTGTTAACTCCTTCTCAACGTTTTCGTGGATATAGAAGATTTTTTCGTTATAATCTTTGTGGTGATTCTTAAGCCAGAAGATTAGTGGGACAGTCACGCCCTCCTGAATCTTCTTAATCAGCATTGACTCAGCCATATCGTTGATGAACAGTTTACCGTTCGCCAGAGCCTCATCAGCTAGCCTCTCGAAGTCCTCATCCTCCTTTCGCCATTGATAGTAGGTAGATCGACCAATGTCAGCCTGTTTGCAAGCCGTCTCGACAATTGGGTATTTGGCTAATTGTTGGATAAGAAGGTCTTTTCGTTTTTGAGTTAAGGCTCTCTCTTTTTTCAATTTATTCTCAGTCTTGGAGGTTGGGCGGGATTTTTTAGTCATGGTATTTTCTAGTTAATCTTTCGAGCAGTCTTCCCGGTATACATCTGCCAACGACGAAGGATAACCTCAGCGTAAACAGGAGACTTTTCCATAATGTAACAATTTCGTCCCAGCTTGAGCGAGGCAATCAATGTTGAGCCACTTCCACCAAAAGGTTCCAAGACTAAATCTTCTCGCATGGTTAGAACCTTTATATAGGGAATTAATAACTCAAGAGGTTTGGTTCCAAATATAATGTCCTGACCCGATGATTTTTTGTCAGCAGCGATATGCTCAATGAAGTCGGTCGGACAAATTTTCTTCCCTTTTTCGTAGCCTTCCCAAGTTGGTTTGCCGGCGGTGGCAAAGAGGGCGTTATCGTATTCACTTTGGAATAACTCATCTTCTGGCTCTAGATTAATTGTCACTCGGTCGCTTGAACCAACCAGAGCAATATCAGTCTTGTTGAAGAACTTGTACTTGGCACTAAAACCCTGCATTCGATTCGGCACATGCCAAGTTATGGTGTTGCGATACTTCCAATGTTTATCCAATTCATTCCAGATCGTTCTTAGATTTTTCGGATTCTCGAAGATAATAATTGAGAAGTCTGGCTTCTGGACTTGGGCCACATTAGACATCCAGAGTTCGGTAAAATTATCAGGCAAACTCTCTGTACCTAGATATACTCTATTCTTCTTGGCCCCAAAACCAACCGTCACGCCATCTTTCTGTTTAGTCTTCCCCTTAAGATAGTCCAAAATATATGGGGGGTCAGTGCAGACCATGTCCGCTTTCTTATCACCCATTAGTTTGATCATGTCAGCTTCAATGGTGCTGTCGCCGACCATTAATCGAGAGCCGTCAATTTCATAGATGTCTCCCTTTTGAGCCTTAATCTCTTTAATATTAAGTTTGGCTAATTCTTCTTCTAGGCTGAATTGCTCTGGTGTTGAGAGGTCGACATTAAAGATTTTATCTAACTCTTCGCTCGAGAATCCGACGTCTTGCAGAAACTCTTGGGCGAAATTGGCCAAGAGCTCGAAGTCGAACTCGCCCTGATTCTTATGGAGCCTTAGGTTTAACTCCTTTTCTTTCTCAATATCAGGGATGTCCAAATAAACGACAGGTACCGTTTCGAAGCCGAGCTTCTTCGCAACTTTTAATCGAGCGTGGCCACCGATTAAGATATTTTTTCGGTTTGGAGCGCTATTAGCAATTAAGGGATCAATCATCCCGAATCTTTCCACACTCAATTCAATTCCAGCCAGAGCCTTATCATGGTTCTTGGCATTGTATTCGTTGGGCTTGAGATCTGAAGTTTGGACATAAACGATCTGCAAACCATCAATAATTTTGTTACTCATATGTCTAAATTAAACTAAATTTTTAATTCAGCCTTAGACAATACATACACAATATTAGATATAAAAAACCGAGACTGATTGAGATGGGAAGATGCCTTATATCGACACGGCCTTCCGCCAAACAAACTCAGTATCGGACAAAATTGGACAATATTAGATTTAGGTTAACTTAAGCATAACAAAAAGGGCAATTAAACCAAGGGTGGTAAGAAGTGGATAACAATACATGGTGTAAATAGTGTCAAGAGTGTAAATGGCCAATAAAAAATTCCATATATATTGAAGCCCCACGAGAAGCGTTGGGCTTCAGGTGGGGCTGAGTTTGGGAACTTTGATCAGATCTTTCTCTTCCCTCAACCGTCATGATGAACTTCGAGGCTTCGCTCTGGCCACGGGGACAATTTTGTCGAGGGTTGTGGTTTTGGTTGGCACCACCTTGTCCTTTTTCGCCGGAGTGACGGAATCGTTCGACAAGGAAGCCAACAAGAGGAGAAGGACGACGGCACCCAAAATAATACAGGCCATGCCGACAGCGAGAACACCTAAGGGGTTCGCATCTTCTCCGCAGGAAACGTTCCCGTCCGCCTCTGGGCGGATATAAGGATTTCTGTGCCTCTCGTCTAAATTCTGGGGCTTATACATAAACCTGTCCTCCAGTTCTGCCTGAAAAGGCTTGGAAAAACTAATCCCAAAGAAGTGCTTGCCCATCGGAACAATCACCGATTATTTTACTATCAAAATAACAATGTGACGTGAAAATCCATTTATATTACTGCCACTTTTTGAACGTTCTGTCTAGAGCAAAATATCGCCCGAGTTGATAACACCCCTTCGCAAAGCCTTGGGGTTAAGCTAGGATGCAGTGGAATAATAGTCTCAAAAGTGCTATTATCATATTAACAATTGAATAAGGCGACCTAACCCTGAGACAGCCCTTAAAAGCCCTCAGGTATGGTCAAAAACCCCGCTAGAGATCAAAGGACTCCCAGTCAGAGTCACTCTAGCGGGTCATACCTCGAAAGGGGTATGGGTGAGACCGAAAGGTCTTCATCGCAATGGCTGGGAGCCTTTTGATTACTTAAAGGCTCTGTCATTCAAAACCCGCTAGAGTACAATGAAATTTGAATACCCCGAAGATCGGGAATTTTTTGCTAACCTTCTGGCCGGAGGTGTCGAAGAAAGGTTAGAAGCAGAATTTTCCGATTACTTTGATTTTCGCCACCCCGCTATTAAGAGGTGGGAGTTCGACAAATTTAGAAAAAAATTAATGCCCGAACTTGTAGAGAAATATGGTGGCCAATGCCAGCTCCGTCTTCATCCTGATTGTAGTAAAGAAGAGGTTTACCAGATTGACCATATAATACCGCTGGCTTCTAATGAGCTTAATAAAAAGCTCCGCCATATGGGTCGAACCTCAACCGAGAAAGTTCCACCTCAAAGTTTTGGGTCTAATAACCTTAAAAACTTAACCTTGGCTTGCAAGAGGTGCAATGCTTTTAAGAAGCACAGGATGATTCTTCCTACTTCTACTTAAACTACGATAAACAATAGCCCGATAAACCATTCATTAATTGGTTTATCGGGCTATTGACTTTTAAATCATATTCAACTATTCTTACTTCATATTATGATGAATAGTTGAATATGGCTAAAGCAAATATAAAAACAAAAGAAGGGACTATTGTGACTGTTGAAGGCTCTCCTGAGGAGGTGGCTAAGTTGATAAGATTGTTTCAGGGTGAGTCTAAATTAAAAAGCGGGAAGTCATTAGACAAGGAACCTATTAAATCGATGCACAGCTCAAAGATCAGCCCCATAAATCTTATTGGTTCTTTAATAGATGGTGGTTTTTTTAAAAAACCAAAAGATTTGTCGGAGGTTAAGCATGCGCTTGAAGAATTGGGCCATGTTTACCCAGTAACTTCTCTTTCTCCTACTCTTTTGAGGCTTGTCCGTCGAAGGCAGTTGCGTAGGCTCAAAGAAAAAAAACGGTGGCTTTATACAGGTTATCCATTAAATGACGAATAAATATGAACGAAAGAGAAAGGATAAACATAATAAAAAGAATTGAGAAATTAGAGGGCGTTGTTTTTGCGTCAAATTTGGAGCCCAAGACTTCTGCTCCCCAAATTAAATCTAATTATAGTGGCCCAACTGGGGGGATAAGACTCCTTATTGATAAAGACTTCTTTTGCAGTAAACGTACTTTGGCCGATATCAGGTCCAAGATGGGTGATAATGGCTACCATTATAGTATCCAAGCGGCACAAACTGCCTTGAATAGACTATCTAAATCGGGTGGGCCTATTGTGTCATTAAAAGAGGGAGGAAAAAAAGCTTATGTCAAAAGAAAATAATTCTAATGAGATTGTGAGTAGGTTAAATGAGATACGTCGACTTGTGACGGAGTGCGAAGACCTTTGTCTCGCTGTTTCAAAAAAGTCGGGGCCACGCAAAGAAACCTCTGCCCGAAAAACGTATCCAGTTGATTTTAGTATTCCAATTCGTCCTTTTGTTAAAAAGTATGGGCAAGAAATGAGTGGTCCCAAAAAGTTTGCTCTCCTTGTCGCCTATTTGACCAAAGGCGATTCCAAAAAGACAATTAGCCTGGAGGATTTAAAAAAACATTGGAATAAAATGACGAGCAAGTCTCTTTTAGGAATGAAATTTAATCTTTTTTATTGCTCTTCAGCAAAAGATAATGATTGGGTTTATACTCCATCAACCGCAACCTATTCAATCCGTCCTTCTTGGAAAGAAATACTCTAATGAATAAACAGGAAGAAATAAAAAATGCTCTTAAGCTGGTATTCGCTTCTAAGCACATCGATGCAGTCCTTAAACACTTTAGTAGTGCTATCGAAAAGTATCAGGTACAAGATTGGGAAGGAGTATGCTTAAAAGGTGGTAAATTTGTCGAGGCTGTGACAAAACTTCTTATGGTTTATTGTGGGAAGCCACTTCCTGCCACTAGATCTTTTAGCGCCGGAAAAGAACTGAGGAGCCTTGAACAACTAAATTCAGTCGGTTTTAATGACACCGTCAGAATAGTCATCCCAAGGGGTGGGATTTTTATTTATGAAATAGTAAATAATAGGGGGCGACATGATGCTGACGAAATTGATGCCAATGAGATGGACGCAAGACTATTGATCCCTGCGATGTCTTGGGTTTTAGGAGAATTGCTTCGATTTTCTACCAAGGGAACTGACCCACTAACTTCTATGGAACTGATTGACTCTATTTCAAATAAAACTTATCCATTGTTTGAGGATATCGAAGGGAGGACATACTTAAATAGAAACGGAATTGAACCCGGGAATATCGCGTTGTTAATTCTTTATTTTAGATATCCTAAACGAACACAGAGGCAGGAGTTGGTTGATATGGTAATAAGGCACGGAGTAAAAGCAAGCACCGCAAATGTTGCGGTACATCGTCTCAAGCCTTATATCGATGAGAATGATCAGGGATGGAAATTACGACTTACGGGGAAGATAAAGGCCGAAGAAATAATTAAAAGAATTAAAAATTAAGATGACAAGTTATTTATACTCCCAGGATGGAGCTCCTGCCGGATTTTACACTGGAAAGTTTATTTATGACATGAAAGGTAATCCTGTGGGACAAATAAACGGCACCCATGTACATAAGCTTTCTGGAGGATACGTTGGAGAGCTTGAGGGCGATATGATTTTTGATAAAAGGATGGGTAATTTAGGGAACATAGGCCACTCAGGCAACCCTGGTAACGCAGGTTCGCCAGGTAATCCCGGCAACAGAGGAAATCGTGGATACACAGGGTACAAAGAAGTTTTTGAAGACCTTCTTGGTGCTGGAGACTAACCCTTTTTATGCTGTCCATTTTGTCTGTTAAGGTTTGTCTCAAACTGACCTGCCTGCGTCCCGATCCCAGCGAATAAGCATCTCAAAAACCCTTACAACGTTTGAGAGGTCGAGGTTCTGAACACGTGTGGGGAGCCAAGTAGGGGTACTAGCTAATTCTAGTACCAGATTCCAAGGTTTTTTCGTTGTAAACTCTAGCTTTTTTCCGTTTACAACAGGGTTCTGAAGTATGAAATTCAAAAATGCTCTTTTCTCGTGCGTTTCAGAACTTTCAAAAATCTTCTTGGCATTACGAGCGATAGTAAACACTGTAGCTATAGTGGTTTTATAGTCGTGGTCCGCTTTAGTATGCTCTTCTAATTCAATTCCTAGTTTTGCTTGTTGGTCTTTTAAGCTCTGCAGTTTTTTGTCATAGATGTCCTTAGTAATTCGTCCTCTATTTCCTTGTCAAAAAATAGCGGTAAGCCAAGGTCACCCTTTTTCTGCTCCTTGCCAGTATTAAAGTTTCTAAATGTATTTCTTATAGCCCCAAACATAAATAACCAGTGGAAGGTTCTTCTGTCTATGTCGCGCTCTTTTGCCATTTCTTTAACAACCTTACTCAATTTTTCAGAGGAACTTATATATGCGCAGTAATCAAAGAGAGCGAAGGCAAACTCTCTGTCGCTCAAATCTAACGATTCCTCTAGGGACTTAAACCTGTCTCTCAAGATAATGGTGGTCTCTTCCATCCCTTTACTTTAGTTTACAAAGGGTAGAATATCAAGTAATATTTTAGTATTATGAAATTCTCATTTAATTGGAAACGAAAAGGTAAAGACAAACCCCTTGGGCTATTTTTTGAAGAATGTTTGTCAAAAGAGGAATCAATAAAAATCAAGGACTTAGATTTTGAGAAATTGACGGAAGCAAGCAAAGAGGAAAGACTAATTATTATAACCGAGGCAATTGGCTCTGAAAAGGCAGAGTGGCTCAACTCTCGTATAGAAGAGGACTTTCTTTTGGGAGACCAAAAGGAAAGACTAACAAACTGGATTAATGGCAAAAAGGATGTTCTTCCTAAATGGCAGAAAGAGGTTAGGGTAAAAATATCTGGAATGAAGCGCTATCTTGAGGGGAAGGAATTAGATGATTTTTTGAGGGAGTTAGTTGAACTTAGTTTGGGGTTGGGTATTACCTTAGAAGAGACTCAGATACTTGCAGACCTAAGTAAAAAAGCGAATTGTGCGAAAGTAAAAATGGAAGATGGTGGCAGTAAAATGGACTATGAAAATGCAAAGAAAGAATTTGATGAATACGTAGAAAAACTAAAAAATTCTTAGTTCTTGTCACTCTTAAGACTTTGGCTTGTCAATATTGATAAAACATCCATAAGATATATACTTATATATATGAGTTCTACTAATAAAAAAGTGACGGCTCTATCTGTTGCGGAGTATTTTGTTGACAGAGCAAATAAGGAAGAGAAGAAAATAACCAATAAGAAACTTCAGAAACTTGTTTATTATGCACAGGCTTGGTCTTTGGTATTAAGGGATAAAAAACTTTTTAATGAAAAAATTGAGGCTTGGGTTCACGGGCCAGCGATAAAAAGTGTTTATATCAAATACAAAGATTTTGGCTTTAATCCCATTGAAAAAGAAACTGATAGAGACGTCATAAAATCTATCTCTGCGGATTCTCAAAAGCTTTTGGATAGCGTCTGGTCTGTTTACGGTAATCTTGACGCGGGGTATCTTGAGATGCTTACGCATTCTGAGAAGCCGTGGCAAGAAGCAAGAGAGGGATTACAAAGTTCTGAAAATTCAGAAAATGAAATATCTCTTAAGACAATGAAAAAATTTTATACTCAAAAATTGCAAAGTCTAAAAAAATAAAAACTTATGACAGAGATTCCTGAGGGGGCTGTTCAAGTATCGGACAATAATGGAGAAATACCAAGAGACGTTGCGGAGTTGCCTCAAGATAATGAAGTCCTTGAGGCAAGGCCTTATTTAATTTCTTTTTCAAAATACAACAATAAGCTTTGTGAGATTGAAATATTAGGGAAAAATAAAGGTAATAAGGCCTTGTCGGTTTTAAAAGAAATAGGGACAAAGGTTTATACCAAGGCTGACTTTCAGAGAAACCATATACATAATGAGAGAGTTGACAATAGTGGTGATTACCAAAAACTTTACAATAGGCTAGACCAAGGAATTGAGATAAGGGAACTTTTTTTACAGAGCACTGGACGTATCTTCTATTTTGATATTGAGCCAGACAAAGTCCTTTATGTCGTTGCTATAACAGAGAATCATTACGAGACCGATAAGGTAAGGTAATAATAACTTGTTTTTATTCCACTAAATTGTATGTCATTTTCAATTCCAACCCAATCTAAAGTTCTGAACTTGCTTACTAAGGGGAGCATTTTTTAAGCCTTATTTTATAAGGCCCATTTAGGGCAACCTAGATAGGGTTCAGAACTTTTGGTATAGTTATTATATGAAACTAATACTCGCATCAGATTTAAGTTTTCTTTTAAAATACGGTTATGACCTAACTGGTATTCCAAAAGACCAAATGAAAATTGGTCATATTACAACCGCATATAAAGTATCTCGTAGCAATATAGAATTTTTCAAAAAAGTAAGCGAGACGATAAAAGAAAATGGGTATGAGATGGAAGATTTTGATATAGAAGGTAAGACAAAGGGAGAAATAAAAGATTTTTTCAAAGATAAGAATGTCGTTCATATTGAAGGAGGGAATACTTTTTATCTTTTGAAGGTCATAAGAGAAACTGGATTTGATAAAATCTTAAAAGAACTGCTCGGGGAAGGAAGGGTGTACATCGGAACAAGTGCGGGGTCATACGTTATGTGCCCCACAATTGAAGTATCCGACTGGAACCCAGATGGCAAAGATAGATTTGGAGTAACTGATTTTACCGCTCTTAATTATGTCCCCTTTGTCTTGAAGGTTCACTATGAGGATAAGGCAGAAGAATTAGTTAGAGAAAAGATTAAAACATTAAAATATCCACTTAATATCTTGCGAGATGGACAAGGAATGTTTTGTGAAGACGGCATTTGTCAGTTTGTTGGGGATGGCGACCAAGTGAAGTTCTAATTAATTCTGAAGTGCTAAATTCTGGAAAGCTCCCAAAACCCCACTAAGCTGAAGTTCTCTTTCAATTCCAACCCAGTTTAAAGTTCTGAACTTGCTTACTAAGGGGAGCGAGTAAGAAAAAGGCAGAGAGAAATCTCTGTCTTTTTCGTTACGAGCGAACGCGGGAATGAATATACCCACGGAGCCCAATTTTTTCTCGTTATTTTACAACGTATTTTTGCCTACCCCTCGTAGGACGTAGGACCTCTCGGGAATTTTTGATATATTTAATCAATGGGAGAAGAAACAAAAAATAATGGTGGTATAGATTGGTCAGATATTATAAATAAATATAAGGTGCCAACTGTCCTTAAGGATGGGTTATTAAGGCCCTATTTTGAAACGGTCGTTTTAAAGGAACCGATTCTTGATGCCGGGTGTGGTACGGGGTATTTTTCCGGTCTTCTTCTTAAGAGAGGCTACCGTGTTTCAGGGGTTGATTTAAATAGCCAGTTAGAGAATGGGGGAGGTTTTGATTTTCATCAGGCAGACCTTGCTTCGTTTGAGACAGACAAAAAATTTGAGACAATTCTACTAATAAATATTTTAACAACAGTTCCTCCTGCCGACAGACTAAAGATACTTAAGAAAATAAAGGAAATAAAAATGGCTGATGGGATTGCTTATATTGTAAACGTGAGTGGCGACCTAGTGGGTTCTGATTTTGACTCAGAAGTATTATCTAGCCATAAAGTAGGCGAAGACAAGGTTAGACTTCGAATTAAGCTGGTCAATGGAGAACACATAGAGTTTGATGATTATGTTGTTTCCCAACGGGAGATGGTGGAAATATGCGAAACAGCTGGATTACAGATAATAGAAAGGAAAGATTTAAAAATCGATGACTTAGTAAAACCTATTTACGAGATGTACCTATTAAGATAGGGAAGTTCTAACTTCCTCCACCCAACGGAGCGAGTAAGAAAAAGGCAGAGAGAAATCTCTGTCTTTTTCGTTACGAGCGAACGCGGGAATGAATATACCCGCGGAGCAAGCTTGACTAAACATTAAAACTATGCCAGAAATAGGAACAGAAGTTTTTTGATTGATTTTTCGCTACAGCAGAAAGGGCCTTCTTTGGCATAGACTTTTTCTGCTGTGGCGAAAGCGGAATGCCTCGCCAATACAGCAAAAGGAAACCTGGGATCGCAAGCGGAATGCTACGATTCTAAAAACGGCGGAATGCCTAAAGGGAGAACGAAGATGCTGTACAACGAAGAGACGAAGAAGGTGCTTTTCCGAAGCGGACTGGGGTGGTTGATCCCCCTGTTGCCCAAGGACGAAAAGGGTAAAGAGATAACCCACGAATTCTCTGTTTCTCTGATCGATCTTGATGTCCTGGGCATCGGGCCGTATGGGCAACACTGGGGCGACGGGTCAGGCTTCTGGGCTTGGGAGCGTGTCTTTTTGTTCGACGAGAACGGTGGACAGATCGCCGAGGTGGGGGGCAAGAAGGAACGGGTGCGGACTCGGACGAAGCTCAATCTCAAGAAGTGGCCGTTCTTTTTCAGGTCCCCTGAGATCTACCTGGAAGATACTTTCGAAACGGTTGGCCAGGTCATCCAGCAACTTGGCGAGAGCGAGGTCAATGCCATTCGGTAATGTGCACACACTTATGGCGGTTTTCCCCTAGACTGGGGACATGTGCATAAGTATGGCAACAACAATCAAAGAAGAACGCTTAAGATGGCTTCAGCCCATAATTAACAAGGAGATTAAACTGGTCGATATGGCCA
>CAIPHT010000004.1 GCA_903864935.1 Candidatus Vogelbacteria bacterium
TGCGGATTTGCAAAAGAAATTAAAAAGGTGGAATATATACTACAACAATCTAGAACATTGCGGTTTAAACGGCAAAACGCCAAACGAATTCTTGAAAGATTATCAGCTAATTAAACCGCCAAATGTGTGTGCCTAAAACAATTCGCTATGTCGTGGCGATCCCGACCAATATCCACGTCCTCAAGATCTACAAGCTTCGCAAAAGCGACAAGAACCTGCGGACGAGATTGCAGGAGAAGGTCGACGAGGCCGTTGCCGAGACAAACAGACTCCTTCAGGAGTAGCCCTATCGCTCCACCAAAGAGAATCGCCCCATCGGGCTCCTCTTGGTGGGGCGGTTTTATTTTACTTGTTGTATAATAATCAAATGAGTGTCTTTTCAGTGATAATAATTTTTTTGGTGCTAAAGATATTTCAGTATTTTAACGGTTTTGTCTTGGCTCAAATTTTTACTTCTAACGGTGGTTCTCTCCTAGCCTTTAGCTCGTTGGCTTTTGTTTTGGCGATATTCTTTTTGGGCTTTTTGTTAAAAAAAGTATGGCCACAAGCGCTAAGTTGGTCATGGATTTTTGTTGTTTTGACAATCGGAGCTTCTTCGTTGATAAATCTTTCCTTGCCGGTAGCTTTTATTTCAGGTCTATTTTTGTATGCGTTGATTGGCGCAGAAGCTCAAGTTTTTAAAACTATTGAAGTTTATAAGAAAATTCCTCGTCCAGTATTGCTTATTTTTTCTTTGGTGCCCGCTTTGTTTCTTCTTTTCCCCGTCAAAGCGTTACAAGTGGGGATTGTCTCTCCTTGGTCGTTTTATGTTGTCAGTACCGTTTTTGCCTTCCTTGCCTCTTATTCAGCCGAAATTTATGGGGGAGGAAGATTCATTTCTCAACCCAAAGGGCAGAAGTCTATGCCAATCTGGTTTGGTTTAATCTTTATGATTGGTGCTGGTTTGCTATACATTTTTACTTATGTATTCTCTTATTTGGACCTTACGGACCTTGTCGGTATCTCATCGACGGTTATCCTTGCTCCCATCTTGGGTTTTTATGCTGCCGGAGCCATGTCCGTCTATATTTCAATTGACGCTAGCTTGAGAGGGGAATAGACAAGGCCCCGCCTATAAATTAAGGAAATTCATGTAATTAAACGTCTTTGAGGCGTCTTTATTTCTATACGTGGTATAGTGGGTGTGAATATGAATAAATCTAAAAAAATCTTAATTATTGAAGATGAGAAAACTCTCGCTCGAGCGCTCGAAATGAAGCTCGCGCGGGCCGGCTTTGAGGTTGTCGCCGTTTTTAACGGTGAAGAAGGTGTGGCTCTACTCCAAAAGGAGGAATTTGCCCTTATTCTTCTCGATTTGATAATGCCGAAGATGGATGGCTTCATGGTCCTCGCGGCTCTCAGGGAAGAAAAAATTAAAACGCCGGTCATGGTGCTGACTAACTTGAATCAAGCCGACGATATTAAGCGCACCAAAGAATTTGGTGTGAAGGAATTTTTTATCAAATCCAACACTCCGATTATCAATATCGTCGAACGGGTAACAAAAATTCTGAAATAAATATTCTACATGGAAATTAAAAAACCAATAACTTCAGCCGCGAGCAAACTTGTCCTTAGGTTAAAAATTTTAGCGAAGGAAAAAGAAATTACTCGACGCAAGTTGGTGGTGACCGCGCGACAATTGGCGGTGACGGCCAGAGAAAAAGAAATTACTCGGCGCAAGTTGGCCGTGACGGCTCAAGAACTCAGAAGGTTGCATGCAACGCTAGAAAAGAAGGTCCTGCGTCGAACTAAAGATCTTGAGCAAATTCGCTCTAAGAATGAGGCCATCCTCACGAGCATTGGTGATGGCTTAGTGGTCGTCGATAAAGAGGGAAGGATAACTTATATCAATAAGTCCTTCGAAGAGATGCTGGGTTGGAAGTCGCAAGAGATATTGGGCAAGAGCATGGTTCAAGTCGTACCGCGAGAAGATCAAAATGGGATCGGGGTATTATTTAAAGAAAGAATTTTAACTCAAGTTTTGGCGGGGCAAAAATTTGTGGCCGATTTAACTAATCCCTTCTACTATATTCGCAAAGATAAGAGCCGTTTTCCTGTTAGTAGTATTGTCGCGCCGGTAATTCTTAATAAAAAAGTGGTGGGCGCGGTTGAGGTCTTCAGAGATATCACTAAAGAAAAAGAAATTGATAAAGCTAAGACGGAGTTTGTCTCTCTCGCTTCGCATCAGTTGCGGACTCCGCTCTCGACCGTCAATTGGTATAGCGAGATGCTCTTGACCGGAGATGTTGGTGAGGTCACCATCGATCAAAAAAAATATTTGGAAGAAATTTATAATGGCAACCAGCGCATGGTCGATCTGGTTAACACCCTTCTTGATGTCTCGCGCATTGAACTAGGGACTCTTGTTATTGAATTGAAGCCGACTGATATTGTGAAGCTCGCTCAGAATGTGATTAATGAACACAAACTTCAAATTATTGAGAAAAAAATTAAACTCCTGCCTTCATTTGAAGACAATATCCCGCTGATTAAAACTGACCCCAAACTGCTTCGTATGGTAATCCAAAATCTCTTGTCTAACGCTATCAAGTATACCCCCGATGGGGGGAGAGTCTCGATATCTCTTGCCTTGGAGGAAGAAGCCAACGTTGTCCTGACAATTGCTGATACCGGTTATGGCATACCAAAGAATCAGCAAAACAAAATATTTACCAAACTCTTTAGGGCTGACAATGTTATTGGGCGAGATACTGAGGGTACCGGCTTGGGCTTGTATATTGCCAAGTCAATTGTTGAGCAAGCGGGGGGGAAGCTGTGGTTCGAATCAAAAGAAAATCAGGGTTCGACATTCTATGCCACATTACCCTTAAGGAAGATTAAAAAGCATTAAGGTGATATAGTGAAATTATATGACTAATAAAATTAAAGAAAAAAAGACAATCCTGGTTGTTGAGGATGAACGGCCCTTGGTTCAAATCATCCAGGCCAAACTTGAGAAAGTCGGTTTTGACGTTATTACGGCCCGAACCGTCGACCAGGGTCTAGATTATTTGGAGGAAGTGGGAACCATCGATGCCGTTTGGCTTGACCACTATTTGCCAGGACAGAAGACTGGTCTAGATTTTGTGGTTCAGATGAAGAAAGAGGGGAGCAAATGGGCCAAGATACCAATTTTTGTGGTTTCTAATACGGCCAGTAATGGTAATTTGCGATCCTACCTGCGCTTAGATATTAATAAATATTCGGTTAAAGCGGAGCATCGGTTGGATGAGATAACAAATGACATAATGCTATTCCTTAAATAATATATGAAAGAAAAATTGATAAGAAAGAGAACGATTTTGGTCATCGAGGATGAGCGAGCCCTACTTAAGGTTGTTAATACACGTTTAGAAAAAAAAGGTTTTGGGGTTATGACGGCGCGGAGTGTCGATCAAGTTTTCAATGCGACGTTAGAAAAAAATGATTTAGGCGTCATTGCTGCTAGTAGTATCCGGCAAGCTCTAGAGTATCTCTCGGATTTAGAAAAGATTGACGCTATCTGGCTCGACCATAATCTTATTGGGAAAGAAGATGGTCTTGATTTTGTAAAAAAGATAAAGGCTAATGGTGGCCGCTGGAAGAAGATCCCAATTTTTGTTGTCTCTAATACCGAGAGTTCGGCCACGATAAAGTCCTATGTCAATTTGGGAATAAGCAAATACTATGTCAAAAGTAATCATCGACTCGATGAAATTATTGATGACATAAACTTATCTTTAAAATAAATTTTATGAGTAAAGAGTATCTCGCTTATCTAAAAGATAATCCCAAGGGTTATTGGTTCAAGGTCAAATGTTATGGCTGGGGTTGGGTGCCGGTGAAGTTGCAGGGATGGGGCGTTGTCTTTATCTACATTGTTCTCATTATCGGCCTCGTCCTCGCTAGAGAGAAGGATATTCCCGGCAATCCTGATTCAGGGAGCAATTTTCTGATCTTTGCCCTCCCGATTATTCTGTTGACCACCCTTCTTATTTTTATCTGTTACAAAAAAGGGGAGAAGCCACGTTGGCAATGGGGGAGGGCTAAGGGTAAGAAATAGACCTTGCTCAAGCATTAAAAATGTGCCAGAAATAGGGACGGAATAGTTGCTTGGCCTACTGTGGGTCGAGATGACAAAATTCTTTGTGTTTGGGTTGAGCAAAAAAAGGAGGCCCATCATGGACCTGTTCCAAAAAAACAAACGTTTTTTGTCTTACTGGAAGCTGCTGACCAAGAGGGTGGAGACCCTGTTGAAGTGTCTCATCCTGTTCTCTTATCCTCTTCTCACTGTGGCCATCATCACTCCGCTCTGGTACTTCGTGTTATATCAGAATGGGATATGCCTCAGCCCTCAGACGGAGGGGATTGTTTCCGCGGCCTGGATCCCGACCTTTGGGATTTTGTACAGCATTATGGCCTCGGTCGTGATGTCTACGGTCTGGGCCGAGTATAAGAAGGTGCGGGTCGCAGTGAAGCGATACGACTTCGAGGCCTTCTGTGATCTTCGAGACGAGCGAATGTCACCGCTCGTCTACGCTCTGATGAGGATGCTGTCGTTTGCTGTCTTGGCGGCGTTCGCTTCCCTCAAGTATTCTCGGGCCATTGACGGGGCCATCCTCGTCTCGGGGATGACCTACATGTTCTCATTGGTTATGTGGGTAATCAAAGAGATTGATGACCCGTTCTCGGGTCTCTGGTTTATCAAACGGATGCCGGATGGCTGGCTGACCCTTGACGTGAAGGCCTACCGCCAGCGCCGGTGGGACAAAATGAAGGAAGTATCCCCCCAGTAACAGGAGACAGCTCTAGCCCGGCAACAACAATGAGTAAAAACGTTGTTGTCGCCGGGCTTGTTTTATTAATTTTTTGACCAATAGTGATATTGGTAATTAAAATATCTCTCATCCGTCTATATTTATAGGGGCTAAGAATTGGCCGGTATCTTGGCTTAATGTATGAGTATTAAATAATCTAAAAAATATATAAAGTGATTAAAGGAATAAAATCAAAGATTGGTAAAACGGCCAAGTCGGTCCAAAAAGAGTGGAAGGCTGAGAAGCCCAAACGGATTAAGTTAAAAAGGGAATTAAGCGCGACCGCCAGCAAGATGTTTCGTAATGGCTTTAGAATTGGGGAGGACGTGATTAAGGTTATAAAAAAAGACATCAAAGAAATTAACAATAAATAATATATTAAAAAAATGCAAAAAAATACCATTATCATTGCGAGCATCATCATAGTGCTCATCGGTATCATTGGTTTGGTCTCAAGCTTCTCCACCTTCTTGATGTGGGCCTTAATAATTTTGGGTATTCTTGGTTTGGCCTGGGGTTATATGGAAAAAGGTAAGAACATCGAGAAATAGACTCTTCCAAACAGAGTCCCTCTTTTAGTTTGATAAAAACTTCTGGCCTTAGGGTTGGATGTTTTTATTTTTTCAAAAAATTACACATGTTATAATAAGATTATGATCCCCAATCAATATGTTTATCTTACCGGCTGTTTAATCCTTTTTGCTATTTGGCTGTTAATCTTTTGGCGGAGAAAAGATTTGCGCCGAGAAATGCTTTGGGCAAGTTGCTTGGGGCTACCCTTTGGTATCGTTGACTATTTTTTGGTTCCTGAATATTGGCATCCTGATTCGCTTTTCGGCTTGATGAAAGTTTATGGAGCGGGGCTAGAAAGTTTCTTCTTCCTCTTTGTGATGGCGGGGATTGCCTCGGTGGCTTATCAATCTTTACACAAAAGGAGGTCACTAAGACGAATCTCTGGCGAGAAGAAAAGAGGACGACACCTTGGCCTTCTCTTGTTGGTCGCTTTGGTTTATGTGCTTGCTTCTGTCTTGTCTCCCGCTAAGTCTGTCTATTATCTGATGATGGGTGGCGGATTGGGAGCTCTTGCGACGAGCTATTACCGTCCTGATTTGCGCAAGCAAATGTTTGCCAGCGCCTTTCTTTTTAGTTTGGTATATTTTGCGGTTTTTGTTTTTCTTAACCTGATCTTTAAGGGCTGGGTGCAGGAATTTTATAATCTGAATAATACCTGGGGCATCTTAATTCTCGGTGTCCCGCTAGAGGAGATTGGTGTGGCCTTCTTTGCCGGCTCCTTCTGGTCTACGCTCTATGAATACACCAAGTCCTATCGAGACGGGTGAGGCCCTTTTGTTTTTTTGGTATAATAAGAAAATGAACATCAAGCATTTCAAAAGTTTGTTTAAGTCAGAGGAGAAGTTTTTAAGAACGCCGGTGGGCATCTTCCTCTTGGGCGCCTTCTTGGGCGAATTGTCTCCTGACCCGACAGACGCTGTCCACTTCTGGTTGCAAGAGTCTGTTTTGAATAATCCACATTTTGCTAGCTCCACACGCGCTTTCTTGCAGATTTTTGATTGGTATTTTATGAGTGCTTCTTATTTTCTCTTATTGTTAATCCTTGCTTATTTTCTTCATATCCGTAAGGTTGGCACTGTGCGCCGGATAACACTCATCGGCGGAGTTATTGGTATTGGCATCGTCGTCGGTATTATTGCCCGTTTCTTTTTTGTTTCTTAGAGACAGTTTCTTCCTTGGATGAGACTCGCTTATTTTTGTATTTTCTGTTAAACTTGAGAAATAATTAATCACCCGCTAAGCGGGATAATCAAAAAAATAAATATGGGAAAAAGAGCAACTGGGGTAGGTAATATGAAGACTTCACGTTCTAAGAAGACCAAGAAACGTTTGGCCACTAAGAAAGTGATGCTCGAGGCCAAGAAGAAAAAGAAATAGAATGGAACCACACATCCCAAATTCGCGCATTGAAGAAAGGGCGAAAGTCGGACCACATCTAACCAGCCATGAGCACTTAGGCCTCAATGGCCGTTTAGCTTTGATTATCACTAATATGGTCGGCACTATGTGGTGTGCTTATATCTTTGCTATTATCGCTCTTATTAGTTTGCCGGCCGCTATCAACGGAGGAACAGCCACCCTTGTCTCTTGGGTGGCTCAGACTTTCCTTCAGCTGGTTTTGCTCTCAGTTATTATGGTGGGGCAGAAGGTCTCGGCCGAGGCGAGCGACAAGCGAGCCTTGCAAACATTCCAAGATACTGAGGCGTTGCTAAAAATTCAAGACGATATCCATCGTTTGATCAAAATCAATAATGATCAAACTGAAGAAATTCGCAAATTTGTGATTAAGGGTTAGTGCTCGAAGCGGTCGAGGTGCCAGTGGTGCCAGGGAGCTTGAAGGCCTTGAGACCCTTAAGAATTTTGTTGATATCTTGGCGAGCGGTGACAAGATCTTGTTGCCCAACTTTAATGTCGGAGTGAGACAACTTCAGAGCGTCTTTGTTGCTGGCGACAATGGTGGCGTCATCATTATCGGGGGTAAGGTTGACAACGTGTGAGACGGCGGCGGTGGCTTGAGTCTTAGCGTCACTTATCTTGGCGGTCAATTCAGTAAAAATTGTATTTAGGCTCGTGATATCTTTACCCGCGTTTTGGGCTTCGGTGAGACGAGTTTGTAGTTTGTTGGCCACAACGCTTAAGTCACCGGCGACAGTATTGAGACGGTCGGCGGAGGCGATAATGCGTCCCTGGGGGATAACGAGCGCAAAGATGCGGAAGGATCCGGTAATGGACTTAACATCAGTCTTTAGAGTGGCAAGATCAGTATCGGCATCAATCTTAGACTTGAGTGTATTGAGATTAGTAATTTGGGTTTGAATTTGGCTAGCGAGCGATGCCTTGTTGTCGGCGGAGACAAGTTTCATATCTTGGATACGGGTGTTGAGCTCGGTCAAGGCGTCAATGCGATTGGCGATAGCCTTGTCGCCACGGTCAATCAAGCGGGCCACGGCCGCATCAAGTTTCTTGGCCTTAGGGCTTGAGCTGGCTGCTGTCTCGGCAGAAGCGATGCTTGTGGAGAGAGTAAGAGCAAGGAGCAAGCTGGCGATAATGAGGAAGTTTATTTTTTTCATAGTTTTTTGTCTTGTCTAATGAGTTTAGCTATTAATAATTTATTGAACAGGGGCTTCAGTTTGGTTCTTCAAACTTTGGTCGACACTGGCGGCATCGGTTCCGAGATTTTTTAACTGAGAGTCAATGGCCGTGAGATCTTGATCGATTGAGGCATCAGAGCTATCGGTTGTGGAGATAATGTCAGGGGACTGATTGACCGCGGTGGTGGTAGCGACCCCCGTGTCTGTTGTGGTGGCGATGTTGGATTTATCTCCAGCCACATTTTTGCTGGCATACCACCAGCCGAGACCGGCTAAGATTATGACGATAATAATGACGATGAGGACAATTTTTGCGGTTGTAGACATAATAATTAATTTTTAAACTAAACGAATAATTACTCTTAATCATATGCCACTTTGGCCTAAATCACAATAATCTACCCATTTTCTAAAATTTGTGTTACAATCCTATTTCTTTATGGCTGGCGAAACAATTATCAATTTTGACCAAGTGTCCTTCAAATATGGACATAACCACCCCATCTTAGATGAGGTGGACTTTTCGGTGCGCCGAGGGACTAAGATTACTCTCATGGGGCAGAACGGGGCAGGCAAGAGCACCATCTTCCAACTCTTGACCGGAGTCGCGAGACCCGATGAGGGGATTATTAATGTCTCAGAAAAAATCAGTATCGCGACGGCCCGCCAAGTGATCCCGCGCGACCAGTTGGAACTCACTGTACGCGAATTCTTCCAAAAATGTTTTAAGCAAAAAGTTTATGATATTGATCCCCGGATTGATGCGGTCTTAGAGACCGTCAATCTTAGCGCTCCTCACGACCGCTTGGTAAAATCTTTTTCTGGTGGACAGCAGGCGCGCTTGCTCTTGGCGGGGGCCTTAATTCAAGATCCCGACCTCTTGCTTCTAGATGAGCCGACTAATAATCTCGATAAGGCTGGTATTGCTCACCTGACTGACTTTCTCAAAAATTATGAGAAGACTTGTATTGTAATCTCGCACGATGCTGATTTCTTAAACGCTTTTACCGATGGCATTCTCTACCTCGATGTCTTCACTAAGAAGGTTGAGCAATACGCTGGCAATTATTTTGATGTGGTTAAACAAATCACGGCCAAGATTGAGAAAGATAATGCCAAGAATGCTCAACTCTCTAAGACCATTCAAGAGAAAAAAGATAAGGCCAATTTCTTTGCCAATAAGGGTGGTAAGATGCGTATCCTGGCCAAGCGTATGCGTGACTTGGCTGAAGAGATGGAGGAAGACAAGGCCGATATCCGCCGTGAGGACAAAACCATTAAACCTTTTATTATCCCGGCTCAAGCCGATTTGTCTGGTGAGATTCTTAATATCAGTTCGTGCTCGGTGATTAAGAATCATAAATCAACGACAAGGAAGGTGAATATTTCGCTTAAGAAAAATCAGCACCTACTTTTGTCTGGTCCGAATGGGATTGGGAAGAGCACTTTGCTTGAAGCGATTGCTAGTGGCGAGTCTAAGGGCTCGGTGATTGCCCCAGGGATAAAGGTTGGTTATTACCGTCAAGATTTCTCGACTCTAAATTTCGAAGACACTGTGAGGGAGTCTTTGCTCTCGGTGATGACAGAACAGATTGAGGAGAGACTGCGCGCTACAGCGGCCAGTTTCTTGATTGGAGCGGACCTAATTAATTCTAAAATTGGCAATTTGTCTGAAGGGCAAAAAGGTCTCGTGGCCTTTGCTCGACTTGTTTTGCAAAAGCCCGGTCTTCTTATTCTTGATGAGCCAACTAATCACATTAACTTCCGTCATTTACCGGTTATTGCCGAGGCACTTAATAAATATCAGGGTGCGATGATTCTCGTTAGCCACGTGCCCGAATTCGTGGCCCAGATTCGCATTGATGAGACCCTTGATTTGGGGAAATAGAATCCGTTGACTTGTTGGCAGATGTATCCTATACTAGGGGTAACAAAAGTTGCTATCTAAACAAGTCGATTTATATATCTCTATTGTACATTATCAAGTTTAAGCCAAACAATTAAATGACTGGTACTATCAAAAGACTCACCCCCAACGGTTTTGGTTTCATCGGAGTTGAAGGTATGGAGAAGGATCTCTTCTTCCATAGCAATGCTCTTGTTGGCGTTACCTTCGAAGAGCTTCGTGAAGGTGATCTCCTCAGCTTTGAAACTGAGCAAACCCAGAAGGGTCCTAATGCTGTCAACGTTCAGCGTGCCTAAACGTTCTCGTTGATTTCAGTGCAAAAACCCCGCGCCTAACCGGCGCGGGGTTTTTGCTTGACCCACTTTCTCTCTGGTGTTATGACTAAGAAGGAATTGTCGTCAGCTTGTTGCTGACTTGAAATATCCAAACTCAAACCCTAAGGGGAAAGGAAATAAGCCATGGAACTTTTTGTTGAGTTGTCGGGTCTGGGGCACTATGGTGTCTGCACTATTGTCCCGCCGGACCTTCTTCGTGCGCTTCGAGACATGATTGAGAATTCTGCTCATGCGGCGAAATTCAAAAGCTCAATCAGCGAGACTGGCCCCTTCGGTGTCGACGAAGCTCTCCGCCCCAACTTCTATGGGGACAAGGAAGAAGCTCTTAAGGTGATCTGGATTCCGGGGAAACTTGAGGGGGCCATGCTTTCGCACGAGATCTTGAGGCAGTGCGCTTCTCTGCTCGAACCTCAGTCTCCGCTGCCGGTTGATGACAAGACCTTGACTTTGGAGGTCGCCGTGGGGAGGTCTGGTAGTGATGGCTGGTATGTTCACGCTCGTTTCAGCGCTCCTGTCTGGGACGTGATCGAGGGACCCTTTTTCCCAGAGATCCTACCTCACATCAATCGGGAAATTCGTGACTGGTGGGAGGACTATAATGGGTGGAGGGGAAAGCGTGAGTGCACGACCCTCTTCAAAGGGAGAGATGGTCCGACTTTGCAAATCTACCAATCCTCTGGTAATGGCTTGTGGATCGCTGGCAGCCGGAAGGATCGGGAACTTGGCCAAGAATTCCAGTTCTACGACCATAACACCGATTACCATGCACAGGCCTTTGCCCACATTATTGGCCTGTGCTTCGTCTTGAAACACTGCCGACAGTCTGTCGGTGCCTGAGTTTGGTCCTGGCCCGCCCTCGCCTCCGGCGAAGGCGGGCCTTCTTTTTTTATGCTACAATTCACCCTGTGGAGTAGTTTGCTATACTCCACAGGGTAAACACATGAACAAAAATTCAGGAAATTATGATGTTATTGTGATTGGGGGTGGTCCCTCAGGGATGATGGCGGCGGGGCGAGCGGGCGAGCGCGGGCTCAAGGTTCTTCTCTTGGAAAAAAATCGCGGGCTTGGCGACAAGCTCAAGATTACCGGTGGTGGCCGTTGCAATATTACCAACGCGGAGATGGATAAGGAAATTTTGCTCCGGCATTATGGTGCGAGCAAAGATTTTCTTCATTCGGCTTTTGCCCAATATGGCGTAGAGGATACTTTTAAATTTTTTGAAGCACGGGGTTTGCCTTTGGTGATTGAAGCGAGGAAACGCGCTTTTCCTAAAACGCAACGCGCCGAAGATGTCTTCAAAGTGCTCGAAAAATATTTAAGTGACAATAATGTGGTAGTAAAAACTGGGGTGAGAGTCTCAGAGATTAGGCCTGGTGAAGGTAAGATTAAATCTGTCGTGGCTGGTGGTGTCGAATATGAAGCGCGAGCCGTCGTGCTTGCCACGGGTGGCTTATCGCATCCAGAGACGGGGGCGACGGGCGATGGCTTCTCGTGGCTCACGCGGCTTGGCCACACTGTTAAACAGCCGACCCCTGATATCGTACCTTTGGCTGTCAAAGAGAAATGGGTTAAAGATCTCTCGGGACTTTCGCTGTCATTTATGAAAATTACTTTTTTCTTGGATAAGAAGAAGACTTTTTCTAAAACTGGCAAAATTCTCTTCACTCATTTTGGTCTCTCGGGGCCTTTGATTATGAATAGCGCTCGAGCGGTTAAAGATTTGCTTAAGGCTGGGGTGGTGACCGCCGAGATAGATACTTATCCGGATACCGATTTGGGCGCGTTAGAAAAAAATATGATCAAAATTTTTGATCAGAATAAAAATCGCGATCTCAAAAATATTATGAAAGAGCTCACGCCCGAGGGTCTGGACGAGACCGTAATGGTCCTGCTTAAAAATATTGATTTCAATAAGAAGGTGCACAGTGTGACAGTGGAGGAGAGAAAGCAACTTACTCACTTGCTCAAAGCCTTACCGCTCACCATCACCGGCCTCCTGGGCTTCGAGCGCGCCGTCGTCTCGGATGGGGGAGTAATGCTCACCGAGATGGATATGCGCACCATGCAATCTAAGCTTTTTAGTAATTTATACATTACCGGAGACCTTCTTAATATCACTCGCCCGTCGGGCGGTTATTCGCTCCAACTCTGCTGGACGACCGGTTTTGTCGCGGGGGATAAGCTCTTGCCTAGCTAATTTGGGCAGTATCTGGTATAATTAGGGTATATTAGTAATTAACAATATTTTAATAAAGTATTATGGCTACAACTAATTCAGCTTTCATGAAGCCTATGACCATCAGCGAAGAACTCGCCGAGGTTGTTGGTAAGGGTCCAATGCCTCGTTCAGAGGTTGTTAAGGCTCTTTGGGTCTATATTAAGAAGCACGATCTTCAGGATCCTAAGAACAAGCGCAATATTGTTGCTGACGATAAGCTTAAGGCCGTCTTCGGTGGCAAGGATGTCGTCAACATGTTTGAGATGACCAAGCTCGTCTCCAAGCACCTTTCCTAAGATATTTAAACAAAACCCCGCGGCGCTTTTGCGTCGCGGGGTTTTGTTTTTATCAAGAATGCCCAACATCAAAAATGTGCAACACCGAGTGTTGCACATTTTTGATTGACTTTATTTGTCGAACGGGGCAATCTGATAATGGAAACTAGGTCCGTGGACTGCTACATAAGCATCTTCTTACTTGGCAAGGGGTGTGATGCCATTCGGGCGTGTGTAGATAAGCGGATACAGGAGAATTGACATGAGAGTAGAGTTCCACCAGAGGGCGAATAGTTACGATGCCGCCAGAGCGGCAAGATCGGCAATCTCAAGGCACTTCCTTCAAGAGATTAAGCGCTCTGATGAGCCGGGCGCAACGGGGAAAATTCGTCTTGGATCTATCGATGGAGTCTCGCTTGGAGAAGACTTTCCCCAATTGAAGGGCTGGAGCAGTGGACTTCAATCAGTGATGGCGAGCTTTGCCGATCTTAAGAGTGGCCTAATGAACAGTTCTTTGGATTTGGTCATCGAGCACAATGGTCATCAGCCTGTCGCTATTGGAGGATCCTTCTTCCTTCGTGTTCCTTTCGGTGACGGTATTTTTCTTGAAGTGAATTTTAGGGAAGAGCTTGATGGCTCGTGTGCTGACCCGATGGAAATTCTGGGACCGCCAACGTCAGAGAATCTCACTCTTTCTCGAGTTCTCATGGCTGGGCAGAGGAAGTTGACGGTCGTTGAGCCTAAGTTTCCAGACAGCGATTGCCGGTCCATGGCGAGCGCCTTGACTCGATCCTTGCAGAAGAGACAGGGATACTATGGCTGGGAGAAAGAGGGCACTCTTGATGGCCAGGATCTTCATTCCGAGCTTCCCCTCCGGGCAGCGAGGCTTGAGCTGACCCTGGTCGAAGAAGGGTTCCACTTCACCCACGGGACTCTCGGCCCGACATTGCGTCACCTGGCCGAGCAGTACCTGACCTAGACGACACCGCTTCATCATAGAGAACCGCCCCACTAGGGCCTCTCTTGGTGGGGCGGTTTTTCTTCTGGAAAAAAACACTTGACAAAAAGATTATCTTAAGATAATCTTTAGATATGACTAAAATAATTGGTTTGAAGGAATTAAGGGAGAACACCGAGACTTATTTGACCCAGGTTAAGAAAGGTAATAGCTTTTTAGTTTTGCGTCGTTCTGAGCCAATCTTTAAAATCTCACCCGTTGATGAGGCCGAAGAGCTTTGGGAGAAGGTAATCGATTTTACTAAGATCAAAAAGGGTGGTGTCTCTCTTGATCAGATTCTTGCCCGACTTTAATTTATGGATAAAATAAGCAAAGCTCTGGCTAAGTTAACAGAAAAGGAAAAAGAAGCGATTGCCGAAATTTTTGTAAAAATTAAAGCTGGCAAAATTGCTGGCTTAGATCTTAAGAAACTTAAGGGCTACGATGATATTTATCGCGTGCGTTTTGGTAAATGGCGAGTGATTTATAGAACAGAAAAAGGGAATAAGATTTTTCTCGTCTGGTTTGAAAGACGAAGCGATAATACTTATAAATTTTAATCAAAAAATGGCCAACACCGGGTGTTGGCCATTTTTTGATAGACACAGGGGATTTTTGTTGTGCTAATAATGGCTCAGGTTTTGGACAAAGAATAGCAATGTCTCAAATTCTCTACGGAGAGTAGGTGATTGTATGACAGAGAAAAGATTGACCCCCAAACAACGCAAAGTGGTGATGGCCCTGGACCGGCGCATCTCTCTTTGCGACGAGACCACCGTAGGGGAACGCACTCGAGAGCTACTAATCAAGCTCCGCCAACAACTTGCTCTGTCCTGATACTTCTCAGGACAAATCCACCTCGAGCCAGACGGCCCGGGGTGTTTTTTATAAAATGTGCAACACCGAGTGTTGCACATTTTTGATTGACCGTTTTTCTTTTTGGTGTTATGACTAAGGCAGAATTGCTATCGGCCCAAGGCTGATTTGAAATATATGACCATCTAAACCCAAACCCCCGGAAGGAGGATAGACTTATGTTGCCTGATGTTGATGAGAAAAAACAGGCCTATAGGGCGATTGCCTCGTTACGTTATATCGATTGGGAGACGGTAGTCAAAGCCGCTCAAAAGTTTCTCCCCGAAGAGGAGAGAACCAGTGAGTACCTTCGCCTCGTTGACGCTGAAGTCTCTGATAGCCATACTCTTGGTCTTTTCAAGACTCTGGCCCTGTTGCCCGAAGCGGAACGGGTGGTAAAAGTCAAAGAGCTCATCCAGAACCCTCGACTTGTTAACCATATAGCTGAGCTGATTAATCTTCTGCCCGAGGCAGAGAAAGCCAATGAGAACAAACGACTGTTCGACTCTTATCTCGCTAATGGCCACCTGTCTTCGGCTCAAGAGCTTGGTCGGGCAATTGGTCGGAATCTTACAGACAAGGATGTTCTTTTTGTCATTGAGGAAGCAAAAAGGTACCACTACGGCGAAGTCTATATGGCCAAGGCACTGGACTTTCTCTCGGAGCCTTCACGAAGCGAAGAACTGAACAAGCTTTTGGTGGGGATGATAACCAAGAGCTCCCCCAAAGCGATCTTGGAAGTTGCCCTGATCGTTGGGCACGACCTTACCGATAAAGAAAAGGAGCTCATTCTCGAAAGCTGTCTCTCTCGGTCAGCGCTTTCTTATTCCAAGGAAGCCGCCAAACTTCTTGGCCGGGAATTAACGTTACTAGAGGTGGAGAGAATCTTTGAGGGCCAACTTGTCGTTCCTCATTGCCTCGAGCTTGCTCTTGGCACCGCCCAAATTCTCCCCGAACCGAACAGGACCATTTGTCGGGAGAAAATCTTGGCAAGGGCTCTTCAAACGGAGAATTACTTTGATTCGGTACAAAAAATAGTCAAAGTAATTGGCCGGGAATTGACACGACCAGAGCTTCTCGCTTTTCTTGAACGGATATCTGGCGAAGAGACGTATCGACAATCTTCTGTGGCCACCGTTGTCAACGAACTCCTAAAGGGAACTGACTGACCCCCCCACCAAGAACAAAGAGGCCCCGCCTCGAAGTTTGAGGTGGGGTTTCTTTTTTTTGACTCTTTTTCTTTTTGGTGTTATGACTAAGACAGAATTGCTATCGGCCCAAGGCTGATTTGAAATATATGACCATCTAAACCCAAACCCCCGGAAGGAGGAAGAAGATATGAATTTCGCCAGTGGCGCTATTACGCCTGGGTACTACTATTTGTATATGCCCAATACCTTGAGACGCTTGCGTCTTGAGATGGATGCTGACGGCATTGCTGCCGATGAGATTTTGGATCACACAAGCCCTGATATGTTTTGTGGCAGGGAGTATCCTCACTCGAGAAACCTTGATCTCGGCAACGACCAATTTGGGCAGAGCCTGTCGCCGGAACTTTCTGCCTCCGTTTGCAAAATGACCGAGCTCTTGAAGTTCGATGGTGCCAGGTGGTTCAGTCTTCACGCTCATTACTCCTTGTTCCCGGAGCTTGCCGAGTATCTAGTCCCCGAGCTGCTCTATGGGGAAGATGATCGTATTGATGAGGAGAGACAGCGGATGAAAAAAGAACTAAAGAAAAAGAAGTTCTCACGTCGCTCCGTGAAGATGCCCTTCCAAGAGCTTGATGAAGATTTTGGCTATCAGGATTACGCTTGTGATAACCCTGGTCGAACCATTCTTGAGCGGTTGAATTACGAACTTTGGGAAGGACGGTCACGCTTCGGGCAGGTCAATTCTCGCGAGATCCACTCAATGGCCACGCCCTATCAGGTCGTCGAGTTCAAGAAGCTCGTCTTAGACGGCTATTTAAAAGAGTGCGAAGCAGCATCTCTTCTATCGAACGCCGGATTTCTTGAAGTTATTGAGAGCTTCTGACTATTTTCATGGCTACACAACAAACCCCGTCGCGCGCATGCGCGACGGGGTGTTTCTTTTTATTTTTTTTGATTAAGCTTTAACTTTAGTCTTGGTCGAAGTTTTTGCTTTAGCTTTTGTTGCTGGCTTGGTCGCTTTTTCAGAACACTTCGGACAACGGCAGCCGTGCGGTTTGATATACTCGTTGAAGTATTCTTTGCCATAGTCGTAGAGAACTTCTTCACCCTTTTTTATCTTGCGCAGTGACATAATAAAGACTTGGCCTTTAATAATCTCGGCTTCAGCATTGGGCCGGCACGAGTGATTGAAGTAACGGGCCTTATTCTCTCGGATGGAGCCATCAATCGTTTTCTTTGAATTTATCTCGAAGAGATACTTACTATTAATAGTATATTCTTCTTCAGGCGAGATGGTGCGACCGAAGTACTCCATCAGGCAGGCGCCCTTAGGGATATCTTCGCCGGCAAAAATGCCGAGACCAGCAATTGAACGTTTCACTAATAATTTATAATCACCGGGTGTATATTTTGTTTTTTTCATACCAAGGCATTATACCTTAAGCGCTTTTATTGGTAAAATAGGGGAATGAAGAAGGAGACTTTTGGCTTAACCAAAACGGAGTTAAAAATTTTAAAAAAGCTCTCGACCCCGATTAAAATTCAGGATTGGCTTGACGCCGTGCCTCTTAATCATGAGAGGGACGGTGAGACTTATATGTCCCCGCGCAAAGCTCTTCGCGAGAACAAAATGCATTGCTTGGAGGGGGCCCTTGTCGCGGCGCTGTGCCTTGCTCTCCAAGGCGAAGAGCCACTCCTTCTCGATCTTAAGGCGCCCAAAGATGTTGACCATGTTGTGGCTCTATATAAGAAGAACGGTTATTGGGGGGCGATTAGTAAGACTAACCACGCGGCGCTCCGCTTCCGTGACCCGGTTTATAAAACGATTCGCGAATTGGCCGTGTCATACTTTAATGAATATTTTGATAATGGCACAAAGAAAAAAACTTTGCGGAGTTATGCTGGCCCATTTAATCTTAAGAAATTGGGGACAGATTGGGTCACGACTGAAGAAGACCTCTTCTCTTTACCTTTTGTTCTCGATGCTTTGCCTCACAAGCAAATTTTCCCTAAAGCGAATGAGAAATTTATCCGTCCGGCCGACAAGATGGAGCTAAAGGCGGGGAGCATTGTCGAGTGGCCGAGTTAATCTTTTGTGCTATACTGGCGCTCATGAACAGGCTTCAAATTTTTCTCTTGGTCTCTCTAATTCTCGTTGTTGTTTTATTGGTGGGCGGGGGATTAGGTGGCTATTATACCTGGTCTCTTCATCAGAAAAATTTGTCACTTGAAGCGAAGAACAAAGAATTACAAACGTTGGTGACGACGACAAGTGGTGATTTGGCTAGCACCACGGCTCGACTTCAAGAAGAGGCGGCTAAAACCAACGAACTTTTTAGTCAGGTGAGCACGATTGCCTCGACTGTTGGCACGCTTGATAAATTAAGTAAAACAGACAAAGAGTTATTAAAAAAATATTCTAAAATTTATTTTCTCAACGAGAATTATATTCCCGCGCGCTTAGCGACCATTACGCCTGCCTTTCTTTATAATCCTAAAGCCCCTTTCCTTATCCATGCTTCGGTCTGGCCCTATCTTGAGCGAATGATCGTTGCGGCCTCTTCCTCTGGCATTAATTTGCAAATCAATTCGGCTTACCGCTCTTTTGGTACGCAAGCGGCGCTTAAGAGCAATTATAAAGTGGTCTTTGGCTCGGGGGCTAATAAGTTCTCGGCCGATCAGGGCTACTCTGAGCATCAACTTGGCACCACTGTCGATATCACTACACCGAGCGTCGCCCCGACTTCGCTTAATTTTGCCAAGACGCCGGCCTATGACTGGTTACTTAAGAATGCTTATAGTTATGGCTTTATCTTGTCTTATCCTAAAGAGAATACCTACTATCAGTATGAGCCATGGCACTGGCGCTTTGTCGGTGTGGCGCTCGCGACCAAGCTCCACGAAGAAAATAAATTCTTCTATAATTACCCACAGAGATTGATAGATACTTACTTGGTAAATATCTTCGACTAAACTATCAAGTTAAACTTTCTTCTCCTCGGCAATTTGATTGAGGATTTTTTTAAGTGGTTCGAGGCTCTCGTCGTCAATTACGGAGATAGCAAAAACTTCGGGGTTGAGTTTCTTGGCTTTGGTTAAGAGTTTCTTTAATTCTTTTTCTTCTACCATATCGCTCTTGGAGATAATTAGGTATTCTTTTTTCTTAGCGAGCTCGGGGTTATGAGCAGAGAGCTCGGCGCGAATAGTTTTGTAATCAGCCTCAATATCAGTGCTGTCGGCCGCGATGAAGTGGAAAATAATTTTGGTGCGCTCAATATGGCGCAAGAATTTATGACCCAAGCCCTTACCCTCGGAGGCGCCTTCAATCAAGCCGGGGATATCAGCGAGCACGAGATCATAATAAGCGCCGAGATTTGGCTCGAGGGTGGTGAAGGGGTAATTGGCCACCTTGCTCTTGGCATTAGTGAGCATGTTTAAAAGAGTAGATTTCCCTACATTAGGCAAACCAACGAAACCAACGTCGGCAATCATCTTAAGCTCTAAGAGGACGTCGCATTCTTCGCCGGGGAGTCCGGGTTGGAACTCTTGGGGCGTGGTATTCTCGGCCGAGCGGAACTTGAAGTTACCTTTGCCCCCATAGCCACCCTTGGCCACCAAAATTTTCTCACCAATGGAGAGCATCTCACGGTCCTTGCCGGTTGTGAGATTGTGGATAACGGTGCCCACTGGGATACGGAAGATGAGGTCCTCGCCATCAGGGCCGTCAACAAAATTGCCATGCCCACGACCACCGTCAGGGGCAATGAGATCCTTCTGGTAGCGGAATTGAGCTAGGGCTCCCAGGTCGGAGACCCCCTCGAAGATAACGCTTGCGCCCTTGCCACCGTTACCGCCATCTGGGCCCTGAGCCATCTTTAATTTTTTGAAGGCGACAGCGCCACGGCCCCCGTGGCCAGCCGCTACCTTTACTTGGACTTCGTCTAATAACATAGTGTAGTGAGTATAGCACCTTTTTGGTCTTTTTGTTATAATTTGACTAATGACCAACACTAAGCCTCGTCTCTACTTCCTATTGTTCTTATTGCTGGCTACCTCAGTTGTCGCTTATTTAATCCTTAAGCCGTTCTTGTCGGCCTTGGTTTTGGGTGCCGTTTTTGCCATTGTTTGTCAGCCTCTCTATCGCGCGCTTCTTCGCACCTACAAACAGCAGGCGAGTCTGGCGGCGATAACGACCCTTCTCTTTGTTTTTATCTTTATTTTTGTTCCGCTCTTCTTAATTAGTTGGCAAGTTTTCGGCGAGGGGCAACAACTCTACGCTTCAATCTCAGGCAACTTCGATAATGCGAGCTTGGTATCTTGGGCCAATCTTTTGGGTGAGAGGCTTAAGAGTTTGTCTCCCGTTTTTGCCAGTTTCTCTTTTGATCTCAGTCTCTATCTTAAGAATGGTTTAGATTTCTTATTAAATAATTTTGGTTCAATCTTCCTCAACTTGGCGAGACTTATGACCGAGCTTCTCGTCTTCTTGTTTGCCTTTTATTATTTTCTAAGAGATGGCGCCAAAATAAAAAAGGCCATAGTGAGAATTAGTCCGCTTACTGAAGAGGATGACGAAATCATTATTAAGAAGATTATTCTTGCCGTGAACTCAGTGCTTAAGGGGAGCCTGCTTCTGGCTATTATCCAGGGGGCCCTTATTGCGGTTGGACTCTTTATCTTTGGAGTGCCGAGCCCTGTTCTCTGGGGATCGGTGGCCGCTATTGGTACGCTTATTCCTTTTGTCGGGACCACTTTGGTTGTGGTGCCGGCTACTCTTTATCTCTACTTCAATGGCCAGACCTTGGCGGCGCTCGGGATCTTGCTTTGGGGTTTAGTTTTCGTGGGGGCTACCGAGCACTTGCTCCGTCCACCGCTTGTCGGGCGAGGGATGAGCTTGCATCCACTACTCGTCTTGTTATCTGTCCTCGGGGGTCTATCTCTCTTTGGCCCCGTCGGCTTCATCCTCGGGCCACTTGTAGCCACCCTTCTTATGGTCCTACTAGATATCTGCTCAACTTTTGTCACCAAGGGCTCAGCCTAGTTTTTTACTTGACACGAAGTCTAAATAGGAGTCTAATTAAATTCAGACATATGAGGGCCTGATGGTCAGGTTCTCGAAATTTGGAGGGTTGGGAAATGGTTGGTTTGTTTGGGGGCGTTGACCCCATGACTTCGGAGGAGGAGAGACAGGAACTCCGCACCTGTCGGAGGACTCTCAACTTCGTCGAATATCTGGGGCTGAGCCCCCGGCTGATCAAAGTTTTTCTTCCTATCCTAGTTCCCGTCTCTTTTCTCCGCTGGCCTCGGTTTGGCGGATGAATGAAGACAGGCGAGGGAACATAAGGAAGCGAAGCGTGCCCTTATCCATGCCCCCGCGACCGCTTTGGCCGCGGGGGATTTCTGCCTGTGCTATAATGGGTCAATTATGGCCGAGTCTGAGGAAAAAGAGCTTATAATTGAAGACATTGTGCGAGATTATTTGGGGCTGGTCTACAGCTTCATCTTTCGTTTGACCGGGGCAGGGGAGGAGACGAGCGATATCACTCAAGAAGTCTTCGTGAAGGCGTGGAAGAACCTTGATAAATATAATCCTAAACAGAATTTCAAAACTTGGCTCCTGGCGATTGCCCGCAACACTGCCATTGATTGGTTACGCAAAAAACGGCCGATTGTTTTTTCTAAATTAGATCGTGAGGGCGAAGAGGGCGAGAGGCAAGATTTTGTCGACACCCTGGTTGATGCCGAGGTTCTTCAAGATGAACTCTTCGCGCAAAAGGAGTTAAAAGAAGAATTAGACAAACTCATTGACATCCTCCCTTTATTAAAGCGAGAGGTTCTTCTTCTTCGCCTAGAAGACGAACTCACTTTTGAGGAAATCTCTAAACTTGTCGGGCGACCCCTAAATACGGTGAAGAGCCAATATCGCCGAGCCTTAATGCAACTAAAGAGCCTTCACCCTCGTATTCAATAGCGTATGACGAAATTTATCGAATCAATTAACCTGCCGGCTGGTTTGGAGTCTCGGGTTTTGGCCCGTCTTAATGAAGAGCAGCAACGGGCAGCCAAGTTTCGTTTGTTTGTTTTTGCCTTGCTGGACGCTTTATCTCTCTTGGGCCTGGTTGCCAGTCTCGTCTATCTTGCTCGAGTTTTTGCCGAGTCGGGCTTTTCTCAATACTTGTCACTTCTTTTTTCTGATGGGGGAAGTCTTTTGTCTTACTGGCGAGAACTGGTCTTGTCTTTGGCGGAGTCGTTGCCGGCGCTTGGTTTACTAGCCTTTCTTTTTGTTACCTTGATTTTAATCTGGTCTATGGCTAAAACTATTATTAATGTGCGTGTGTTAACAATGTCTATATGATAAAAATAAAAAACATTTGGCAGTCCAAATTTTTTAGAGGAGCAACTTCTTCTCTCCTTGTTCTTATTATCCTCCTCTGCGTCTTTCAAGCGGGACGTTTTGTTGGTTTTCACCAGGCAAGTTTCTCTTATCGTCTGGGTGATAATTATTACCGTGCTTTTGAAGGTGGGCCTTTGAGTGGAGGAATGATGAGGGGCAATCCATTTGGTGATTTACCTGGAGGTCATGGGGCTGCGGGCAAAATTATAAAGGTTAGTCTGCCGACCATTGTCATTTCGACGCCAGATAATTTAGAAAAAACAATTTTGATTAATGACAAGACTCTCGTCCGCCACTTTCGAGGCAACGCCTCCTCATCTCTCCTTAAGGTTGGAGACATGGTGGTAATTATTGGCGAACCTAATCAGGATTCAGCGATTGAGGCGAAGTTGATTCGTCTTTTGCCTCCACCACCATTAACAGCCTCAAGTTCTAATCCTTACTAAAAAATTATGAAAAACCTTGTCCTTAGACACAAAATAATTAGCGCCATCATTGTCCTTGTCTTGATTTTTGTCGGTTATAAAATTTACGCTTCTCTCACTAACACGAGTGGCCAAACTCATTATGTCATCGCGGCCGTAGAGAAGGGGACAATTATTAAGAATGTTTCTGGTACAGGACAAGTCTCGGCTAATAGCCAGGTGGAGCTTAAACCTAAGGCCTCTGGTGAGATTATTTATCTTGGGGCAAAGACTGGTGACTATGTTAATGCGGGGCAACTTATTATGCAAATTGATTCGCGCAATGCTGTGGTTGATTTGCAAAATGCTAAACTTAATTTACAAAAAATGATTGAGGGTCAGGGGAGCGGTCTTGGTGGAAGCGGTGGTTTGGCCAAGGATTATGAAGATGCCTTTAGTCATATTGATGCCACTTTCTCTGATCTCACCACTATTATGCCGGGCTTTGATTCGATCATCAATAATTATCAAGCCTCGCCTTATAAGATGAATTTGCCCGATGATCTGGCCAGAAGTTACTACAGCAAAACGTCCAAGAGTTATTATCTCGCTAAGACTGCCTATGATAAAACTTTAGCTGAATATAAGGGGATCAATCGACCTCTCTCTAACAATCAAGTTATCACGATTGTTAATGATACTTACACAATGTTGCAACTCGCCAATCAGCTGGCCAAGGATGCTAGTGTCTATCTTGCCTATACCTATGATCAGCTCCAGGGGACGGCACGAAGTTCGGCTCTAATTACTGACAAGGGCAATGTTGATACCTGGTTCAAAACAATTAATAGTGATCTCTCCACGATTGGTGCTGATCACAACACGCTTAAGAACTCGGCCCTAGACATTGAGTCCCAGAGACTTGCGGTGGAGCAGAAGGAGTATGCTTATCAGGATTATTTTCTCTACGCACCCTTTAGTGGTTTAGTCCAAATTAGCGCAACCCAAAACGATACGGTTAGTAATGGTTCGAGCATTGGGACTATTGTCTCGAATAAAAAAATTGCTACTATTGCTCTCAACGAAGTGGATATTGCCAAGGTTAAGGTTGGGCAAAAGGCAACGCTCTCTTTTGACGCTATTGATGGTCTGTCTATTACTGGCCAGGTGGCCGAGACGGATATTATTGGGACGGTCTCTCAGGGAGTGGTAACTTATAATGTGAAGATTGCTTTTGACACTCAAGATAATCGAGTGCGATCGGGGATGAGTGTGAGCGCCGATATTGCTACTGATGTGAAGCAAGATGTTACCATCGTCCCGTCTGGTGCGGTAAAGACTCAAGGTTCAAGTAATTATGTTGAAGTTGTCGCGAGTAGTACACCAGTAACAACGGGGAATCAGGGTGTAATTTTGGCTAATCCACCGCAGAGCCAAGAGGTGACCATTGGTTTATCGGATGACACTAACACGGAGATCCTTACTGGTCTCTCTGTCGGAGACAAGATTGTTTCGCGGACTATTGCCGGGACGACGGCGGCCAAGACAACGGCTACCGCGCCAAGCCTTTTTGGTAGTGCTGGTGGCCGAGCCCCTCATTAATTATGATTGAGATTAAAGATATAATAAAAACTTATACAACTGGCGATATTAAATTTGACGCTCTTAAGGGAGTGAGCTTTAAGATTGAAGATGGCGAATTCGTTGCCATTATGGGCCCATCCGGTTCGGGTAAGTCGACCCTGATGCATATTTTGGGGGCGCTTGATACACCGACAAGTGGTAGTTATTATCTCGACGGGCAAGATGTCTCAAGTTTATCAGAAGATGCTTTGGCCGATATTCGGCGTGATCATATTGGTTTTGTCTTCCAGTCCTTCAATCTTTTGCCTCGAACCACTGTTCTTCGCAATGTTATGTTGCCTCTTGTCTACGACCAGGTTCCGAGTGAGGAACGAATTAAGCGATCTGAAGAGGCACTAAAGGCCGCCGGTCTTGATGAGGCTCATTTTTCTCACCTCTCAAACCAGCTCTCTGGTGGTCAGATTCAACGAGTGGCCATTGCTCGTGCCTTGGTCAATAACCCATCATTAATTCTGGCTGATGAACCAACGGGCAACTTGGATACTAAGACAGGAGAGATTGTCTTGGGCACCTTCCAGCGACTTAACGAAGAACAAGGTAAGACTATTATTCTTATCACCCATGAATTAGATGTCGCTGAGCATGCCGACCGAATAATTCTGATTCGTGACGGAGAGATGGTCTCGGATAGTAAGCAACATGAAAAGAAAATTATTAATTTAAATTCTGGCGGGAAAGCCTGAGTCCTATGCATATATTTGATATCTTAAATGAAACATATTCAGCTCTCTCGGCCAACAAAGTTCGGTCGGGCTTAACGATGTTGGGTATTGTCATCGGCATTAGTTCGGTCATCGCAATGCTTGCCATTGGCCAAGGAGCTCAAAGTTCGATCCAGTCAAGTATCCAATCGATTGGTTCTAACCTGGTGCTTGTTACACCGGGTGTGCAGCGAGGCCCGGGCGCTTTTGTCTCGGCGGGGCGAGGTTCGGCTAAGTCTCTGACTATTGCTGACTCAGATGCGATTAAAGCGCAAATTTCTTCGATCAAAAATATGGCGCCCGAAGTCTCTGGTCGTTATCAAGTTACGGCCCGGGGTCAGAATACTAACACTCAAGTTGTGGGGACTATACCTGATTACCAAAATGTGCGCAATGTTCAAGTGGCCGAAGGATCTTTTGTCTCAACCCAGAATGTTCAAGGGGGGAGCAAGGTGGCCGTGCTTGGACCAACGACGAGGGACGACTTGTTTGGTGTTGGGGCCGAGGCAATTGGTCAGACGATTCGAATTAAACAAGTTGACTTCAAGGTGGTGGGCGTCACGGTTGCTAAGGGCGGCTCAGGTTTTGGGAGTCAGGATGATATGATCTTTATCCCGATCTCGGCCGCGCAAAGATATTTATCGGGTGATCAATATGTCACAACTATTAGTGTCTCGGCCCAAGATGCTAATTCTACAACTCAAGTGCAACAAGATATTACGAGCCTGTTGCTAGATCGGCACCACATTAAGGATCCCAATTCGCCTGACTTTAGTACTCTTAATCAGGCAGACATTGCTTCAGCGGCTTCGAGCATTACGCAAATTTTTACCATCTTACTTGGTTCGGTCGCGGGGATCTCGCTCGTGGTTGGCGGTATTGGTATTATGAATATGATGTTGACGACGGTTACTGAGCGAACTCGTGAGATTGGTTTGAGAAAGGCGATTGGAGCCAAACGTCGCGACATCAGTTTACAATTTCTAATGGAGGCGATTGCCCTAACTTTCTTTGGTGGTTTCTTGGGGGTGATCTTGGGGTGGCTGGTCTCCTTCGTTATTACTTATTTTGGGATTTTGCAAACGCAAGTTTCTTTGTTCTCAGTGGTCTTAGCTTTTGGTGTTTCGGCAGCGATTGGTATTATCTTTGGTTATTATCCGGCTCGTCGCGCTGCCGCCCTTAATCCAATTGATGCCTTGAGATATGAGTAGCCCTCTTTCTTTCCTGAGGTCGGGCCTTGAGAGGCCGCCCAAAGACCCGACCTCTATTTTTGAGATTCTTTAGAATTATTATTAAATTAGCAGTTAAAAAAATAAACATGAACAACACAACAAAAATAATCATTGGCGCTGTTCTCATTATTATTATCGCTGGCTTTGGTGGCTACAGGTATGGACAAAGTAGTGTGGCTGGTGGCCGACAGAATTTTGGGGCCAGTGGTCCTCAAGGTAATTTTGCTCGCCGTGGTGTAAGCGGCGCGGGGGTTGGTATGGTCGCGGGGAATATTATTAAAAAAGACAGCCAAAGTTTAACCATTGAGCTTCGCACTGGGGGGTCAAAAATTATTTGGTTTGCCTCTTCGACCGAGATTAGCAAAATGGCCGCCGGGAGCTCAGCTGACTTAAGTATTGGCCAGACAGTAACAGTGAACGGAGCAACAAATGCCGACGGTAGCGTTGTCGCTAAGACTATCCAGCTTCGCCCCGTGGGTGCTCGACCAGCTCCGATGAACTAGTGGGCGTGCACTTCGTAGCCAAAGGCTACGAAGTGGATAACTTTTGTTGACAGTTAAATCAAAGTCTGATAAACTCTTAGGAAGGTTAAGGATGTTGACGGTTAGATCGTAAGTGATAACTTTTCAATTTATTGATAGACATCCTTAGCCTTACAAAGAACCCAACCAGCAATGGTGGGGTTTTTTGTTTCCCCGCTTCAGCCCCGCCAGACCTTGAGAGGCTGCCCAAAGGTCTGGCGGGTTATTATTTTATGTTATAATAAAAGTATTAATAAATAACCTAATAAAAATATGTCAGGATATATTGCAAACATCGAAGACAAGACCGCGGAGAACGAATACTTCCGCGAAGTATTATTCACTGCTCCTCACTCTCAGCTCGTGGTAATGAGTATTGCTCCCGGCGAAGATATTGGTGAAGAGGTTCACGATCTCGTTGATCAATTCTTGAGAATTGAATCGGGCGAGGGTAAGGCCATTCTTGATGGCGAAGAGACCAGTCTTAGCGATGGCTACTGTGTTGTGGTCCCGGCTGGCACCCGTCACAATATTATCAATACCGGTAGCTCGGCGCTTAAACTCTACACTATTTATTCTCCAGCCAATCATCCTGATGGCACCATCCATAAGACTAAGGCTGAAGCTTTAGCTGATGAAGATGACCACGTCTAAAAAAATAAAAAATTTTTTCCACAAACTTGGCCCCGGCTTTATTAGTGGTGCCGCTGATGATGATCCGACGGCGATTGCCACCTATACACAAGCTGGGGCGCAGTTTGGCTATGGGCAATTATGGACAGCCCTTTTTACTTTCCCCTTCATGGCGGTTATCCAGGAGATGTGCGGGCGCATTGGGTTGGTGACGGGCAAGGGCTTGGCCGGAGTTATTAAGAAACACTATTCAGACTGGTTCCTTACCGGGGCGGTTATCCTACTATTGGTGGCGAATACAATAAGTATTGGTGCCGATCTTGGAGCGATGGCGGCGGCTGGCGAACTTATCTTTAAGACCTCATTTATTTTTTGGCTGATTGGGTTTACTTTTTTTATTTTAATCTTGGAGATTTTCTTATCTTACCGGGTCTATTCTCGTTATTTGAAATATCTAACCTTAACTCTTCTGGCTTATCTCGCCGTTGCTATCTTGGTTAATCAGGATTGGGGTGAGGTTATTCGTCATACTCTTTTCCCGAGTTTTATTTTTTCTGAAGCTTTCTTCTTAAGTCTGATTGCGATTCTAGGGACGAATATTTCACCCTACTTATTCTTCTGGCAAGCGGGAGAAGAGGTTGAAGAAGAAGTCGCCAATGGCAAACTCAGGATTATGGGTCAGGGTCTACCCAAAATAACAAAAAAAGACGTCTTAGCTTTAAAGCAGGACACAACCATTGGGATGCTTTTCTCCAATATAATTATTTTTGCCATTTGTTTGGCGGCCGCTAGTACTTTGGGACGCAACGGCTTCGTCTCTGTCACGACTCCGGTTGAGGCGGCTAAGGCTTTGGAGCCCTTGGTCGGTTCTTGGGCGAGTGTCTTGTTTGCCCTAGGGATTATTGGGAGTGGCTTGATAGCCGTGCCAGTACTTTCTGGCTCAGCGTCTTATGCCATTAGTGAGAGTTTCGGTTGGAAGGAGGGTCTCTATCGCAAATTCAATAAAGCGCATGGTTTTTATATTATTATTACTCTTGCCACTTTAGTGGGAGTCTTGGTTAACTTTTTATCAATCCCACCTTTCCAAATGTTAATTTATGCCTCGGCGATTAATGGATTACTCGCTCCGCCTCTCCTAATCCTCATCCTCTTCATTGCTAATGATAAAAAGATTATGGGCAAATATACCAACACTTGGCGCTCCAATCTCTTTGGTGTAATTATCATCTTGTTGATGCTGGCCGCCGCCGGTTTCTTCCTCTGGCACTTGCCGTTCTAATTTATTTACTAGGCAAGATAGATATTTTATGGTAAAAATAAAAGAGATCATTCTCGCTGTTGAGAGTGAGGTTTAGAATTGTCGCGACCAAGGAGAGAGGGTTTGAAAATGAAGATTCCGGCGGGGATTCTGACGAACAAGAAAACGGGGCGTTTCCATCCAGTTTTCTTCCGGGCTGACCCGAGCGACGGTTGCTTCGGAGAGGACAAGAGACGGTATCGGGCTTTCTCGTATCATCCCGAGGGGTTCTCTGCGATGACTGAAGCCGAAGACTGGCTCTCCAAGCAGGACACCGTCCGAGATATGGGTGTTGGCTCCCGGTGGGAGTGGAGGGGAGACATGGGTCCGGCGATAACCTACTGGTATCGTCAATCGGAGATTGAGGCTCCCTTGACCACGAGCGATGAGGTTCTCGAACTTAAACCTCAGCTGGCCTGACTTCTGTTATTTTTCTTGTTTTTTTTATCCCGTCGCGCGCAAGCGTGGCGGGATTGTTGTTTGTTGGGGATATTTGTGTTATACTCTCCCTGCTAGTGAACTCAATCGCTTTCATCTTTTAATTACTTAGAGTCTGGGCGTCCAGCACAATAAGAGGTGAGATGACCAAGTGATCGTGGGCCACGGTCGTCAAGCTAATTATTTCTTTAGAAAAAAAGTTAATGAATAACAAATTGTTCGTCGGTAGCCTTCCTTTCCGTCTTACGGAGCAGGAATTTGCCGACCACTTCGCTCAAGCTGGGCAAGTGCTTTCTGCGAAAATCATCTTAGATAAGGCCACTGGTCGTTCTAAGGGTTTTGGTTTCGTCGAAATGGGTACACCTGAGGAGGCTGAGAAGGCTATCTCGATGTTGAATGGTAGCGACCTTGGTGGTCGCGCTGTCAGCGTTGATTTTGCCAAGCCTATGGAGCCCCGCGCTCCACGTCAGGGTGGTAGCTATTAATCTCTTGCCCGCTAGGCCTCGGGAAATCTGAGGTCTAGCGGGAACGGGGAACAAAAACAAGAGAGACAGCCGACGCCGGTTGTCTTTTTTGTTTTTCTGGTTATACTAAGAAAGATGGAGCCAAAAAGATTATTTATTGCTATCCCGGTAGAGGGGGTCTTGAGAGAGAAGGCTTTGGCTTGGCAGGCCGATCACGTGGGCTGGCCAGTCAATTGGACCTCTGGTGACGACTTCCATATCACTGTTGTCTCGCCTTGGCTGGAGAGTGATGTTCCTGCGCTCATCTCTAAATTGGACGAGTTTGCTCAATCTATTATCGACGGCAAGCTTTCTATAAAATCTTTTGCCATTAGTTTTTTCAAAGTTGTTTTTGGTCCTAATCGTTTCTCACCTCGCTTGATTTGGGCCGAGGGTGAGCCACCTGTCCCACTTCTTGAATTGAAGAATCGCCTTGAGCAAACTCTCGCTAAGCCAGATAATCGTTTTTATCGTTTGCATCTAACTTTGGCTCGTTTCTTAGCCTCTGATTTTGGCCCGGCTGGTTTGCCCGATCTCTTTGACCGTGTCGACTGGAGTTCTAATATCAGTAGTTTTGTTTTGTTCGAATCAGTCATGAAGCCGGAGGGCCCCGAATATACTAAGATCAAAGAATTTTCTTTTGCTAATCAAGAGCAAAATCAGCAAGCCCTCTAGGGCTTAATTACTCTATATTTTTAATAGTGTTCTCTTTATAAATTTATTTAATTTAAATTTTAACTATGTGTGGAATTTTTGGTTATGTTGGTAAGAAAGAGGCTCCCGCAATTTTAATCGATGGACTTAAGGCGCTCGAATATCGTGGCTACGATTCGGCCGGCCTCTATGTCGCCGGGGCCGGTCTCGTGAAGGCCGTTGGCCAGGTCAAGAATCTTGAAGCTAAACTTACCCCCGACTTTAAGGGAACTGTTGGTATTGCTCATACCCGTTGGGCCACTCACGGTGTGCCAACTGAGGTCAATGCTCACCCGCATACTGATTGCGAGGGCAAAATTTATCTCGCTCACAATGGTATCATTGAGAATTATGGCGAACTCAAAGCAGAGTTAATCGGGAAGGGCCACAAATTTGCTTCGGCTACTGACTCTGAAGTTGTGGCGCATTTGCTTGAAGATTTTGTTAAAGCGGGGAGTACTTTTAGCGAAGCTCTCACTAAAACTCTGGCCATGATTCGTGGGACTTATGGTCTGGCGATTGTTAACACCTCGGAGCCTGATCGTCTTTATGTCGCGCGCAAGGGGAGTCCGATTGTTCTGGGCATTGGTGAAGGTGAGAATTTCCTCGCTTCTGATCCTTCAGCGATTGTCCCCCACACCAAGAAAGTTCTTTATTTGAATGATGGCGAATGGGCAATTCTCAAAACTGATAGCTATCAACTTTTTAGTTTGGCTGGCGAAGAAATCAAGCGCGAGCCAACGGTCATCGAGTGGAGCGTTGAAGAGACGAAGAAGGGTGGTTATGACCATTTCATGTTGAAGGAGATTATGGAGGGGGACAATGTTATTAAGAATTCCTTCCGTGGGCGTTTGCTTGAAGACTCGCTCGAGATCAAGCTTGATGAACTCAAAGAGGTGGAGGAGAAACTAAAGGGGATCAAGCGTATCATTATTACTTCTTGTGGCACCGCGCTCTACTCGGGGATGGTGGGCGAATATATGCTCGAAGAATTTGCTAAGATCCCCGTGGAGATTGAGTATGCCTCCGAGTTTCGTTACCGCTCGCCGATTGTCGAGGCGGGGACCATGGTAATGGCAATTACTCAGTCGGGTGAGACAGCCGATACTTTAGCCGCTATTCGCGAGGCCAAGCGTCAGGGCGCGCTCATTGTCTCAATTGTGAACACGGTTGGCTCGACTATTGCTCGTGAGTCTGATGCGGTTATCTATAATCAAATTGGACCGGAGATTGGTGTGGCTTCGACCAAGGCTTTTATTTCTCAAGTTACTATCTTTTCTCTCCTTACTTTATACCTTGCGAAACTGCGTGGAGTAGCGAGCGACGAAGAGACCAAGAAAATGATCAAAGAGATTGTCGCTCTGCCCGAGAAGATCAAATCTATTTTAGAGAGAAGAGAAGAAATTAAAGAAGTGGCCACTAAGTATGCCGGCTTCACCGACTTTCTCTTCATGGGTCGCAAGTACACTTTCCCGATTGCCTTCGAAGGTGCGCTTAAGCTCAAAGAGATTTCTTATGTTCATGCCGAAGGTTATGGGGCCGGGGAGATGAAGCATGGTCCGATTGCCATGATTGATCCCAATTTCCCCACGGTGGCTCTCTGTCTCTCCGATTCTGTCTACGAGAAAATGATTTCGAATGTTGAGGAGATTAAAGCGCGTAGTGGTAAAGTCTTAGCCATTGCCACCGTTGGCAATGAGACCCTTAAGACTCTGGCTGACGACATTATTTATGTCCCTGAGACCGTTGAATTCTTAGAATCAATCATTGCCGTTATCCCACTCCAACTCTTCGCTTATTATATCGGCATCGGCAAGGGTTATGATGTTGACAAGCCTCGCAACCTTGCGAAGTCGGTAACTGTCGAATAAAAAGCCCCTTCTTCGCTAAAGCTACGAAGGGCAAGCTTATTTTGCGAAATCCAACCTGCCCGAAATGCCTTAAGCAGGCGGGCTTCGTAAACCCTAGTAAATAGGGGATTAAATCACCAAAATCCCGCCCTGTTGACAGGGCGGGATTTTGGGTGTATAATAAAAGATAGAAATGTAGGGGCTTGTCTGCCTCTTGAAATAAGGTTTAAGTAACTCAATTTCTCGGAAAGGAGAAAAATCATGGAGACTTTGTTTGGAATAGTCGCCGGGGTTGTCTTATTCGCGTTGTACGACACCGCTCCTGTGCAGAAGGCCTGGCTGTGGTTCCTGTGGCAACTTAGCCCGAGAATTATCCTGTTCCTCCGCGCGGGATGGGCAGAGAAAATTGGAGAGATCGAAGGGGACATCATGGGCGGCTATCTCTTGATGGGTCTCACTCCCATCAGCAGCAAAGAAGGTAAGGAGTTTTCAAACACCTTCAGGGAGCTGAAGGTCTACCGCGAAAGGAAACTCGAACACCTCCGCTGGAAGCTGGAGGTGACACGCTAATCTCAACCCGTCCCGACTTAAGCAGGTCAGAAACCTGCCTAGGTCGAGGGCGGGTTTTCTGATTCAAAAAATTTACCAATATAAAATGTTACTCTTTTAGACGGTCGTCAAAAATGGTAACATTTTCAAATCAAAATTTATTAACACCAGTGACGGTCGTCTGAAAGTGTAATATTTTTTGATAGTAATCTGGAAGCTGTAATTTGGAAGCCGAGCTCCCAAAACGGGGGAGCGTGTGTTGTAATTATAAGCCGGTAACACTCGTGACGGTCGTCAGCAATGTTACCTTTTTGCCTGCAAGTTAAAACTTATGCCACTAACGTGAGATTTTTTAGTGCCTGGTTTTTTACTGAACAAAATTTACAATTGTAAAAAATGTTCAGTGATTTTTGTTTCTAACTATAATCTAACGACCGCATCAAAATAGTTAGTCTTAACAAAATATGGACGGCCGTCTGAGGGATGTTAAGAAGAATTTCTCGAGCTCCCTAGACGAAATTTAGGTGATGTGGTAGAACTGGAGTTAGATTGGGTCTGGTGCCTGATCGTTGAAATCGGACAAAGATGGGCTAGGGCTCGTCTGACTCCACAAAAGACTCTTTCTAGGGAAAGAGGGGGCACTCAAGCCCAAAGGAGCGAAGATGCCAAACGAAGATAGTCGGTTGATGAAAAGGCTCAAGGAGACGAGGAATTTCTCACTTCTCCATAGTCTTTCGAACCAAGGTGTATTCGAGCGACGAAAGGTCATCGAGGACATCATCTCCACCACCATGACTCCCTGCTTTGAATCGGAGGAGGTGAAGTACTTCGAGGGAGAACTACTGGAGTACTTGGAGTTGTATTCCTGTGCCCTGATGGACCTTGGGATGAGCCAGCTTGACTACGAACGCGAGACTTACCGCTTTGCCTGGTCGAGGTACCAGACAATCTCTGTTCATCTTTCGACAACATCAGAAGTGCTCAAGAGGCTCATCTCAGACATCGTTCACTGGTGGTTCGAGACTCCAACTCTTGACGAGGCAATGGAAATCTTTGACTTTCTCTCCGATGAGGCAGACAGACTTGGCTTCGATGATGTCATGGCCCGTGAGTTTCGTCGCGAAGAACACGATGCAATTTTTACCCTTGTCCTCCACAAACTGAGTGCCGCCATGGAAACCTTGGGCAAGGACAGACTCTGGGAGAAAGCCCCTCGGCTGACACAGGTGATTTCCGCTCGCTGGCATCGGATGATTGGCCCCAAGGCGGCAATCTTTCTCTCCCGGGTCCTTCAGAGCTTCGAGGGCGAGATGTCTGTGGCAGAAGAGGTGACGGTCATTCATACGGCCACTCAGGTTTACGAACTGGGCGACCTGGTTCGGCAAGCCATCGAAGTCCTGAGGGGTAATCGAACAACCGTCAGTCAATTCGAATTGGGTATTGGCGAAGTCAACCTTGCGGGGCAATATGCGGTCGTCCAGGTGACACTAGAAGACAGTGACCCGCGCTTCGATGATCACCTTTCTCTTTTGAGCACGGTCGCGACCCTTCTTAGGAACGAGGGAGACGACTTGGATTGCCACAGGTTAAGGGTTTCCGTTGTCTGTGGAGAACATCGTGCCGAAGGCTCCGTCCTGCCTCTCTAGTCCGTGAACCATCACGTTCAGCTTACAGAGGACTTGCCCTTCATGTTTTACCCGCTATTCGGGACAGCATCCGCTGTTTTAGGATGGCGGGTGTTTTGTTTATAAAAAACTTTTTGATTTTAATTTACGATAAGCTATACTCACCATATGAAATTATATTTAATAGGCACACCAATTGGGAATTTGGGCGACATGACGCCAAGGGCAGTGGAGGTGATGAAAGAAGTACCAGTTTTGGCCGTGGAGAAGTGGACCGATACGGTCAAGCTCTTAAAACATTTTGAGATTGGAGAGAAAAAGATTCTAAATTATGACGACAAGAATAGCCGACGCATGGCCCCGAAGATTTTGGATTTTCTTCAAGACCAAGACGTGGCGCTTGTGACCTCGGCCGGGATGCCCGGTGTCTCTGATCCAGGCGCTTATCTTGTTGAGCAAGCACGCGAAGCGGGGCATGAGATCGTTCCGATTCCTGGACCCTCAGCGTTATCGACGGCTATCGCCGCGTCGGGCTTCTCGGGTAATTTTTGGTTTGTCGAATTCTTGCCTCGCACCCGTGGCAAGATTGTAAAAATTCTTAAACAGGCCGAAGAATTAGAAACTAACTTGGTTTGCTTCGAATCAACTTATCGCTTGGCCAAAAGTCTGGAGATTATTAATGAACTTTATCCTGAAATTAAAGTTTTTGTCGGTAAAGAAATGACCAAGAAATTCGAGCAATATCTTGTGGGGACAGCGGGGGATTTTCTTGCTAGAATTAAGACGGATAAGGACTTTTCCCGGGGTGAATTCGCCTTAGTTATCCACTTTGGAAAATAGCCAGATTGTTGTTAAAATAGGATCACAAATATTGTATAAATTATTATTAATCTTTAAGTCTAAAATCATAAAAATATGAAAAAAGATCAAGGTGACGAGGTTTCCTCTGAAGGAGTTGTTTCTTCTAAAGGTAAGAAGTGCTGCGGTATGAGTTATAAGTTTTGGGGTGGGGTAATTATTGTCGTTGTTATAATTATCGCCGGTTATTATGCTTGGGGAGCTCTCAAGCCAAAGCCAAGTCAAACTGAAGCCCAGAAGGCGGCTGAACAGCAAGTCCTGGCCATCGTTGCTAGAGTTAAGAAATTAATGGTTGTCCCAGATGGAGAGGTCCCTCAAGTTGCTGAGATTAAGGATGCTGCCTTGGCGGCCAAAGAACAACCTTTCCTCGCTGGTTCTCAGAATGGTGATGTTCTTCTTGTTTATGCGACAGCGGGCAAGGCGATCGTTTATAGTCCAGCGCGAAACGTTATCGTCAATGTTGGTCCGGTCCAAATGAATAAGGCTGACGCTTCGGCTCAGACTCCGGCCCCTGCTCCGGTTACCTCTGATAACACCGCAACCACAAAGAAGAAATAGTTCGATAAACTCACTATAAATAGTCCACTATGAGCGAGTCGCTCTTCTTCTACTATCTAATTATCTGGCCACCCCTAGGATATTTCCTGGGGGTTGTTGGTATGTTGATTGAGGGTGATATTACTTGGTTTACACTATCCTTTCTCACTAGCCAAGGCCTCTTCAATTTCTGGTTAATGTTGCCGGTCGTCTTCTTCGGGATGCTGGCGAGTGATTTAATCTTTTTCTTCATCGGTCGCAAGATTGAGTATTTCCCTCGTTTTGTTAAACTTTGGTCCAATAAGATCGCGGAGCCTTTTGACAGGCAACTTAATCGCCGTCCAAGACAAACGCTCTTCATTTCCAAATTTGCTTATGCTATCCACAAGCCAATTTTGGTGCGAATGGGGATGACCGATAAGACGTATCGTGAATTTATTAAGCAGGATATCCCAGCCATTTGTTTTTGGGCGGTGGTCATTGGTAGTTTGGGTTATTTCTCGGGGGTCTCTTTTACCCTCGTCCAGCAATACTTGCATTATGCGGAGCTCGGGCTACTTATCGGGCTAATTATTTTCTTTGTTGTTATTAAGGTTGTGACAAAATATTCAATTAAAAAATTATAAATAATATAAGATGAGACAAAACCGCTTTTATAGCCAAGAAGACTTAGGGGATAAGGACTTAGAAATTACTGATCCGCTTATTCTTAATCAATTAAGAAAAGTTTTGCGGTCCAAGCCGGGGGACGAGATCTCTCTTTTTGACGGACGAGGTTTAGAACTTCGGGCTAAGATTATAGAGTTTAATAAAAATTCTGTTCGACTCTCTGTTCTCGAGCGAGAACTTAGAGAAAAAGAAGAACCAGAGGTCTGTCTTTATCTTGCTTTGCTTAAAAAAGAGAATTTCGAATTAGCGGTGCAGAAGGCGGTCGAGGCCGGGGTTAATAAGATAATTCCGCTTGTCACCGAACGGACAATTAAGTTTGGATTAAAGACAGAGCGCTTGTCTCTGATTATTAAGGAAGCGACAGAGCAATCGGGGCGAGCCTTTTTACCAGACTTAAGCGAACCTGTTAATTTTTCTGTTGCCTTGGGTAAGGTTAAAGATTCTGATTCCCTAAATATCTTTTGTGATTTAGAGAAAGAAAATGATAAAAAGTTGTTGACGAATTCTCGCTCAATAAATCTTTTTGTCGGCCCAGAAGGCGGGTGGAGCGAGAAAGAGCAGGAGCTAGCTCAGTCTTCTGATTTCACTTTCTATTCTCTTGGTCGGTCTGTTTTGCGAGCCGAGACCGCGGCGGTTGTTGTAACTTGGTTGGCCGTTAACAACAAGCTTTAATTGTGTTAGAATCAAAAATATGAAATCTTGGTATCTATTTGCCATCTTAGCTCTAGTTGTCCTTATTGAGGCTTTGGTGGTGGTACCTGTTGTCTCTAACCCGGGGCGTCGTTTTCTCGCTGCGGTGCTACCTTCTGTGGTTATTAATTACGCCAACACCGATAGACAACAGGCCAGAGAAATAACTTTAAAAGAGAACCCCCTTCTGGCCAAAGCGGCAACCGAGAAGGCTCTTGATATGGCGGCGCGCGGTTATTTCTCCCATGTTGGCCCTAAGGGCGAGACACCTTGGACTTGGCTCGATAAGGTTGGCTATGATTACGTTTATGCCGGAGAGAATTTGGCGGTTAATTTCTTCGATTCTGGAGATGTTCATCGGGCTTGGATGAATTCGCCAGCGCATCGAGAAAATATTTTGGATAAGCGGTTTACGGAGGTTGGGATCGGTACCGCCCCCGGCAAATTTAACGGTCGGGATAGCTTGTATGTGGTGGAATTTTTTGGTAGCACGGGTACCTCTCTTTCTCTTGCCTCAAGTACTCAGATTATTTCTCAGAATAATTCTTCATTGCTCTCCGCTGTTGCCAGTATTCCCAACGGAGTCTTAAGTCTTAATCGTCGCTTCATACTCTCCCTTCTTGTCCTCTTGGGTTATGACTTGCCGAGTGGTAAGATTATCTAGTAAATTATGTTTTTAAAAATATTACGCCAAATATTTTGGCTCCTGGTTTATCTTTTTGCGCTAATTGGTTTTATTTTGGTGGCGGGTTTTTTTGCTTTGCGTTTTGGTTGGACGAATACTTCGGGGACGGTTGACTTCAACGACCGTTATTTTAAAGAGGTGATTGGCCAAATTAGGCAAAATAACGCCACAAGTTCAGACCAAGAGATCTCTGATAGTAACAAGCAAGAGTTAGGAACAGTTTCGGCGGCTTGGATGGATACTCTCGACTGGCCAGTGTTAAAAGAAGCGATTACTAAAGATGCGCCTCAGATTAAGAAGGTGAGTGGGGAGACCGGCGTGCCAGAGCGCCTGATTGTCTCAATGTTGGTGCCCGAGCAATTGCGACTCTATACCTCGGAGCGAGAAGTGTTCAAACAATTCTTCCAGCCACTTAAGATCCTTGGCGTCCAGAGCCAATTCTCTTGGGGGGTGATGGGGATTAAAGAAGAGACGGCCAAACAAATCGAGGCTAATCTTAAAGATAAGACCTCTCCTTTTTACCTTGGTCCTGATTATGAAAATCGTTTGGACTTTAGCACGGAGGATATCTCGAGTGAACGCTTTAATAGATTGATTGATAGTAAGAATCATTATTACTCTTATCTCTATTCGGCTCTTTTTCTTAAACAAATTATGAGGCAATGGGACTTGGCCGGCTATAATATTAGCAATCGACCTGAACTTCTGGCCACGCTCTTCAATCTTGGTTTTAGTAAATCAACACCCAAGGCTCTACCTCAGGTTGGGGGAGCGGAGATTGACGTGGGGGGAGAGAAATATAGTTTTGGTGGTCTAGCCTTCCAATTTTATTACTCCAAAGAATTATTAGATTATTTCCCTTGGCAATAATATGGTCTTAACGCCTCATTCCATCGCCGGTGCGGCCATCGCTTCTTTCTTCAAACTTAATCCTTTCACCGCCTTTTTTGCTGGCTTCCTCAGTCATTTTTTTCTTGATGCTGTACCACACTGGGATTATAAACTTAAGTCCGAATATAAAGATTTAGAGAATCCGATGAACGGCGATCTTATTATCGGTCGAGACTTTTATTTTGATTTGGTAAAAATCGGCTTTGACGCGCTTCTTGGTCTGTCCCTGGCCGTCTTTTTCTTTAATTTTGGATTAGGAGTTTCTCTTGAGATCGTGCTTGCCGGAGTTATTGGAGCCCTGGCGCCTGATGCGTTACAATTTGTCTATACCAAGTGGCGCAAAGAGCCCTTAATCTCTTTGCAAAGAACTCATCTTCTTTTTATCAATTTCTTTCAAAAGAAAATCGAGAGTCCTTTTTGGGGTCTCTCGATGTATTGCTTTGTTGTCGTTCTTTTTCTCTTTTTGGGGAGTTTGGGTGTCTTTAGTTTGTAAGAAGATCGTCAACTTTACCCACCATACCAGTAACGTCACCTTCAATACCCGTAACTTCACCCTCGAGACCTGAAGCATTGCCCGATAAGTTGGTGGTATTGCCTCTAAGTCTAGAGATATCCCCTGATAAGTTTGTAACGTTGCCGGAGATATTGGTGACATCACCTTGGATACTTGAGACATCGCCAATTAGGTCGCTAACATTGCCGCGAAGTTTGGTCGCATCGCCGCGAATATTGGTCACTTCGCCTCGCAAATTGCTCATATCACCATAGAGGCCTGAGACGTCACCGGAGATATTAGTTACATCTCCGGTGAGATGTGTAACATTACCTCGAATGTTAGAGACATCCCCTTTGATATTAGAGACGGTGCCGAAGATGCCCGCAATGTTACCGCTAATATTACTCGCATTGCCGGTAATTTTGTGGATAGTCACGTCGCCATAAATTTTAGAGACATCGCCTCGGAGGTTGGCAAAGTCGCCCCAGATGGCTGGGTGGGGGTTCTCAATATTCTCAGTATTTTCTTTTATTTTTGGATTGATGCGTTGAAGTGTCATATTTTTTTGATACTAGATAATAAATGCTATATACTAGCTACTAATATGACTATTATAACATCAATTGTCTTGGGAATAGTAGAGGGGATTACCGAATTCTTGCCCATCTCTTCGACGGGGCACCTAATTCTCGCCTCACAGGTTTTGCGTCTTGGGCAAACAGAGTTTCTTAAGAGCTTCGAAATTATTATTCAACTTGGGGCTATTGGCGCTGTTGTTGCTCTTTATTGGCGACAATTGCTTGTTAACTGGCAAGTGATGAAGCGCGTGGCCGTTGCCTTTATTCCCACCGCTATCATTGGTTTGATTCTCTATAAAATAATTAAGTCTTATCTGCTAGGCAATTCTTGGGTGGTGGTTGTGAGTCTCTTTGCTGGTGGTCTAATTTTAATCTTTTTTGAATTATGGCTAACTAAAAAAGATACTAAATCACTTGGAGGCTTAGCCTCCAAGTTAAAGATTGATAGCCTAGAGAAAATTTCTTATAAAAATTCTGTGATTATTGGACTCTGCCAGTCCTTGGCCGTTATCCCCGGCGTCTCTCGTTCGGCGGCCACTATTGTTGGGGGGCTCGCCTTAAATATCAAAAGAGAAGCGATTGTCGAATTTTCTTTCTTGCTCGCGGTCCCGACAATGTTGGCCGCGACGGGTTTAGACTTGGTTAAATCTTCGCCCAATTTTACTGTTAGTGAGTTTGGATTGTTGCTTATTGGCTTTATGGTTTCCTTCTTAGTTGCCCTCATGGCCATCAAAACTTTCTTAGCTTATATCAAGAACAATAATTTTATTGCTTTTGGCATTTACCGTATTATCGTGGCCATTGTTTTTGCCCTCGTTTTTCTCGTTTGACAGACTTTCAACCTGAGAGTTAAATAGAGTTAGGTGTTTTGTTTTTTATTTGGTGTCCGAACTGGAGGGCTAAGTCATGGCAGTTGCCTTGTCGGCGAAGGTGGTAACCCTTTTTGTCTCAGGTGGAGTACGGTGCGAAGGAAAAAAGGAGGAAACCTGGTTTTTTGAACTTACCTATGTCTGTCCTGGGGATAATGTCCCTTACCCGGGGACTAGCTGTGAGAAGCCAAAAGCTATTCCGGCTGACGAGTTTTTCTGGGATCGATTCGAGAAGTGGCTTCTTGACTACCGGAAGAGAATGGCTGGTGGCCGTCTGCTAGAGGGAGAAATCAGATTTTTTTCTTCCTTCAAGAAACCGATCGGGAGGGATTGGCCAAAGGTCAAGCAGATTGCTGTTCGGGTTTTCCCAGAACTGGAAGTTTGGGTCAGGAGGAAAAGGAAGAGAGGGAAAAATCTCTTCTAATGGGAAGTCTGTCTGTCCCCGCGCGCTTGGAGAAGCGCGCGGTTTTTTCTTGCCCTGAGCCTCGTCGAAGGGTTATAATGCCCCCATGACATATAAAATTGTATTAATTCGCCATGGCGAAAGTGTGTGGAATAAGGAGAATCGTTTTACCGGCTGGGTTGATGTTGACCTGACAGAATTAGGCGAGCATGAGGCCCATAGTGCTGGCCAATTATTAAAAGAGAAAGGTTTTGTCTTTGATCTGGCTTTTACTTCGGTGCTCAAGCGAGCCAACAAAACGCTCGGTATTGTCTTATCTGAGATGGGCGAGGAGGGGATAGAAATCAGAAAATCATGGAAGCTTAATGAGAGACATTATGGCGCGCTCCAAGGTCTTAATAAATCTGAGACAGCGGCCAAGTATGGCGAAGAGCAGGTGAAGATTTGGCGTCGCGGTTATGATGTTGTCATCCCACCGCTTGATAAAGACAGTGAGATGTATCCAGGCAAAGATCCGCTCTACGCCAATTTAACCCCCGCCGAGATTCCTCTAACTGAGAATTTGAAAAATGTGGTTGAACGTGTGACGCCATATTGGGAGCAGGAGATTGCCCCAGCCATTAAAGAGGGGAGACAAATTATTATTGCCGCCTCCGGTAATAGCTTGCGCGCTCTAGTAAAATATCTAAGCAATTTTTCCGAAGAAGAAATTGTCGAATTCAATTTTCCTACCGGTATTCCGCTAGTCTACGAGCTAGACGAGAATCTCAAACCAACCAATCGTTATTTCCTTGCCGACGAAGCTGCCCTCCAAGCCGCTCTCGACAAAGTCGCCAACCAGGGCAAAAAAGCGTAAAAACTTAAGGGATTGACTTTTTGTGATATTTCCGCTAATATTTATGTATACCTCCAGTCACTTCGGTGGCCGGACGCGAAACCGCAACTTTTGTTGCGGTTTCTGCTGTTAATAGTAAAATTAATAGCATGAAAATTTGTGTGTATATTGATAGTTTTAATTTGTATTATGGAGCTTTGAAAGATACTCCCTATAAGTGGTTGGACGTATCAAAAATGTGTCAGTATCTTTTCCAAAAGCATGAGATTTCTAAAATTAAATATTTTACTGCTCGAGTAAAACTGAGACCCAATGAAAAGGATTTAGAAAAGCCCGTTAGACAACAAATATATTTTCGCGCTCTCAAAACAATTCCCAATCTTGAAATGTACGAAGGAAGTTTTTTGGTCAATATGGTGCTGATGAAGAAAGCTGACAACTCTGGTTATGTAAAGGTTATCAAGACAGAAGAAAAAGGTAGTGATGTTAGTCTTGGGGCTCACTTGGTAAATGACGCGCATAAGAAAGAATTTGAAATGGCCGTCGTTATCTCTAATGATTCTGATTTGGTTGAGCCGATAAAAATAGTTACTCAAGAGCTAAATTATCCGGTGATTATCATTAGCCCCTATGGTACCAATACAATAAAGCTAAAAGAAATTTCTACCTCAGCCAGACAGATTCGCCGTGGTGTTTTGAAGATTAGTCAATTCCCAGATAAATTGTCTGATCAGTTTGGAGAATTTACTAAGCCCTCAACTTGGTAGACTATAAAGTCGAAATCTCCCAAATTCCCTTATTTGTCGAAGTCCAACTTCGTAGACTATATAAAACAGGGGATATTATTTGTGTTTTAGGCACACACATTTGGCGGTTTAATTAGCTGATAATCTTTCAAGAATTCGTTTGGCGTTTTGCCGTTTAAACCGCAATGTTCTAGATTGTTGTAGTATATATTCCACCTTTTTAATTTCTTTTGCAAATCCGCAA
>CAIPHT010000005.1 GCA_903864935.1 Candidatus Vogelbacteria bacterium
TGCGGATTTGCAAAAGAAATTAAAAAGGTGGAATATATACTACAACAATCTAGAACATTGCGGTTTAAACGGCAAAACGCCAAACGAATTCTTGAAAGATTATCAGCTAATTAAACCGCCAAATGTGTGTGCCTAAAACAAAGAAAAAGACCCGTGTCGTGGGTCTTACGGCTCATTTATTAATCCAGTTTAGCTTCTGGTTTCTGCCACAGCAGAGGGTTAACGAAGGTCAAGAAGGAGCCAAGCCTCAGCAATCATTGCCGGCTGGAATTCGTCATGAATCCAGACAGCTTTCTCGCTGATTTGGGCACCACCCATTCCTCCGCCGATATGCCTAAGGTCGGTAACCGGGTCGCAGTCGAACTCGGCCATCTGATGGGTCGTTGCACTCGGGGAATAGATGTAGATGCTAGATCCATCTCCCCCATTGCAGTCCCAAGCAATGTCATCGAGTTTACGTGAGAGAGTGAGAATGAGGGCCCTTGGTCCGATCAGTGAGAGAGGGACGGTCAAGTAAATCTGGCCACCCCAATCCCCTTCGAAGATGAGCCACCAATCAGTGAAGACGCTCTCTCGCGCCTGTTGGCAGAAGCTGGCCAGCACAGCTTGCTCTTTCGCGAGCGTCTTCATGGTAAACCCTTTCGGTTAGTGTAAAGATCAATCCGTTTTCGCTCTTTCGAGCTCATCAGTCGAGACACACATCTCGAGAACGTGGCCCAATTTGATATCTGGTTGGGCTTCCAGGTTGTGAACGCTTCGGGTTTCTCTCTCACTCCTTCCACCGGAAGGTGGGCCTATCGCTAGGCAGCTCGTACTCGGGGTGCAATTCCTGAAATTCTTGGAATTGATAGATGTAGCATCCCGGAGCCATCCCGGGGATGTCATCAGGTCCAAAAGACCCTTTCTGTTTCGCCCCGGTTGCGGAGAACTGGAGAACGAGCTTGGCGTGATCTTCTTGGAGTTCGATGTCCAAGAATTTCTCCCAGTTGACGCGGATACAGTCGCAGGGAATAACGGCACAATTATAAGTGTGCACTTCCCGGCAACAGTCCTCGCCCGAACTGTTTTCTCCCCATTGCTCTCTCCAGTTGTCCATCGCGAGCAAATGGGAGTGGCCAGCCAAGCAAAGCTCTACCATCTCCACGCCGCCGTTCGAAGACGCGTCACGACTGTCCCACTGAACGACCTGAGCCTTCATGGTGATTCTCCTTTGTTTACGGTATAAAGAACAACTCCCCAATGAAAGTACGACACATGTCGCGCTCTCAATAAGGGAGCCGAATCCGAAGACTCGGCAACTTTGAGGCTCTGCTTCCTCGTGGCTCCAGTGTGTTTTTTAGCGACATCCCTGGATACAGTCGTTTGAGACCGAGGCATCAAGGCCTCCGATCTCTGAGGTGGTGGGGCCCACTGGCGGGCTCAATTGTCTCTCGCTCCACTTTTCCGCACTGGTTGGTGCGGAGGAACTCTTCAACGAGTTTTTTCTCCTCGTTGCTAAGATCCAGTGTGCGAGAACAACTGCCGTCGCAAGCTCCCTCAATCACGGCTTCGTACCAGTGCCGGACTTTTCGGCCGTTCCCGACTTCGATCCAGCTGTTGGTGATTGAGAGATGGACCTGGCCTTTGACGCAGAGGTCAAAGTGCTCGGCTCCGCCGTTGCTTGCCCCATCGGAATCTTGACGCCAAATTCGACCGTTCATTGTTTCGTCTCCTTTGTGTTTTTGCGTCAGATGGGCCCGATTCATTGGCACGTCATTGTTCGGCAACATTCCCATGATCTATCCCCCTCTTTGTTTGTAAAGATCAAACTCCTCAGGAAACACGAGACTATCTCACATTCCCATTAAGAGGGCCGAATCCGAAGACTCGGCCGAGACGAAGATGAGAACCAACCATTATTTTTCTTCTGGGTTGGCCAGACTTTGTCGACAGTGTAGGCTATTCTCTTTTTACCTACCGTCCCAGGAGAGTCCTTGCCGAAGGGATAATGCTTGGCCAACTCGTCGCCCTCTGATTTTTATTTCTCCCGATTATTAAATCAGATGGGTTGTGCAGTGAGAGTCTTTTGGACTCTCGGGCTCGTCAGACCCATTCAGCCCTCCTTGACGGAGAAGGGGTGTCCCCTTGTCGCAACAAGGGTAAGAATTTGGGGGAATTGTCTAGACTCAGCAGTGTCACGCGTTCTCGCGGAACATCCTACTGGCGACCCTACCCCCTCTTCGGGATCTTTTCCGAAGGTTGCTCGGGTGCCTGCACGCACCTGCAACGATTTATTTTTGATATTTATCATCAAACGCAAATCGTTGCAGGCGCAAATTCAAAGATCAAACTGTTTCGTCCTTTTGGACTCATCAGGAGAGACGCACATCTCTCGACAGTGGCCGGACGAGGATCTTTCCTCGTCCGGGTTAAGGCCCCTTACTTGAAGACTTTCTTCACCATGAACCACATTCCTGTTACGACCAGGACAAGCGGCAGGACGGCGAAGACGATTTCCGACACGGCACAAATCAGCCGGTTGATTAGTTGGTGACCGAGAGTTGGATCCAGAATGAAGGCTCCAACCAAGGTCATAGCTCCGACCAACACGATCCCCACCGGCGTGAACACCCATCGAATAACAGTACCCCAGTTATTCATAGCTTTTTCCTTGTTGTAAAAAGATCAAACTCCTCAGGAAACACGAGACTATCTCACGTTCCCATTTAGAGGGCCAAGCTTAAGACTTGGCCGTTTTTGCCCGTGCTTTTACACCGATGGACTTATCGGCAACCTTTTTACAGGGCTATGAACGGCTTACCTCCTTTTCCCCGATCCGGTCGGGGTATTGAGGTGTCGCCGTTCGAAGGCTGCCTGGGCCGGGTCAACTTCGCCCCGGTCTCGGCCACCGTAGGTGGCTCCGGCCTTGCGCAGGATCTTGGTGGCCTCGATCTCCAACTTTCGGGACTCATACTTGCTCATGACGTTTCTCCTTCGTTGTTGAGCTTGCTGATTGCTGAATCCGTTCCCTTCTGAGCCGCCAGACTGTATTACTGGCTGGCTGGCTCGGAAGGAAACAGATTTGCTCAACTCTCCTTCTTTCAATGTATCTACTGGCCATTATACTCAGAATTAGAACTTTGTCAAGTACTTTTGACATAAAAACAAATGTCATCACTTCATATACCTAAAATATGGCTATAAATAAGGATATTTACACATCGCGATTTTGATAAAGTATAATGACATTACTTAAAAACAAGTTTGTCAAAACAATTTTTATTTAAATTTTGTTTAAAATTTTTGACGCGCAACTTTCTTAAAAAGACCTAAGGAATATATAAAACCTTTATTTTACAACAAATCTTTGCCAAAACAACAAAAATATGGCCTAAAATAAGACATTTTGTTAAAACTACTTGACAAACTCTGGTGGTTTGTTATACTAACCTCAGAATTCCTTGTGTACTTTGTCGTTCCCAACCGAGAAGGAGGCTAACCATGACTGACTAGGAGGTGGCGGAGTGTCACCAGCTAGCCCATTCATGGTGACTAGCTGGTGATATTCTGACCCAACTGGTCATAGTCGAATTCTTCGAGGGAGCGTGAAGTGAGGATAAAGTGTTTTTTTGGCAAGAGGCTTTGTCTCTAAAACAAAAGAGGAGTGAAGGACCATGCAGGACTAGGAAGCCCAAATGGGCGACAGATCAGACTGGTTGAGAGAGATCGGTGAAGGCGCAATCTTTTTGCCGCCAATCACCACGGTCCATCCCAAGCAAGAGCTTGGGGAACAAACAAAGAGGTCCCGACATCCACCGCGTTTTGCGGAGGGTGTCGGGCCTTATTTATTTCTTTGAATTATCGAAGCCGAGCTTGAAAAGGCTCTTCATTGTCTCGGCAAAGTCTTTACTTTTTATGGAAATCCCAGCCAGCTTGTCTTTAAGCGTGTTTATTCTGACATAGTCACCATGGATAGAAATGTCACAAGTGATAGGATATTTCTTCTCGTCTATTTTTATTCTTTCTCCGTCTTCGGTTGATGGTATTTCCCCGTCTTTAAAAGTGTACAGAACTTTTGACCTTACTTTATTTTTTATGCGGACCGATCGATACTTATTTTTTTCATCTGGTTTAAATATTTCGTTTAGCAGATCTTTTGGGTAAATTAAATAGATTTCTTTCTCATTCCTCTCTATTTCTGGGCTATACATCTCCTCTATTGAACTAATGATGCCATCTCTCCCCTCGAAATATTTAACAACTGGCCTCTCTCCGCTCTCGCGTTGGATGCTCTTAAGTTGAGGGATAATATCAGTTAAACGTTTGGAATTTTCTTCTAAGACCACCTTCTGGCGCTCAATGAAGGACTCAAGTCTCTCTGGTGGTTCGGCTTGGTAATGAGTTTTTTTATCAACTTGAATTTCGCTTACCAAGCCCTTCTTGGCTAGAGTCTCTAAGACGGGATAGATGGTGGTGCGATTAACCTTAGTCTTCTGAGCGAGTTCGACAACTGAGGCGCTGTCGTATTGCAAGAGGGCGATATAAACCTCAGCCTCTTTATTTGATAATCCAATTTGCTCTAAGTATTTTTCAAACATGCTGGCATTATACCACACTTGTCAATTTGTTTTAACAAAAAAGCCGGAGGACGCGGGTGCGCGCCCTCCGGCGGTGCTAACTGTTTAGGCCATCGCGTTGGCGATTTCTTCTGGTACAAGATCCTCTGTCGTGAAAGGGAGTTTCTTTTTCCAGATGAACTGGCTGAACCACTCCCTTTTCTCGCTCCAGGCAAACTGGGCGGCGATGAAGTCTTGCCGGGGCCCCTCGATCTTAATTGCCTCCTCGCTCACCAGTGCCTCTCTGATGGCTATCTGGCACTGGCGGAGATGAATAGCGGCCTTAGCCAAGGTGTTAAATTCCTCGTTAAGGCCGGCATCCTGGCAATATTTTCTAACCTTCTTCCCGTCCAAAGTACTATTCCTTTCTAGGTTGGGTCAATATGACCCTATGTAAGTATCTTTTTTGACACAACGAGAGCCCAATCTCTCACTTGATCTCTGTCTAATCCTACCATGTTTCTCCACCCTGTGTCAAGGCCGTTCTTTACGCAATAACGGTTTAGGATATTTAAACTGTCGATAAGGGCATTGTGGGCAAAACGTCTTGCTTCGTCAGCTCTCTTTTTCTCATCCTTTTCCTCGTTGTTTATCTTTGCCAAGCTTAATTTATCAACCGCCTTTATGTAGCGGACGATACCGTCTTCGATATCTCTTACAAGAACCCCCGACATTTTGCTGTGGCCCTCTAACTTTTTTATTCTCTGATAAACCAAATTGGTTTTTTCTTCATGGCGAACAGCTAAATCTTCGAAGTCGTCTCCGTGCTCGTGTTCTCCGAGGTCGTGCCAAGATTCATTAAATATCGGGTCCATAAGTTTAGTTTAACTCAAAACTCCTTTTTCTCAAATCTGTTATACTTATATAGATGGCCGATCTAAACAGATTAAAACAAGAATTCTTAGAGTATCTTGAGATTGAGAAAGGGCGGTCACTTAAGACTGTTGAGAATTATGATCGTTATTTGATCAGATTTTTTACGCAATCTGAGGCCAAATCCTCGGCTGATATTACGGATGATGCTGTCAGGCAGTATCGTTTGTGGCTGAATCGGCAGAGTTCTAAGAACCCCGGCTCGGTTGACCCTACTTCGTCCACTAAGCGTGGACTACGAAGGGTTCAAAGTGTCTCCGACACTTTGAAGAAGAATACTCAGAATTATCATCTGATTGCTCTGCGGGTTTTTCTTAAATATTTAGCCAGGCGCTCTGTCCCCTCTTTGCCCCCAGAGAAGATTGAGTTGGCTAAGACGGCGGGGCGTGATTTAGACCTTATTACTGACACTGAGTTGTCTCGTTTGTTAGATATGCCAATGAAAGACCCCTCGACTTCGCTCGGGGTAAAAAAGACTGGTCCTAGTAAGAATGATGGAATCAAAAGATTGAGGGACAAGGCCATGCTTGAGCTCTTCTTCTCTACTGGATTGCGCGTTTCGGAACTTTGTTCTCTTGACCGAGACACAATCAATCTTTCTCGCGACGAGTTTTCTATTCGAGGGAAAGGAGAGAAGGTCCGCCTTGTTTTTCTTTCTGATAAAGCCAGAGAAGCAATTAAAGATTATTTGGCCAAGAGAAGAGACTTGGGCGACGCCCTCTTTACTAACCTTTCAAAAATAAATGCTACGACTAAAGGTGACGATCGCCTAACTTCACGAAGTGTCGAACGAATTATTAAAAAATATGCTATCAAAGCGGGTATCACTAAGAAGGTTACGCCCCATACGCTTCGCCACTCTTTTGCCACAGATCTCCTGCAGAATGGAGCGGATATTCGCTCGGTGCAGATGATGCTGGGCCACTCTAGTGTCTCAACCACTCAGATCTATACTCACGTGACAGATAAACACCTGAGAGATATACATAAGAAGTTTCACTCTAAATAATTTACGTCAAAATTAGCAAATTTTGACGTGATTTTTACGCTTAAAAATCAGTTATGGTCATACGACCATTGCTCCATCACTTCGTTCAGGGTTATCCACAGTTTTGTGTCCTTTAGCTCTTGTTGATGTTGTCCGATAGATTTATACTTATATCGGACGTGATTTGTACATTGATAGGGTCTTGTCCCCTCTTCTCATTCTATCGGTCATCCTCTTTAGGATTTGGCCCAAGAGTAATTTTGGAGAAGTGGAGTCTAGTAGAGTTTCTCGGCACGAAGTAAAAGCGTTTTTAGTTTTTGGAGGTGCAAACTCGCTATAAGTTCGATTAGTTTAGTTTGTTGAGGCTGTGAAGTTTCTCAACGCGTAAGTTTGCCAGGTCTTCATATAAAATCTGGAATCATCTGCGGTGTAGAAATAATCTTGCCGCATAACTCATTATTACAAGGCCGCTGACCCCGTGAGGGGCAGTGGTTCTTATTTTGAGTGGTAATTTTATTTAACTCTGTATTTAGCCCGAATTTTCTTAAGTTCCCCTTGTTCTACCTCTTCTTTCTTATTCTTCCCTCTCTCAGCAAGATCTTTTAGCTCATTTCCAGACAATTTCACCAATTCCCCTGCTCGTTTCATGAGAAACGTCTCGTTATTGATATCAGGGTTTTCTAAGGCTTCCTCCAATAAGGCGTTCAAAATATAGCCAATTTTAGGTCCCGGCGTTTCATGTGTAACCTTCATTACCCGTTTCCCATCAATCTTTAGCATCCCCACTGAAGTTGGGGCGCGTAAGGCCTCTTCAATCATTGATTCATACTTCCTTAGTCTATAAGGCTCTTCTTTGGGTCGGCCCATGCCAATGCGGTCGCAGATACGCAAATTCATAAGATCCCAGATATTCTCAGGGCCCACGTTGGCGATAACTCGTCTAACCGCCGACAAGGTTATCTTATCGGGATCGGCAAAGAACATATGGTTTCTCACCATATTTACCACTAAATCAGCTAGTTTGTTGGGGAACTTAAGTCTCGCCATGATATTTATGACAATTCTCTCCCCTACCACCTCGTGACCATAGAAGGTATATTCCTTCCCCTTTAACCCTTTTCTCCTTGTTTTAGGTTTACCAATGTCGTGTAACAGGGCGGCCAGTTTCACATGTAACGGATAACCCTTGTCGGCAGCGTGTTGCAGAGCTCTTAAGGTGTGCTCCCAAACGTCATAAATATGCTCCCCTTTCTGTTCCACACCAATGCTAGCCTCTAATTCTGGCAAGATATGGCGAAGTAAGCCTGTTTTGTGGCTTAAAATAAGGCCAGCCATTGGTTCAGGAGAATCAATAATTTTTACCAATTCATCTCTAACCCTCTCGGCGGAAATCTCTTTAATTAAGGTATTGTTGCGAGAAATACTCTCTAATAGCTCATTGTTACATGTGAAACGTAGCTCGGAGGCAAATCTAATGGCCCGGAGCATGCGTAGGGCGTCCTCAGTGAGGCGTTCGTCGGCTTTCCCGACTGTTCTAAGGGTGTGGTCGTTTATGTCCTTTATACCGCCATATAGGTCAATTAACTCCCCTGCTTCTGGGTCATAGGCCAGAGCATTAATAGTAAAATCGCGACGACTTAGATCATCTTCAAGTTTGTCGCTAAACTTTACTTCATCAGGATGGCGGCGATCAGAATATTCGGCTTCGGTGCGGAAAGGGGTGATCTCAACGTTTTTGAGTTTCTCATCCCCTACTTCTTCGTTAACTACCGTAACTGTGCCAAACTTGTTCTCATAGACGGTCTTGGTAAATAAGGGAATAATCTCCTCTGGTTTGGCATTTGTCGTGATATCCCAATCTTTAGGTTCTCGCCCAATAAGGCTGTCGCGGACACAACCACCAACCAAATAGGCTAAAAAACCTTTACCCGGCCTCACGACGGGCTTATTTTGTAAGGTTTTGGTGATTTCAAGGATTTCACGTGGAACATTCAATTGTATCTTGACGGTATCTGTCATAGTGTTATTTTAGCTTTTTATGGTGAGCCTGTCGAACCAAATTTTGCTAAATACTCAAAAAATAGGTAGAATTATTGGGTTCTCCTGTACTTTATAACTTGCCCCGATAGTTCAATGGATAGAACGACGGTCTTCGGAACCGTTGATGTGGGTTCGACTCCTGCTCGGGGCACCACGTAAAGGCTGATCGCCCACGTGGCACGCCATGGGCGCGTGGCGGAATTGGTATACGCGTACGCTTCAGAAGCGTATGGAGCAATCCTTGGGAGTTCGAGTCTCCCCGTGCCCACCCTAGTTAAAATTCTGTGCGTGCACCCACACCAATATTTTCATTACAGCAAAGCTGCCACGACTTATTCGTGGCGATGAAAATATTGGTGTGGGTGCGAGTAGGGAGAATCGGACTCCCGTCTCATCCTTGGCAAGGACGTGTTCTACCACTAAACCATACTCGCAACTCCTATATCATAACAAAAGTTTTAATAGCTTACAATATCTGAAGACTGAATTGCTGATCAAAGAACTTAATCCCCTATTTTTGCCAAAAACCCTACAAACTGTGGATAACTCTGGGGTATAAGTGGATAAAAGACATCCAATAGACTAAGAGATATTCTCATAGAAAAACAGTCAAAATACCAAAATACCCTTATTTTGCAACATATTTTAGCCAAAAGTCGTCTTTAAAAGAGAGTTTTATGGGTTCTGACCAATAGTGTTCCACAAGAAACAGGTTTCATATGACACAATTACCTAAAACTAAGACAGGTAAACAGATAACGGGGCAGAAAGGGGAGGATGAAGCGGCAAAATACCTTAAAAATAAAGGTTTTTCTGTCCTTGATCGCAATTATCGCAAACCTTGGGGTGAATTGGACATTATCGCCAAGAAAGGGGAGTGGCTCTACTTTGTTGAGGTAAAAACTGTCACGAGGCCAGATGCGTTCGAAGTTGGACTTCAAGGAGCCCGAAGTCCAACTTCGAACCCCGATTTCTATGAGCCCGAAGATAATATCCACCCGTGGAAAATCAAACGTCTATCGCGTGCTATCAATACCTATCTCCTAGAGAAGAAGATTGACGACGAGGCCGATTGGCAGATCGATTCGATTGCCGTCTACCTTAACAATAGGGGAGAGCTCCTCAAAATTGAACATTTGGAGGATATATTCTGACTTCGGAGAAGTCAGCCCTACGTAGCCTTGCTTGCCCGACGAAGCTTTAGCGAAGTTGGGGCGAAGTAGGGTTGATTTAACAGTAAAAGAAAAACCGCCCCTCCCAAGCGGTTTCCCCTTGGGTGTGGGCGGTACTATTCGACAACGAGAAGAATTGAATCCTTGTCGTACCAAAACTTGTCCTTCATTGCCGCGTTCCAGTAGTCCGATGTTCGGACAGATGATCCTGAGATATCTATCGAGGGATAGCATCGGTGCCCTGGAGGAAAGAAATGCTCTTCTTTAGCAGGTGCCGCTAGACCAACCAGATAGCCGTATTCCTTGAGAAATCCCTTTCCTTTCCTTGCCCTGGAACATACTTCCGCATGGAAGCTGTGCAAAAGCTCGTCGGATTTCCTTATCGCCGAAGCAAAAGAGAGAACGTCTTGCCGGTTGGCATGACGACTAGACTTCTCGATTACTCCTCTGTCTCTTGCTATCTCCACAAGGCTGAGCGCAGAGAGGTCGTCGATCAGGCATGTTCGGAAGCGAATAATCTGGAATCTCCGCCTGGTCGGCCTCACTTTCTTCATCAGGCTCTCTCTGGCATTGTTTTTGGAGCCAATCGTGGAAAAGAAAATCCACAAAGTCAGCAACCAGATGTAAGCCTTTGACCCCTTTGGCGGGCAATCGAGATCAATCACACTTGATACCGCAGCCTCGTCGGCCATTTTTTCTGCCCAAGTCCGGCGGTCTTTCTTGGGCGGGGCGACAGTCTTTTCTTGGACTTTCTTCATTGTCATATTCCTTTCTTTGCTTACCCCAAGAGGGGAGCGGTTTTCAATGTTTCTGGTCGAATTATGTAACGGCAAATCAAATATGTAAAGTAGCTTCGTCAGAATTGACGAAAAGATGTTAAAGGTGGTAAAATATGTGTGTAAAACAAGGTTAGATTTATCAATAAATGACTAAAGTTATTTCGTCACTTTTATAAAATGAGCTTCGATCGATTATTAAAACAACTCGGTTTCTCACAAAATGAGACAAAGGTTTATCTGGCTGGCCTAGAGTGTGGGCTGAGTTCAGCTCAAAATATTGCCGAGAAGGCGGGCCTTGAACGCACCACAACCTACTCGGTCCTTGGGCAATTGGTTAAGAGGGGAGTTGTGGCTAAGACTAAAGATAAGGGGAAGAGCCGTTTCTTAGCGGAATCACCCAGTAAATTGATGTCTTTACTTAATGAGCTTAAAGAGAATTTGAGTAAGACCTTGCCTGAGTTAGAGGCTATTTATAATAAGAGCCAAATTAAACCCAAAATTATTTTCTATGAAGGGGATCGGGCGATTCAGAAAGTTTATGACGATACTTTAGCGGAGAAGCCTGAAGAGATTTTGGAATGGAACACTAATGCCTTCTTTGACAATGCTAAAGTAGATCGAGACTACATTAAGAAGCGGGTGGGCCTTGGCATCTATGCCAGGCGTCTGGCTGGTGAGGGCTCAATCTGGGCCAAGAAGAATAAACTAAAAGACGAACAGGAGCTGGCCGAGACACTAATTGTGCCTAAAAACATTTTCTGGCCGGGGATTGAAGTTAATATTTACAACAATAAAGTGGCTTTTCTTAACTATGAAGAAAATATGTCGGTAATTATTGAGAGTAAGGCAATTGCCGATGCGATGAAACAAGTTTATCGCTTGTCCTGGCTTGGGGCGCGAACCGTAGAGGCTAAAAAATAAGGGCCGAATTAAGTCTTGGCGAAGCAGGGGATTATGTGCTAAGATATTCTTGCTGAAACAGGTTGAAAAACGCTTTTTCAGATTCAAGTTCAATTTCTAACGGGGTGTAGTGCAACGGCTAGCACGAGTCCTTTGGGAGGATTTAATCCGAGTTCGAATCTCGGCACCCCGACACAAAAGAAAAAACAGGATTTATTTCCTGTTTTTTCTTTTGTGTCGCGAGATTCGAACTGAAGAGGGGGTCGGGGAGAGGGTAGGGTTTCTCTTGACTTCTAAACCAATATTTGCTATAATTTAAGTATCGATTAACTGTTCTAAGAAGTCTGACTTAACACTCATATATTCTCAAGGGCTGTTTCGAAAAATGCGTTACAGCCCTTTTCTGTATTCGCGAACCCTGCTAAGCCTAAAGCTAGACAGGATTGTGATTATTCGTAATGTATCCCAAAAAAACGGGGTATTTAGATAAATAATAATGTATAACTTTAATAACAATAAGCGTTTTGGTGCTAAGAAACCCCTCTCAAGCAGGGGAGCTCCTTCGCGTCTCGGCTCTCGCGTGATGGGCCGTTCTTCGAGTGCCTCACGACCTTCTCGTTTCTCTAGTTCCTCGCGCCCTACTTTTAAGAAAAAGATGCGTGGTGAGTATATTGATATCGCCCGCTTCGTTAAGAAAGCGGTGGTTGGTGTTGTCTCCGAACCGGTAGTCATCGAGCACGTTTTTGCCGACTTCGGCTTCACTCCTCAATTGCAGAAGAATCTTGAAACAAGAAATTATCTTAATCCGACCCCGATTCAGGATCAGTCTATTAAGCATACTATGGCCGGCAAGGATATGATTGGTCTCGCTAATACTGGTACCGGTAAGACCGCGGCCTTTCTTCTCCCGATGATTAACAAATGTTTCCTTGATAAGCAACAGGGTGTCTTGATTGTGGCTCCAACTCGTGAGCTCGCCATCCAGATTGACGATGAATTTAAGAAATTTACCGGTGGTTTAGGCCTCTTCTCAGCAGTATGCGTTGGTGGTGCACCTATCTATAGACAAATTGCTGACCTTCGTCGTAATCCAAACTTCGTTATTGGTACCCCAGGGCGCCTTAAGGATCTTAAGGATAGGGGAGTGATCCACTTTGCTGATTATCAAAATATCGTCTTGGATGAGATCGACCGCATGCTCGACATGGGCTTCGTGGAGGAAATTCGTCGTATCTTGGCGGAGATGCCTAAAGAGCGACAATCCCTCTTCTTCTCCGCTACCCTGCCTCCTAAGATTAGAGAATTATCCCAAGCCTTCTTGACCGACCCCGTGGTTGTCAAAGTGACAACGGGCGAGACTTCGGAGAATGTTGATCAAGATATTGTTAAGCATAATAAAGAAAATAAATTTGAGAAATTGCGTGACTTGCTCGGGACTAAGGCTCTTGGCAAAGTCCTTATCTTCTCCGAGACCAAGAGGGAGGTGGATCGCTTGGCGGTGAGCCTCTCTAAAGAAGGCTTTAAGGCTGACTCTATCCATGGTGATAAGCATCAGAGCCAGCGTGAGAAAGCTCTTCGTCGCTTCAAAGAAGATCATGTGAATATCCTTGTGGCGACTGATGTTGCCGCTCGTGGCCTAGATATCAAGAACATCACTCACGTGATCAACTATTCCTTACCTCAAACTTATACTGATTATGTCCACCGCATTGGCCGTACTGGTCGTGGTGACACTAAGGGCTGTGCCTTGACCTTTGTTGAGGTGAATTAAAAAAAAGATTATACTCTTGGTGTGCCTCAGGAAGGTAAGCCATTTTTAAGCGATAATATTCATCTTGCTAATTTTGCCGAGGGTAAGGGCGATTTTGTTACCGTTAAGGAATTAAAGAATAAAATTGCTGATCCAAGTTTGGGTGGTGAAGGGAAGTTTGTTTTAAAAGAATATAATAAGGATCCTGTTAGCGACCTTTTTGCCCAGAAAAATCTTACGTTAGAAAAAATGGCCTCTTTATTAAAAAGACGGCAAGAATTTACCCGGGCTTACTATAAGGAACTTCCTGAGTTGGTCGTGGAAAGCCAGTTTTTGATTGCTGAAGGAGAAAATGGTCAACCGACAATCTATGAATTTCAGGAGAAATTAAATAATTTCCACGAAACTAGTTCCGAGGGGATTGATAATATTGTAAAAAGTTTGGATCACGAGCAAAAAGAGGTTTTGATAAAAGAGCTTAGGTATTTTGTAGAGAGGACAAACGATTTTATTGAACAAAAGAATTTGCCTGAAGGTTTTGAAGAATACGAATCTTTTTTTCCTGATCTCGGTGAACAAAATTTAGTTGTCACCGCTGATGGTCATTTAAGGGTTATTGATACTAACATGTACCATAATCTTTGGGAACAGGACGGTACTTTTGAATCAAGCGAGCAACTTCTTTTTGGTTTGCGCATGATGACAAGGGAATTGGTTTTATCTATCAAAAAATCCCAAAAAGACTAGACGTTTTTGTCCCCGGTCTTTTTTTATGTCTTGACATTGTGCGTACATTGTATATACTTAAGACATTATGACGACTCTAAATATAAGGATTGAGGAGAAAGCTAAAGCTGATGCCAATAAGACCCTGGCTCGTCTTGGCCTTGATATGTCGAGTGCCGTGAAGCTTTTTCTCTATCAAGTGGTAAAGGAGGATGGCTTACCTTTCTTGCCGACCAACAATCTCTCTACTATCAAAGCGCGTTTTGATGCCCAGGTGTCTGAGGCAAAGAAAAGCCGTGGGTTTAAAACTGCTAAACAAGCTCTTAAGGGACTATAGTTAATTATGACTTTTCTCATTAAACGAACTAAGGATTTTGAGAAGTCTTTCAAAAAAATTAGCCGTTCTGGTTTGAATTTAAAAACAAGAGAGAAATTAGAATTTATTATTGATGCTATTGCTTGCGAGAGAAGATTAGACATAAAGTAAAAGAATCATAGATTAAAAGGGGAATTAAAAGATTACTACGAATGTCATGTTGTCCCAGATCTTTTGCTTATTTACAAAATAGAAGAGGAAGTAAATTTCTTGATTTTGGTGGATATAGGAAGCCATAATCAATTGTTTGGGTAGCCTTTTGTCCCAGGTCTTTTTTTGTGTTAAGTTGTATTTGTTAATTTCGGAGTGTAGTGTAACGGTAACATCCACGACGCGCCCCCACACCTTTTTAACGGGGCATAGTGTAACGGTAACATCCACGATTCGGGTTCGTGGGACTCTGGGTTCGAGTCCCAGTGCCCCGACAGGAACGTAAAAAAGGTGTGGGGGTGAAGGTTCGTGGGACTCAGGGTTCGAATCCCTGCACTCCGACAAAGCGAAGCATTTGGCGGAGTGAGCGAGCCAACTGCTTGGCTTGCGTCTGGGATTCGAACAGCGGAGTGATATTTTTTCAGCAGAAAAAATTAGCGAGCTGGTGCCTAGACAAAGTTTTGCGACGGCAAAACTTTAGTCGAAGGAGAATCCCTGCACCGTAGTAGTGATATTTCCTGCACTCCGACAAATTTCTTTACTTTTTCTCTCTTGTCGTTGATAATTGGGTGGGTTTTTGGGTCTCTATCAACAACAGGAGTTTTCTTATGAATAACACGTCCGTTGCTATTGCGAGCGTTCAGCTTCAACGCTGGGCAACCATCCGTCTCAACCATTGCCGGTTGGAGACGGAATGGAGAGCGAGGTTTCGTTTTTCTCCCACAAGGAGAAACCTCTCTGCCCTTCCTTCGCTTACCCTTGGGGAGTATGTTATCGGTCTTGATCTCGAGGGAGGGAATTTTGACATCAGTTCAAGACTCCCTCTTGAAGATTTTTCTCACGGGGTGGCAATCTATCTCTCGTCTCCTGATTGGGGAGAGGGCGAGGTGGATTCTGGGGCTGGGGTCTCGGGACGTTTCTTCCAAAGGTTCTATTCTTCTGAGGAAGAGAACCAGGGGCTCTCGGTCGGGGTGTTCCTTGATTTTCCTTCCCGACGAATTTGCCACTTTTTCTTCCGAGGAGAAAATGGGGGGATGGTGAGAAAAACTTTCAAGTAGGGTTAAGCCCCGTCGGCACATTGCGTGCTGGCGGGGCTTTCTTTTTCTAAACTGTTTTTTACTCTCTTAGAACGAGAGTCTCTTGATATTCCAAGAAGTGTTTCCAACACTCCTCAGCCGATGGTTCGTATCCGAGCTTTAGTCCGGCGTAGTAGCGGTTGAGTTCCTCTTGGCCTTGTTCGTAGGCGACCCTGAACATGGCGGCGTAACCCATGCTGATGTACCAGAAGACAACTTCGTTGTTCGTCAGTTTTCTGTCTCCCATCTCTTCGGCGAGTTTGCGATAGCGCATGGCGTCAACGTATTGGGTAATGTCCCGCTCTACCCTTTTCATTCGCTCTTCTTCGGTGAGCTCAGGAACACCTTCGACATTTGGGTCTATCATTTCGGCACTCCTTTCTTGGTTATGACTGATGAGACCAAAAATCTGCCCTTAGTCTAACACCAACCTTTAATTTAACAAGCATCAAAAAACTCACCATCAATTGGCGAGTTTTTTGATTTACGAAAATTAATATCTTCTAATTATTTCTTGCCCCACTTCTTCTTGTAAGCATAGAAGTAGTAGAGGATGTCCAAGATGCCCAAGGTGTTAACCAAGAGAAGCACCACGAACCAAACCTTAGCGCCACTACGAGCAGCGCGCCACATGGCCAAACCTTTCCAAAGAAGGTTCCAGGCAATGAGGACAATTAATAAAGTGGTTAGACCAGCGGTGCTGGCGATAACCGTACCCCATGTTGATGGAGGTAACGTACCCAATTTATAAATGCTTTCCATGTTTTGAATTATACCATATGGTTCAGAAATTTGACGAGACTTTTATCCACATCTATCATTAACTCATGTTAACGCAAATCCAAAAAGAATTAAGAAAAGTGGCCGACAAAGACAAGGCAAAAATTTTGGCGCGGTTTTTCAAAACTGGGAAAGGCGAGTATGGTGAGGGTGATAAATTCTTAGGGGTGGTGGTGCCGGAGCAAAGACGGATTGCAAAAGAATATTTGCGAGACGAGAACGTTGTGAGAAGTCGTTTTTCAAGTGAGCCCGAAATGCGACTTCGCACAATGTTCGCTGACCTTCAAAATCTTTTGCGAAGCGAGTATCACGAAGACAGGTTAACCGCCCTTTTGGTTTTAGTGGAGCTGTATCGACTTACTCAAAAAAATGACCCTACTTCGCCGAGGCTTCGCAGGGTTAATTCGCGCAAGATTTTTTTGTTTTACATAAAAAATCTTGCGCGAACTTGCCCCGTGAGAGCGAAGCGATTTTACGGGGTTAACAATTGGGACTTAGTAGATTTAAGTGCCCCTAATATTGTCGGCGATTATCTGTTTACCCTGAGTGAAGTCGAAGGGTTGAATAATTTTTCTAAAATTCAAATAAAAACATTTTTGCTTAAATTAGCTAAGTCAAAAAATCTTTGGTCGCGTCGGGTGGCGGTGCTTGCCACCTTCCCCTTTATCAAAAATAAAAAGTTCGAAGAAATTTTAGAGTTGACCAAGTTCTTACTTTTCGAACAAAAAGAAAATCATGACCTAATGCACAAGGCTCTTGGTTGGGCGCTCCGCGAAGTGGGGAAGAGGGAGTTGGGAGTTTTGAGGAACTTCCTTGATCACTATGCGGGAGTCTTGCCTCGGACCACTCTTCGTTACTCAATTGAGAGATTGCCTCAAAAGGAGAGGCTCGAGTATCTAGCTAGGCCCAAAATCGCTTGAGATATAAGGGTTACACGGTTATGGTCGTTCTGCGTCACAACTTCTTGGCGAAGATTATTAAAAGAGTATAATTATCTATATGAAAAAATTAATTAATCTTAAGAAACTTCTTCGACAATCTCGAGCGGTTTATCGAGCGAAGTTTCCTGTTCTCTTTGGGCTCCTTGTTTTGCCCTTCACCCTCTTTATTATTAGTCCGCTCTTGGTTCAAAGTTTTGATTTTCTTTATCTGCCACTCTCGCTCTTGCTCACAATCCTGGGCCTCTTCTTGTTGCTCTGGGGTGGGACAGCGGCCATTATTGTTATTCGCGACCGTGATGAGAATCTCTCAATCAGAGAAGCACTTGAGCGAAGTAAGGGAAAAATTTGGCCCCTTCTCTGGGTCTCAATTATTGTTGGCTTCATTGTTGTCGGGGCTTCAATTTTATTTTTAATCCCTGGTTTAATTTTGGCCGTCTATTTTATCTTTGCCAAAATTATTGTCGTGGCTGAAGATGAGACTGGTCTCGTCGCTTTGGCCAAGAGCCGTGAATATGTTCGAGATTATTTCTGGCCAGTTCTTGGACGTTACTTGGTGATTGTTATTCTTACTACAATTGTTGTTGCTATTTTTGCTGGCATTATCTCAGCCCTCAGCCAAGCCCTTATCTCTGTCTGGGGGCGAGCGGTGAGCGAGGCATTAGTGATTATCTTGCAAGCCTTAGTAAATGCAATTATTTTTCCTTTTGTTTTGTCGGCAACTTATTTGCTTTATGAGAATGTGAGAGAAGTTAAGGGTGAGGTGTCTGTTGAAGAAAAAAATAATCAAGCGTGGATTTATCTTGGCGTGGGTTTGGCCGGTTGGATTTTCTTAGCGGTCTTAATTGTTTTGGCGATTGTCATTCTCACGACCGCTATTGGTGGTTATGTTCTTGGTGCCTTTGCTTCGAATATTTTTAATAGCCAAGCGTTAATTAAAGCGACGAGTACTCTCGCACAATAAAATTATGTCTTACGGCTTCCTCATTATTTTTCTCGCCTGGCTCTGGCAATGGTATAAGTTTGGTCAAGGTCATCGCTCGATGGATCCATGGTTTCTTCGCCTCTTTGCGCTTGGGATGTTGGTCTTAGTTCTCGACACTTTCAGAATTTCTAATTGGCTCACTTGGGCCAATGTCGCCACTCTTGTCATCACTATTTTCTTCATCTGGAAATTCAGACGATAAAATCCTACCAATCTTTATCATGAAGACTTTCGCTTTTATTGACGCTTCTAATCTTTTTTATGGTGGTGAAAAAAGTTTAGGTTGGAAGATCGATTATCAAAAATTACTCGCTTATATTAAAGAAAAATACGAAGCGGAAAAGGTCTTTTATTTTGGAGGAGTGGAAATTCACGATTTTCTCTATGACTATCAAAAAGAAGAAACCGTCAATTTATCGGAGTTAGAGAAACATTTGTTGTTGATAATCAAAAATGAAGAGAATAATTTTAACGAAGCTCGGTTAATTCTTTTTGGTCACCATCTTCAGCGTGTTCGTTTTTACAAAAAGCTAGAATCTTTTGGTTACAAAATGTTTCTCAAGCCGGTTAAACTTTTTGAGCAGGAAGATGAATCAACTAAAAGAAAAGCTGATTGCGATGTTGATATGACAGTAAAAATTATCAGAGAAAAAGATAATTTTGACCGAGCTCTTATTTTGTCTGGTGATGGAGATTTTTTGCCTACCCTAAAATATCTGAGAGAATTAGAAAAAGAAGTTGTTATCTTGGCACGTGGGCCTAGGACAGCACGAGAAATTCGCCAATTTGCTGGCAGTAATTTTAGAGACTTCGAGTATCTTCGAGAGCTATTAAAAAGGTAATAGAAACACAAACGGCACCCATTTAGGATGCCGTTCAAGTTTAGTACCTTAAGTTTACTTGATTGACGAAAATTGTCAATCGTTGTTTGCAATTTTTGCGAGGGATGGGAGAAAACCGTCGCCCGCGACTCAAGTCTCGCCGTCGCTCAACTTGGTCTGGGCACCAGCTCGCTAGTTTTTGTTGGTACAAAAACATCGCTCCGCTGTTCGACTCTCCACGCAAGCCAAGCAGTTGGCTTGCTCATCCCGCAAAAGAGCCTCCTTGTGGAGGCTCTTTTTCTGTGCGGGATGGGAGAGTCGAACTCCCGACCTCAGTTTGGAAAACTGATATTTTACCGCTAAACTAATCCCGCCTTCGCTGAAGCTTCGGCGGGCAGGCCCGCTCAGCTAGCTTTGACTTCAATACTTTAGCAGGAAAATTGAGTATTTTCAATATAAAAAATACGCCGAGGACATTTCTGTCCTCGGCGCTTAATCGTTCTCGGCGTGTGGCTAACGGTGACGGAAACGTTGCTCGTATTTGCTCAGGTCATGGGAGCAAGAGAAACTCTTTCCTGTGTCTGGGTCCTGCCAGAAGTCTTCTGCAAATGCAAGTCCCCAGTCCTTGCCTGGCTTAGACCCCTCTTCTCTGTTCCAGCGAGGAAGAGCTTGTTTGAAAAAGACTCTCTTCCCACCAACAAGGAATCTCCCCATGCTGACAATCATCTCGCAAATCGGGTCGGAATGTTGTGTCGAAGTGAAGAGACCCACTCCTTTAACGCAAGGCTTGCTCAGGGCCTCCAACATCACGAGCAGGCCACTGGGCACAAGCTTCGGCGGGCCGGTAGTGACAGACTTGTTGATGAAGGTTTTGTCCGGGGGCATGTAGAGGTCGGTCATCACCCAGTCGAAGTCTTGTTTGTCCAGCAGGTCCACCGCTTCTTTGTAGCCCGTCGCGGAGACAATGTCGTAGGCTTCGGGGGAGATTGTCTCCCTGGTAGACTCGATATTCTCTGGGCTGTCGTCAACAATCAGAATGCGCTCTCTCATCTTAGGTCTCCTTTTCAAAGTTCTGGTTTTTGTTATCTTCTTCTGAGACGATGAAGGCGAATCCGTTCGCTCGACTAATCTTCCTTTTTTCGCTCTCAAAAAAGATCGTGTCTAGACTGGGCCGGATCAGGCGGCTGCCGAATCTTCCTTCAATCAGCTTGCCGGGGAAAAGGGTGAGAATATACTGACCATTTTCGCTACTGAAGTTGGGCAGAGGGTCATGCATAACGACAACGCAATTTGCCCTCATGTAAGACAAGTCTTCGTCGGAGAGACTTTTGCGGAGAAGGCAGGCAACTTCTGGTGTGGCCTCTCTCCAACCTCGCTCCTTCGCTTCTTGGCGGATATTTTCCACTGTGCACCATTCAGCCTTGTCGATGTTCCAGCCATCAAGAATGGCGATTTCGTACTTCTTTCCTCTCGTTGGTTTGAAGTCCTCTGATTCGATAATTCTCTCGGCGCAGCCCTGGATTATGGGGGACTTGTCATCTTCCGAATAAAAGTTACGGAAGGATTCTTCGCACCATTCTTTTCCGGTTTTCCCGTCAGACGTTACGGAGAGGTAGTAAACCCCATCTTTCCAGGTAAAATGTTCATGGGTCGAGGTCCTTCCTGCCCACGGCTGAGAAATAATCATGGTTCATCTCCTTTTCAAGGTTCTTGTTTTTTGCCTAAATCAACCATTGATTCAGGTATTCACTCTTGCCAATGTTCTGATTATATTTTACAACGAAGACTACATTCTGTCATATTTGTCAACAATTCTTTATTTTTGACTTATTTTACCTTTATTTATATAATTAAAATGTTGACAATATTTTAGACAAAAACTAAAAATATGGAAAATAAACTCCTAAATACCCTTACAAACATTGGATTATCTGATAAAGAAGCTCGGGTCTATATGGCGACAATGGCTCTAGGGCCTAGTAAAGTCCAAGCTATCGCTAAGGCTGCCGAGGTAAAAAGGACGACCGTTTATGTTATTTTGGAGGCGCTTAAGTCTAAGGGGTTAATAAGGGTGGAGCTTTCGGGTTGGAAGACTCTGTATGTGGCTGAGAGCCCAGACAAATTGGAGTCTCTGGTAGAGCAAATGCGCCATCAGGTTAAGAAGACTCTGCCAGAATTTTCTGCCTTATATAATCTCCACTCCAGCGGCGCTTTTATCAGTTATTACGAAGGACTTGAGGCGGTGAAGAACGTCTATGAGGGACTGCTTCGCGATATCAAGCCCCATGAGGACTATCTAGTTATTGGTGATTTGAATCAGTGGCTAGAACAAGATAGGGACTTTTTTCTCGATTTTACCAAGCGTAGGGCTAAATTGGATATAAATATCAGAATCTTAATGCAAGAATCGCCTCTAGCTCATGAGCACAAAAGGTTGGAGAGAAATTTTAATGAAATTGTTAAGATTATGCCTCCAGAGTATAAACTGACAACTAATATGGTCATTATTCCGCATCGAGTCGTAATAAATCAGCTAACCCCACCCCTCCTTGCAATGGTCATAGAAAATGACAACATTGTCAAAATGAATAGGGAGTTATTCGAAATGATCTGGAAGTCAATTCCTTAAATTGATTATTTACTAAATTTGCCCTTCTCTTCATTTTTGGTATTATTCAAAAATGGTAAATAAAAAAACTCTCCGAACTTGGGTTGAGATAGACAAGAAAGCCCTCGTTCATAATTATAAAATGTGGCGGCGTTTTATCGGCCCCAAGAAAAAACTCCTCTCGGTGATTAAGTCTAATGCCTATGGCCATGGCCTTGTTGATTGTGCTAAGATTTTTTCTAAACTCGGGGCAGACTGGTTGGGGGTGGATGCGATCGAAGAGGCACTAGTTTTGAGGCGGGCCGGTATTAAGAAACCGATCTTGGTCTTGGGCCATACTCGTCCGGCTAACTTCAAGCTCGCTGTTGAAGACAATATTGTTATTACTATTTCTTCCCCCGAATCTCTTAAAGAGATTGTGTCACTTGATAAGAAGTTGACTGGTAGCCAAGAGCTCCGCTTCCATCTCAAAATTAATACCGGCATGAACAGACAGGGCTTTGCTGTTTCTGATTTGCCCAAAGTCCTAAAAATTGTTTCTAGTTTAAAAAAAGTTAAGTTGATAGGAGTTTATAGCCACTTGGCTAGCCCTTGTAGTAAAGAAAACGAAACGAGAACTAAGTCTCAGGTAAAACTCTTCAAACAAGCGGTGCAAATTCTCGAAGAAGCCAGTTTTAATAACTTGATTCGACATCTCTGTGCCACGGGAGCCACCACCTTCTATCTTGATGATTCCTTAGACATGGTGCGAATTGGCATTGGCTCTTATGGCCTCTGGCCTGACGAGGCGGCTAAGAAGTATCTGGCCAAGACGGCCAAATGGTTCTCACTTAAGCCAGCTCTTACTTGGAAGGCGGTGGTGAGCGAGATTCATGGAGCGAAGAAGGGCGAGGCCGTTGGTTATGATTTCACCCATGTTTTCAAAAAAGATTCTAAATTGGCTATTTGCGCCGTCGGTTATTGGCATGGCTATAATCGCATACTCTCCAATCGGGGTTACGTAATGATCAAAGGAAAGAAGGCCCCTCTCGTCGGGCGAGTCTCGATGGATATGATTATTGTTGATGTGACTAATATCCCTCAGGCCAAAGTTGGTGATGAAGTTATCATTATGGGGCCCGGCATTAGTGCTTATGATTTTGCCAAACTCTCTGACACTTCTCCCTATGAAGTAATCACCCGTATTAATCCAGATATTCCTAGGTTATATAAATAAAAAATCTTTTACTTCTTTGCTCGAAGCTAGTTTTAGGATGATAAGGCCAATTATTACTCCAATGATAATGTTTTGGAGTTTTGTGTTAGATGAGGCGGAGTTAATTTGATAGAAAAATTCACCAACTGGCAAAATTATGAGAATTAATCCTTCAAAAATAGCCAGTTTTTGCCCGAGCTTCTTTTTCTTAGCTAATAAGATCCCGGCAAAGAGAGGCAACCCTATTGAAAAAATTAAGGATGATAAAAAGGTTATGATTAAAATCGAGCCATTACCACCTGTCAAAGATAAGAAGGCTGGGATTAGCAATAGGGAAAGAGCTAACCCAAATATTCCAATTGCCGTCTCTATAGAAAGTAGGATGAGTAGGACTTTTAATTTTGTCGGCATAATTTTATCTGTTAAGTTATTAATCTCTTTAATTATACAACCGTTAGCTTAAAATCAAAAAACCAGCCGGTGTAAGGGCTGGTTTTTTGATGGTTTGGCTAAAAGCTATTAGCTAAAACCTAGAAGCTTTCTACTTAACAGCGTCCTTCAAGGCCTTAGCAGGCTTGAACTTAGGCACGTTCATAGCAGGAACGTGGACTGCCTCGCCGGTGCGAGGATTACGAGCCTCACGAGCCTTGCGGGCCTTAACAGCGAAGATACCGAGACCGGCGATAGAGACGTCATTACCTTTCTTAAGGCTTGAGATGATCGCATCGATCATTACGTCGACGGCTTTCTCGGCGCTGGCCTTGGTTGTACCAATCGCTTCGGCGACCACTTCGACAATTGCTTGCTTATTCATAGTGTTGTTTTTCCCTTTTAACGGGGATATTTTTGTTAATGTGTAAACAACTTATAATGAGGCCATTGTAATACAAGGCTATTTGGGTGTAAAGGGTCTAGAACCAGATCTTGAGCAGGAGCGGGATGATCAAGAGGGCGACAATATTTAAGATTTTGATCATTGGGTTGATGGCGGGACCGGCGGTATCCTTGTAAGGATCACCCACGGTGTCACCAGTAACGGCGGCTTTGTGCGCATCGCTACCTTTGCCACCAAAATTACCTAACTCGATGTACTTCTTAGCATTATCCCAAGCCCCACCACCAGAGGTCATCGAGATAGCGACGAAGAGACCCGTTACAATACTACCCACCAAGAGGCCACCCAAGGCAACTGGGCCAAGGATTAACCCAACAAGGACAGGAGCGAGAACGGGGATAAGGGCAGGGATAATCATCTGTCTGAGAGCAGCCGAGGTCACAATGTCGACAGCCTTGGCATAATCAGGCTTGGCGGTGCCAGCCATAATACCAGGAATCTCGCGGAATTGACGACGAACTTCCTCCACAACTTCGCCAGCGGCTTTGCCCACGGCCTCCATGGAGAGGGCGGCAAAATAATAAGGGAGAAGTCCTCCAATGAAGAGGCCAACAATAACTTTAGGATCAGAGAGGGAGAAAGCAAGGTTGCCAGCTTCTTGAGTGTAAGAGGCGAAGAGGACAAGTGCCGCGAGACCAGCCGAACCAATGGCATAACCCTTGGTGACGGCCTTGGTGGTGTTGCCCACGGCATCAAGCGGGTCGGTAACATTGCGAACTTCTTCAGGCAACTCGGCCATCTCGGCAATACCACCGGCATTGTCGGTGATTGGACCATAGGCATCGATGGCAACAATAATACCAGCCATCGAGAGCATGCTCATGGCGGCAATCGCGATACCGTAGAGTCCGGCGAGATCATAGGCGGCTAAGATACCAATAACGATGGAGATAAGAGGGAGAGCGGTCGACTTCATCGACATGGCGAGGCCTTGGATAATGTTGGTGCCGTGACCAGAGACAGAAGCCTTGGCAATGGACTGGACAGGATAATACTTGGTAGAGGTGTAGTACTCAGTAATGATAACGAGAGCGCCAGTGACAAGGAGTCCCACAATAGCTGAACCAAAGAGGGCGGCGACTGGATAGAGACCGTTACTTCCCATCATCAGGTCGGTGATGAAGTAGAAGGCGACAGCTGAGATGAGTCCAGAGGCGATAAGTCCCTTATAGAGAGCCCCCATAATATTCTCTGATTTGCCCATCTTTACAAACCAGGTACCAATAATTGAGGAAATAATAGCCGCACCACCTAAGACGAGAGGGTAAGTAATGGCAATGCTCCCCGCTTTGAAGAGGGAGAGACCAATAATCATACAAGCAATAGTGGTAACAGCGTAGGTTTCGAAGAGGTCGGCAGCCATACCAGCACAGTCACCAACGTTGTCACCAACGTTGTCAGCAATAACCCCAGGGTTACGAGGATCATCTTCGGGAATGCCAGCCTCAACTTTACCGACGAGGTCAGTACCAACATCAGCGGCTTTGGTAAAGATACCGCCACCGAGACGAGCGAAGATAGAGATTAAAGAGGCGCCGAAGCCAAGACCAATTAAAGAGGCGACATCCTTGGTGATGGCGTAGAAGCCGGTAACACCCAAGAGAGCGAGACCAACGACAAGGAGGCCAGTAACTGACCCGCCACGGAAGGCGAGTTTGAGAGCGGCATCTAAACCATCACGGGCGGCCTCGGTGGTGCGCACGTTGGTGCGAACCGAGACATTCATCCCGATATAGCCAGTCGCGGCGGAGAGAAGGGCCCCAACCAAGAAGCCAATGGCCAAAGTTAAGCCGAGGGCGACCCAAAGGATAACAAAAAGGATGGCCGCAATGATGGCAATCGTCTTGTATTGACGATTGAGATAGGCGCTTGCGCCTTGCTGAATAGCGAGGGCAATCTCTTGCATGCGAGCGTTGCCGGCCGGCTTCTTCATGATCAAACTGGCCAAAAAGAGACCATAAACGATGGCCAAAATGGCGGTCACGAGAGCAAAAATGATGTATGGATCCATAAAAATTTATAATTAATAATTGCTAAATAATGGCTATATACTAACATATTTTGGCTTTTTGGCTAGTTTATGCTAATAATTAAGTCAGGTCTGAACACTCTAGAGAGAAAGGAATAACAAGATGTTTTATGTTGGTTGCGCCTCTAAAAAATGGGAGGAAATGACTTCTGCGGAGAGGCTGCAAGCTCTCCGTCGGGATAGTTACGCTGATCCGATGCCGACACCAGAAGGAGTCTGCGGAATTTGCTTTGAAACGAGTGAGGATCGTGACAAGTTTCGCTCGTCTCGTGCCCAGGAATACCAAGATAAACTTGACGACGAGGAGAGAGCCAATTTGTAGCTCTGCCCGCTTCGTGCAACAGCAAAGCCCCTCTGTCTGTACGAAGCGGGTTTTTGTTTTAGCAAGAAAGCAAAAAGCTGTCGGATCTGGCTCGACAGCTTTTTTGGGTGGACAGTTTTCCGTTTCTAATTAATTAGTGGTGCGGAAGGAAGCTGGCCAAGTGACACTCACATTACCCTGTTGATCGGTGGAGTAGATCAAGTAGTAATAAGTAGTGTTGGATTGAAGACCGGAGAGGCTCACGCCTTGGAAGTTGCGATAATTAGAGTCAGTTCGCGCAATGTTACCGCTAACATCAACAGAGTTTGGATGCTCGTAGGTGGTAAGGGGGCTAGTGCTGTAGTAGACCTGGCCCTTAGCACTCTCGTTGGTCATCCAGCTAACAACAGCATTATTGCTATTGGTGCTGATGCCGACATTGCTGATAAGTGGAGCCGAACCAGTTGTCCCACTTCCACTACCATCATCATTGGCCATCTTGTCGTTAAGAACGGGGAGGGTGGCGGGTCCAACACGACCAACTGAAGGAAGGCCATTGGCACTCTGGAAGTTGGCCACGGCCGACTTGGTCAAGAAACCGAAGTAGCTGGTAACCAAACCTTGAGGGTAGATAGTTGGATCTTCTGCAAGATAACTTTGCATAGCACCAACATCAGAGCCAGACATTCCCACTTCGAGCTGGCGATTTATTGCGGCGGCTGAAGCTGTGGCAGGGGAGCTCATTAAGAAGAGGGCCATAAGCATTAAGCCGGTTCCGAAAATTAAAGTTTTTGTCATAATATTTTATTTTAAGTTATTTTTTATTTACTGGTATGAATATTCGACCTTATATCTCATACCTCCATTTGCTACGTACCTGATGCCGTGGCTTGCCCGAAAAAATTACAGACCCCATTACAAATTAGGGATAAACTTTTTACTATGCTAGGCTTAATATCTCAGCAATAACTCTATTTTAGTGGTCTCTTTTGTAATTAATCTTGTCTCCCACGGCTTCATAAATAGTTAATGTCTCAGGCGTAATATTGAAGACATGACCTCAAAACAAGAAACAGAAAAAAGGCAGGGGGGTAATGGCCACTGCTCACCACGACTTTGAGAAAGGTCTTAAAGCTCGGGCCTTGTTTAAGGTTCATGACAAGGTTATGAGTGATGACTTAGTCCAAGATACTTTTATGAAAACGTGGAGCTATTTGGTAAAAGGAGGCAAAATCGATATGATGAAGGCCTTTCTCTATCATGTTCTCAATAATCTTATTATCGATGAGTATCGTCGGCACAAGACAAACTCGCTTGAGGTTTTGCTCGAAAAAGGTTTTGAGCCCGCCTCTGATCATTCGCGTATCTTTGAAATTCTTGATGGTAAAGCAACCATTCTTCTCATCCAACTTTTGCCGGATAAATATCAGAAAGTTGTCCGCATGCGTTACATCCAAGACCTCTCGCTTGATGAGATTGCTGTTCTCACCGGAGAAACCAAGAACGCCGTTGCCGTACAATTGCATCGCGGGCTTAAGAAGTTAAGGGACCTGTACGAACACCGTTTTTAGTTTATAATATCCCAGGGTTTGTAACTTTTTCTTAAATATGGAGATCGGTCATGACTACGCCCATAGCTATTCACACCAGACTAAAAGATTTGCCCGAGGGCACCCGCTTTAAGATCTCTGGCTGTCATAGTCGGGGAGTTTTTGTTCGCGTTTGCAACAAAGGAGTCCGAACAGCTTGTTCCGAAGCCTCTGGCCGGGAAGTTGTCCTCCATTTGGAGAACTTTGTCGACCCTGTCCCGACTTCGGAAGAGGCTCTTGCTCCCACTTTGGTCGAGTAGCCTTCTTACAGAAAATCCCGCACGGCGCGAAGCGCCGTGCGGGATTCCTTTTTTTGTTCGTAACTATGTCATAGATTGACATAAACAATGTTATTAAGTAGGGTTGGTTTAGAAATCGGTAGGCTTAAGCTGGAATAGGCCAGCAAGGAGTAGACCGTAGAAAGGACATTGTCATGTCGCTTGATTCGCATATTGCCGCAGATGCCTTCGAAATTGCGAAGGTTATCAAGGCCCTCACTGAGGGTGTCAAAGACGCTGGGGGTAATCCTGACTTGGACTTGGGATTGCTCTGTGATAAGGAGACGAAGCACGAAGTGGGGAAGTTGATTGCCCGCAAGATGTTTCGGGTTTGCTACGAAGCGAAAGTTTCTGCTTTCGGCAAAGAGTTTGACGCAGCCTTCTCTTTTGTTGCGAATCTCCCCAACGTGAAAGGGCAAAACTGGCCTGCTTTGACTGATTACAAGACCGAGCCAATCTTTTTGCCCGGAGATCTCCGGGATGGCCAGTTCCGCAGTCTGAAGTTCCTCAGATTTTACCGGGGGTTCGAACAGCAGCGTGAAGTGCAAAAGGTTCTTGGCTCGGCTGGGTTGAGGCTTGCCTCCTTCGAACAGCTGGCATTGTTTCTTCACGGTCTGGCTGATGGCTCGAGTGACCTCATCCTTCCTGAAGAGTTACAACCTGGAGAGGTGAAAAACAGCTCCACTGTGTCCTTTATTTCCGCCGACCATCACTGGGAGGAGGCCGGTCACTACTGGACGCCGGTCATGTTCAAGAAGGTCTTCTACATCTCGCTCGAAAGCAATGTTAGGACGATGAAGGTTCTCTATGAGCTTCGCCCCTTTGATCACCAGCGACTCGAAGAGGACAAACCCAACAACCGGACATTCGTGGTTGCGGTCGACAAGGTCGCCTAGTTTTTGTCGCCCCGAGGAGCGTCCCGCTCCTCGGGGCGTTCTTTGTTTAACGAAAAGCCCCTGGCTCGCGAAGCGAACCAGAGGCTTTATCTTGTTTTTATCTCGCGTAATCGATAACTCTTGTTTCTCTAATGACGGTAATTTTAATTTCGCCAGGATACTTGAGTTCTTGCTCAATTCGCAGAGCAATGTCTCGGGCAATTTTGCGAGCTTCGAGGTCATTAACCTCTTCTGGGCGAATGAAGACGCGGATCTCACGACCGGCGGCAATAGCATAAGTTTTCTCAATACCTGAGAAAGAGTTGGCAATGTCTTCAAGGTCCTTCAAACGCTTAAGATAATTCTCTAGGCTGTCACGACGAGCGCCGGGGCGAGAACCGGAGATGGCGTCGGCCACCTTCACAATCACAGCCTCCAAGCTCTCATAAGGATATTCTTCGTGGTGACTCTTCATAGCTGAGACAATCTTAGGGTCAGCACCAAATTTCTCTAAGATGCGCTTGCCAATCTCCACGTGAGTTCCAGGGATCTCGTGGTCGACGGCTTTGCCCAAGTCATGGAGGAGGGCTCCGGCCTTAGCGACTTGAACATCGGCTCCGAGCTCTTCAGCCAACATGCTGGCCAAGTGAGCCATCTCAATGGAGTGTTGGAGAACATTCTGACCGTAAGAGGTGCGGAAGTGGAGGCGACCTAAGATGATAAGAACACGAGGGTCAAGATTCAAGACACCCACTTCATAAGCGGCCGACTCACCCTTCTCTTTAATAATTTTAGAAATTTCTTCGCGCGCCTTCTCAACTGTCTCTTCAATCTTGGCTGGCTGGATACGGCCATCGGCAATGAGGTTGGTGAGGGCAACTTTGGCAATCTGGCGACGCACTGGGTCGAAGGAGGAGAGGACAATTGAGCCTGGGGTGTCATCAATGATAACTTCGACACCGGTTGCTTTCTCGAAGGCGCGGATATTACGTCCTTCTTTACCAATAATCTTGCCCTTTAAGTCATCGGAGGAGATATCAATGATTGTCGACATCGTCTCAGCGACCGTGGAGGTGGAGAGACGTTGGAGGACAGTGCTCATGGCCTCCTTAGCCTTCTGTTCTAGGCGTTCAGCTCCATCAATCTCAAATTTCTTAAGACGAGAGAGGATATCCTCTTCGTATTCGCGCTCAGTGACTTTAATTAATTCAGTCTTAGCCTCTTCAATAGAGAGGCGACCTACGCGCTCGAGCTCCTTCTTCTTAATTTCTTCAGCTTGAGCGAGACGCTCTTTAATCTCTTTAACCTCTTCGATTTTTTTCTTGATCTCTTCAGTTTCACGGTCAATATCCCCCTGCCTCTTGTCGAGGAGCTCATCTTTGTTGAGGAGGCGGTCCTCCATCTTCTTGAGCTGGGTCTCTTTTTCTTCGGCCTTAAGCTTGGCTTCGTTGGTAATTTTGTTGGCTTCTTCTTCGGCCTCGGCGACAATTTTTTGAGCTTTGTCTTTGGCTTCGAGGAAGGCTTGCTTGACCTGCAACTCCATTGACCCCTTCTGAGCGGAGAGAATAAGGTAACGCAAAAGATACCCAACGGCGATACCGAGGGCTCCAGCTGCTCCAGCGAGGAGGAATACTATTTTTAAACTCATAAGCGTGCTGCCGCTCGGTATTTTTACACGGTAATTTTAGACAACGAAAGAGAAATCAAGGTTTTTGCCTTAACTTTAAGGGGATTTGAGATGGTAATTGATTTCTGGGCCATGACCGGTTAGAGACCAAACGGACTTTAGGTTAATGTTTCTAATAAATTTACAACCAATTTGATTTAATATCGAATGACTTAATGATACCACACCCCTCGTCAGACCTCAAGTCCCAAACTTGCTCAGTAAAACAACACAGAAAACCCCTCCAGCGAGGGGTTTTCTGTGTTGTTTAGGCTAACAAGGTTGACGGCCTACTTTCCCTTGCTCTTAATTATCTCATCGATAATCCCGTATTTTTTGCCTTCTTCGGCCGAGAGATAGAAGTCGCGGTCGAGGTCTTTCTCGATTTGGGTCTCACTCTGTCCAGTGTTCTTTGCCATTATCTTAGTGAGGTTCTTCTTTGTCTTGATGATATGTTCCGCCGTGATTGCAATGTCGGAGGCTTGTCCCTCAGTTCCACCGAGTGGTTGGTGAATCATTATCTCGGCATTAGGGAGAGCCAAGCGCTTACCTTTAGCGCCAGAAGAGAGAACCCAAGCCCCACCTGAGGCGGCCATGCCCACACAGACAGTGGAGACATCAGGCTTGATATAATTCATTGTATCTATAATAGCGAGGGTTGAAGTGACGGAACCTCCAGGGGAATTAACATAAAGAGTAATATCCTTAGAGCCATCTTCGGCTGCTAAGAAGAGGAGTTGAGCAATAATGATATTGGCGAGATTGTCATCAATAGCGCCACCTAAGAAGACAATGCGGTCCTTCAAGAGGCGTGAATAGATATCGTAGGCGCGTTCGCCTTGAGGGGATTTCTCAATAACGGTTGGGATTAACATATTGAATAGTATTAAGTAATAAGTAGTAAATAATAAGTTAGATTAAAGCATAAAAAAGACAGATAATCAATTTTGCCAATTTGAGTTCTGGTCGAGAAGTTTCCAGAGTAAATCAAATTTGTCTCGTTCATCAGAGGCAATATCATCGCTCTCTATGACTATTGTTATTAAATCCTTTTGGCTCGAGGTAATAACTACCTTATTCTCATAAATCAACATCGCCGTTTTTAACTTATAGTCCTTAGGCAAGAAACGCATTTCTCTTCGCTCCGAGTTATTCATTTTTTTGAATCCGACGCTTGTGTCGTCGGTGTAGATAGCCCTTATCGAGATATGCCTTTTGACTCTAGTCGGGATATAGTGTTCGAGATCATATTTTTCGCCAACAATGTGGTGGAGCTCTGTGAGTGATCCAATGTGCCTGAGGGTGATATGGGGCTTTTTAAGCGAATCTTCACAGGCTGTTATGTAACCCTCGCGACCTTCATAATAAGTAATCTTCGGTTTCTTGTCGGCATTGTTGGCAATTGCCCTCAATTCGGGGATTATTTTTTTTAGATCACCTAAATCTTTCTCGGTTTTAATAAGAAGGGCTTCTGGCTTGGTGGCGACGAACTTCATCCCACTTTTCATCTTGAAGCTACCCATTAAGCCCCTCTGCTCTAGAGATTTGAAGGTCATATAAGCGGTAGTCTTCTTTAGTTCAGCCTTTTTGGCCAAATCTGTGATCCCAGAGTCACCCAATTGAAGGGCGGCCATATATAGGGATATCTCTTTATCGGAGAGCCCCATTGATTTTAGAGTTTGCTGTGCTTCTCTCATTGGGTGTTTTTATTAAAAACGTCGTCTTTTATGACGTCATCATAACACGGTACATAAAATAGTACAAATCTCTTTAATTAGCAACATATTTAAGATATTAGAAAATGTCTACTTCCTTTAAATCTAGACATATTTTTTGACCATATCTCAATACTACGACACAATTAAGATATATTATCAAGAGTTTAATAGTCGTCAGTGCCATTAATTGCTTATAGAATATGTCTAAATTAACAAAGTGGGTGCTCGGGATCATTGTTCTGGTTTTTGTTGTAGGGGGAATCTGGTTTTCCTCAAAAGGGGCTTTAGTTTTATCTGATAACGGCCCGATTAAAATTGGTTTTATCTCGGCCTTGTCAGGGGACGGTGCTCTTTGGGGTCAGAATGTGAGGACCGGTTTTGACTTTGCCCTAAAGGAGATTAATGATAAGGGTGGAGTAAATGGAAGAAAAATCGAAGTCTATTACGATGATGACAAATGTGATGCCACGGCTGGTGTCACGGCCTTCAATAAGGCCGTTGATATTGATAAGTTAAAAATTATAACGGGGTCGGTCTGTTCATCGGTCGCCATGTCTGTTGCCAAGAAAACTCAAGATAATGACGTTCTTTATATCGCCTCCGGAGCTACCAATCCAGATGTTCCCAAGCAGGGAGATTTAGTCTTCCGCCTTTGGGTATCTGACGCTTATGAAGCTAAGGCTATCGCCAACTATGCGACCAAGACATTGGGGTTGAAGAGCTTCGCTATTGCTCATATGAATGACAATCCCGCTGGTCTGGCTCTAAGAGATGAGTTTAAGACTGTGGCCGTAGCTAATGGTGGTGAAATTAAGGGAATTGAGAGTTTCTCTTCTAAGGAGAGAGATTATAAAACTTCTCTAATTAAGTTGATGGCTAGCAAGCCAGATGCTCTCTATCTTGTTACCTTGCCAGAGTCAATGCCGATTATTATTAATCAAGCTCGGGTCCTCGGGTATAAAGGGGTTATTCTTGCTTATAGCCCGGCTATAGTGGCTGATGGTGTTATCTCTAAGATAAAGAATAAAGATAATCTCTACTACTCGACCCCGATTGAGAAAAAGGAGACAAATTTCTGGTCTGATTATCGTTCGTCAACCGGGAAAGAGGCTGACATGCTTACCGCTTTGGGCTATGACAGTATGAAGGTTATCGAAGCTGGCCTCCTAAAGTGTGGGGAAGACAATCAGTGTATAAAAAATTATCTACTTAATCTCAAGGATTACCAAAGTTCAAGAGGAAAATTAAACTTTGACCAGTATGGGGATTTAACCAACATTGAGTTCAATACGATTAAGGTTAAATAAAAATTCTTGTGGCTTAACAAAGAACCCCCCCCACGCGACAATTGGTCGCGTGGGGGGGGTCTTGTTTCTCCTTTTACTTTAATCCTTCAAGAAATTCAAAAACTTTTTCGTTTACAATTAGACCGGCGGCGTAGGAGCGAAGGCGGTCTTCGGGGACATCTTTATATTGATTCTTGAGATAATCTACTTCGTTCTTTAATTCATCTTCAGGTGCAGTGATTCCTTCTAAGTGGGCGATCTCGTTTAAGATGAGACCGAAGGCGACACGCTCACGGGCTTGCTTCTCCCAGGAGTCGCGCAATTCCTCACGAGTTTTCTTAAGATGAGTGAGATAATCTTCGAAGTCCATACCCATATAGCCAATTTGCCCTTCCATCTCGGCCAGCATCTTGTCTTTCTCGTTCTCGATGAAGACTTTCGCCATCTTGATCTCAGACTTGGCAATCACGCCCTCGATAATCCCAACTCGTCTCTTGTCCTTGGCTTTATTAGCCTTCTCGAGAGCCAGATTTTCTTTAATTTTGGCTTTTAGCTCATCAAGAGTCTCAAATTGGCCGAGACTTTTGGCAAAATCATCATTAAGCTCGATTTCATGTCCCGCTTCCGCAGAATGCTCCGGCGAGGCGAGGTCACATTTCTCGCCCTCTTTGTGCTCGTGGTGGCTATGCTCGGCGCTCGAACGGCTTTTGCGTAATTCTTCGAGGACGTTGGTAATTTCTTCTTCTTTGACGGCCAAAGGCGAGTCCTCAAGTGAGCCCGAGGTCTCTCCTTGGGTCGTCACGGTGTTCTTGGCAATCGCTTTATAATCCCCAATTTTTACCTCCGGCATAATAGCGGTATTGATCTTGAAGCCGAGCGGGTTGCCGGGAGCGAGCTTGGTAATAGTAATCTCGGGGCGGCCAAGCGCCATAATTTTATTGTCGGTAATTATCTGCAAGTACATCTCGGAGATTGCCTGCTGAGCCATTTCCCAGAGAATTTTTTCTTCACCCAACTTCTCAACAAGAACGTTCTCGGGGATGTGGCCAGGGCGGAAGCCGTCTAACTTAGCATCTTGGCCCAGAGTTTTGAGGGCTTTCTCTCGATAGGGGGCAAATTCGGTGACGGCTAATTCGCCAGTGATTTCGAGTTCACCTTCTTCAGCCGGATTTATTTTAAGATCGGTAATTGTCATAGACTATATTATTGGATTGGTAATTCCTGAGTGGTTGTGGCGGTCTGGTCAGTAGAACTTTGGTTATAGAGTTGGCCGAAGACGAGATACCAACCACCAAAGAAGATGGCCACGACGAGGAGAGCAATAATGACGGCGATATTTGTGTGTTCTTTGTCCATATTTAATTTGGGGTTTCTTCCTCTTCTTCACTTTCTTCGACTTCAGGAGAGCTAATGTCGATCTTCCAGCCGGTTAATTTGGCCGCGAGACGAGCATTTTGCCCACCTTTACCAACCGCGAGAGAGAATTGGTCGGCATCCACTTCAATTTGGGCCTCCTTATTTTCCTCATCAAGAGAGAGGCTGTTGACCTTAGCTGGAGAAAGGGCGTTGGCGATGAAGGTCTCTGGAGCCTCGGACCATTCAATTATATCAATTTTCTCACCCCCAAGCTCGTTGATGACGGCTGTGACACGAGCACCTCGTTGACCGACACAAGAACCCACCGGGTCAATGTTGGGAGCATTAGAAGCAACGGCGACCTTAGAACGAGAACCGGCTTCACGAGCGACGGCCTTGATTTCTACTACCCCGCTAGCAATTTCTGGAGCTTCGGCGGAGAAGAGGAGTTCAACAAATTTAGGATGAGAACGGGATAGGCGAAGGTTGATACCACGGGGGGTCTCTTCTACTTGATAGAGATAAGCGCGAATACGCTCACCGGGGCGATAGAATTCGCCTGGGATTTGGTCGTCACGCAAGAGGACACCAACGGCGCGACCGAGGTCGACGAAGACTGTCCCACGATCTACCTTCTGAACTGAACCGCTCAAAATAACACCAACTTGGTCTTGGTATTCGCCTAGAGTGCTTTCTTTCTCGGCTTCGCGGAGACGTTGGATAATAACTTGTTTGGCTGTCTGAGCAGCGATACGGCCATAATCATCCTTAGTTTCTAATGGGAAGACGACTTCGTCCCCAACTTGAGAATCTTTTTTAATTTTCTTGGCGTCTTCTAAGGTAATGTGGTGCTCAGAATTGAATTTTGGACGCTCATCATCATCGTCCTCTCTCTCTTCATCATCCATGCGAGCGGTAGTGGCGTCGGCCACAATTTTGACCTGATAGAAGCTGGTGACACCGGTCTCGAGGTCGAATTTGGCCCTAATAATCTGGCCTTTTTTGCCATAGTCCTTCTTATAGGCAGCAACAAGAGAATCCTCAATGGCCGTGAGGATTTTCTCTTTAGGAATGTGACGCTCCTCTTCCATTTGGTCGAGGCCGGCGCGTAGAGCTTTAAGATCAATCATAATTTATTTATTATCTTTTAAAAAAAATGGTCCGTTGGGACACAACAGACGACTGATATAATAATAATACTTTTAGGTAATATGTCAAACTTATCAACAGTTTCTACTCTAACTGATTGTCCTTCTCTTAATTTCTGCGATATAATTAAATTATGGAATTTTCCCAACCAAATTTTCCTGTGGTCAATAACCCAGGCAAGCGACATCTTGGTTTGATTGTGTCTATGGTTGTTGTTTTGGTTGTGGCCGTGATTCTTCTTATACTATTGAATGGTAAGGCAAGCTTACCTGAATCTTCCCCAGCAATTTCTTCTGAAACTTCTCTCACAGAAGAACAACAAACAATAATGACGCAGAATCTGAGCCAAAAAGTTGAACCTTTAACTTCCTCACAAAAAAATAATATGGCCAAGAATTTGGGAGCTGTTCAATAAATATTAAGTCAAAATTTATTATTAACTATTTTAAAAAAAATGTTTACAAAAAATATTAATCTGCTCCTTTTGATCCTCATCATCGCTCTCTTCCTCATCGTCGGTCAGAATGTTTTTGCTGCCACTGTCGAGCAAAATTATCCTTGGACCGCGCCACAGAGCACCCCTCCTGATTGTTATCCTAGTAAAGATGGCCTTGGCTGTTTCTCTCCTGTGAATGTTGGCAATGTCCTTCAAATTAAAGCTGGGAGCCTTGGTTTGGGTGGTGATTTGGGCTTGACTCCTGATAAAGCCGTTGATTTTGCTTCAACCTTAGCGATGCCGGGAGAGCGTGCTAATTATGCTGGTCGCATTGCCTATAAGAAGAGTTACGATTTGGATTGGAACGGTGTCGCTCCTTATACCGAGGTCCATACCGGAGTGCTTCGTAGTCTCCTGAACATTATTGGTGGCGGGATGAGAGAAGGTGACCGCTTGGTGAAGATTTGGGATAATCTTGATGTGGTAGGGACAACAACGACCGGCAGTCTCTATGCTCAAAATTACTATGTTTGTAATAGCTCGGGAGCTTGTAGTCCACTTACTACCTCTTCTGGCTCAACCAATTTTTGGACGGCTCTTGGTACAGATGCTATTACCAGCGCTCGTCGCGTTTTTGTGAATAGTAGTTCTGAAGTTTCTGGAGCTGGTGGTTCTACTTTTCAGGTTAAATTAGCAAATTCAGTTAACAATGGTTTGGCTTTTCAAACAGCTGATGGCTCTAAGACTTGGCGTTTTATCTTCGGTCGGGCTAATGTTGCTGGGGACACTAATCCTGGAGGTTTTAGTATCTACAACGGTATTTCCAATGTTTTCAATATCAAGGACCCTAATTCTAACTCACACAATGCCAGTAACGTTGTTATAACGAGCGGTCTGGTTTTGAGTAATGGTCTGTTAAATAAGGGTGAGCCAGAAGCAGCCGCCGGAGAGTTGTGTTTAGGTGGGGTGTGTAAAAATGCTTGGCCTTCAGCCTCTGCTCCCGTGGTGAAGAGATGTGTCTATTATTTAGATGGGAGGGCAAATCAGGCCGCAGATTGTCCTGCTCCTAGCTATTCTGCTTCTTCTGACTCTGGCACGATGTATTGTCCTGCTGGTTATACTGTCATGAGTGGTGGGGTCGCTTGTTCCAAGGGCAATAGAATTGAATCGAGTGTTCTTACCTCAACAAATTCTTGGTTTGTTAATTGCCAGAATTCAATCGTGAGCGCCTCAATTTCTTGCCTCAAGACTAATTAGAGAGTAAAAATTTATCAAAACAAAAAAGAGCGGACTTATCCGCTCTTTTTTGTTGGGAATAAAAAATATTTGCGTTATAATTTAGGTAAAGTTTATGCTAGTTAGTTTGGAAAGTTTAAAAAATTTTTTGATCGACGCGCGTCTCATCACGTTGCGAGATTTTGATGCGGTGATGACCGAAGCGGGAGGAGATTCTCGCCGGGCGGAGGACTTACTTTTGAGCAAGGGACTCTTGACCGAGGACGATCTGCGTCGAGCCAAGTCTTATATTTTGGGCATCCCTTTTGTGAATTTGAGCAAAGAGCGCATCCCTAAAGAAGTTCTCTTTTTAATTCCTGAGCCAATTGCTCGTAAGCACAATATTGTCGCTTACAAGAAAGGGACCGATACACTTGAGGTGGCTATGCTTGACCCGCTTGATCTGGAGTCAATTGATTTTGTGAAGAAGGGGACGGGGCTTAAGATTTTGCCTCGTTTAACCGACAATGAGTCGATCAAGAGCATCTTGGTTCAATACCAGAAGAGTCTTAAGGCGGAGTTCGGCGATTTGATCCAGAAGGAGTCTCTTGCGATTAAGAATCAGGCCAGCGGTGCTCCTCTTGAGGAGCCAACGGGTGATGATCTTAAGAAATTGGCCGAGGGGTTGCCGGTGGTGCGTATTGTCGATTCGCTCTTAGAGCATGCCATTATGCAGAAGGCCTCGGATATTCATATTGAACCATTCGAGAATGAATTGGTTATTCGTTATCGTATTGATGGAGTTTTGCATGATGCGATGATTTTGCCTAAGGAGACGGCCTCGGGAATTGTCGCTCGTATTAAAGTCTTGGCCAATTTGCGCTTGGATGAGAAACGTTTGCCTCAAGATGGACGTTTCAAGACAACGAGCCATGGGGCCAACGTTTCTTATCGTGTCTCGACTTTGCCAATTCAATTTGGTGAGAAGGTGGTGATGCGTCTTCTCCCCGACTCTGTCCATGGTCTGACTCTTGAGTCTGTCGGCTTCCATGGTGAAGGCTTAGAGAAAATTCAGAAAGCAATTCAGCGCACAACAGGTATGCTCTTAGTGACGGGGCCAACTGGTTCGGGTAAGTCTACCACTCTTTATGCGCTCTTAGATATTCTTAATACCCCAGATGTTAATATCTCTACGGTTGAGGATCCGGTCGAGTATCAGATCAAACGCGTTAATCAAACACAGGTTCGTCCGGATATTGGTCTGACCTTTGCCAGTGGTTTGCGTACCCTTGTTCGCCAGGACCCGGACATCATTATGGTGGGGGAAATTCGCGATCAAGAGACGGCGAGTCTTGCGATTAACGCTTCTCTTACTGGTCACTTGGTGCTCTCGACTCTCCATACCAACTCGGCGGCGGGGACTATCCCACGCTTGCTTGATCTTGGGGCCGAGGCTTTCTTGCTTGTCTCAACGGTTGAGGTTATCGTCGCTCAGCGTTTGGTGCGTAAGCTCTGTGAACCGAAGGAGCCTTATGTTATGACCGAGGCAGAGCTCAAGTCTTTTGGTGAGAAGGCCGACCTGCCTAAGGTTCTCGCCTGTTTAAAAAAAGAAAATATTATTAAAGAGACAGATGATTGGGCTAACATTACTTTCTACCGTCCCAAAGAATTACCAGAATCGGCTCACCCCGATGGTTATGCTGGCCGCTTGGCTATTGTTGAGGTCTTGACCATGTCACGCATCTTAAGAGAGATGATTATTAAGAATGCTACCGCCGATGATCTTAATATCGAGGCTCGTAAGGAGGGGATGCTTACTATGCTTGAGGACGGGCTCTTCAAGGCGGCGCAGGGTTTAACTTCGGTCGAAGAGATTTTGCGGGCGGTGACAGAATAAATTTAAATGACAATGATTAACTTTTCCTATCGAGCAAAAAAAGAGGATAACGAAGAGGTTGTTGGGGAGCGACAGTCTACTGATCGCTTTGCTTTGGCTCGCGAATTGCGGAGTGAAGGCCTAACAGTTATTTCGGTTAATGAGATAAGGGCTAATCGAGGGTTTAATCTTCTTTCCAGTTTTAATATCTTTGGGCACCGAGTTAAGTTAAAAGATAAAATTATTTTTGCCAGTAACTTAAGTGCGATGTTATCAGCGGGCCTCTCTTTGTCGCGAGCGCTCACCGTTCTTTCTAAACAGACTAACAGCAAACATTTCAAAGAAATTATTGATCAAGTCGGTCAGAAGATAAATAAGGGTGATAGTTTTAGTCGTGCCCTCTCATCTTATCCTAAGGTTTTTCCTGAAGTCTTTGTGGCAATGGTGGAGGCAGCCGAGGAGTCAGGTAAGCTGGCTGAGGCTCTTAAATTAATTGCTGAACAATTGGATAAGAGTTATGGTCTTAGGCGCAAGATTATGGGGGCGCTTATTTACCCGGCGGTTATTGTGGTGGCGATTGTGGTAATTGGAATTTTAATGATGGTCTTCTTAATCCCAACCTTGTCGGCCACCTTCCGTGAGCTTAATGTTCCCTTACCAATAACAACGAAGTTGGTCATTGGGCTGTCTGATTTTCTCGTTAATAACCTTTTGCTGGTTGTTGGTCTAATTTTTGCCGTGGTTGTTTCGACAGTGATTACTTTGCGCTCGACTTGGGGGCAAAGGTATGCCTCGTTGGTCTTTTTGCATGTCCCCTTTATTAATAATCTGACTCGTCAGTCTAATTCGGCCACTGTTTTGCGAACAATTTCTTCGCTTATTGCGGCTGGTGTCAGTATGACCGAGACAATTGAGATCACAGCACGCGTTGTTCAGAATCATTATTACCGTGAAGTTTTAATTGAGGCTTACGATAAAGTGCAGAAAGGTTTCTCTCTCTCTGCTGTTTTTGCCGCCCATCAAAATCTTTTCCCTATTTTTGCTAGCGAAATGGCCGCCGTGGGTGAAGAGACAGGGCAATTGCCCGAACTTCTGCTCAAAGGGGCCCTTTTCTTCGAAGATGAGGTTGATCAGGTAACGAAGAACTTGTCGACAGTTATTGAACCAGTCTTGATGATTGTCATTGGTGTGGCGGTCGGCTTTTTTGCCATCTCGATGATTGGCCCAATGTATTCTCTTTCCAATGCTATTAAATAATAAGAAAAAGGGTTTCACTCTTATTGAGTCGATGGTCGCGACTGTTATTTTTGCGATGTTGGCGGTGGGGGTTTATCAGGCCCTTGGGAGCCTGGCGAGCCTTGTCCAGATGTCTAAACTTAAGGCGGCGGCTATTGCTTTGGCCAACGAGCAATTAGAAGTGGCGCGTAATTTGCCATATTCGGATGTTGGTATTGCTGGTGGTTGGCCCGTGGGGAAGATCCCTTACCAGAAGACAGATGTTAGGAGTGGGGCTAATTTTATTGTGACAACTACGGTTCGCGAAATTGACGACCCTTTTGACGGGGTAATTGGCAGTTCGACGAAGAACGATCTTAACCCGGGCGATTACAAACTTGTCGCGGTGGAGATTACTTGTCCAACTTGTCTCCACTACTCGCCCTTAACCTTGACGGCTCAGGTGGCTCCGAAGAATTTAGAGACGAGTTCGGGTAACGGCGCTCTCTTTGTTCAGGTTATTGATGCCAATGGTCAGGCGGTAGTGGATGCTGATGTTAAGGTGACGAGGGTTGTTGGTACGACCACGATGGTTATTCGAGATTCAACCAACAATGTTGGACTTTTGCAGTTGGTGGATTTGCCAACGGGAAATCTCGCTTATCGAGTTGAGGTGAGTAAGACCGGCTACTCGTCTGATCGAACTTATGCTGCGGGCGAGAATGGTCTGACCAAACCAGCTAAGCCTAATGCCACGGTTCTGGCTGGGCAATTAACCCGTTTGACTTTGGTGATTGATAAACTTAGCAATTTGCAGGTTAAGACCATTGACCAGTATTGTCAGCCCGCTGGACCCTTCTCCTTCCGTTTACAGGGGAGCAAATATATGGACGCTGATAATACTATCTTGCGCTATAGCCAGAACCTAACCGTCCCTGTTGCCGGCCTTCTCAATCTTATTAATATGGAGTGGGATACTTATAAATTTACTCCCAATGATAGTGCTTGGGCGATTGTCGGGTCTTTTCCCTTGCAATCAGTACTCTTACCTCCAGGGGTGACGAGTGAGGTTAAGTTGCTCCTGGCCCCGCCGTCTGGCCGTGGACTCTTGGTGTCGGTGAAGGATGGCTCAACTCGTCTTCCTTTGTCTGATGTTACGGTCACTCTTAGTAAGGTGGGGGAGACAAGCAAGTCGCAAGGCACAAGCCGAGGCTTCTTCAGAGATACCGACTGGTCTCTCGGCAGTGGGACAACTGATGGCAATATCGAAATTAATAATCCGGCCGGTGATATAAAATTAAAAAATACTCTCGGTCTCTACGCCAGTAGCGGTTATTTGATTTCTCGAGTTTTTGATGCAGGGACCGCCTCGACAACTTTTTATAATTTGAATTGGCAACCGGCTGATCAAGCCTCATCAACGGGCTCGGGTAGCGTTCGCCTTCAACTGGCTTCAAGCAATGATCCGGCAACTACAACTTGGAATTTTGCTGGTCCGGATGGAACAGCAAGCACCTTCTACACTGTCTCGGGCAGCAATATAAATGTTCAACATAATAACAAGCGCTATCTGCGCTATAAAATTTTCTTAGCTACGACGAACCGTAGTTTCACCCCTAATATCTCAGAAATTACGGTTACCTATAGTTCCGAATGTTTACCTTTTGGCCAGGTCTTCTTTTCCGATTTAAGTCTTGGGACTTATAATTTACTAACTCAAAAGACGGGCTACCAAGCTTATAATGGTTCGGTAACAATGAGCAGCAATTGGCAGATTTTAGAGATAACTCTTAATCCGCAATAATAAAATGATTAAAAAAGGTTTTACTCTTATCGAAATATTAGTTGTTGTTGGCATTTGTGCTGTCGTGGGCTTAGCTGTCTCCAACTTTGGGCGAGATATTTTTGTGCAGAATTATGTTGTGTCCAAATCGCTGGTGGCACAAAGTGATGCCAATATGGCGATTTCTCGCATGATGACCGAGCTTCGTCGGGCTCAGCCAGCTTCGAATGGGGCTTACCCAATAGAGGCGGCGGCTTCCTCGACCATTACATTTTATAGTGACGTTGATAATAATGGCATAAGAGACAGAATCCGTTATTGGCTTGAGGGTAAGGTTTTGAAGCGAGGGGTTATACGCCCGACAGGTCAACCCTACGTTTATCTTCAAAGTAATGAGAGCATCGGGACAGCCGCTAACGATCTTGTTAACTCAAACGGTTTAATTTTTAGTTACTATGACAAGAATTATGACGGCACCGCTTCGAGTTCGCCCCTTTCTTATCCGATTGACCTCAAGGCCGTACGTTTGATTAAAGTTGAATTATTAATTGATGCCAACCCGACTCGTTCACCGGCTCCGCTCTACTTGAGTAGTCAAGTGATGCTTCGTAATTTGAAAGATAATTTATGAGATTAAAGACTTTAAATTCTGGCTACTTATTAATCCAAGTTCTCGTTTTTGGAGCCATTGGAGTGGTTATTATTACGGGTCTTCTTGGTTGGGCCGGGACAAGTCTGCGTTACTCCAAACTTCTTAATTCTCGAGAACAAGCCTTAGCCATTGCCGAGTCTGGCCTTGATTATTATCGTTGGCACTTGGCCCATGCTACCAAAGACTTCCAAGATGGCACGGGGCGTGTGGGTCCTTATGTCCACTCTTTTGCGGATAAGGACGGTAATGTTATTGGTCAATTCACTCTTACAATTACACCGCCAATTGTCGGCTCGACGATTGTTACAATTGTTTCTAAAGGAGAAGTTTTTGACGGGTCCAAGGCGGTACGAACCTTAGAAAGTAAATTAGCAATACCTTCTCTCGCGAAGTATGCGATGGTGGCTAATACCGATATGCGTTTTGGTGAGGGGACCGAAGTCTTTGGCCCCGTTCATTCCAATGGTGGTATCCGTTTTGACGGCTTGGCTCATAATTTGGTCACTAGTGCCCGAGCGACCTACTCTGACCCGGATCATGTTGGTGCCGATGAATACGCTGTTCATACTCACTTGGGAACGGTTGATCCACTCCCTAATGCTACTTTGCCAGCACGAACAGATGTCTTTATGGCGGGGAGGCAGTCTCCCGTGCCAGCGGTAGATTTCGTTGGCTTGTCGGCCGATTTGGCCACAATTAAGGCCAGTGCCAACACCTCGAGCGGTAAGTACCTTGCCAATTCTGGGTCGCAGGGTTATCACTTAATTTTAAAAACCAACGATACCTTTGATGTTTATAAAGTTACTTCGATCATCTCTACTCCTAGGAACTGTGATGACCCTGGTAACCAGGATGATTGGGGAACCTGGAGCATCAACAAAGAGACCTATGTGACTAATTACCCTTTCCCATCCAATGGTTTGATTTTTGTTGAGGATAATGTCTGGGTCTCGGGACAAATCAATACGGCGCGAATTACAATTGCCTCGGCCCGTTTCCCTGAGAGTACCAACACCAACACTAGCATTACTATTAATAGTGACCTTAAATATACAAACTTCGATGGGCAAGATGTGATCTCGCTCGTGGCTCAAGATAATATTAATGTTGGAGAATATAGTGATGATGACTTGGAGATTGACGGGGCCCTCGTGGCTAAGGGTGGGCGAGTTGGTCGTTATTACTATGAAAGTGCTTGTGATAATGCTGATCGACACAGCCTTACCCTCTTTGGTATGATTGCCACTAAAGAACGTTACGGTTTTGCTTATACTGATGGTCGTGGCTATGATATCCGCAATATCACCTATGATGGCAACCTCTTGTATGGTCCGCCGCCATCCTTCCCTCTGACTTCTGACCAGTATCAAACAATTTCTTGGCGAGAAATTTAATTCAAAAATAGTAATGGCCCGCGCAACGGATATTGCGCGGGCCATTGTTTGACCGGGGGAGAAGGCCATTATCTCAGAGTCTTCTGGGGTTCGATGAAGAGTCCTTGTTCCACGAAGGGGCAGACACCCTTGGCCTTTATTTCCGTGCAGCCACTCTGGTGAAGCTCCCCGTTTGGTTCGCCATCTGTCAACCAGGTGCACCCTCTTAGTTTTTCGACTCCGTCCACAGTCTCAAAGTTGACCTTGTGACCAGCGTTGTGGTCACAATCTCTGCGCGTCTTCTTGTTCATGGCCATGACTCCTTTGTTGTCTGAAAGAACAATTTTGACTTAAACGAAAACGATCCGCCTACAGGGCGGATCGTCTGATTTCGTGAAGTCTTTGATTACACGAATAAACTTTCCGCCTGAGGCAGACAGTAGCTAAACCAGAAGCTAAAGTTTATTCGATTAATCATACTATATTTAGTCTAACTTATATATGTAAAAAGGCAAGACGGACTGTTTATGTCTATTAAAATAAAATTGCAATATCATATATGGTAACATTTTTTACAATTGTAAAAAATGTTACCAATTTGGAAGGTTAAAGAAAATTAAACAATTTCTTTCTCTTTGACCTCAAAAAATTTGAGGTGGGGGAGAAGGTCCATTGTTTTTAGATGCTCAATAAATTCCTTGGGTAGGGGAGCGGGTCCAAGCCAAACGCTTTTTTGTAGTAGCTTAAATCCGAGCCCAACCAGTTCTACTCTTAGCCAGTAACGACTTCTTTTCTTGTCTTCTGGGATATCGAAAGCAATGATAACTTTTTTGTCCGTTTTGTTCCCTTTAATTGGTGTAGTGTGATTTTTGTATAATTTTTGGCTCTTAAATTTTCTTAGCCCTTCAATTGTCAGACTCCAATTTTGCCCATTTTCTTTAAGTAGCCCGTTTTCCTTGAGACGATATAGTGTTGATTTTAATACTTTTTCTTGGGCATATTTCGCTCTTCTTTGCGTTGATACTTTTTCCATCTCCTCTTCTATTCGAGGATCTCCCATCATGTGTAACCGCAAATTACGGTAATTACCTGGATGATTAGATAAAAAGAGAAATATTTGGTCGGTTAGTTTCATTATTATTATCTATTTTAACAAATGGTAACATTTTTTACAATCGTAAAAAATGTTACCAGAAAAACAACTTTTTAATAACGGCTCTTTTTTGTTTATTTTTGTTTTGGTCTATAATAACCCTATGTCTACAAAAATTATTGCTGGGAACTGGAAGATGAATCCGGTGACCCTTAAGGACGTTAAGTCCACTTTTGCGGGAATTAAGCGTTCGGTGAGTAAGGTTCGTGGGGTCTCGGTGCTTATTTGCCCACCTTTTATCTATTTACCAGAACTTAAGAAAATGGCGATGGGGGGCAAGGTTGAAGTTGGAGCTCAGGACGTGAGCGACAAGGACCAAGGCGCGCAGACGGGGAGTGTCTCGGCTTATATGGTGCGAGACCTTGGCGTTAAGAGCACAATTATCGGTCACTCCGAGCGACGAGCGGGTGGTGATACCGACGAGATTGTGAACCAGAAGGTCCTGACCGCCCTAACCGCGGGTCTTAAGGTCATACTCTGTATTGGTGAGAAGGTCCGCGATGAGAAGGGGCAATATCTTGAAGCTTTGCAGAAGCAGCTCGAGAAGGCCCTAGCTGGCTTCCCTGTAAAATTAGCTGACCGCTTGATTGTCGCCTATGAGCCGGTTTGGGCGATTGGCAAGAATGCGACAGGTGTTGAGACCCCCGACGGCTTTCTTCATAATAAAATTTTTATCCGCAAGGTTCTCTCGGGCATACTCGGCAAGAAGAAGGCCCTCGCCGTGCCAGTTCTTTATGGCGGTTCGGCGAATGCCCAAAACGCTGGTGATTTTCTTGGTGCCGGTCAGGCCGATGGTCTCTTGGTGGGCCGCGATTCCTTGAATCCTAAGAATTTTGCCGAGATTATTAAGATTGCCTCATTGTCTAAATAGATTATGAAATTCCTTAATCAATTAAAAAAGAAAGATCTCCTAAATAAGAAAGTTCTTGTTCGTGTCGATTATAATGCTCCGATTAAGGCTGGTAAAATCACCGAGACAACAAGAATTGATGAGAGTTTGCTGACCATTAATTATCTCTTAGAGAAGGGAGCAAGGGTAATCTTGGTTAGCCATATGGGAAACGATGGGAGCAAGAGTTTGGCTCCAGTCGCGAAGTATCTTGGAAAATTCTTTGGTGTTCAGTTGGTTAAAAAAATAAATGATCCCAAGCTTGAGAGTTATTTGTTGTCAGGCCAAATTGTTCTCTTAGAGAATATCCGTCAATATGAAGGAGAGAAAAAGAATGATCCCGCTTTTGCAAAGCAATTAGCCGGTCTTGCCGATATTTATATTAACGATGCCTTCTCGGTTTCGCATCGGGCTCACGCCTCCGTCTCGGCCATTACTAAGTACTTGCCAAGTTATGCCGGCCTACTCTTTGCTAAAGAATTTAAAAATTTAAGTTTGGCCCTTAAGCCTAGACAGCCTCTCACGGTAATTTTGGGCGGTATCAAATTCGAGACCAAGATTCCGCTCATTAAGAAATTTTTGAAGACGGCTGACCAAATTTTTATCGTTGGTGCTTTTGCCAATTCCTTTATGAAGGCGATGGGTTGTGATATTGGTGCTTCGATTGCCGATGATGATGTGAGTTATATTAAGCCGTTCTTGAAAAATAAAAAAATTGTAGTGCCATCAGATGTGGTGACTAATAAAAAAGACCAGATTGTTGATATTGGCAAAGATACTCTAGAGGTTATTGAAGAGGCTGTGAAGAAATCTAAGATGATAATCTGGAATGGTCCCGCGGGTTGGTTTGAGGTTGGGGCTAAGAAGGGGACACTAGAGTTGGCCAAAATAATTGCTGAAGCCAAAGGCTTCTCAATTGTTGGCGGTGGCGATACCTTGGCGGCGATTCATGAACTTAAAATTGATAAAAAATTCAACTTCGTCTCCACTGCTGGCGGGGCGATGCTCGATTTTCTCTCTTCCGGCACCTTGCCGGGGATCAAAGCATTAAAATAAATTATTATGAAAGAAGGGCAACTAGATGATTTTAGAAATTTTCGCCAAGCTTCTAAGGAAGTTGGTTATGATGACGACGAACGAAAGCTGATTGCGGTAGAGCCATCTCTAGTCCTAGAGGAAGCCAGTGATTCTTTGAGAGAAAAAGTGACACCCGAAATAATTTCCTCTTTCTTCGAGGCAATAATGGGTAAAAAAGATATCGACGATAATAATCTTGTTGCATTAGGTCGTTTTCTTTATAATTTTCGGCCAGATATTAAAGCGCCGAATATGTTTGAGGAAAAAGATGTTCGGTTGATTAACCTCGGTTGTGTATTACTAGAAAATTCTTTCTATTCTGGACAGATTTTTAATCTTGATAAAAAGGCTACAGCGGCAATGGCTTTTGTGGTTAATGTTTTGGCTAAAATTTTTGAAAGAGACGATTTACCCAGTGGCCTAATCGGCTTCAAAAAGGAGAAGTTGGAGGACTTTGTTACTAGTGTTCGTCAATTTGAGGAAAAAGAACTTTTTCCCGATGGACCGGATCCAGAGAGAAAGGCCTCTGCTCGCCGTCGAACGATAGAGGATCTCGATCGAGAAATATTAGACCTTTTGAATCAAGCCAAAGAAACTCTGGCTAATACTAATTGGGAAGATTATTTTTACTATGAGGCCTCTGACCGACTAATGAAAGATTATGACCTTTTGGCCAGTCAAGGCAAAGATTTTAGGCTTTGGCTTAATGACATAATACATTTTCGTGACTTTATTGCCCTCCCTTCCTTTCGAGAGAGGTTAATCGGCCAGATTAGAGTTGGAATCAGGGCCCTTGAAGCGGAAGAAAAAGGAGTGGTTGGTCTAAACCGCCAAATTAACACATCCGAAGACACTTTTTTGTTCCGTCGGGGCTCTATCCACCGTATTGTCCATGAAGATATCATGACAGAAGACGAGCGCTATGAGTATGGATGTTCCCCGGATACTTTTGCTGCTCTGTTAAAAAAGATCCAGCAAAAAATAGATCAAACACAAAAAGAGGAAGGAGGAAAGAAAAAACAAATTATCTCAAGTTTTGCTGAGCTCGGGCAAAATTTGGCGCCGCAGATATTGCCCGAGATTTTAGCTGATCTCCAATCTTTTGTGGGAGAATATGGAGATGATGTGCTTGGTAGTTTGTTGAAGAAATGTCGAGAGGTGGGCCGTCTGATTGTCCAAAGGGAAAGTCTAAAGAATAAAGACAATAATTATCAAATCGCCGAACAACGTCTGCGGCAGGGAATGGACGGCAACTTATCCTCAGCCCTTCTTTATTTGTTAAAAACGTCGCTGATTGTGAAGGATATGATTGCCGATGAAGAAGGGAAATGGGATCCAAATAGTTTTGGAGGGAGGGATTTAGCCAGCGGAAGAAAAGGCGAAAGTCTTTATCGTTATTCTGGTGGCCAGACTCCGGTCCATGACTTTCTTCTCTCAAAGGGTGACTCTGGGCCGGCCTATGCGAGGTTACATATACTCCCAGAAGATATTCCTCTTTCCTTCTGGATCCTGAATTATTTTGACACAAGATCTAAGTAATCTTTAAAATAATTTTTTTAGAATTACAAAGCCGCCAGAGGTCCTAAGACATGGCGGCAAACGGGGCCCCTCGAGGGGGCAAAAGCAGTGAGCAACGAAATCCAGACGCATGAACTTCGTTGCCTAATCTAAATAAAAATTGAAAGTTAGGGCACTTTCGTGGCGTCGTCCGTGGGCCTACTACTCCGAGCGATTCGGAGTGCAACTACGCGAGCTCTCGCAGTTGCTACGGCCTTTCTTTATTTATAGAACAGAGAAGATTGCTGGGGTGGTCTCATCGCTAACTCGCAATTGGGCGAGCGAGGGGTCAGCAAACTTCTTAGAGGAGCATCTAAGTTAAGTATATCATAACCACAAAATTTGTCAAGGATAAAAATAGAAACCGCCAGGTCTCGCAATGCGGTGGGACCCCAAGGGGGTGGTCGCGTTACGAAAAACTGGCGGCGGTAGCCGGTGGCATCCGGCCACGCGGGGAGCATTCAGATAGAGCTTGGGCCCCAATGCCCTTCTTTGTGGCATCCCTCTGCCCTTTAGTGTGTCATAACTTCAAAATTCGTCAAGTATAAAAACACCGCCCAGGTTTCGGACTCACTTGAGGCCTGGGCGGGGAGAGGAGAAATGGCTTAAATTAAAGATTTTTTGATAGCTTCTTGAGTCTCGGCAAAATCTTCTTTGGTATAGCCACCTTGGCCATGCCAATGGATGAAACCGTCGCCGTCGAAGCGGGGGATGAGGTGTACATGGGAGTGGAAGACGAGTTGGCCGGCAGCCGGTTCGTTATTCCAACCAATATTTAAGCCATCGGCTTTGGTTCCGTCTTTGATTGCTCTGGCCAGTTTTTGTAAGACTGGGCCTAGTTTGATGAGAAGTTCTGCGGGTAGGTCGAAGAGGTTGCGGTGGTGTGCCTTAGGTAAGAGCAAGGTGTGGCCAAGATTAACAGGGTTGATATCGAGAACGGCCAGCCAGTCGTTATCCTCATAAACTTTGTCAGCCGGGATATCGCCGGCGATAATTTTGCAAAAAATACAGTCTGTTTCCATAATTTTATATATTAGCTCTTATATAGTATATTGTATAACAATAAAGACAAATGATTAAGAAAAAATGGGCCCTGAGGAAGGCTATACCGAAGAAAGTTGAGAAAGAATTAACCAATTACCCCGAACTTGTTCGGAAACTTCTTTTTTATCGTGGTATCACTACGGCCAAGGACGCCGAGCTCTATCTTAATCCCGACTATGAACGTGACCTTCTCGACCCATTTCTTATGCAAGATATGAAAAAGGGTGTCGATCGGCTACTGTTGGCGATTGAGAAGGGCGAGCGAGTTGTTATCTTTGGTGACTATGATGCTGATGGTATCCCCGGTTCGGCTATTCTCTCCTCGTTTTTTGACGAGGTTAAATTTACTAATTATGAAGTTTATATCCCCGATCGGCACAATGAGGCCTATGGTCTGAATGAGAAGAAGATTGGCGACTTTATCAAAGAAGGGGTCAAAGTCGTCATCACCATTGATTGCGGCATTACTGACGTGAAGGAAGTGGCGATGGCTCAAGCGGAGGGGATTGATGTGATTATTACCGATCATCACCTTGTCCCACCTATTGCCCCACCCGCCTTTGCCGTGATTGATGCGAAGCGTAGTGATGATGAATATCCTTATAAACTTTTGGCTGGCGCGGGTGTCATGTTTAAATTTGTGTGCGCGGTGCTCGCGACCAAGCGCTTCGATCTCCCCGTTGGTTGGGAGAAATGGTTGCTCGACCTTGTCGCTATCGCCACAGTCTCGGATATGGTGGCGCTCACGGGAGAGAATCGAATGCTGGTCACCTATGGACTTAAAGTTTTGCGTCAGACTCGTCGCCTTGGCCTCCAGACCCTTCTCTCTCAAATCAAACTCCGCCCGGCGAATATTGTTGAAGATGACATTAGCTTTATGATTGGGCCGCGTATCAACTCGGCTAGTCGCATGTCGCACGCTTCGCAGGCTTATTATCTCTTAACCACTAAAGATCAAGCCGAGGCCCGGACTATTGCCGATCACCTTGAGGGGAAGAATCAAGAGCGCAAAGAGGCTGTTGAGAGAATTGTTAAAGATATTGGAGAAAAGTTGGACGGCTTAGCTAGTTTGCCCGAGATTATTGTGATGGGTTCGTCGGATTGGGGCCTTGGTGTGCTTGGTATGACCTCGTCCAAAATAACCGAGAAATATGGTCGCTCCGTTTGGCTTTGGAGTAAGAATGACGCTGGGACGATTAAGGGTTCGTGTCGTTCTGATGGCTCACTCAATGTGGTGGAGGTGATGGCTGGTGCGGGCGATAAATTCTTCAATGATTTTGGCGGACATCCAATGGCGGGTGGCTTTTCTCTCTCTGGTGACAAAGGAAAAGATTTGGAGAAGAAGCTTGTCGCCTCAGCTAAAAAAGCGAAGAAAAAAGATGTCGTCACTGAGCTCTTGGCAGACGAAGAGCTTTCTCTTGATCAATTAACTTGGGAGACCTATAAATTGATAGAACCCATGGCTCCTTTTGGGATGGAGAATCCTAAACCCATCTTTTGGTTAAGAGCGATAGAAATTGACGAGGTAAAATATTTTGGTAACGGAGGTTTGCATCTAGAATTGATGTTTAAAAAGTCTGACGGGAAGAAGATTCCGGCCATAGGATTTTTTGTGAGTCCTACTCCCAATGACCCAACCCATATTTTTGGTGATATTAAATTAGAGAAAGGGGAGAAGATTGACCTGCTGGTAACTCTTGAGAAATCAATGTTTAAAAATTATCCTGAATTGCGTTTACGTATCATAGATCTCAAAAAACCTGAGGGAAAAGTTAAGCCTTAAAACATCTTGCATTTTCTTAATAATTATGTTGTAATCTCGACAGACGAGGCTTAGTAGCCTCTTTTTATCTTTGGTCTCTGACAATTGAGGATACGACGCTCACGAAGCTTGTCTGCTTCGTGAGCGAGAAAATAAATGCTGAAACATAAGGTTAAGGAGAAAAGTTATGGAGTCGAATGGAGAGACATTTCAATCTCAACCCCAACACAAGCCTGTGCCGGGTGCCCCAATTGCTGAGAAGATACATCCTCCCAAGAAGGGGGGATGGAGGGCGAAGCTACTCTTTGCCTTCAGTCGCCATCAGGACGAGAATTCGATCGTGTTCCACTCATACCCGAAGTTTGTTTTCTGCTGGCCGATCCTGTTCTTGGGTTTGGTCGGCTACTTGTGGAGTCTGGTGGGGACACCTCCGTCGGCTCTTTCCTGGGTCTATGTCTTGGCCATGACGGTGGTGCTTCTGGCCATTAGTTTCGACATGGGGCGCAACTGGGTGGCCATATGGTCCCTCGTCGTAATGGTTTTTGTGTTCTGTGCCCTGTGGTTGGGGTCGGTTTATGGGGTTCCCGTTTTTCGGACTATCGGCCACTGGCTGGGAACACGAGAGATGGATTATCCCGTGGGCCTGACCTCGACGATCAGCTTGATCCTTGCCCCGATATTTCTGGGCATGGTGATCTCTGTTCGACTCAATCAGAAATGGCGGATGACGCACAATGAGATAGAACGTTTCGTGTTTTGGTCAAGCAGCGACTCTTTCGGGCGTGGGTCCAAACAGTTCACCTTTACCTTTCCGGACGTTCTCGAGCGACTACTGCTCTTCTCTGGGACGATTACAGTGAAGACGAACAATGGGAAGTTTCTGAAGGCCATCCCTGATGTTCCAGGACTAACGCTCAAGATGAGGAAGTTTGATCGTATTTTGGCTGCAGTGGCCATGTCTCCGCACCTTGATGAAGAGGATGATGGGGATCACGGTGACGCTGATGGCCACGACTCGGAAGATGAAAACAATGACGGCCACGATTGAGCGCCCTCGGAAGAGGTTGAAAGGACAAACGCCAAACCTCATGGCCAAGCGAGAAGTCCCTTCGGACTTGGTTGACGCTTTGATGGCGTTGACCCCGGCGAATGTCTGCAACCTTGCCTACAGCATGTACGTGTGTACGGCTGAAGAAGAAAAGGGTAAGGTCACTTCGATTGGGCGAACCGCTCGTGAGGCCGTTAAGGTCTTCGAGGCCCTTGAGAAATGGGTTGAGCGTCGTGGCGGACCGAGGGAGAAGAAATTTCTCTTCCTCATCCGCCTCTCGGCAGTGTCTTTGTCTCGTGGGCTATTTCGGCGCAAGCAGGAACAGCACGTTCGGACCGAGGCAGCTATCGAGGAACGAGCTCGCAGTATTAAGCAGGCCCAACTTTCGACGAGTCGAGGAGTCTTCCTCACAACTGCATGGAAGGCGGCTATGACCGGAGGTGTTGGCTTTCTCTTCGCGAAGACCTTTGCGCCGGATTTCTTGAGTGAATCTGGCCATGGTCCGACGGTCTTCTCTATGGGCGTCGGCTTTGCTTCTCTCTTGGCGTACTATTACTTCCGTTCCTTTTACCTGCAGAGGGTGGACCGGCGGATATATACGCTCTATGAGATGGCAGAACGTTTTGCCGTTGAGGAGAATGAGGTCGGTTCGCGGGGTGAGTACATTCGTGCTCGACGTGAAGTGACCGAAGCTTGGAAGGGTTACTTTGGACATGCTCCTAAGGGTAACACTTTGGACTTTGGGCATGTGCTCGAGGACAATATCGAGCGTCGCCGTGATCATGAGCGCCAAATCCAGAGGGTTCGCATGGGTGAATGGTATTATTTCGTGACCTTTGTCTCGGCGACTTATCGCGAGGCAAGGAAGTTGCGGAAGACCGCCACGAAGGCCACCAACGGCTGGCTCCAGAAGCGGCATCGCAAGCAGGAAGCTCTTAAGGTAGCTAAGGCGAAGCGAATCGAGAAGTGATATCCTCAATTAAGTACCGCCCCGGGCCAAATGGCACGGGGCGGTTTTCTGTTGTCTAGGAAGTTATTGAGCTGGAGAGAAACTAGTGTCTGAAGTAGTAGATTGATTTGGACTTATTGCCCCCTAAGAACTCACGGCAGAATTTCTCGGCCTCCTTGTGATCGAAGAATTTGCAACTGAATATGTCGATGAAGGCACGATTGTCGTGTTGGTCGTCGAAGTGCATGGTAATACTCGAGGTCTCGATGAATTGCATGGCCGAGTGACCAGCGAGTTCCCCTTCGGCAAAGCGCTCGATCAAGGTTGGTCCGTGACGCTTCATGTCAATATGCTTGCAGAGCTCAATGACGAACTTTTGGATTTCTTTTTTACTAGTAATCTTCTTGGGGTTGCATTTGTAGACATCGATGGAGGAAACCATGCCCCAACATTTTTTCTTATTATATTCTTGTTCGATTTTTTTCATTTTTTAGTGCGTTTTTAGTATAGTAGAAATGGCCAGAATTACAATAGAAAGTGTTGATAACTTAGATGTCCTTGTTATAATAAAAATATGAATACAGACAAAATATTTATGTACACCGATGGCGGTTCACGTGGCAATCCGGGTCCGGCCGGTGCAGGGGTCTATATTTGCAATGAGAAGAAGGATGCGGTGCGTACGGCCAAACTTTTTTTAGGCAAGGTGACCAATAACGAAGCTGAGTATCAAGCGGTAATTTTGGGCTTAGAGACTCTTAAAAAAGTCTTTGGCAAAGATAAGATCAAAGATTTGCCGGTCGAGATTCGTATGGATAGCGAGTTGATTTGCCGGCAGTTAAAAGGGGAGTATCAGATAAAAGATGATAATCTGGCCAAACTCTTTATGAAAATTTGGAATGCCCGCGTCGCCGACTTCCATAACCTGTCCTTTGTGCATATTCCCCGCGAAGAGAATCATGAGGCCGACAAGCTGGCCAACGAAGCCATGGACGAGGGAAGTAATTCTCAGTCGGGGTTGTTTTAAAAAAGAAAAATGAGCATGGCTAATTTGAGAAAAAATTTAGCCCTGCTCATATTTGGTTTTTTGAGCGGTGTCACCTTGGGTGGTCTTATCTCTTGGGCTTTGCCGTGGGTGGGGCTATTTTTGGTTCTCGCTCTGGCTTTCTCGGCCCTGTTTCTCAAACTTAAGCGCCAAAAGCTTTTTTTAGCTCTCGCCATAATTTTTGTTGGAGTGATTCTCGGCCTGATTAGATTTAACTTTAGCCAAAAAACTGACCAAGCTTTGCCCGATTGCTCATCTTCGTCTAGGCCTTGCCTAGCCATGGTTGTCGCTGACCCAGACCGGCGAGATGCTTCAACGAGGTTGGTGATTGAGCTTATGGAGTCCGAGTTTGTGAGAAGTCGTTTTTCAAGTGAGCCCGAAATGCGACTTCGCACGAACTCGAGAGTTCTAGCTATTATTGACAACTTCACCGACTACTCTTACGGCGACAAAGTGGAGCTCGTTGGTAAAGTAGAAAAGCCTCAGAACTTTTTGACTGAACAAAACACCGTCTTCGATTATCAAAATTATTTATTAGTCCGCGGCATAGAACAAACAGTTTATCAGCCCAAACTTAAAATCATTTCTCGGGGTAACGGTTCTACTGTTAAGGCTGGTCTCTATTCTTTAAAAAATAATTTCTTAGGCAATCTTCGTCGTACTTTGCCCGAGCCGGCTGCCTCGTTAGCTGGCGGTCTCATCTTGGGGGACAAGGGCGGCTTAGGTAAGAAGACTGAAGATGAGTTTAGGCAAGCCGGGGTCTCGCACATTATTGTCCTCTCTGGCTATAACATTACGATTGTGGCCGAGAGTGTGCTCTATTTCTTCGCTTGGCTCACACCGGCTTTCTCCTGGCTCCTTTCTATTGGTTCAATCTTTCTTTTTGTCCTGATGACCGGTGGCGAAGCTGCGGCCGTGCGCTCGGCGGTGATGGGCGCCATCGCGCTCATAGCAAGGCGTTATGGTCGCACCTATGATGCGGGAGTGGCCTTAATTGTTGCCGGCTTCTTGATGATAGTTTGGAATCCAAGGCTTCTCGCCTTCGACCTCGGCTTTCAACTCTCCTTCCTCGCCACATTGGGTTTGATATATTTGTCACCCGTGGTGGAGAAGCTTTTGGATATCGGTTCGGGATTTCTGCGAAGTCGCATCTGGCTACGCGAGAAACGACTTCTCAAAAATCCCGAGCTTTTGAGAAGTTGGACTTCAAGAGAGCCCGAAGTCCAACTTCGCGGAAGCGGGGAGAAAAAGTTTAACAAGGATGTTTGGTCCGGTCTCAAAGAGCTCATCTGCACCACCACCGGCGCCCAACTCGCCGTCTACCCTTGGCTCCTCTATAAAATGGGCAACGCTTCGCTCGTTGGTTTCATCTCCAACATCTTCATTCTCCCACCTATTCCCATTGCCATGTTCTTAAGTTTCTTAACGGGTATTACTGGTTTTATTTCCTCCTTCCTATCTCTTCTCATCAGTTATCCTACTTATTTCCTCCTCGCTTATATCCTCAAAATGGCTCATATCTTTGCGAGTTTGTTATAATCAGAACAATGAAATATCGCTGGGGCTTTATTTTTTTACTTTTAATTTTTACCGTCACTACTTGGCTGGCGGTTTGGTATGAGACGCCGAGTAAGTATTTAACAGTAGACTTTCTTGATGTCGGCCAAGGCGATGCCATCTTAATCACGGCGCCCAACGGCAACCAAGTTTTGATTGATGGGGGTCCAGACCGGAGTGTGATACGCGCCCTTGGTCAAGCCATGCCCTTCTTTGATCACTCCATTGATCTTGTTTTAGAATCTCATCCCGACCAAGACCATATTGGTGGTTTGCCCGAAGTCTTTGATCGTTATAATGTGGCTGGTTTTATTGAGCCACTCTTCACGGCCGAGACTTCTGTCTATAAAACTCTTGAGCAAGATGTAATAAAAGAAAAATCTTCGCACCTGATTGCAAAAAGGGGAACAAAAATTACTCTAAGCCCTGGCGTCTATCTCAGTATTATCGAAGCCCATCCTGCCACTTGGGGTCCGAGGGGAGGGAAGCCGGATTCTAATTATAGTTCGATTATTGCCAAGCTCACTTATGCCTCCACCTCCTTCCTCTTCATGGGTGATGCGTCTATTAAATTAGAGAATCAATTACTAACAGCTAAAAGCTCTGACCTAAAAGCTACGGTGCTAAAAGTTGCCCACCATGGCGCGAAGAGCTCTAATTCCCTAGCTTTCTTCAGGGCGGTTAAACCAGAGCTGGCGATAATCTCTGTTGCGGAGAAGAACCGCTATAACCACCCAAGCCCCGAGACTATCGGTTGGCTAAAAATGGCCGGCATCCAAACTCTCCAAACCAAGGACCTCGGCACCATCAAACTAAAATCCGACGGTATTAGTGTCGGATTTTAGCAATGTCTTTTTGAATTTATTTTGCCTTAACTTTAGCAGAAGTAACCGTGAGATTCTTGCCAGCCTTTAAACATCGGGTGCAAAGCTTAATGCGGGAACCGTCGGCGGTTTTGCCCCATTGCAAGTTAGGCTGCTTGCGCTGCTTAGGGATGGGGTTATATTTGGTCGCGCGCACGCGGTTGGAGTAACCACCAACCATGAGGGAACCTTTGTCGCAAATTAAACAAGTTTTCATATAAGTGGTTACATGCTATCATTATATAGTTAATTTGGCAACCCTTTAATCTTTATCTATAAATTATGGACGTTATATCATTAAGTTTTATATTCTCCTTGGCCATTTTGGTCATTTCGGTCATTGTTCATGAGGTCTCTCATGGCTGGATGGCCTATGTTTTGGGTGACCCAACGGCCAAATTGGCGGGGCGCTTAACTCTGAACCCGATTCCTCATATTGACCCGATTGGTTCTATTCTTGTCCCTCTTGTCTTGTCTCTTATCCCTGGGGGTATCGTTTTTGGCTGGGCCAAGCCGGTGCCTTATAACCCCTACAACCTCAAGGCGGGGAAGTATGGTCCGGCTTATGTGGCGGCCGCTGGTCCCGCTTCCAACTTGCTCTTGGCTTTGATCTTTGGTCTTCTTATCCGTTCTGGTATTGCCGTCGCCTACTTGGGAGCCTCGGTAACTCCCATACTTTCGGCCATTGTAATTATTAATATAATGTTGGCCCTCTTCAACCTCATTCCGGTCCCACCCCTTGATGGCTCCACCATCCTCTTCTCGGCCTTGCCTTATCGTTCGCGGATTGCCCATTTCTTCTCCCGTTATCAAATTATTGTTATTTTGGCCGTCATCCTCGCCGCCGGCGCTATTATCGACAAGCTTGTCGGCTCTATCTATTACCTAATCACGGGGCTATAGAAATTCACCTAAAAACCCGCCAGGCCTCGGGCTCACTTGAGGCCTGGCGGGGGAGAAAGGGGGAGTTTTTGCCCTTGACAGAAATAACCTGTTATGCTATACTAGACGTTAGGTAAGGTAATATTTGGTGTTCTCTACAAAAGGCCTTTTGGCCAGAAAATAAGGAGATAGAGTCATGAGCCGAGAGGAGCAATTTGCTCAGATTTTGGAACGTGTGTGTGGTCGCAACATCGGTTGCCTTGTCTGCTATGCGGGTAGCCACGGAAACTGGTTGGTGGAACTCCAAGACGCGCTTGAAGACATGGGCGTGTCGGTAGAGGAGTTCGCCTCGACCCGCAGCGACCAAGCAGGAATTTTGTTCACTGTCACTCGGGGCCGCCTCAGGTTGCTTCACCCCGGCCAGTGCGTCGACTCCAAGGCGATCATGAGCATTTTTCTCCGGCTCGAGAAGGCAGAGGATTAGGCTCAAACACCGCCCACAACGGAAAACCGTTGGAGGGCGGTTTTCTTTTTGCCCAAACAGTTGCATTTTCTAAGCATTTATATTAAAGTAGTGCTTACCTGGCCGAGAGGTCATTTTTATTGTATTTATGCCAACAATCAATCAATTAATTAGGAAGCCTCGCAAAATCGTTAAGCGCAAGTCTAACACGGTGGCTTTGGAGCGTGGTTTTAATACTATCAAGAACAAGCCTGTTTTTTACCCATCACCTTTCAAACGAGGTGTCTGTTTGCAGGTTAAGACTACTACCCCTAAGAAGCCTAACTCCGCTTTGCGTAAGATTGCCCGTGTGCGTTTGACCAACGGTATGGAAGTGACCGCCTATATCCCAGGTGAGGGCCACAATTTGCAAGAGCACTCCGTCGTCATTATCCGTGGCGGTCGTGTGAAGGACTTGCCAGGTGTTCGTTACCACATTGTTCGCGGTCTCTTGGATACCGCTGGTGTAGAGAAGCGCCGTCAGGGCCGTTCTCTATATGGTAACAAGCGTCCTAAGGCTGGTGATGCCAAGAAGAAATAGTATATTAAATAAATCATGCGACGACCTACTAAAAAATTAGTTAAATTACAGCCTGACCATCAATACCAGTCTCTTAAGGTTGAGAAGCTTATCAATTATATAATGGAGCGTGGCAAGAAGAATGTCGCTCGCACCATTGTTTATAACGCCTTCGATATCATTAAGGAGAAGACTAAGGAGGAGCCAATTGAAGTCTTCGAGACCGCTATTCGTAATGTTTCCCCACAAGTTGAAGTTCGTTCCCGCCGTGTCGGTGGTGCCAACTATCAGGTTCCTCACGAGGTTCGTCCTGAGCGCAAGATTGCTTTGACCTATCGCTGGATTATTGAGGCTGCCAAGGGTAAGAAGGGTAAGCCAATGGCCGAGAAACTTGCTGATGAATTGATCGGTGCCTATAAAAATGAAGGTGAAGCAATCAAGAAACGTGAGAACGTTCATCGCATGGCCGAGGCCAACCGCGCTTTTGCTCACTTTGCCCTTGCTCGCAAGAAGTAGATTAATAAAGTAACCTAATTTCTAATTGGTCTAATTGACCTAAATTACAAGCCTTAGAAATTAGAATAATTAGAAATTAGAATAATTTTATGCGTGACTATCCGCTCGATAAAGTTCGTAACTTCGGTATTATTGCCCACATTGACGCTGGTAAGACAACTGTCTCCGAGCGTATTCTTTATTATACTGGTGTTTCTCATAAGATTGGTGAAGTTCACGAAGGGGAGGCGACCATGGACTGGATGGATCAAGAGCGTGAGCGTGGTATCACCATTTGTTCGGCTGCGACCACCGCTTTTTGGACACCTACCTATGATCTCCTAAATCCTGAGCGCAAGCACCGCTTGAATATTATTGATACCCCAGGGCACATCGACTTCACTGTTGAGGTTAAGCGCTCTCTCCGCGTGCTTGATGGTGCTGTCGTTATCTTCGACGGTGTCGCTGGTGTGGAGCCTCAGTCTGAGACCAACTGGCGTTATGCTGATGAGGCTAAGGTTCCTCGTATGTGCTTCATCAACAAGCTCGACCGTATGGGTGCCTCTTTTGATAAATCCTATCAGACCATTCTTGACCGTCTCTCTAAGAAAGCGGTTCGCACTCAGATCCCGATCGGCGTTGATTCTGAACACGAAGGCGTTATTGATTTGTTGAAGATGAAGGGTTACCTCTTCGAAGGCGATAAAGGTAAAGAAATTAAAGAAATTGAGATTCCCGAGAAATATCTTGAGGATGCCAAAACTCTTCGCGCCGAGCTCGTTGAGCGTATTGTTGAGAATGATGACGCTCTAATGACCGATTTTCTTGAGGGTAAGGAGATTGCCATCGCTGATCTTAAGCGTGTTTTGCGCAAGGCGGTTATTGCTAATGAAATTTTCCCAGTCATGTGTGGTTCAGCTCTTAAGAACAAGGGTGTTCAGCTAATGCTTGATGCCGTTGTTGATTATTTGCCAAGTCCACTCGACATGCCCGCTATCCACGGCTTCCACCCCGTCACTGGCGAAGAGGAATTCCGCAAGACCTCTGATGATGAGCATTTCTCTGCTCTTGCTTTCAAAATGCAGGCTGACCCCTTTGTTGGGCAGTTGACCTTCTTCCGTGTCTACTCCGGCGTTCTTAAATCCGGTTCTTATGTCTACAACTCGATCAATGATGAGAAAGAGCGTGTTGGCCGTATCGTCCGTCTCCATGCTAACCATCGTGAAGAAGTTCCCGAGGTCTATGCTGGAGAAATTGCCGCTATCGTCGGATTGAAGAATACCAAGACTGGTCACACCCTTTGTGACGAGAATTTCCCCATCGTACTTGAAGGTATCAAGATTCCTGAGCCGGTGGTGGAGATGCGCATTGAGCCTAAGACCAAGGTTGACCAAGAGAAGATGGGTATTGCGCTTAAGAAACTTTCTGACGAAGATCCAACCTTCCGCATCAAATCTGATCCTGAGACTATGGAGACTATTATTGCCGGTATGGGTGAATTGCACTTAGACGTTCTCGTTGAGCGTATGAAGCGTGAGTTTGGTGTAGAGGCGAATATTGGTAAGCCACAGGTCGCTTATAAAGAAACAATCACTGCCGAGGCTGAGGCTGAAGGCAAATATGTTAAGCAGTCTGGTGGTAAGGGTCAATACGGTCACGTTCGTTTGCGCATTAAGCCGATGGAGAAGATTGTTGACCCCGATGCTAAGGTGGCCAAGAACATTAAGCGTGAAGCTAATTTTGAATTCATCAATAATATTAAGGGTGGCGCTATCCCTGGTGAATATATCCCAGCCGTGGAGAAGGGTGTGCGCGAGGGTCTCTCCCGTGGTATCTCAGCGGGCTTCGAAGTTGTCGATGTCTCTGTCGAGCTCTATGATGGTTCTTATCACGAAGTGGACTCCTCCGAAATGGCCTTCAAGATGGCCGGTTCGATGGCTCTCCAAGATGCCGCTCGTCGCGCCAAGCCAGTGCTCCTTGAGCCAATTATGAAAGTTGAGGTCGTGGTGCCTGAGAAGTTCATGGGTGATATCACTGGTCACCTCTCCTCCAAGCGTGGCCAGATTGAGGCGATGGAAGAAAGAGGCGACCTCAAGGTTATCAATGCCAAGGTACCGCTCTCCGAAATGTTCGGCTATGTCACCACTCTCCGCTCGATGACCGAAGGCCGTGGTAATTACACAATGGAATTCCTCGAGTATGCCATTATCCCTAACTCGGTGGCCCAGGCGATTATTGAGGCGAGAAAATAAGACTTAAAAATTAGCCAAAGCCCCGCTGGATATGTCCATATCCAGCGGGGCTTTGCTTTTATTGACTTATCTTTGGATTTTGCTAATATAAGTGTTGCGTTTGTGCGCAGTCTTTTAATTTGTATTTATTATTAATCGTTAATTTTAATTAATTATGGCAGCAGAAAAATTTGATCGTTCCAAGCCACACGTTAACGTCGGGACCATTGGCCACGTTGACCACGGCAAGACCACCCTCACCGCCGCTATCTTGTACACTCTAAACATGGCCGCTGGCCAGGGTTATAGTGCACGCGTAGAAGGTGTTGATGGTATTGATAATGCCCCTGAAGAAAAAGCTCGTGGGATCACGATTGCTCTTCACCACTCCGAGTACGGTACTCCTAAGCGTCACTATGCTCACATCGACGCCCCAGGTCACGCCGACTATATTAAGAACATGATCACTGGTGCTGCCCAGATGGATGGCGCTGTTATCGTTGTTGCTGCGACTGACGGTCTTATGCCTCAGACTCGTGAGCACATTCTTTTGGCTCGTCAGGTTGGTGTACCTAAGATTATTGTCTTCATCAACAAGTGCGATATGGTTGATGATCCTGAACTTATTGACTTGGTTGAGGAAGAAGTTCGCGAACTTCTTACCAAACAAGAATTCGATGGTGCCAACTGCCCAGTTATCCGTGGCTCCGCTCTTAAGGCTCTTGCCGCCACCAGTCTTGATGACGAGTGGTCCAAGAAGATTATGGAGTTAGTCCAAGCGATGGATGACTATATTCCTGATCCTGTTCGTGAAGTTGACAAGCCTTTCTTGATGCCGATTGAAGATATCTTCTCTATTGAAGGTCGCGGTACTGTCGTTACTGGCCGTATCGAGCGCGGTGTTGTGAAGGTTGGTGAAGATGCTGAGATTGTTGGTCTTAAGGACACTGTCAAGACCACCATTACCGGTATCGAAATGTTCAACAAGCAACTCGATGAGGGTATGGCTGGCGACAACGCTGGTATTCTCTTGCGCGGTCTTAAGAAGGATGATGTCACTCGTGGTCAGGTTTTGGCCAAGGTTGGTTCTATCACTCCTCACACCGAATTTACTGCTGAAGTTTACATTTTGACTAAGGAAGAAGGTGGTCGTCACACCCCATTCTTCGCTGGTTACAAACCACAGTTCTACATCCGTACCACTGACGTGACTGGTGAGGTTATCCTCCCAGAGGATGTGAAGATGGTTATGCCTGGCGATACCATTAGCATTACTGTTAAGTTGATTTCTCCGGTTGCCTTGGAAGACAAGCAACGCTTTGCTATCCGCGAGGGTGGTAAGACTGTTGGAGCCGGTGCCGTTAACAAAATTATTGCTTAAGTTCGCTTAATCAATCAAGCACCTTACAAAATTATGGAAAACGAAACAAAAACAACCAAAGCCAAGAAGCCGGTGAAGGCCAAGAAGGATGAGGTAAAAGAATTGGCCAAGTTGCGCATCCGTGTCTCAGCTTATGAGCACAAAGTGCTTGATGCTTCGGTGAAGCAGATTGTCGATACCGCGACTCGTTATGATGGTAAGATTGAGGGCCCTATCCCTCTTCCTACTGAGTTCAAGAAGTATACGGTTAACCGTAGCTCCTTCATCGACAAGAACTCCCGCGAGCAGTTCGAAATGCGTATCCATAAGCGCTTGATTGATATCTCTAACCCCTCTCCGAAGTTGATTGAGAGCCTCACAAATCTCAATCTTCCATCCGGAGTTAACATTGACGTAAAGATGATGTAAAGTCGCTCGACTTACTTCAGTTAAACAACACAGAAAACCCCTCCAGCGAGGGGTTTTCTTACGCTCCGCATCGGCCATTTTGCCATTGTTCTCGCTTTGCTCGAACATAAATGATGGCAAAAACCGGCTGGCCGTAGCTACGCGAGGTTGTTTAACTGAAGAAGTCTCGCTTAACTGCAAACCGCCACTGAGAGGCGAAGCCTCTCAGTGGCGGTTTGCTAGAAACTCGAAACCCTACCAATCGGTAGGGTTTCTCGGAGGCCGGAGCCACTAATACATAAATTGTAATACTGGGCATTTGAAAGTCAAATCAAAAAAAAGGCCCCCGATGCAGACGTGTCTGCATAAGGGTCCTCTCCGTAGTGATGTGTATATTATACCCCCGGGTATTAAAAAGTCAAGAAATGGAAAACCCGCCGGCGGCAAGCGGGAAATCCGTTTGCGCGCGCGGCGGGTGTGTGGGCAGTGAACTTAGCTGAGGTCGACGCCAGCCTCTTTCATGGCTTTGGCGAGGGCCTTTTCGACGAGGGTGGGAAGTTTTTTCTTGAACTCTTCGACCAGGGCCAGGGCTCTTGCCGGAAGGTCTTCAAGGTGAGATCTCTTCAACTCGTCACCGTCCCTTCTGTGCTTCAGTGAAATCTTGCTCATCTCGGCGCAGAGGATTTTGACCTGCTCCAATTCCTGGAGGTCCTCTTTCGGGATGTCCTTGCTGAGAAAATGGTATTTCGAGGCCATGTCTCTGCCGGCATCTTCCACTGTGTGCACCAAACGCCAGTCGTCTTTCCCTTCCCAGTTGGTGAGTCTCTTGAGGGGGTTACCGAAGTGTTCTGTTGAGCGTGTTGGTTGGCTTCGGTATTCTTCAACTAAACGCCTGAAGTTTATCATCAACTTTCTCCTTCTTCTTTCTGACCTTATCTCAAAAGCACCCTACTTGTTCGGGCACCTTACTCTCTATAATTAAGTATAGCACAATAGGTTCTATATGTCAATGGCTCTACATTCAGACCCCGCCCAGGTCTCGGGCGACCTTGAGGCCTGGGCGGGGGAAAGGAGGGGTAAATATTGACTTTAAATGACATTCTGGTAGTATAAACCAGAGCTCGTAGGGGCTATTATTTTTACTTTTATGAAATTCATTCTCGGCAAAAAGGAATACATGACCCAGCTCTTCGATGAGTCTGGTAAGGTTGTCCCTGGGACGGTTGTTTCGGTTGGGCCGATGTCTGTTCTAGAGATTAAGAAAGGCAAGCCTTCTACGACTAGATCCAAGACTGGTACTTACGATTCAATGGTTATTGGTTATGGTGAGCGCAAACTCTCTAATGTTAATAAGCCTCAGAAAGGTTTGATTAAGAAGGCCCTGGCTGATAAGGAAAAGGGTTTTGCCGTTATTCGTGAGTTCAATAATAAGAAAAGCGAGTTACCAGCTGTTGAAGTTGGCTCAACTATCGATGCCTCGGTCTTCGCTGTCGGCGATAAGGTGGTTGTGAGCTCTATTTCTAAGGGTAAGGGCTTCCAAGGTGTCGTCAAGCGTCACGGCTTCAAGGGTGGACGTCGTTCTCATGGTCAGAAGCACTCTGAGCGTGAGCCAGGTTCTATCGGTGCTGGTGGCAAACAACGTGTTCTTCCTGGTATGCGCATGGGTGGCCGTATGGGTACTGATCGTATTACTGCTAAGAATTGCATCGTTTCCCGTGTTGATGCCGAGAAGAATTTGATTTTTATAAAGGGGGCCATTGCCGGTCGCAAGGGGACGTTGGTTGAGATAATGAGCAAGTAGTAAAAGTAGTAGAGTAGTAAAGTAATATCATGATTGACGCTAAAGTATACAATTTTGAAGGAGTAGAGTCAGGGAAGGCGAGTTTGCCTGAAGCAGTTTTTGGCGTTAAGTGGAACAATGATCTTGTTTATCAAGTGGCTGTTGCTATGCAGGCTAATCTTCGCCGCGTGACCGCTGATACTAAAGACCGCGCTGAAGTTCGTGGTGGTGGCAAGAAGCCTTATCGCCAGAAGGGTACCGGCCGCGCTCGTCACGGGTCCTCTCGTTCACCAATCTGGATTGGTGGTGGTGTTACTCATGGACCGCTCGCCGAGAAGGATTATAGCCAGAAGATTAATAAGAAAATGAAATCCAAGGCCTTCTTCATTGTTTTGTCTAAGAAATTAGCTGATGGTGAAGTCGTTTTTGTCCAAGATTTGCCTCTAACTGTGGCTAAGACTAAGCAAGCTCAAGCTTATTTGAATAATTTTGCTAAGGCTGGCTTCGAGAAAATCAACTACAAGAAGGGCAAGCGTGCTCTTATCACTACCGCCAAGAAGGATGAGAAGACCTCTAAGAGTTTCAAGAATATTCCTAGCGCTACTGTCACTGACTTGCGCGACGTGAACATGCTTGATTTGTTGAATTACAAGTATTTGGTCATTACTAATCCGGCTGACAGTTTGGCTGTTCTTAAAACAAGAGCTAAAGCAGAATAGTTCGATAAACTCACTATAAATAATTATTATGTCTAAGATTGGCAAAGAAAATAAAACCCAGATTGTCCTGAAGTCACCTCGCGTCACCGAGAAGTCGACCGATTTGTCTGTCCGGACGAACCCCGCTTATGTCTTCGAAGTTGCTCGTGAGGCCACCAAGCCGATGATTGTTGCCGCTTTTGAAGCGAAGTATAAGGTCAAGCCGGTCAAGGTCAACATTGTTAATTTGCCAGCCAAGAAGACCATGGTCCGCGGTAAGCGTGGCTCTAAGAGCGCGATCAAGAAGGCGATGGTTTTTATTAAAGCTGGTGAGAAAATAGAAATTGTCTAATATGAAAAAATACGCCCCAACAACTCCATCCCGTCGCAACATGACCACGATCAACTATCGTGAGTATTTGACCGTTTCTGAGCCACATAAGCCTCTCACCAAAGGGGTGAAGCGAGATGTTGGCCGTAATGGTGATGGTCGCATCACTGTCCGTCACAAGGGGGGTGGACACAAGCGCCTCTATCGCGACATTGATTTTAAATATACTAAGGTTGGTATCCCGGCCAAGATTGAGACTGTGGAGTATGATCCTAATCGCTCTGGCTTCATTGCCCTTGTCTGTTACAAGGATGGGGCTCGTGCTTATCACTTGCTTCCTAAGGAGCTCAAGGTTGGTGATGTTATCTTGAATGATGCTAGCGCTGATGTGAAGACCGGCAACCGTTTACCACTTTCTAAAATTCCTGTTGGTACCTTTATTTACAATATCGAGACCAAGCCGGGGAGTGGAGCTAAGTTTGTCCGTTCGGCTGGTTCTTATGCTGAGGTTGTCTCTCATGATGCTGGCTATACCGCCATCAAGATGCCTTCAACTGAAGTTCATAAATTACTTGATACCTGTTCCGCTTCGATTGGGGCCGTTTCTAATGATGAACACAAATTAGTTAAGTATGGTAAGGCCGGCCGTTCTCGCTGGAAGGGTATTCGCCCAACTGTCCGAGGCACCGCTATGAACCCAGTAGATCATCCATACGGAGGAGGTGAAGGTGTCCAAGGCCGAGGTACTCGTCGTCCTAAGACCATGTGGGGTAAGGTTACCGGTGGTAAGAAGACTCGTCACCCTAAGAAATACTCTAACCACCTCGTTGTTTCTCGCCGTAAGGTTGGGAAAAGAAAGTAAAAACTCAGAACTGCCCTTGGCCTTCGGTCAAGGGCAGTTTTACTTTTCCCCCTTTTTTTCTTTTCCCTCATGTCCCTCAATGCTATTATTAACCTAGGCCTAAAGTGCCTAACGTGTTTTTATTATAAATTTATTAGTAACCAATTTTTTATTAAACAAATGAAAAAGTATCTTTTTGGAGCCCTCTTGGCCTTAGCGCTAGTTGTTGCTCCTTTTGTGTCTAGTGCGGCAACTACCCCTGTGGCAAATCAAGGCAAGCCAGTTGTTAAGTTGGCCACCGGGTCAGTATCTCTAAAAGATGGGCGGGTTGAAGCCGTTTTTAATGGTTACGTTTCCTCTTCTGGCGGGGAGGCCTACATTGATAAGAACAATCCCTTTAACGTTCGCCTGATTAATTATTCGGGAAAGGGCCTAAATAATAATAGTTGTAAAGTTGTGTCATATGATTATGATAAAAATTTGTCTAGCGTAAAGGGTAAATGGGGGCAATTAATTACAGTTTTGAAAAATGGCACAAATGCTCGATATAGAGTTGTGGTTAGTTGCGACACTAATGGGTTATTAGCTGGAGTTTACTATGCAGAATTATCCTATTTATATTATTGGCCAACTATCATGAGTCAATATGGGGCTCATCTAAATATCAATAATAAGTCAAATGATTATGTTTATGTGTCTGGTGATAAATCATCCCCTTGGATTTCCAATGTAAATAATCCTGTTGAGAACGGAGGCAAAGTTGCTCTAAGTGGTTTCAATTTGGGTAATATTAACGCTGTCTATGTCGATGGTCTTCCGGTTTCCACTGAACATAACACCTCTGACCCTAACAATCTTTCGTTTAATTTGGCAGAAGACCTTACTGTTGGTCATCATGAATTTCAAGTGGCCAACGTTAATGGGCGAAGTAATTTAGGCGACTTAATTATTAAACCCCGTGTTATTATTGTAAGCCTTCTCTTTGCTCCATCGACCTTTATCCCTACCAGTCAGACCCTTAAGGGGGGAGACTCAAAGTCGATTATTGCGATTGATCTCAGCGTCTACAGGTCAAAGCTGGCTGTTAGCCGTTTAGATGTTCATTTTACCGAGCGCCCATGGCTTAACTTCAGTGAAGTTAGCTTAAGAGATATCAATGGTACGATTATTGCTCGCAAAACCTTATCAGGACCTAATGACGCGACAGAAGTCTCGGCTGGTTCTGAGTATTTTGTTCGTTTTGATAACATTGATTATCCCGTTATTCCTGGTAACAAGTCTACTCTCGTTGCTTGGGCCAATGTCCGCCCTATTGCTAAGTTTACGGCTGGAGAGAAGGTTGGAGTTAGTATTCCTGCTGGTTCCGTCCAGTATTTTAGTGGCCTAAGCACGACGACTGTTGGCTTGGGTTCTGCTTTTCGGATTGGCGGGGCCTATGTCAATACTTTAACCATGCTTGATACGGTCTCCTCTCCGGTTATTACTCCAACCCCTGCACCAGTCACTCCAGTTACTACCGGTTCGGTTGTTACTCCAACCCCAGTTTCAACTCCAGCCCCTACTACCGTTACGGCTGAAGTTTCCCCTCGCGTCTCGGCTATTGCCGGTAACCTTTACCCAGGTGGGTGGGTTAAGTTGAGTGGGGCTCGCTTAACGACGGACGTCAAAATTGTAGATAATTATGACCCTAGTAAGATTGTGGTGCCACTGAGCCTCTCCGATGTTAATGGTGACGGGACACGCATTGATTTCAAGTTGCCTTCGGATATGAAGATCGGGGCCTATTACCTTAATGTTTACAGCAAGACGGGCATGAAGAGCCCAACCATGCCTTTCCCAGTCACTGCCAAACCTGTCACTTCGGCTCAAGCTAAGGTTAACCAGCTCGCGGCCACGGCCAGTGCCCTACAGGCTATTCTTGATAAAATGATGGGGCAGTAGAGTATTGAGATTGTCCTGAAATTAAGAAAACCGCCCAGACCTCTAGTTTCCCGAGGTCTGGGCGGTTTTTGCTTGCCCCGTGGGGGTGAAGTCCCTCTACGGGGTTTGACATTATCCCCAATTTTGCTATGCTATCCCTAGCTCAAATAAGGGGCGTCTGTCCGCCGACTGGCGGACTAAATTTTGCTCGTCAGGGTGTGCCGGTAGGCCACTTCAACGGGCGTTTAAAATATTTATGGCACGATCATTATCTAAGGGTCCCTATGTGGACGAAAAACTTTTAAAGAAACTTGTCGGTAAGAAGGCAAGTGAATCTGGCGTAATTAAGACTTGGGCCAGACGTAGCCAAATCTCCCCAGAGATGATCGGCTTTACTTTTGGTGTTCATAATGGCAAGAGCCACTTGGAGGTTTTCGTGACCGAAGAAATGGTGGGCCACCGCTTAGGCGAATTTTCCCCAACTCGCAAGTTTACCAAACACGGCGGTAAGATGCAGAAGGAGATAGAGCAGAAGAAGAAGGAGGCTGAGATTAGCGCGGCTAAAGCGGCTAAGGACTCCCCAGCTAAGAAATAGTTCGACCCGCTCACTATAAATAATCATGAAAGCTTTTCTTAAAAACCATCATCAGACTCCACGCAAGACCCGTCTCATCGCGGATCTTATTCGTGGCAAGAAGGTCTCGGTCGCTTTGGCTGAGCTTGATTTGGTAATTAAGAAGTCAGCGGCTCCAATCAAGAAGCTTATTGAGTCCGCCGTAGCGAATGCTAAATCTAATTTTAAGGCTAACGAGGAGGATCTCTATGTTAAGAATTTGACCGTCGATAAGGGTAATGTTATCAAGCGTTCTCAGCCGATGTCCCGTGGTCGCGCTTTCCCTATTCGTCACCGCTTGAGCCACATTCAAGTTGAATTAGAAGCTAAAAGCTCAAACCTTAACCCTAAAAGCTAATATTATGACACACCGCGTCCATCCATATGCACATAGACTCACTATCATTCGCGACTGGCAGTCACGTTGGTTTGGTAAGGGTCCTAAGTATGTTGAGTTCCTAAAGGCTGACGTTCTCCTTCGTGAGTATCTCACCAAGCGTTTGCGCGGTTTTTATGTTGATCGTGTTGATATTGAGCGCGGTGAGAATTTCTATAAAATAATTATCCGTACTTCTCGCCCTGGTATGATCATTGGCCGTGGGGGAGATGGTATTACTAAACTTAAGACTGAGATTATCTCCCAATTGTTAAAGACGGGGACCACTTTGCCTAAGGATGTTCAGGTTGATATCCAGGAGGTTAAAGAACCGGAGGCCAGCGCCGCTATTGTTGCTTATATGATTGCTGAGGGCTTAGAGAAGCGTTTGCCTTTCCGTCGTGTTTTGAAGCAGACGGTTGAGAAGGTTTTGAATAGCAAATCCGTGAAGGGAGTTAAGGTTACCTTGTCTGGCCGCCTTGGTGGTGCTGATATGGGTCGTACTGAGACCTTGCGCAAGGGTCAAGTACCGCTTCAGACTTTGCGCGCTGATATCGATTTTGCTCGTGAGAAGGCCTATATGTATTACGGCGTGACCGGTATTAAGGTCTGGATTTATCGAGGCGAGATTTTTAATACTGAGAATAAATAAACTACCATGTTATTACCAAAAAAAGTAAAATTCAGAAAGTGGCAGACGATGCGGACTAATCCTAATAAGATTAAGACGGAGACTCGCGGGACTAAATTATCTTTTGGTAATTTTGGTTTGAAGGCTGAGACCCCCGGCCGTATTCGTTCTAACCAAATTGAGGCTGCCCGTAAGACGATTGCTCGCCAAATGCATAAGACCGGCAAACTCTGGATTCGTATTTTCCCCGATATGCCTTTTACTGCTAAAGCGGCTGAGGTGGGTATGGGTAAAGGTAAGGGAGATCCACAGGGTTACCAGATTCAAGTTTGGCCTGGCCGTTTGATCTTCGAAGTTGATGGTTTGACCGATGAGATTGCCAAGGAGGCTCTTCGCAAGGCCGGTGCTAAATTGCCTATTAAAACCAAAATAGTCAGTCGATAGGGGAATAAATAAAAACATGAAGAAAACAGATTTTAAAAAAGAGACAGAGGCCGCGTTGAAGAAAACCCTTATTGAGAAGCGTGATTCTTTGGCTAAATTCAAGTTCGGCATGACTGGATCCCGCACCAAGAATGTCAAAGAAGGGCGCAATACTCGTCGAGATATTGCCAGAATCTTAACCGCCCTAAAAAAATAATATGAAAACAGAAATAGCAAACAAAAAAATATTAAAGGGAAAGGTTGTCTCGGACAAGATGGACAAGACTGTTGTTGTTGAGATTAAGCGCTTCGTTAAGCATCCTAAGTACGGCAAGTTCTTCAACCTCTCTAAGCGTCACAAGGCTCATGATCCAGAGAATAAGGCCAAGATTGGAGATGAGGTTGAGATCCGTGAGTGTCGCCCAATGTCTAAAGACAAGCATTTCGAAGTAATTTATAAATAAACTACCATGATTCAGCCACAATCCATTGTAAAAATTGCCGATAACACGGGCGCCAAGATTGGACGCGTCTTCAAGGTGCTTGGCAGTTCGAAGAAGCGCTATGCTCGGATTGGTGAGCTGGTTATTCTTTCCGTGCAATCTGCTGAACCTCGTAAGGCGGTTAAGAAAAAGGAAGTTCTTCGTGCTCTTGTTGTTCGTCAGAAGTCTCCCTTCCGTCGTGCCGATGGTACCTATCTCCGTTTTGACGAGAATGCCGTTGTGATTTTAGACAAGACCAAGCCTGAGCCACGTGGTGGCCGTATATTTGGACCTATTCCTCGCGAGATTGGCGAATTGGGTTATCAGAAAATTGTGTCATTAGCGCCAGAAGTGGTATAAAAAAATACGAGTATGAAAATCAAAAAGAATGACAATGTAATAATCATCACCGGTAAGGACCGCGGTAAGCAGGGCAAAGTTTTGCGCGTGTTGGCGGAGGATGAGAAGGTCTTAGTGGAGGGGATGAATCTTCGCAAGAAGCACCAGAAGCCTCGCAAAGAAGGGGAGAAGGGTCAGATGATTGATATGCCACATCCTGTTCATATATCTAATGTTGCCCTTTATTGCTCAAGTTGTGGCAAGGGTGTTCGTATGGGCGCTAAGGTTAACGGCAAGAAGAAGATTCGCGTTTGTAAGAAATGCGGTAAAGAAATTTAAATATGAAAAAATTAAAGGAAAAAATTGAATCAATTACACCTGAGCTTAAAAAAGAGCTTGGTGTTAAGAATAAAATGGCTACCCCTCACTTGGTGAAGGTGGTTGTTAACTCTGGCACCGGTAAGGCTAAGGACAAGAAGCGCAATGAACTCGTCGAGAATCGTCTCGCCAAGATCACTGGTCAGAAGGCTTCACCTCGTGGTGCCAAGCAATCTGTGGCCTCCTTCAAAGTTCGTCAGGGTGATATCATTGGTTTTGCGACCACTCTCCGTGGTCAGCGCATGTATGACTTCCTTGATCTCCTCTTCAATGTCACTATCCCTCGTATCCGTGACTTCAAGGGTTATGATGAGAAAATTGTTGATGAAGTTGGGAACTTAACCTTGGGGGTCAAAGAGCACACCGTCTTCCCTCAGACCGCTGATGAAGAACTTAAGGATGTCTTCGGTCTCGCTATCACTATTGTTACTTCTGCCAAGGATAAGGAATCGGCTCTCGCTTTCTTTAAAGCTATCGGCTTTCCTTTTAAGAAAAAAGTGGCTGCTAAATAAATATCGCTCAGGTTGTTGTTTATAAAACCTCGAAAAATCCCCCTAGCCGGGGCTTTTTTGTGCTATAGTAAATTAAGCAAATTAATAGTCTAATTATAAAATAATGAAAAAATATTATGTTCTCGTTGCGATAATTATTGTTCTAGTCATTGCTGTTGTTTATTTCGCTTTTTTTAAAAAGGTGGGGCCTATTGAGCAGCCTGTGGTGACCTCGACTCCGGCACCTGTTCAAGAAAACCCAATTGTTAACGCTCCAATTAAAACAACATTGCAAAAAGAAGGGTGGAGGACTTATGAAAATTCAAAATATGGTTTTTCTATTCAATATCCTTGCGATGAGAAGTGTCAGGCTGATTTACCAGTCCCATCTAAAAGTGATTATTTCTGGGAGACAAATTGGTTACCTACGGGAACAAGAGCTAGTGTTATTGTGAGCTCTTTTACTGATGAAAGCGTTAAAGCTTGGAATGACTCACTTAAAAACTCTGGCGAAGAAGCAGCTATCCCTTTTCAGTTTAGTTTGTCTTCTTTTAGAGAAGCTTTAAATTTACCTTTAAATTCGAAGTGTAAAATAGCCAGTTATTTTGGGGGTGATGTTTCCTTTGGCTGTAGCATTGTTTCGTTGGGAGGGAAGAAGGCTGTCAAATTCGATAACGGGGTCATTCATTCTTTTGATGGGGATCCTCATCAATACTATTATGTTAATCTTGGGGGAAATAATTGGCTAACTATTAATGAAGCTTACAATCTGATAGATTATCGTGGTCATGAGGATTTTCTTACAAACGAAGCCAATATTACTCCAGAAATTCGTGGCCAATTAAATGCTGTTGCTGAAGTGCTTAAGACTTTGGAATTTACGAATTAGTTACAATGAAAATTGCGATTATTTCCGATACCCATGACAACATGGCTAACCTCGAGAAATTCTTGGCTCAATTTGTTGGACCCGCCTCCGCCGGAGGCTCTGGCGAGGCGAAGGGGATTATCCATTGCGGGGATGTGACAACACCTGAGACACTGGAATGGTTGGCCGAGAATTTTGCCGGGCCGATTAAACTGGCTGATGGGAATGCGGAGATAAGGCGAGAGGAGTTTGCTGAGGTCGCCGGGCGACATGATAATCTCGAGATCTTCCCTGAAGTGGGCGAGTGGGAGATCGGGGAGAAGAATTTCGCTTTTCTACACAAACCTGATAAAACTGAGGAATTGGCTCAAACTGGGCAATATAGCTTTGTTTTCTATGGCCACACCCACAAACCCTGGATTAGCCAGCTGGGGTCTACTCTAATTGCTAATCCGGGGACTCTGGGTGGTGTTTTCACCGCTCCAACTTATGCCATTTTAGACACCGAGACTGGCCATTTGGCCCTCCATCGGCTCTAAGCCTTATATTAGTTGACATTTAGGCCTCTTTCTTGTTAGGATAGAGGGTGGCTCGTAGGAGCCTCCTTTAATTTTATATGGCAAAAACATCAGTCATCGCTCGGTCTAAGAAGACCCCAAAATTCAGCTCCCGCATTGTGCGGCGCTGTTTCCGTTGTGGTCGCAAGCACGCCTTTATGCGCGATTTTGGTCTCTGCCGTATCTGTTTTAGAGAGCTTGCCAACGAGGGCAAGATCCCTGGTATTCGCAAGTCATCCTGGTAATTCTATATAATATTATGTCAACAGATTCTATTTCAGACTTTTTAATACAAATCAAGAATGGCGGGCGAGTTAAGCGCGAGAGTATTACTGTCCCTGCTTCTAATTTGAAACAAGCTATTGCCGAGGCTTTGGTCCGTACCGGTTGGCTTAAGAGTGTCGTTAAGCGCGGCAAGAAGGTTAAGAAATATCTTACTTGCGAATTGGCTTACAAAGCTGGCGCTCCTAAGATTGTCGAGGTTAAGCGTATTTCTAAGCCATCTCGTCGTGTTTATGTTGGGATTGATGAACTTAACCTTGTTCGCCAAGGTTTTGGTGTGGCCATTCTTTCTACACCTAAAGGAATTTTAACAAATTTTGAAGCGAAGAAAGCTAAGGTCGGAGGGGAGTTAATGTTTGAAATTCACTAATTCGATAAACTCACTATAAATAATCATGTCAAGAATTGCTAAGAGACCAATAGAACTTCCTGCCGGCGTTACCGTTACGGTTCTTGGTGGTGAATTCAAGGTTAAGGGCCCACAGGGTGAACTGGCCAAGACCTTCAAGAGCGATGTCACGATTGTGGCTGATGACAAAGAAGTTCAGGTTACTCCTAGCCACAAATCAATCTCAGCCAACGCTCTTTCTGGTACCTATGCTTCTCATCTTAAGAATATGATTGAGGGTGTTACCAAGGGCTTCGAGAAGAAGTTGATTGTTGAGGGTGTCGGTTACAAATATGCTGTTAATGGTGACGAGGTTCGTTTGGATATTGGTTTCTCTCATCCGGTAATGGTGCCTATCCCAGCGGGGATTAAGGTTGTCGTTGAGAAGAGCAACATGACTATTACTGGTATTGATAAAGAAATGGTTGGTGAGTTTGCCGCTAAGATTCGTTCTCTCAAGAAAGTTGAGCCTTACAAGGGTAAGGGGATCCGCTATGTTGATGAGGTTGTCCGTCGTAAGCAAGGTAAGAAGGCTAGCGCCTAATTAAATTTATGAAAATAACTCGTTTCAAAACTAAAGAAGAGAAGAGAGGTCGTCGCGCCGCACGCGTTCGAGCTAAGGTTGTTGGTTCTATGGAGCGCCCACGTCTCTCTGTTTTTCGCTCAAACAAGCACATCTTCGTTCAACTCATCGATGATAATACTGGCAAGACTTTGGCCTCAGCCTCTGACAAAGAGATTAAGCTTGGGAAGAGTGAGAAGGGGGCTCAAACTAAAGTTCTGGCTGGTAACGCTGTCGGGAAATTATTAGCTGAGAAGAGCAAGGCTCTCAAATTGACCAAGGCGGTCTTTGACCGTGCGGGCTATCGCTTTACCGGTCGGGTTAAGGCTGTCGCTGAAGGAGCCCGTGAAGGTGGTCTCGAATTTTAATAAATATTATGGCTGAACAACCAACAAATAATCCAGTTACAAGAAAAGTTTACGCTTCTCCCGGGACAGCTCGTCCAAGTTTTGGTCGTGGTGGGGCTACTGGTGGAGCTAATCGCCCTGGTGGTAACCGACCCGGGGGCAATCGTCCAGGGGGCAATCGTGGTGGCCGTTTTGGCGCTGATCGTCCTAAGCCTGAGTTTGATCAGAAGACTATCAATGTTCGTCGTGTCGCTCGTGTTGTTTCTGGCGGACGTCGTTTCAGTTTCTCGGTTGCATTGATTGCAGGTGACAAGAACGGCCGTGTCGGTGTGGGTGTGGGTAAGGCTGGTGATACTGCTCTCGCTGTTGAGAAGGCTCTTAATAAAGCTAAGAAAGCGATGATTCGCGTTAATATGACCGACAAGAAATCTATTCCTCACGAAGTCTCCGCTAAGTATAAGTCGGCCCGTGTTGATCTTCGCCCGGCTAAGGGTCGTGGATTGGTGGCTGGTAGTGCCGTGCGTGTTGTCTTGGCCCTCGCTGGCCTTCATGATGTGAATGCTAAGATTGTTTCCCGTAGTAAGGACAAGTTGAATATTGCTCGAGCCGCTATCCTTGCCTTGTCTACTCTCCAAACCAAAACTAAGAAAGAGGTAAAATAATATGCAGTTACATAACTTACAAAAGAATAAGACAAACCGAAGTTCACGTCAGATTGGACGTGGTGGTAAACGCGGTACAACTTCTGGTCGTGGGACCAAGGGTCAGAACGCTCGTGCTGGCAACAAGCGTCGCCCAGAGATGCGCGACATCATTAAGAAATTGCCTAAGTTGCGTGGTTATCGCTTCAAGGGTTATGGTATCAAGCCAATGGTGATTAATCTCTTCCTTTTGAGCAAATCTTACGAAGCGGGGGAGACTGTCAATCCAACAACCTTGCTCGCTAAGAAGCTTATCAACAAAAAGAGTGGCAAATTGCCAGAAGTTAAGATTCTTGCTACTGGTACTTTGGTCAAGGCCCTTAAATTTGAAGATTGTTTAATTTCTGAAGCTGCTAAGGTTAAGATTGAGCAAGCTGGTGGCACTATTCTCTCGGCTCCAGCTGAAAAATAGTTCGACAGGCTCACTATAAATAAAATATGTTCGATGCATTTTTAAACAAACTAAGACTCGTTTTTGAAGATCGCGGTCTGCGTAATCGGATTTTGTTTGTTATTGCCGCCCTCTTCCTCTTCCGTCTTGGAGCTTCGATTCCAATTCCTGGGGTCAACGTCTTGGCTCTCGACCGTTTCCTCTCCAATAACCAATTCTTCGGGATGCTAAACATCTTCTCGGGGGGTGGTTTGTCTAATCTCTCAATTATGATGTTGGGTGTTGGACCCTTTATTACCGCTTCGATTATCTTTCAACTTTTGACCTTAGTTTTCCCTTCTTTGAAGCAAATGTACCATGAGGATGGGGCGGCTGGTCGTCGCAAGATTGCTCAGTATTCTCGCTATCTAACTGTCCCGCTTTGTGTCGTCCAGGGTCTCTCTTTGCTCGTTTTGCTTGAGAAGCAGGGCGTTTTAATGAACCTTACTTATTTTGATCGTTTTCTTAATATTGTTGTCGTAACGGCTGGTTCTATGCTCTTGATGTGGATCGGAGAATTGATTACTGAGTATGGTGTTGGTAATGGTCTCTCCTTACTTATTTTTGCTGGTATCGTCTCTCGTTTACCTTCAACTGTTTCCCAGCTTTGGGCGACCGGTGATATGTCGAGCATCCCAATGTATATTGTTTTTGCCTTTATTGCCATTGCCATCTTGGCGGCCATCGTCTTCATTACTGAGGCCGAGCGACCAATCCCGGTTACCTATGCCAAGCGTGTGCGGGGGATGAAGGTCTATGGCGGCACTTCTACCTATTTGCCAATTCGCGTTAATAACGCTGGTGTTATGCCAATCATCTTTGCGATCTCGATTATCCTTTTCCCTCAGATGATTGCCAATTTCCTTGCAACTTCTAGTGTTGATTCAGTTAAAGCTGTTTCTGAAGCGGTCATCGCCTTCCTCAATAATTCTTGGGCCTATGGTATCTTGTACTTCTTGCTAGTTGTTGTTTTCACTTATTTCTACTCGGCCGTTACCTTTGATCCTATTGCCATCTCCGAGAACTTGCAGAAGAACGGGGCCTTCATCCCTGGCGTGCGCCCTGGTCACTCCACTGCCCTTTATATTGGTAATATCTTGACCCGTTTAACCTTAATCGGCGCGACCTTCTTGGGCCTTGTCGCTTTACTCCCTATAATTCTTAAGTCTATTACTGGTATTGCCTCCCTTGCCATTGGCGGTACGAGCCTCTTGATTGTTGTCTCAGTGGCTATCGAATTCGTTAAACAAATCAACGCTCAGATCTCGATGAGAGAGTACTAAAAGCAAAAAACCGCCGGGCCATAAGGTCTGGCGGTTTTTTGCTTTTAGAAGAGAACTGGGCTAAAATTGGAAGATATGGAAAATACTCAAACAGGCTCTGATCTTAAGACCTTTATTTTTATCGGTCGCTCCGGCTGTGGCAAGGGGTCACAGGTTGAGCGGATGATGGCTCATTATACCGAGAAGGGGGTTATTAATGATGGGAATCCTTGTCTCCGAGTCGAGACGGGCGCCCGTTTCCGCGAGATTGCCTTAGAAGAGAGCTATCTAGCCAAAATGGTTCAAGTGACAATTGAGCGAGGCGAGAGAATGCCCGATAATTTTGCTATTTGGAATTGGACCGGACTTTTGTTTGAAAAATTTACTGGCACCGAGCACCTCCTCTTCGATGGCTGTCCCCGTTCTTTGCCTGAAGCCCAATCCCTTGACTCGTTCTTAAATTTTTCTGGACGGACAAATCCTATTGTTGTCTATATTGATGTTTCTCGTGAAGAATCGAAGAGACGCCTTCTCGAGCGTGGTCGCAAAGACGATGAACCGGAGGATATTGATAGACGCCTTGACTGGTTTGACCGTGATGTCTTACCGGCGGTTGAATATTACCGCAATAATCCCAAATATAATTTTATCGAACTTGATGGCGAACAGGCGAGGGATAAGATTCATGAAGACCTTGTTGCTAAATTAGAATCATGATTAAACTTAAGACTCAAGAAGAAATCGCAATCTTAAGAGAGGGCGGGCGACGTCTAGCTTCTATTTTGGAGCAAGTTAAGGCTAAGGTTGCTCCCGGTATTAAGACCATTGAGTTAGAGAATCTAGTGAGGAAGTTAATTAAAGACGGCGGTGATGAGCCGGCCTTCTTGGGTTACCAACCGAGTGGCGCCCCGAGGCCTTACCCGGCGGCTCTCTGCGTCTCTATCAATGACGAGATTGTTCACGGCTTGCCAGGTGAGCGGGTGCTCGAAGAGGGTGACATTGTTGGCCTTGATTCTGGTCTTATCCATGAGGGTCTCTATACCGATATGGCTGTCACTGTGCCTGTCGGCAAGGTTTCTAAACAAGCCGAGAAGATGATCCGTGTGGCCGAAGAGGCGCTTGAGGCCGGTATTTGGGCAGCGGTGCCCGGCAAGAAAGTTGGCGATATTAGTGTTGCCATTGAGAAGGTGATTAAGGGTGCCGGCTTTAATGTCGTGAGAGAGCTCGCTGGCCATGGTGTTGGTTATTCGCCTCATGAAGACCCTTTTGTTCCCAATTATGGCAAAGCGGGCACGGGCCCCGAGCTTGTCCCTGGTCTTGTTATCGCGATTGAGCCGATGGTGACCTCTGGTTCGGGCGATATTGATGTCGCTGACGATGAGTTCACCTTTGTCACCAGCGACGGACACCTGGCCACTCACGCCGAGAAAACAATTGTTATTACTGAAACCGGCGCGGAGGTCTTAACAAAGTTATTACCAGATTAACAATTAATTTGCCCCCGCCCACACCTCGGGCTCACTTGAGGTCTGGGCGGGGGCCCCACATATTATGTCTAAAACAGATTTTCCTCTCATTAGCATCAAGGTCCCCGGTGTCGATAAGAATTTTAATTTGTCCGATCCCGCCACTCGGCTCGAATATTTCGAAGCTAAAGCGGGCCCGGAGATTAAGAAGCTTAAAGAATATTTAGATAAAAATACTTTTATTGCCTACCTCTTGGGCAAGAAAAATTCAGGCAAAGGCACTTATACTAAGATGTTGATGGAAGTTTTTGGCTCGGACAAGATTGCTCATATTTCGATTGGTGACTTGGTGAGGGCGACCCACTTGAGTATGGAGGATGAGTCTAAGAAAGCTGAACTCATTGAATATTTGAAAGCTAATTATCGCGGTTATATCTCTGTTGAACAGGCGATAGATGCTTTGCTTGGTCGCGATACTAAGACTCTTCTCCCAACTGAATTCATTATGGCCCTCCTCAAGTGGGAGATTGATAAGATGCCTAAGAAGGCCCTCTTCATTGACGGCTTCCCACGTGACCTTGATCAGGTGTCTTATTCCTTATATTTTCGTAATCTTATCGACTATCGTTCGGACCCAGACATTTTTGTGGCGATTCAGATTCCCGAGGCTGTCATTGATGAGCGCATGAAGACGCGCGTCGTTTGCCCAATTTGCAAGACTCCTCGTAGCCTTAAACTCTTAGCCACCAAGACTGTCGGTTTCGACGAAGCGACAAATTCTTATTATTTAATGTGTGATAACGAGGGATGCAATAAAGCCAAGATGGTGGGCAAAGAGGGGGATGAACTTGGTATTGAGGCTATCCGTGACAGACTAGAACTCGATGAGAAGCTAATCCAGAAGATTCTTGAACTCGAGGGTGTCTCTAAGGTTCTCTTGCGTAATGCCGTCCCAGTGGCTAAGGCCTCTGAGCTTGTTGATACTTATGAGCTAACTCCCGAATTCTACTACGAACGTGGTGCCGATGGCGTGGTGGAGGTCAAAGAGAAGCCGTGGACCGTTAAAGATGATGAAGGAATAGAGTCTTATAGTCTAATGGCCCCAGCTGTTGTCGTCTCAATGATTAAGCAATTGTCGCAAGTCTTGGGGCTTTAATTAATCCACTATTTCCCAGAGTCAACACCTATTTTTAGGGTTTGACGAGTTTTGGGGAGAGGATATAATGAAATTAGGTTGTTTAGATAATATTTCTAGTACAATTTTAAATATCAGGGAGCTCAATATTTTGGCAAGCCGTGGTTTGTCATTGCGGGCACCCACCTAGAATAATCTAGGGATATTTATACTAAGCAACCAACAAAATGACCCCTTCGGGGGTCTTTTTGTTTACCCTGAGCTTGTCGAACGGGTCTATTTCTTATCAACTGGCGCCATTTTGGCCACTTGTTATAATGATAGTACCGTGAAATTCAAGAAGTTTTTCAGTCTGAGCGTTGTCCTCCTTGTTGCCATCACGGTCCTAGATTTTCTCGCCTTTAAGAATTTCTGGTATTGGCGTTGGCGCTGGTTTGACCGGCCAATGCACTTCATGGGCGGGCTCTTTGCGGGGTTGGTAGCGATTCAGCTCTTTTTATATCTCAAGCGCAGGCATCCGCGAGAAGTCTCAGGGCTAGATCTTGCTCTGGTTAGTCTCTTAGCAGCGATTATCATTGGCGGGTTATGGGAATTCTTGGAGTTTACTGCCGATAAGTTATATATTGCTCACGTTGAACTTAAAACTCTCTCAATGCTCTTCGATGGCTGGCGCGGTTCGCTCAAAGATCTTTTATTTGATTTAATAGGTTCGTTGGTCGCAGCAATTTTATTTTTAATCTCATTTATATGGCAGAACAAAAAAGCACAATAGCTTTCTATGGGGGAGCTGGAGACGTGACGGGGGCGAACTTTTTATTTACCGATGGTCCCTCTGGCCTGAGGATTCTTGTCGATTGCGGCCTCTTCCAAGGGCGAAAGGCCTTTGACGAGAAGAATGCCGAACCTTTTGCTTATGATCCGAAGACCATTGACTATCTCTTCGTGACTCATGCTCACTTAGACCATATTGGGCGTATTCCTAAGCTGGTGCGCGACGGCTTCAGAGGTAAAATTTATTCAACTGGCCCAACTAAGGAGATTGCCGAGATTTCTCTTCTCGATACTCTTAATTTGTTCAAGAAAGAAAATGAAGAAGACGAACCATTTTTTGACTCCAGTGATATTAGACAAGCCCTTAGTCAATGGGACCTTATTGATTATGGCGAGACGATGAATCTTAAGGAGGGGTTGCGTGTCTGTTTGCATGATGCCGGACACATTATCGGCTCAACGATGTATGAATTTGCTCGTGGTGACAAGCGCCTTGTCTTTACCGGCGACCTCGGCAATTCGCCCTCACCACTACTCCGTGACACAGAGCTCCTAACCAATGCTAATTATATGGTGATGGAGAGTGTTTATGGCGACCGCAATCACGAAGATCGTTCAGAGCGTCATGATTTGCTTGAGGACGCGATTGAGGACACTGTTCAAGCCGGGGGGACCCTGATGATCCCTGTTTTCTCGGTCGAGCGAACCCAGGAGATGCTCTTCGAGATTGAGAATATGATGGAGCAATCACGAATCCCTTTGGTGCCCGTTTTTCTTGATTCGCCCATGGGCATCGAGGTGACTGCGGTTTATAAGAAATATTCTCGTTACTTGAATGCCGACGTCCGTGAGCAGATTGAGCAAGAGGGGAATAGTATCTTCCGTTTCCCTCAACTCCACATGACGATGACGACAGATGAGTCCAAGGCTATCTTGCGCGCTAATCCGAAGAAGATTGTGATGGCCGGGTCAGGCATGTCGACAGGGGGCCGCATTATCCACCATGAGAAAAATTATCTCTCTGACCCGCGGAGCACCCTACTCTTGGTTGGCTATCAACAGGTGGGGAGCCTGGGTCGTCAGCTCCAAGATGGGGCGAAGGTGGTGAGGATACTCCATGAGGATGTCCCGGTTCGGGCTCAAGTTCGTGTTATTCATGGTTACTCGGCTCACAAAGATTCTGATCATCTCTTAGAATTTGTCGATAGCACCAAGAGCACCTTAATTAAGGTCTTTGTCACCATGGGCGAGACCAAATCTTCATTATTCTTGGCTCAACGGCTTCGAGATTATTTGGGAGTGAAGGCCGAGGTCCCTGTCGAGAAAGAGGTGGCGGAGATAGATTTATAAATTAATAAAAAATAAGATGAATAGTAACAGCGAGAATGACAAACTAGACGCGATGCGCAACGAGCATCATCAGATTAAGATCTGCGTTTCGGGTGCGGCCGATACCACTTATTGTGGCGAAGGCGCTTTAGAAATTGCTAAAGATTTGGGCCGAGAGATTATCCGTCAGGGTGGCATTATCGTCACCGGTGCTACCACTGGTTGGCCACTTTGGTCAGCGATGGGAGCTAAAGAGGAGGGCGGTATCTCTATTGGTTTGTCTCCTGCGGCGACTGAGAAGGAGCATGTCGAAGAATGGGGCTTACCTTTAGATTTTCTCGATACCATTATTTATACTGGACAAGGCTTTCCTGGACGCGATATTTTACTTACTCGCACAAGTGATGCCGTCGTTCTTGGTTGTGGTCGCATCGGGACCATCCATGAATTTGCTGTGGCTTTCGAAGACAATAAACCCATCGGTATCTTAGAGGGAGAGTGGGAGATGGACGAGACTCTTAAGGGTATCCTTGAGCATGGCCATCGACCTAATCCCAAAATCATCTTTGATAAGGATCCCAAGAATCTAATTGCTCGGATTATTGAGCTGGTGAAGATTGATAAAGAAACTTTAGAGAAAGATGGTCTTGAGAAATTCATCAAGGCCCAAGATCAATATGGCACCAAGAGGGGGTAGAGAGCTTCTCGTGTGGATAACTCCCATACCTTCTTTTCTCTAATCTTGTTACAATTAGAGTATGAATCGCTCTTTCTCTCTTGGGGCTAGTTTTTTAATTGTCACCTCGCTGGCCTTCTTTGCCTTGGTCCCTTCAGCTTTTGCCGTTGCTCGCTATCAACCCGGCGAGACACTTAATCCGTCTTGTGTCCCCACCGATCCCGATTGTACGGTCTCTAGTATCTTAACTCTTGGCTCTGATGGCACCTTTACCAATGCCACCATGACCAATGCGACGAGCACTGGTTCTTTTTATTCTTCGATTATTTCCGCAATATCTGGCTTTTTCACTAATCTTGTAGCGACCAATGCGACAACGACGAATTTGACAGTAACAAATGCTTTAGGAACAACGACATTGGCCGGAGGATTATCGGTTGCAGGTGTAAACGGGCTAACTGTTTTGCAAAATGGGAATGTTAATATTGGGTCGAAGGTCTCTAACGCAAACGGATCTTTATTTTCGGCCACAGATAATTTCGGTGGCATGTGGATTACCCCCACTGGAAATACGCCTAATATTGTCATGGGTTATAAAGATAATTATATTGATCCCTTGAGTTATGGGAATATTATATTGGGTGGAGGGGCAAATACTTATTCTAATTATATATATGGGACTATCGCTCATTACAGTGCTATCGTCGGGTATGACAATGTTATTGGTGCCCCTAATGATACTAGCACCGCCTATCATACTAATTTTATTTTTGGGTCTCATAATATTTTAACTTCAGATCACGGAATCATGCTGACTAATCTAAGTACTATTAGTGGTGCGGCGACTTCAACAACCGCCATGATTCTGGGTGGGGAACATCATTCCATTACCAATGGCGGGAATTACTGTACTATTTTAGGTGGGGTTTATAATAGTTGTTCTGGAAGTCAGAGCTACGTGCTCGGCCAACATAATAAAGTTACTAATGCTAATACATTTATGTGGGGCACTTACGCGTCGTCTTCTGGCTTCGGGTCATTTATTCTCACAGATAGTTCTTTTACTTCGGGGTCACTTTTCTCAGATGCCCATTCAAATACTTTTTCTGGTTATTTTACAAACGGGTGGCTGATGCAAGGAGGGAATGTTAATTTGGGTGGTAATTTTCAGCCCACTGAGAGGTTGTTAGTCACAGGAGATTTGAGGACAACTGGCCTGGTGAAAATTGGGGGCACTGATACAGGACTTTCTCGTCTGACGGGGGGCGGAGTTATACTTGTCGGCAATGGAACCGCGGGAGATTACAGTGGGGCTGTAGTAGCTAGTAAGGTTGGTGTTGGAACGACAACCCCCGCCTACAAACTCCAAGTCTATATTGACTCCACTCACGAAGGTCATGTGGATGCCAACGGCGCTTGGGCACAAACATCGGATGAGAACTTGAAGAAAAATATTCTAACCTTAGATGGCGCGTTGGATAAGATTATGCAACTACGAGGGGTGAGATATGATTGGAAGGCAGATCTAAATGCTAATAATAGTGCTAATATTGGTTTCATCGCGCAAGAAGTAGACAAGGTCTTCCCTCAATTTGTCGACACTGGTTCTAATGGCGTGAAGGGCGTGGCTTATGGCGCTTTCACCCCAGTACTACTTCAAGCGATTAAGGAGATTCAGACGGAGATTTTGGGCTTCGCTCAGAGTATTACTTCGGCGGTGGGGAATTTTGGCAGTGTTCATTCTGATATTGGCATTACCACTAAGGACAAAGTTACCGGTGATTATTATTGTCTCTATGTGTTGAGCGGCGTGATGTCTTCAGCCAAAGGCACTTGCGAAGAAATCAATGGCACCAGCACCCCTTCCTCTCTCCCGGCTCAAGCTTCGATTTCTAATCCTGACTCTGCTGTCTCTTCTTCAACTCTCGATACCAACTCAACCTCAACCCCGGACTTGGAGGTTTCGTCTCCAAGCAACGATACCTCTACATCAACCACTCCCAACTTAGAGGCTTCGCCTCTCAGTGAATAATGACTAAATTTTCTTTAAAATTGGCAAGTTCTTTCCTCCTTCTTTTTCTCTTGTCTTTCCCCGTCTTAACATTCGCCACGAACATTAACTCCACCGCTTACGCTTGGAGCTCTAAGCTTGGCTGGGTAAATTTTTCCCCCGACACCGGCAATGTCACTGTCACTGATACGGCTCTTACCGGCTACACTTGGTCTAAAGAAGCGGGCTGGCTTAATCTTGCTCCTGATCAAAGTGGCATTAAGAATGACAAAGGGACACTCTCTGGCTCCGCCTGGGGTCAAAACATGGGCTGGGTTAATTTCTCTGGCGTCAGCATCAATACTTCAACTGGTGTTTTCTCAGGTCAAGCCATTGGCGACATTGTCGGCACGCTCAACTTCTCTTGTGACCAATGCCATGTCGTTACTACCTGGCGGCCTTATGTTGCCCCTATTTCTTCTGGTGGCGGTGGTGGCTACATTTCTCGACCTAACCAGCAAGTGATAGCAACGAAATCCAAAACACCACTAGCGCCAAAACTCGCTCCGGCGACCATCACTCGCACCCTTTCCTATAAAATGACTCACACTGAAGTGAAATTACTTCAACAATTCTTGAATACTCACGGTTTCCCTGTCGCCAAGAAGGGGAGCGGTTCTCTGGGCCACGAGACCACTTACTTCGGTATCGCCACCAAGAATGCTGTGATTAAGTTCCAAATGGCCAACAAGATTAAACCGGCCAGTGGTCTTGTCGGCCCGCTCACGAGAAAGGTAATTCTCAAATTGCTCTAAAATTACAACACAAATGACACTCCGAACAAGGACGGTCCCCTGAATTCCAACCTGAATCATAACACCCCGTGGTATGGTAGCGGTATACCATTACCAGCTAACAACACACGGGGATGTTACATAGACAATTTAACAGAGACAGTCGAATCGAGCTAGCGGTTCTGCTTAAGACGGGGAAA
>CAIPHT010000006.1 GCA_903864935.1 Candidatus Vogelbacteria bacterium
ATCCCGCGCAACGGCTTGGCCGTTGCGCGGGATTTTGGTGGGACAGGTCAGGATTTGGCCACAAGGATCTTTGTACCTTTTGACGCTTTGAAGAGCGCTCCGAGCAATTCGCTTGTTTCTGTCGTCCGAGCCTGTCGACTGCCGAAATATTCGTCCTGGTTCCCTGGATCATGATAGGTCTCGTCTTTCCAGGTCATGACCAATTCAACCCCTTCGGTGTCTTTCTCTTCGACTTGAACTTTCTCGAATGGTATCGAAAGGGGAACGGCAACATTTTCCCCCTCAGGCACTGCCAGTGCATAGACTGTTGCCGGTTTGGAGAGAATCCACTTCTGTGGCTCGAACCAGACCTCGGTCACTAGGTAGCGTAATACTCTCTCTGTTGCTGTAGCGGGCATTTTGTCGCCTCCTTATGTTATGTTTGTCCAGTAAATCAAGTCAAAGCATCTAAATTTATTTAAGCAGAGTAAATATTTCTTGTCAAGTATTGTAAAAAAATAATCCATTGTATAATGAAGGGATGAAAATACAATTTTTTGAGTTAGAAGATTGGGAGAAGGATCATATCGAGAAGCTTGCCTTGTCTGGTGAAGTTAGTTTTATCGACGGGAGTTTGAACGAAGCAAAAATTCCTTTTGACACAAGCGCCGAGATTATCTCAATTTTTGTAAACTCGGTGATTAATGAAGGAGTCCTGTCTCGTTTACCTAATCTAAAAATGATTGCCACTCGCTCTACTGGTTATGACCATATCGATATCGAGGCCTGCAAGGCGAAGGGTGTCGTCGTAGCGACTGTGCCTAGCTATGGTGAAGATACTGTTGCTGAATATACTTTTGCCTTAATGCTCAATCTCTCGCGCAAGGTGGGCGAGAGTAGTGAACGTATTAAAGAGACGGGCAGTTTTAGTCTCTCTGGTTTACGCGGCTTCGATCTCAAAGGTAAAACTCTCGGCGTGGTGGGTACCGGCAAGATTGGTAAGAATGTTATTGAGATTGCCACCGGCTTCAATATGAATATTATCGCTTATGATAAATTTCCTGATGAGGCTTATGCGACGAAGATGAACTATAAATATCTCACTCTTGATGAAGTCCTCGCTCAAGCCGATATTGTGACTCTGCATGTACCATATCTGCCCGAGAATCATCACCTGATCAATGCTGATGCTCTCTCTAAAATGAAAAAGGGTGCTTATCTTATCAACACCGCTCGTGGGGCATTGGTTGAGACGGACGCCTTACTCAAGAGTTTGAAAGAGGGCACTCTTGCCCCGGGGAAAGCGGGGTTGGCTGGAGCTGGTCTTGATGTTTTAGAGGAGGAGGGGGTGATTAAAGATGAACTTAATTTCTTAACCGGCTCTCATCCAGGCGAACATGATATTAAGGTGGTACTCGAGAATCATATGTTGATTGATATGCCCAATGTTATCATTACTCCCCACAACGCCTTCAACACTTGGGAGGCGCTCCAACGTATTTTGAATACAACGGTTACCAATGTCTCCAATTTTGTCGCTGGCCAGCCAGTCAATCTCGTTAAGTAGCCCACCTATTGGCAATTTTGTCAAATAGGTGTAGAGTCTAGGGTGGAAGACAACCAAGAAAGGAATTTGATCATGCCGTACGGATTCGTGCTTTTTTGCGTCGTCGTGCCGAAGTGGGTGAGCCGGCTCATCCGCTAGCCCTCCCCCATTCGCCCCACCCGCCAGAACTCTCACGAGGCTCTGGCGGGGTTTCTGTTTGGCAAAAGTTTTCAAAAGGTGTAAAGTCTTAATCAGAAGGTCTTCAAATCTTGTGTTTTCAAACAACTCGACTCCCTCCAGGGGGTTAGGAAAGGGAACTTGCCATGTTGCTCGCCTATATTATTATCCGTATTTTGGGGGATGTTTTGATTGTTGGCGCTCTGGTCGCCCTTATGGTCTGCGACCATTACAGCTCAGGGCGATTGTCCAAGACCTTGCGTCTGATGGACGTTGCTGTTTGTGGCATCTTTGTCTTGGTATTGTTCCTCGTCAATCGTGCCATGGATTATCCTGGCTGGGTCGCCCTTGCCAATTGTTTTGCGGCGGTGCGCATCGAGCAATACCTTTGGTATGTCGGGCCATTTCAACCAGTGCGCGCTTGGTGGGTGACCTATCGCCAAGAGTGTTGGGCGAGGAAACTCCAGTGGTATGACGAGGAGGGGATTCCTGATGCCCAGCAACACTTCTATGAAATGGACGCTGATGAGAACCCCGGCTGCCGGGCCTGTAATCGCCGATACTACCGAGCCGAGGCCCGCGTCAAGAAGTTGGAGAAGCGACGAGAGTCCCTCAAAAACAAGATGGCGGCAATCGTCCCGTGATGATGGCCATCAGCCCCGCCCTCGACCTGCAGTGCAGAAACCCTGCCTAGGTCGAAGGCGGGTTTTCTGTTTTTTAAATCAAATAAGCACTAATTATTTTCTCACGGTCGTGAAAATATTGTTAGCACTAAAAAACTTCACGGTCGTAGATTTTTTTAGTGCGGGTGCAATTTCAGTGTTGTTTTGCTAAGATACTCTTGTGAAAGAATTTGGTTTCAAAATTGAGAAGAAAATTCCTGGCCGTCTTGGGCGAGCGGGGGTCATTACCACACCTCACGGAGAGATCAAAACTCCGGCTTTTGTGACCGTGGGAACTAAGGCGACTGTTAAAGCTCTGACACCAGAAATGGTAAATAGTTTGGGTGCCCAAGTTGTGCTCTCTAACACTTATCATTTATATCTCCAACCTGGCGATGAACTTGTCGCTAAAGCGGGAGGTCTTCATAAATTTATGAATTGGGATGGTCCCATGATGACCGATTCGGGCGGCTTCCAAGTTTTCTCGCTTGGTGCGGCTTTTGGTGAAGGCGGAGTATCTAAATTTGCAAAAGAAGGTGTGCAGAAAATTGATGGCGGAGAGAAGTTGGACTTCGATGAGCCCGGAAGTCCAACTTCGCATAGCCAGAAATTAGCTAAAATTGACGAAGACGGCGTCACTTTTAAATCACACATAGATGGTTCGGAGCATCGCTTCACTCCCGAACGTTCAATGCAGATTCAACACAACTTAGGCGCCGATATTATTTTTGCTTTTGACGAATGCACTTCGCCATCGGCCGACTATGATTATCAGAAACAGGCCATGGAGCGAACACATCGTTGGGCAGAGAGAAGTTTAGCAGAGCACCAGCGTCTGCTTCAGGAGCAAGAAGCTCCCTCTCAAAAAGTCCTCGGATCTCCTCGCGATGCTCGGCCAGACATTTTTGATAGGGACTTCTTGTCTCCTTCGCTCGGCCAGACATTTTCATCAGGAACTTCTTCTCACCCCGCTTTGTTCGGAATTGTTCAAGGTGGCCGTCATCAAGATTTGAGAGAAGAAAGTGCCCGCGTAATTGGTGGGATGGATTTTGACGGCTTCGGTATTGGTGGCTCATTTGATAAAGAAGATATGGGTACAGCTGTGGGTTGGGTCTCGGCGATCCTTCCCGAAGATAAACCTCGTCACTTGCTCGGTATTGGCGAGCCTGAAGATATTATTGAGGGGGTTAAGAATGGCGCTGATACTTTTGATTGTGTTACTCCCACCCGTATGGCCCGTAACGGCACCCTTATTACCAAGGCTGGGAGGTTAAATATTTTGAATGCTCAATATCGTGAAGACTTCACACCAATTGAAGAAGGTTGTGGTTGTTATACTTGTTCACCCCGCCCGGATGGCGGGGCACGTTATACTCGTGCCTATCTCGCCCATCTCTTCCGCGCCAAAGAAATGTTGGCCGGCACTTTGGCCTCGGTGCATAATCTCTATTTTCTCATCAACCTCACCAATCAAATCCGTGAGAAGATTCTCAAAGGGGAGGAGTTTTAGTTTTATTGTAAATCTTATATAATTGCTGTATGGAAAATCTAGATCAAAAAACGCCTCGACTCCTGACCCCGGAAGAAATCGCCGGCTTAGAGGGAAACGGCGTTATAGTCATCGAAGACCGACCAGAAATTTGTTATTTGAAGTGTGACCAAGAAAAGAATCTCAAAAGGGCTATGGCTAGAGGGACCATTATCATAACTAAGCCAGCAGTAGTTTTAACGGGGAAAAGGGCTGACGGTGGGGAAGAGAAATCTGACAATATTCCTAGCCTAGAAGGGTCAATAAATTTACTTATTGAAAGGAACAGATCCTTAGGGGGCTACATTGATTTAGAAAAATTTAAAGATACTCCTCCGACAGATAGGGGTGTGATAAAAAACGACGAAGACGCAGATTATGATTCTGTTTTTTATGTTATTGGCCACTGGAATAATATTTTGTTCATGAAAGCCTTTCTCCCCGAAGATATTGCATTTAAAGAAGTTTTTCTCCTAAATGAGCCAACTAGTTCTCAAGATGAATGGCTCAAAATCAAAATGCTGGAGCACTTTTCTTCAACGTATTTAGAACCGCGAGGCAGATCAAAAAGTTTTTATGAGGAACATGGCTTGGAAGAGGATTCCTTGAGAATATTAGAAGATCTTGATTTTTTGAAAGAGGCTACGGGGGCTCGTGTTGGGAAAGTCGTTGAAGAAAATTTTAGCGGTGACTGGGAAGTCTTTCAGAAAAGCTGGCGGGAATTTTACCATGATTGGTGGCCAACTCAATTTCAGAAGATGATGGCTTGTCAAGAAAAGGTTATTGAATGGTTACAAACGATTGTTAAGAAGTAGTATCCTCTAAATTTCGCCCCGTCGCTTGCCGTAAGATGAGTCACGGGGCGGTTTTTGTTTACCAAATGTTACTCATTTCGACGGTCGTCTAAAAAGGTAACAAAATTTACAATTGCAAAAAATGTTACTAATTTGACATGATAAATCAGGAGTGACATATTAGAGGGCAGAATGTAACCAACGCCTCGAAAGGGGAAAGGAAATATTGATCATGGATATTCCCGAGAAAGAGACCCAGGAAGACGCCCTTGCCAGGTACAAGAGGCTCCTCGATGAGGGGGAAATCACCCAAGAAGATTACCGAGCCTTGTGCTCTCACCGGCAATTGAAAGATGCCCTGACTGGGGCTGGTCGCCAGACATTGTGAGATTGTCGTGGCGTCCCACATCCATATCTTCGCGACGTTCTCCATAAGGAGCACGTCGCGGTTTTTGTTTACTGAACAAAATTTACAATCGTAAAAAATGTTTAGTTAAGAAAAGGTAACACTCGTGACGGTCGTCAGCAGTGTTACCTATTTGACAGAAGAGAGAAGACAGGATATTTTGGAAGAAGAGTTGCAACAAGGAAAGGGTGGTATTATGCCAGGATATACAAAAGAAGGCGTTGAGAGGAACTTCTTGGGTAAGGAGGTAACGATTAATGTCTCTGGCCAGAAGATTGTCGGGAGAATTACTTCTTCCGCCGAAGACGACCAGCCATTTTATTGCCTTTCTGTTACCACCCCTACTGGGGCCGTTGTTTCAGTTGATGTCGCCGACATCAGCCAGGTCAAAAGGAAATAATTGTGTCGCTTTTGAGGCCACCCCAGGGGAAAGGGGTGGCCGTTGTTCATAATCTTTATTTCCTAATTCATTTGACAGAATAAATTAGACAGGATATTTTGGAGGGCAGAATGTAGCCAACGCCTCGAAAGGGGAAAGGAATAGTATTATGGCCACTAAAAAGAAAATGGGACTTACACCCGTTCGCGTTACCCATCCTGTTTTACCAACAGCAAAAGATCTTGTTGAAGGGCTTTATCGGATATGCCGTATTTCTTGGCAGGAGTGCCAGGATATCAAAGATGCCATCGACCGGGACAGGAAAGAATCATTACAGAGCGGAGCTGCTGCCTACCGAGACCGTGGATCTGGCAGGGGATGATGATTTACTTCTCTTCTCGCCCCGTTGCTTGCCGTAAGGTGAGCCACGGGGCGGTTTTTGTTTACTAAACAAAATTTACAATCGTAAAAAATGTTAACAAAATTGACGATCGGCGGAGATTGATAACAAATTCCAATATGTACAAAATCAGACGGCCGTCCAAAAGTGTACATAAATATTTGACAGAACAAACTAGGAGTGACATATTAGAAGGCAGAATGTAACCAACACCCTCTAGGAGGGGGAAGGAATATCTTTATGTGCGGACAACATGGTTTTCCGCCTTCGTCGACCGTTGCTGTCCCGGTGGCACTCGTAGAGAAGAAGAATTTCATGGGCCTGCTGGTGGACGCGCAAAACCGTGACCGAATCTACGTTCTTCTTATCCAAATGAAGGACACTGACCGCATTAGCCAGGAGGAATATGCTTTTCTCTATAAGGCCCTTGTGGACAAAATTGATTTGGTTATTGAGACCGAGAAGTCATGGTCACAGTAACCGATTTCTGCGGTCACTCATCTCTCTTCGCCCCGTTGCTTGCCGTAAGGTGGGCCACGGGGCGGTTTTTGTTTACTGAACAAAATTTACAATCGTAAAAAATGTTAAGTAGTTTTCAGGACTAACTATAATATGACGACCGCACTAAAATAGTTAGTATTAATAAAAACAAGACGGCCGTCTCGGAAGTGTTAATATGTGATTTTCCAAAAAGGGAAATTTGTGGTATTGTGTGGATTCTTGTATTAAAGAAGAGTAAAAATAAGAACGAAGAAATGTCTAAGATTTTTAAACTACAATCTAAATTTGAGCCCGCGGGTGACCAACCTAAAGCGATTAAGGAATTGGTGGCGGGGCTTAAGAAGGGGCTGAAACATCAGACCTTATTAGGCGTGACGGGTTCGGGCAAGACCTTCACCATGGCCAATGTGATTGAGGCTTATAATAAGCCGACCCTAGTGATTGCTCACAATAAGACCTTGGCCGCACAATTGGCCCAGGAGTATCGCGACTTCTTCCCCGACCATGCCGTGCATTATTTTGTTTCTTACTACGACTACTATCAGCCAGAGGCCTACATCGCGCACTCCGATACTTATATCGAGAAGGATGCCAGCATTAACGAAGAGATTGAGCGCTTGCGTCACGCCTCGACCGAAGCTTTGCTCACTCGCCAGGATGTGATTATTGTGGCCTCAGTCTCCTGTATTTATGGTCTTGGGAGTCCTGAGGAATATGCCAAGAGCTTCGTGCGCCTCCTTGTTGGTGACAAATATACCCGCCAAGAAATTATTGAGAAATTAATTAGCGTTTATTTTGAGCGCACCAATGCTGACCTCACACCCGGAACCTTCCGCGCCATCGGTAACTCGGTAGAGATAATGTTGCCGGGTAGTCGCGAGATTGTGAATTTGAAATTAGGCAGTGACCCCGCCGTTGACGGGGCAAGCACCATCGATGAAATTCTTATGGTTGATTCTATCTCTCGTCGCGTTATGAGCACCCCCAACGAGACTTATATTTATCCGGCCAAACACTTCATCACCAGTGAGGACGACAGAAATCGCGCTATCAAATCTATTAAGGCGGAGCTTGAAGGGCGGCTTAAAGAATTAGAAAAAGAAGGCCAGCCTGCGCAGGCAGGCAAGCCTCTTGAAGCCGAGCGCTTGAAGCGTCGCACCAATTATGATCTCGCCATGATTAAGGAGGTGGGCTATTGCAATGGGATTGAGAATTATTCGCGCCACCTGACCGGACGCAAGAAAGGGGAGGCGCCGGCGACTCTCTTAGATTATTTCCCTCATAACGAAGACGGTTCGGCCGACTTCTTAACCATTATTGATGAATCCCATGTCGCCGTGCCCCAAATTCGCGGGATGTTTGCTGGTGATGAGAGTCGTAAGAAGAACTTGGTAGAATACGGCTTCCGCCTCCCCTCGGCACTTGATAATCGCCCCTTACGCTTTCCCGAGTTCGAAGAGCGAGTCAATCAGGTTATTTATACTAGTGCCACGCCCGCGGACTATGAATTAGAAAAAAGTGGCAATGAGGGTATAATTGAACAGATTATTCGCCCGACGGGTCTTATTGATCCGGTTATTGAAATAAGGCCAATAGTCTCAAGAATAACCCCGAAGAAGAATAAGCAAGATTCTTCTTCGGGGAGCTACCCTGGCCAAATAAAAGATTTCATCACCGAAGCGCAAAAAGAAATTAAGAACGGACATCGTGTCATTGCCACTACTCTCACCAAGAAGATGGCTGAGGACTTGGCCGAGTATCTCAAGAATGAGGGCGTGAAGTCGGAGTATATCCATAGTGATGTGAAGACAATGGAACGTATTAAGATCCTGACCGAGTTTCGTCGCGGGACTTTTGATTGCATCGTCGGCGTGAACTTATTGCGTGAGGGCTTAGACTTACCTGAAGTTTCTTTTATTGGGATTCTCGATGCTGACAAGGAAGGCTTCTTGCGGTCTGAAGTAGCTCTCGTTCAGACTATCGGTCGCGCGGCGCGCAATTTGGCTGGACGCGTGATTCTCTATGCTGACGTGGTGACCGGCTCGATGAAACGGGCAATAGACGAGACTAACCGTCGTCGGGCTATCCAGATTACTTACAACAAAAAGCACAATATTACTCCACAATCTGTCTTAAAGAGTATTCATGATATTACCGACTCAATTGCCAACGAACGCAACAAAGCGGTGGGTGAGTTGCTGGCCATCGATGCCCATATGTTTGGCGGCAACTTGAAGAAGATTCTCAAAGAGAAGAATAAACAAATGAACGAAGCGGTCAAAGCTCTCGATTTTGAAACAGCGGCCATCTTGCGTGATGAGATTAGGGCGCTTGAGGTTGAAAACAATGGTAAGAAGTGATAGCTTGTAGCTAGCCAGAAGCCCCCAGTTTCTGAGCTACCCTTTTCGCGGGGGGAGGTGTCGCCTTTTCGTCCTCATTGTACTAACAGTGTGGGCCGGATGTGCAGGGTGGCATCTCCCTTTTTTATTTTTTCTTATAATTGACAAGAGAACAAACTATATGTAGAATCTCTCACAGGGCTTGAGCCTATATTCTCAGGTTCTCGGTGCCGTCATCTTTCCGGGCGTTAGGGCGGCGGCACCACCTTTTGTTCTTTAAACTATTTTTGCGTCCGTCGGTCGTTGTGGATTGTTGACGACTACCTGCTAACGGCCAACCCACCCGGCGGACGCCTAATTTGTCCCCTCTGTCCTCATCGAGAAATTGATGAGGGCTTTTCTTTTATAGTTGAGGATTTATTTATTTTTGTTATCATACAAGAGCCCGACCTTGAAGAGGGGAGGTTCCTTCCTTGGCGCCGCAGGTCCCAGCCCGATCTGCGTCGCCACCCTTTCATTCTTCCCAGCCCTTGCTCCCAGGTATTACACTGGTCGAGCGAGGGCTTTTTTACTTAAAAATTTATGTGGTATGATGATGGGCATGGAAGAATCAACCCTAGTAAAAACTTTCAAAAATATTTCTAAATCGGACGCTAATATTGCCGGTGGCAAAGGCGCTTCTCTTGGTGAGATGACTCAGTCTGGCATACCTGTCCCTCCCGGTTTTGTTATTTTGGCCGAGAGTTTTGAGAATTTCATTACGGCCACAGACCTTAATGTAGAGATTGATTCTATTTTGCATCAGGTCAATCATCAGGATGTGGCGACGGTGGAGAACGCCTCGGAAAAAATTCAGGCCCTTATCTTAGACGCCGCCATGCCCGCCGATATTGAGCAAGAAATTGAAAAATATTTTGCCGAACTCGACACCGAGTATGTCGCTGTCCGTTCCTCGGCCACGGCTGAAGATGGCGCCGAGAATGCTTGGGCGGGACAACTCGACAGCTTCCTCAATACCACTGAGAAAGATTTGCTGATTAATGTTAAGAAATGTTGGGCCTCACTCTTTACTCCCCGAGCCATCTTCTACCGTTTCGAGAAGGGTCTGCATGATACTAAGATCTCCGTGGCCGTGGTGGTGCAAAAAATGGTAAATAGTGAAATCTCAGGCATTGCCTTCTCTGTCCATCCTGTGACCGAAGACTATAACCAATTGATAATTGAGGCCGGCTATGGCCTGGGTGAAGCTATCGTCTCAGGCCAAATTACCCCCAATAGCTATGTCGTTGAGAAAAAACCACAGCGAATAATTGATATTAATGTCTTCAATCAAGGCCGAGGCCTCTATCGCGTCGAAGGTGGCGGTAGTGAGTGGCGCGACCTCTCCGCTGAAGTCGGCGACAAACAAGTGCTCTCTGATGAGCAAATTCTTAAATTCTCTGACTTAATTCTCAAAATCGAAGATCATTATGGCTTCCCTTGTGATATTGAATGGGCCTTCGAAAAAGGCGAATTCTATATTGTGCAAAGTAGGCCAATTACGACGCTGAGCCAAAAAAAAGATGGCTCCCCAACTCTTTATCAGAAATTTACCAACCGGACCATGTTCCTTATGGACTGCGAGATTTGGGATGCAGGAGAAAGGGTTAAGTTGCCTGAGGCCGTAAAGGGGGCCTATTATCTTGACCCTATTTTTTATCACAAAGGGGGAAGAGGTGTTGATGTTTATTATAACTTCACTGACCCAGCTCAAGCTGTTAATTACCTCATAGATTATTTGGTAGAAAATCCTGGCTGGTTGGCTGACGAAAAACAAAAGTTTGACAATAACTGCGCAGAAATAAGAAATTTAACTAAGAATAGTGAGCCCAAAGATTTTAAGAAATTGTATGAATTAATTGTTGAAATCTGGCCACTGATTGCGATAAGTGTCTTGGTTATCTCGAATGAGAATGTTTACCCCATTGGTCATAATATTATTTCTCTCGCCTACGCCATAAGAAAAGAAAGCGATGGTGTCTTGCACTGGGGCACTGAGAAGGTCTTGGCTTTGGCCGAAGAACTTATCCCGGAGCAATATAAAAAGTGGTCTGAGTATATTAGCTATAACGAAATTATTAAGAATGAATTTCCGAACGAGAGTGATCTGGCTGAGCGAAAAAAGAATTACGTTTTCCATAAAGGGAAACTTTATTCCGGCATTTCTCTAGACCAATATGCCAAGGATCACAATTTTGAGATCAAGGGTTATATCGGCGAAGAGGCTTATGACCCCAAGGCTCTCTTAAGAGGCGCAACCGCTTTCCCTGGCAAAATTCAGGGCCGAGTCGCCCTGGTCTTCGAACGCTCAGATATTGATAAGGTTAAAGAAGGGGACATTCTTGTCACTCCAATGACTACCCCCAATCTTCTCCCGGCCATGAACAAAGCGGCCGCCTTTGTCACCGACGAGGGTGGGGTGACCTGCCATGCGGCGATTGTCGCTCGCGAGATTGCCAAACCTTGCATCATTGGCACCAAGATTGCCACCCAAGTTCTCAAAGATGGTGATATGGTAGAAGTTGATGCGGATAATGGCGTTGTGCGGGTTTTAGAAAATAAATAAAGCAAAAAAGATGGAGACCAAACCAGTTTTAGACTACATAAAAAATAATAAATGGTTTATCGGCACAAGAGGCGAAGAGTCCCTTCTATTTTTTAGTATAAAATTCTTGGGACGGAAAAAATTTGGCAAGGAAGTCTATGGTATGGACTTTGTAGAATCTCTGCTCTTGCCCAAAGATCAAGACAATCTGGTCCGAGCCTTCAATTCGACTCAGGCTAAGGCCTATCACGCTTATTCGGAGGAGAAGATAAAGGAGAGACCAGAAATAATTCTTGATTATCTAGAAAAGGAGACGGCCTTATGGCCAGAGATGGAGATGAAGTGTCAAAGTCTGGCCAAATCTATCGAGGATAATGATTTAGAGCAAGGCGCCAATATCTTCAAAGAACTTGTCGCTCTCTATGAGAAGCACGGCCTGTATTTCTTCATTATTTTCTCTCTTGGTCTCAAGTTGACTGAGTTTTCTCAGGAGGGGAAATTTCTTTCGGAGAATATCGAATCAACTATCAAGCGACATGACGAGTGGCGCAATGGGCACACCTTCAGCGAAGGCGAGGACAAACTGGGTGAAGGGCTATACCACTTTCTCGATTTTTTCTTGAAACAAAAAGGCTTTGGTCTAAAAACGCTTGACCTTATGACTTATATGACCGAAGAAGAAATCTTAGATTTGCTCGATAACAAATTGACCGAGGAGGACTTAAGTTCCATTATTGCGAAAATAAAAAATGGTTATCTTTTTGTCGGGACGGACAATCCCGAAACTTACGGCGTCTATTTGGACCAAGCCCTGATCAATGAAGTGAGCGACTTCCTCTTGCCCAAAGAAGAGGTGTCAGGGGAGAAGGTCAGCTTGTCTGGCCAAGTCGCCTTTGCTGTCACCGAGGTAGTGAGAGGGGAAATAATTTTGGTGAAGGATTATCGCGAGCTGAAGGATCTTGAAGCTGGAGCTATTGCCGGCAAAATTCTCGTGGCGATCCAAACTCGACCGCAATATCTACCATATATGAATGACGTCAAAGCGATTATTACTGACGAGGGCGGCATTACTTGCCATGCGGCCATTGTCGCTCGTGAGAGGAAGATTCCTTGTCTCGTCGGGGTCAAAAATGCGACCAAGATTCTAAAGAATGGAGATCTCGTTGAGGTTGATACAAAACAGGGGATTATAAAGATTGTGTAAATTATATTAAACAACTAAGGCCCACCGTCTCCGGAGAGAGGGTGGGCCTTGCGAACCTGAGGGTTGAAGACAGTGGGGGGCTAGGCGATGTCGAGGATGCGGTAGGACCCTTTCGCGATCCCTTTCTCGAACTTGTGGCCGTAGTAGCTGGCGATGAGGATATCGTGCGGACCATGGGTCATGCACATCATCACCTCAGCTCCTCCGGCCTGAGCGGCCTTGAGAGCCTTGACGGTGCGCACGGCACAGTCCTCGACCATCTCGCCGGCGAACTCCATAACGGCCGCGACTTCGCCATTTTTGGTCTTCGCGTCCAGGAATTTCTCGCGCTGGGAGATGGCAATGTCGGCCCACTTAGCGTCCTCTTCTTTTGTCGAGAAGAATTGCTTGTCCATCTGGTATTCCCAGATCTGGATGCCCTTCTCCAAGAGGACGGACCAGTAGATGGCGAAGGTCTGGCTGCCCCGGATCGAGCCCGAAACGACGGCATGATCAATGGCCGTAATGCCCAGCGATGCCAATTGACTGGCGAGCTGTCCGGCGTCGAGTCTTGCATCGACCTTGCCTTCTTCCGTCAAGGGGCCATCGCCGGTGGCCTCTTTCGTCTTGGTGTAATCGGCATGGCGGCCGATAATCAACTTTGCCATGGTTCAATCTCCTTCTTTCTTTGTCTTCTTCTATGTTCACCGCCCTCCCAAGAGAAGCGGATCTTGTCAATTCTGCCCCCATTATATACCATATAGAGTGATTTGTCAAGTCCATTAGGGATAGGGTAAAAAGCGTTAATAATTAAGCACAGGGACATTGTTTGCTGGATGATTTATAATATCTAGTGTGAAGACTAAGAAAAACAACCGGATTAGAGAGACTCTCGGTTTCTATTGGGCCGAAACCAAGAAATATAAATGGATGGCTTCTTTTCTGATTCTCGCCGTTGTGGCTAAGATGGTGGGCGAACTTATTGCGCCACTTTTCTATAAAAAATTATTCAATCTCTTAGCCTCTTCTCCGGCCCTGGCTGACCGAACATCACTCTTGGCCCCCCTCTTGGCAATTGTCGTCTGGGTGGCCGTAATCTACCTCTTCCAATGGGTCGCAATGCGCTTCGCCAATCATCTTATTGCGAGGTTTGAGACGGAGGCCATGGCTGGGCTAACCAATTTTTGTTTTGCCAAATTGCATTTACATTCTTTTTCTTTCTTCAACAATAATTTTACTGGCACTCTCACTAAGAAGATAAAATATTTTACTGGCGCCTACGAAGCTATTATCGATCGATTGGTCTGGGACATTATTCCCTTTATTGTTTCGGCCATCGTTATTTTAGTTGTCCTCGCTTTTACTAATATTTGGATATCCATAGCCCTGCTTATTTGGATGATCGTTTTTTTGACGGTCAACGGCTTCTTCGCTGTCTCCAAATTGAAGTATGCGGCTATCCGTAATGCGGCTGAATCAGAGAATTCGGGTCTCTTAGCCGATACGGTGGTCAATAATGCCAATGTCAAACTCTTCACTGGTTATGACAACGAGCTCAAGAGTTTTGCGGTCTCGGCTGATAAGGTGAAGAAGTCGCGCTTCTTCGTTTGGAATATCGAGAACCAATTCGGCGCCGTGCAAGATATTCTCGCTTCAGCTATAGAAATTTTTATTATCTATCTGGCGATAAGATTATGGATGAAGGGGCTCATCACTATTGGAGACTTCGCTCTGATCCAGGCTTATCTTCTTAATCTTTTCTATAAGATTTGGGGCCTCGGCAATGTGATGCGTCGAATCTTCCAATCTTTGTCTGATGCCGAAGAAATGACCGAGATTCTTCTTACTCCGCCTGAGGTTCAAGATGTTGTTGGGGCTAAGAAACTCAAGGTTAAGTCAGGTGAGATTAATTTTTCAAATGTTGTTTTCAGATATGGGGATAAAGGACGAACCGTGATTGATAACCTAAATCTTCAGATCAGGCCAGGAGAGAAGGTTGCTTTTATTGGTCCGTCTGGAGCTGGTAAGACGACGATTATTAAATTAATTTTACGAATGAACGACCTTTCTTCGGGCCAAATTACGATTGATGGCCAAGATATTTCTAAAGTAACGCAAGATAGTTTATGGAAGAATATTAGCCTCGTTCCTCAAGATCCAATCCTCTTCCATCGTACCTTAAAGGAGAATATCCGTTATGGCCGGCCAGAGGCGAGCGATAAGCAGGTGATTGAAGCAGCCAAGAAGGCTCGTTGCCATGATTTTATCACGAGGCAAGAATTAGGCTATGACACTTATGTTGGTGAACGAGGTATTAAGTTGTCGGGTGGCGAACGTCAACGTGTCGCTATTGCTCGGGCCATTCTTCGTAATGCGCCAATTCTCGTGCTCGATGAAGCGACCTCCAGCCTTGATTCGGAATCGGAGCATTTAATCCAAGAAGCGCTTAATGAATTAATGGACGGGAAGACTGTCTTGGTGGTGGCTCATCGTCTCTCAACTATTCGTCACGTTGACCGTATTATTGTCATTGATGATGGTCAGGTTATCGAAGAAGGAACTCACGAAGAACTCTCCAATCAGACTGACGGTATCTATGCCAAGCTCTGGCAACTCCAAGCGGGAGGCTTTATTGCGTAAATAGTAATATCTATATTTGACAACCCTACATAATCTTGATATTACAAAAGAGGATGCACAACTAAGTTCGAATGGGCGCTACTGCATCCGGCGCAGTGATTCGAACTGAGAAAGGGAAATTGTCATGCAAGTTACTAGTCAGGCTCCAACGTTAGAAGGGTGTCTCTTCGAATTCTTTGAGCAGTATTGGTCGAAGTTACCAGAAGTCGCCGAAACCGCCCGTGGAATTGAAGTTGATTTCAGGGGTGAGTCGAAAATCAAACCACGTTTTCGGGTTCCGGCCGCCGATACTGGAAATGACATATTCTTCAACAACCGCGAGTTGTTTTGTCGCTTTGCCAGTATGCCGACACCAACCCAGAGACGTTTCCTTGCTTCTTTGCGTCAAGCGATGCAGGAACATGACGTCAAGCGGGTTGTTCTGACCGTGCCGTGGTCTGCTTCGAATGAGAAGAGAATCGAGGTTGTTTCGTCGCTCTTTTCTTTAGATTTTGAACTCCTGTAGAGCCTCTTGCCCGTCTCAACCAATGCGCTTTTGGAAAGCTCGTTCCGGTTGGGACGGGCTTTCTGTTTATTGGCGAACGTGGTATAATCGCATAACAACCCTATGGGCAAACCAGAGGGGGATTAGGCGTTGGTAATCACTAATTTCTAATTATTCTAATTTCTAAAATTGGGAATTGGGATTTATTTAGGTCAATTAGGTTAATTAGAGTTTAGGTTAATTTAAAAACATGGAAGAACATAAAATCAAAATTAAGGGTGCGCGGACGCATAACCTTAAGAATATTAGCTTGGAGATCCCGAGAAATAAACTCGTGGTCTTTACCGGTCTCTCGGGTTCTGGTAAATCGAGCTTAGCTTTTGATACCATCTTTGCCGAGGGTCAGCGTCGTTATGTCGAGTCGCTCTCGGCTTATGCTCGACAATTCTTGAAGCAATTACCTAAGCCTGATGTCGATGAGATCACTGGCCTCTCTCCAGCTATTTCGATTGACCAAAAATCTCGTTCACATAACCCACGCTCGACTGTTGCTACGATCACGGAAATTTATGATTATTTGCGCGTACTCTTTGCCCGTATTGGTCAGCCTCACTGCCCAGTTTGCGGGACAAGGATTGAGAAACTTTCTCATGAAGAGATTGTTAATTTTATTAAAGACAAAATAAAGGGGCAATCCCTTTCTTCCACTGTTACTTTGCTTGCCCCTGTCGTCAGAGGTCGCAAGGGTGAATATTACCAACTGCTCTATGACCTAATTGATAAAGGTTATTCGGAGGTCTTGGTGGATGGCAAGCGTTACAAATTACGCGAACGAATAATTCTTACTAAAACCAAGAAGCATGACATCGATGTGGTGATTGATGAGATACCTTTGGCTGATTTAAACACTCTCGCTAAAACTGTAATCAAAAAAGTTAAAGGTAAAGAAAAGAATAAAAAGGAGAGTACTTTGGCCTCTGTTGTCGCCGAAGCTAAAACTGACTCGGCCAACGAACGATTAACTGAGGGCGTAGAGCGAGCTCTTAAAGAGGCCGAGGGTTTGGTTAAAATTTCTATAGCGAACGAGACTTTTCTCTTGTCATCTAAATTTGCTTGTCCCAACGACGGCTTCTCTTTCCCCGAAATTGAGCCACGTCTTTTCTCTTTTAATTCTCCTTACGGGGCTTGCCCGGCCTGCCACGGCCTTGGTACTAAACACATGTTTGGCGAAGAACTTTGCCCAGAATGTATTGGGGCACGTTTGCGCAAAGAGGCTCTAGAGGTGCGTATCGGCGGTAAAAACATTGTTAATGTGACAGGTATGTCGATTAAAGAGAGTAATGAATTTTTTACTAAGCTTAAACTCTCGCCTAAAGATAAGGCTATCTCTGAAGTCCTCTTGAATGAGGTCGAATCTCGCCTTAAGTTCTTACTTGATGTTGGCCTCGACTATATTGAGCTTAATCGTCGCGCCGACACTCTTAGTGGTGGTGAAGCCCAGCGTATTCGCTTGGCCTCGCAACTTGGCTCACGCTTGGTGGGGACTCTCTATGTCTTAGACGAACCGACTATCGGTCTGCATGCCCGTGATAATGACAAATTGATTAAAACTTTGGTCGAATTACGTGATCTTGGTAACACGATTGTTGTAGTTGAACACGACGAAGACACCATTTTTGCTTCAGATTATCTCGTTGATATCGGCCCTGGAGCCGGTATTCATGGAGGGCACGTCGTCGTGGCCGGCGAGACCGAGAAACTATTAACCTCAAAGAAGAATGACTATAACTCCCTAACGGTTGATTACTTGAGAGGGGATAGAGAGATTCCCCTACCTGAGAAAAGACGCACTAATGATAAGGGCGTGTTGCGTATTCGTGGTGGCAATATTTTTAATATTAAGAATCTTAATGTTGATGTTCCTCTTGGTAAGATGGTGGCGATTACTGGTGTTTCAGGCTCGGGTAAGTCCTCTTTTATCTATGAAATCTTGCATAAGAACTTGCAGGGGCGCCTTGAGCGACGTTATCGCACCAATGAATTATACAATTGTTCTGAATTTTCTGGTTCGGAGTATGTGGGACGCGTTGTCATGATTGATCAATCAGCAATCGGGCGCACTCCGCGTTCTAACCCCGCCACTTATACTGGTTCTTTTACTTTTATTCGCGAATTATTCGCCTCTACACCCTTGGCACGCGCTCGTGGTTGGAAGGCGTCTCGATTTTCTTTTAACGTGGCCGGCGGTCGTTGTGAGGCCTGTCAGGGTAATGGAGAAGTGGCAGTAGAGATGCATTTCTTACCCACCATCTTCGTGCCCTGCGATGTCTGTATGGGTAAACGCTATGAGAAAGATACGCTTGAGGTCTTATACAAGAGAAAGAGTATTTATGACGTCTTGCACATGACGATTGAAGAGGCTCTCGATTTCTTCGACGATATTCCCGCTATCTATGATCGACTGAAGACTCTCAATGAAGTTGGTTTGGGTTATCTTGAGTTGGGACAATCGGCCACCACACTCTCGGGTGGTGAAGCCCAACGAGTAAAAGTTTCATCTGAGCTCTATCGCCCCTTCACCCAACGGACCATCTATATTCTCGATGAGCCGACAGTCGGTCTGCACTATGAGGATGTGAAGAATTTAAATGAAATTTTGCAAAAATTAGTCGAGAAGGGGAATACAGTGGTGGTGATTGAGCACAATATGGAAGTGATTAAATCTTCGGATTATATTATTGATATGGGGCCAGAGGGTGGTAACGGTGGCGGGCAAGTGGTGGCTAAGGGGACACCCGAGGAGGTGGCCTATGCCACTGGTTCATATACGGCGAAGTATTTGAAGCGTGCCTTACAGCCTCATAAAAAGTAAAACCGCCCCGGTGCCAGATGGCACGAGGGCGGTGGGTGAACAAAAACGGATTACTTCAGGTTAAGGCGGATTCGTTGGTGAGCCCGCCTCTTGGTCTCGAGCAAGTCCAGGATCCTCTCAGCCGGATCCTTCTTCGGGGCACTTCGTTTGAAGAGTTGCGAGGAGAGACTCTGGCTATTTTTTGGAGTTCCTCGTCTCACGGCCTCTCCATAAGGAAAGTCGTCCTCGTCATCGAAAGCCTTAGCTTTCGTACTCATAACAACATAGACCTTTCTCCTTTTTACTTCTTGCGAGTGACCACCCGCTTGAAGCGATGTCTCTCCACAATCCCAAGGGCAATGTCTTCGCTTGGCCCCGGAGATTCGGGGGAAACGTTGATTCGTGACTCAGGTTTGGGTGGATGGCCTTTTGTTCGGCCGTCCTCCCTTCGCCCCATTGTCGTCCCTGGACCTTCATCCAAGACAAGAGACAGATACCTCTCCATATGAGGCATCTTACGGACTTCGTCATCCTTGCTTGTGGCGCGGAGCACTGCCATACTTCTTACTCCCTACCTCTGTTAAAAACCCAAAAAACAAAAACTCAACAGTTGAGTTTCTCTATTTAATATTGTAGAATAGACAAAATGATTAGTCAAGACTTAAAACAATATAAATTACCCGATAAGCCAGGGGTCTACCGCTTCTACCAAGGCAAGAACCTCCTCTATATTGGCAAAGCGACTTCGCTCAAGGACCGAGTGCGGAGCTATTTTGCTGGGGATCTGGGAGAAACTCCCGCCTCCGCAGGGAGCTCTGGCGTGGCAAAGCGTGGCCCCAAGATTTGGCGCATGGTTGAGATTGCGGACAGAATAGAATGGCAAGAGACCGACTCAGTGCTTGAGGCTTTGCTTCTGGAGACCGAGTTAATTAAGAAACATCAGCCCAAATACAATTCGCGAGAGAAGGATGATAAGAGTTATTGGTATGTGGTGATTACGGACGAAGATTATCCACGGGTTCTTTCTGTCAGGGGGAAAGAATTATTTTCTAAAAGCTACCAGCTAAAAGCTAAAAGCTTGCGCTTTGGCCCCTTCCCCTATGCCACCGAGATTAAAGAGGCGCTGAAGATTATTCGCAAGATTTTCCCATATCGCGACACTTGCGTTCCCGGCGCTTCTTTACGGGGGTGTTTCAACCGCCAGATTGGTCTCTGCCCTGGTGTTTGCACGAGTGAAATTTCTAAAACGGACTATCGCAAAATTGTTCGCAATATCAAATTACTCTTTTCTGGCAAGAAACAAGAGATTCTGAGGAATTTAGAAAAGGAGATGAAGGTTCTGGCTAAGAAACAAGAATTCGAGAAAGCCGGCAAAATTCGCGACCAAATTTTTGCCCTCAATCATATTAGGGATGTGTCGCTACTTAAAAACAATGGGGCAATAGGTGGTGCCGACCGAAGTCCAACTTCGGCCTGCCCGCAATGCTTTGCAACGCAAGGCAGGCGGGGCTCTCTTGAAGTTGGACTTCACAAGAACTCGGCTCATTCAATTAGAATTGAGGCCTACGACATTGCTCACCTAAGTGGCAAGAAGACAGTGGGAGCCATGACCGTCTGGCAGGATGGTGAACTGGATAAAAGTGAGTATAAGAAATTCGAATTAAGAGGCCCTAAAGCAAATCAGGCCGATGATCCGGCGAACCTACGTGAAATTCTTGAACGTCGTTTTAATCATCCGGGGTGGGGTTGGCCAGATATTATCGTGGTGGATGGGAATCAGGTGCAGGTTAATGTGGTCCAAAGTGTGATTGGAGGACTCACCTCTGGGCAGCCTCTCGAGGAGAGACCTCCAATCTCTCAGAAAATTGCGATTATTGGCGTGACCAAAGATGCCAAACATAAAGCGAGCAAATTACTTGGCGACCAGCATATTATCCACGATTATCATCGCGCCATTATTGAGGTTAATGCCGAGGCGCATCGCTTCGCCATAAGTTATCACCGCAAAAAGATGCGAGAGATATTATAGTTGTGTTAAAATAGAGACACTATGTCTTGGGAAACTTTATCCTTCGCCTTTATCTCTGAACCAGGGTTCTTGATTCTGTCTGTTGTCTTCTTCACCATCGCCTTCTGCTTTGGTTATTACTGGCAGGGGCGCGAGAGTCGCGTCAAGTTATTGATTGATGAAGCGAATTTTAAAACCAATCAGATTCTTGAATTAGAGAAGGTCAATCTTACCCTAGAGAGCAAGAACCGCGAACTCTATGCCAAAGAACTGGAGCTCACCATGGCCAATACCCGTCTCTCGTCACTTGAGCAGGCCAAATCTAAATTCATCTCAGTTACCACCCACCAACTTCGCACACCTCTGGCCGCCGTGAAGTGGACTCTTGATATGGCGGCCAAAGGGGACTTAGGGACGGTTAACGATGAGCAGAAAAAGTTCTTGGGCAAGGGCCTAGAGAGTGTCAATCGGGTTATCTCGATTGTTAACGACCTGCTCAAGGTAGACTCAATTGATTCTTCGCGCGAAGAATACAATTTCAAGCCAACCGATATTATAAAATTACTTGATGATGTTCTCTTCGAGTTTGCCAATCAAGCTGCCGTTAAGAAAATCAGTCTCGTAACGGAGAAGCCAAATAGCTTAATCCCGCAAATTGAGATTGATGATGACAAAATCCGCATGGTCTTAGAGAACTTCATTGATAATGCCATCAAATACACGCCCGAGGGAGGCAAAGTCGTCGTGCGTTTGTCTGATGACAAAGTTAATACGGCTGAGGGCACACTAGAGCTCTCTATCTCTGATTCGGGCATCGGCATACCGCCCGAGGAGTCCAACAAAGTCTTCCAGAAATTCTTCCGCGCTACCAACGCTATTAAGAAAGAGCCCGACGGCTCTGGTCTCGGCCTCTTCATTGCCCATGATATTATTGAGAAACACGGGGGGACGGTCTGGTTTAATACTGAGACAGGCCAAGGAGATTCGACTGATAAGGCCGGTACGACATTCTTCTTCACTTTACCTTTACATCAGAAGAAAGTATAATTTAAGTAATTAACAATAATCTCGCTTAGCGGGGCAAAATAATAATTATGGCAGACGGCAAAAAAAAGATTTTTATAGTTGAGGACGACGAATTCTTGCGTTCTCTAAACGCCAAGAAACTTGAGAGCGAAGGTTACGAGGTCTCTGTTGCCATTGACGGCCCAAGCGCTATGACGGCTATCCCAGAGGCAGCACCCGACCTTATTTTCCTTGATCTTCTCCTCCCTGGGGGCAAAGACGGCTTCGACGTTCTCACGGCCATTAAGGCTGATGAGAAAACCAAGAATATCCCCGTAGTGGTCTTCTCCAATCTTGGTCAAACCGAAGATATTGAGAAAGCTCGCGCTCTCGGAGCGGTGGACTTCTTGGTTAAAGCCAATTTTACTCTCGACGACGTTGTTCTTAAGATTAAAGAGGTTCTAAAATAATAAATGGGGTTAATTAAAGTGGGAATTTTGCGTGGTGGAATTGGGCACGAATATGAAGTGTCGCTTAAAACTGGTGCCAGCGTTATTAAGAATCTGCCCAAAGACAAATACCAACCCATCGATATTCTCATCACCCGTGATGGGACTTGGCACCTGGGTGGCAAAGAAATCTTGCCTGAGAACGCCATTCGCAGTGTGGATGTTGTCTTCAATGCTCTTCATGGTGAATTCGGCGAAGACGGGCAGGTTCAGCAGATTCTTGAAGCGGTTAAATCGCCCTATACGGGCTCAGGCGCAGTGGCTTCAGCCTTGGGGATGGATAAGCATAAGGCCAAAGAAATTTTCAAACAAGCGGGCTTTAAAGTGCCCAACGGAATTGTTATTAAGCGAGATTATCAAACCGATGCCGAGGCCATTGCCTACGACGCCTTCCAAAAAATTGCTCCGCCTTGGATCGTGAAGCCGGCGGGGAGTGGCTCGTCGGTTGGTTTGTATTTGGCCAAGACTTTCCCCGAACTTATTCAAGCGCTCGAAGCCTGCTTTGAGGTTAGCGATCGTGTCTTGGTAGAAGAATATATCAGGGGCAAAGAGGCCACTTGTGGTGTGGTTGAGGCCTTCCGCGATCAAGACCATTACGCCTTAATGCCGATAGAGATTGTAACTGCGCCAAACAAAAAGCTTTTCGATTATGAGGCTAAGTATGGTGGCGAAACTTCAGAAATTTGCCCTGGTCGCTTTACTAAAGAAGAGAAAGCTGAGCTCGAGAGATTGGCTCGAGAGGTTCACAAAATCCTGGGCCTTCGCCATTACTCTCGCTCCGATTTTATTATCTCACCTCGGGGCATCTATGTGCTTGAGGTAAATACCTTACCTGGTATGACCGAGGAGTCCTTGGTACCCAAGGCGCTCAAGGCGGCTGGTATTTCCTACGAACATTTTTTGGATCATATCATCGGCTTGGCTTTAGGAAATAAATAAAAAGGAGCCTGGTTATGGTCATACGACCATTGCTCCGCTCACTACGTTCGCGGGTTATCCACAGTTTATAACACTTGGCTCCAATTGAAATTTTGGTGGCCACTTTTGAAATCTTATTATTTTGAGCCTTTTCCTATTGGACACTTAATTTTTGTCCTTTAGAAACAAAAAATTCTTCTTTTTTAGCCCAAAAATCTCACTTGACTTTAGCCCTAATCGCGCTATTTTCAGTGAATAAGTCTTTATTATTAACAGATTAGCAGTTTTATTAATTTTAATATTATTATGAAAAACAAACTTTTCGGATTATCTCTTCTTGCTTTTGTCATCCTCCTTGGGGGATTAGTTTTGGGGCCTGTCTCCGCTCAGGCTTTAAGCATGGGACCGAACAACGCCGGGACAGGAGCCAGTGTCACAGGTATTGGTACCATTGCATGGTCAAATACCGGGAACATAACGTCAGCGGGAAGCCCTTACTCAGTTTCTGGAAGCGTCCCGGCAAATGGGGGCTCCACCAACTATCTTCGAGGTACAAACTATTCCTTAGGATTACCGGCTGGATCGACAATAGATGGTATTGTTGTAAAAATAAACAGAGAATCAACAGGGACGACAGCCCATTCCTTAGAGACAACGTAGTTAAGCTCGTTAAAGGGGGAACTATCGTCGGGGATAATAAAGCTCTCACCAGCACAGATTGGCCAAACTGTAATTCTGGTAGCTGTTTTTCTTCTGTTACTTATGGAAGTCCTTCTGATCTTTGGGGTACGACTTGGACAGCTTCTGATATTAATTCTTCAAATTTTGGTGTTGTATTGTCTGCCATTAATTCTAATACTAATGGATCAAGAACTCGTATTGGAACCGTTGATTATATTCAAATGACTGTTTACTATACCCCTCCAATTGTAAAGACAAATCCTGTTTTGTCTGTTACAAATTCCCCCGTTATTTATAACGGAACAGCTCAGTCAGCCGTTGTTACTGGCTCAGTTGCAGGAACGGTTAGCAATATCTTGTACGATGGTTCAGCTACAGTCCCAACAGCAACCGGTACTTATGCCGTTACTGCTGATTTTGCTCCAGACGACACCATTAATTACAATAGTTTGAGTGGCGCTTCAGCTGGTAGTTTCATTATCAATGAGGCCCCAATAACGATCACATCCGTTAATTCTCTCGATGATATTAATGTCGCTAATGGTACAACTTTAGGCTCGATAGGGTTACCATCATCTGTCGTTGTTACTCTAAGTGACGGGAGTACCCCTTCTCTCTCTGTTGTCTGGGATGGGGGAACACCGACCTACGACGGGGCAACCGCTGGAGCATATGTTTTCTCCGGAGATTTAGCTTTACCTAGTGGAGTCACTAACCCAAGTGCTCTAAAGGCGAGCGTTAGGGTGATTGTCGCCGCGCCAGTTCCAACATTACAAAGCATTGCCATTACAACCCCAGCCAGCAAACTCTCTTATTATGTCGGTGACGGTCTTGATATTACCGGACTCATTGTCACTGGCACATACAGTGACACTTCATCAAAAGTAGAAACGGTTACCATTGGTGACATCTCTGGTTTTGACAGCTCTGCTCCAGTAACTGGCCAAGTATTAACGATTACGGTAAATGGCCAGGCAGCTACTTATACAATCGACATCGTTCCTGCTCCGATCATCACCCCAGAACCAACACCGGCCACGACAACCCCGTCAGAGCATCACGGTGGGGGATTTGCGCCAGGGTGGGGACCAGACGGTTATCATGGTTTGGGTAATCTAGGAGACGAGGGTCAGGTCTTAGGTACTTCGACCGAGAGAAATCCGATCATTAGGCACAAATTGACCGATCAAGAGAAGAAGATGCGTGACTTGAGAAGGAGATTGAATGGAATTAAGATTGGCCTCTATGACTTGCGCCATCCTCACTTCATTCCTCAAGGGGTCCCTGTTGCCGTTGATTTTGGCACCAGCAGTGCCTCAACCTCAGTTAATCCGGTCCCGCTTGTCTCCTCACAACTAACAGTTACCGATACAGGCGAGATTGCCACCGGGACACGAGCGACCGGAACTCCCAAGAAGCCTTGGTGGAAGATTTGGTAATTTAGAAAGTAAAATGTCCAACATCCGATGTTGGACATTTTAGGGTAATTCAAAAGGCCTGAGCTCCGCGATGCGGGGCTCAGGCCTTGGTGTTTTCTCTCCTTTTTTCTTCCTCTTTTTCTTCCTTCTCTTCTTTTCCTCGCCTCAACTTCTCGGCCCGCTGGACCTCGTCAATTAGTTTACAATTGACGTGGCCAGTCAAGATTGACTGACTGAGGTTGAGGTAGAAAATGAGCTCCAGTTGTCTGGCTGATGTCCCTACTACCCAGAGGCAAAACATGAAGCTTCCAGTCTTCAAAACAATGATAAACAAGGTGTTGAAGACCACTTCTCTCCAACCGCCCTCAATCTGGTAGTGGGCCAGGATCCTTCTCCTTATCGGCTGGAGCATGAGGTTTCCCCCTTGATCGAAGACTCCAGCCAGGAGTCTGGCCCCGAGGTTCATCCAGAAGCCCATTCCGATCACCCAGAGTTCAATTGGCCAACCGGTGGCCGTTCGAAAGAGGGAAACAAGGTTGGACATCGACCAACCAGCCCCAGGATCAGTGCCCAGAAGAATCCACCTGACCTTAAGGAAGGCCCAATGGAATCTGGCAATTGTTGCCTTGCGCATTAGCCCCTCCTTTCTTGATGGGGTTAAGGTTGAACACAAAAAAAGATGACAATAAGTCTGAAATTATTATAACAAATAAAAAGGCTCTTGTCTAGCCGAGAAGCCTTTAGGTGATAAAATGATAGAGCCAGTTGAAGACGTCTTTGTTAACCTGAGTGGAGAGAAGGAGAACGACAGCAATGATAAGAACGATGAAGCCAAGCAAGCGATCCAGCCGGCCTAAGGTCTGCGGACTTAATTTGGTTCGGCCATAATTGGCCAAGAGACAGACAAAGATCCACCAGAAGAGGCCGCTAGTTATTAAACCAAGAACGGCGACCGACAGATTAAGTAAACCATTGCCGTTACTCAAGCCAAGCCAAGGGAAGACGATGAAGAATTGGAGTAAGGTCGTAGGATTGGTGATGATAAGAAAGAAGATGGAGAGAAAATCGGTCTTCCAGCGAGATTTAGAACCATTCTCTCCATCAACTTCAGGCTTCTTAACCTTAGGCGGAGACAATAAGATACTCGTCCCAATAATGAAGAGGAAGAGGGCACTCACGCCGGCCAAAGCCAGTCGATTGTTGTTGATGATATTAATGATGGATAGCGTACCGAAGCCAGCTAGGAAGGCACAAATTGTGTCGGCCGTGACGGCGCCTAGCCCAGAGATAAAACCGGCCCAGAAGCCCCGCTCGAGAACGCGACGCACGCTAATGGGAGTGGCCGGACCAAAGGGGGCAAAAATGACTAAGCCGGTTAGAGAACTTTTTAGAAATAAGAGGAGTAAGTTCACAGGGTGGACCATAGCGGGATCGAACCGCTTACCTCTTCCATGCCATGGAAGCGCTCTACCAATTGAGCTAATGGCCCTACGTTTGATAATATAACAAATCTTCGTTAAAATGTGAAGTATGTTTAAAGAATTCAAACAATTTTTGCTTCGAGGCAATGTCGTTGACTTGGCCGTGGGTGTGGTTATCGGCGCCTCCTTTGGGACCATTGTCACAGCCTTGGTCTCGGACCTTCTCACCCCACTTATTGCCGCCCTGGTTAAAGTGCCCGATTTTAGCGGGATGGCCTTCACCCTAAATGGGAGCCACTTCATGTATGGTCACTTTATCAACGCCCTTTTCTCCTTCTTACTGGTGGCCGGAGCCGTCTTTTTCTTCGTCATTAAGCCAATGAATCTCCTCGTTGCCCGTGCTCACAAGGAGGCGCCGGCTGACCCCGCCACCAAGAAATGTCCCGAGTGTCTCTCTGAGATTCCGCGAGAAGCCAAACGTTGTTCCCACTGCGCGCAAATTGTGGGATAGAAGACATTTAAATTTAAATAACGCAAAAGAGAGCTGGTCAGGCTCTCTCGAATTTCTTTAGTGACCGTTTTCGAACTCTACTTTTTCGACTTGGCCTTGCTTGTCGCGGCAAGGGACTTTTTTCCTTTCGCCCTTTTTTCGCCCTCGCGACGATAAAGCTTCTCAGCGTTTATCGTTACCGCGAAAGCAACAATGTCCGGTCGGCCGGGGAGGAAGACGTCGAAACTCATCCCGCCCCTGGCTGTTCTGTTGCCGATAGCAGCCAACCTCATCAGCGGGTTTTCCTTGAGGTCAGCCACGACCTCAGGCATCACCCAGACGTGATTGTTAGCTGTCTTAGCTCGAAGCCCTATTAACTTCGGGTTTCGTGCCGGAACCTCCTCGAACACCAGTTTCGGGGGGAGGCCGATCCAAACTTCCCAGTGCTCAAACAGAAGAGCCTCTGGTTCCTGGGGCTGATAAATGATATAGCCTTCTTCTAGCTTCAACTCATTTCCTCCTATGGTTTTTGGCGGACAGGGCCAATTTTTGGTCTGTTTTGATTATGTCCACTAAAAATCAAAATGTCAAGCTTTTGAGCCTTAGTCTCTGGACATACCTCTTCTTTTGTGTTAGTCTAATAACGGAAAGGTAACTGAAGTTAAACTCAAACAAAAAAAGGATTTCACGAAATGAACAGTGCAGAAGCAATCAGCCTTCCAGGGCTAGTGGAAGAGGTGCGGGAGGCTGAAAAAACGGAGGTCAGGCATGGATGCTTTGTTCTCCCGACACGGTATATCCTGCACCAGCACGATTATGCCGCCGCCGGTGGTCATGCCTATATCGAAGTGCTCGAGATTGAAAATTGTCCCGACAATCGTTGTGGGACAGTCATCAATTGGTATGGCAACGGCCTGCGGTGCTTCCTGGAATGGGAATCACTTGAGGTGGCCATGGAGGCCTTCAAGCGTTACGTTTGCGGGGTCGAATTAGAGAAGAGGCTTCGGGCCTGCCCCGGCATGATCCGTTTTGTCGAGTGGAGTCCCCGTCGGCCCTGGTTTTACGCCAAAGGAGATGAGGATCTCGACGGTGATTGGGTCGTTGAGGCCCCCACCAAGAAAGAAGAAGAATAACAACAGTTCCGTCACCGGCCGCGAGCTCCCATCTTGGGATCTCGCGGCCTTTTACTTTCTAAATAATTAATTAAGATCTCTAACGGGGTGGACCCTAGCGGGCTCGAACCGCTCACCTCCTGCTTGCAAAGCAGGCGCTCTACCAGATGAGCTAAGGGCCCTTGTTGATAACAAGAACAGAATCATTAAAGCATAAAATAGCAAAAAAAGGAAAATTAGTATAATATTACCAACATATGTTTAAAGAATATGCCAAAGAAGTCGAGGTAGCCGAGAAGATCGCTCTAATGGCTGGGGAGATAATGCTGCAATATTTTGATATTGATCAACAGGTTCAAACCAAAGAAGATAATTCGTCTGTGACGATTGCTGATACGATGATCAACAGCATGGTCATTAAAGAATTAACCAAAGAATTTCCCGAAGATGGGGTAATTGGTGAAGAAGAGAGCACTTCGGAGTATGGTTTGGGACGAAAGTGGTTTTGCGATCCAATTGATGGTACCGAGGGTTATATTTGGGGCACACCCACCGCCATGTTTTCGCTCGGTCTCGTCATTAATGGCGTCCCTACCGTTGGTATTGTTTATGACCCATTTCTCAAGAGATTATACCGAGCAGTTAAAGGCCAAGGGAGCTTCAGCAATGAGAGAAGGCTCTCTGTATCAAATAAAGATTTAATCAACGGTATAATTGCTGTTACCAGTCGCCCGATGAAGATAATCAGCTTAAAATATATTCCTGAGCTCAATATGGAGGGAGCAAAATTTGCTATGTTTAGTGGCGCTGTCTGCAAATCATGTCTCGTCGCCAGAGGAAAATTCGAAGGTTATGTTGAGCAAGGCGTAAATGCTCATGACATGGCCGCTGTTCAAGTCATTGTTGAGGAAGCTGGTGGCAAAGTCACAGGCTTTGATGGCCAGACGCTTGATTATAGTAAGAGGTTCAAAGGGGCCGTTGTTTCTAATGGTAAAATTCACGATGAATTCTTAGCAATAATCTCAAGATAAATCGGTTGTCAATTGTCATCATCGCATCAATTCTGCTACAATCAATTTATGTTTAAAGAATTTTTTATTAAAAAGATGCTCAAGAGCAAGGGTGTGCCGGAGGAACAGATTGCGCCATTAATGGAGGTTATCGAGAAGAATCCTGCCCTCTTCCAAAAGATTGCCGAAGAGGTCCAAGTAAAATTAAAAAATGGCGGTGGCGACCAGATGCAAGTCACCATGGCCGTGATGCAGAAGTATCAAGACGAATTAAAGAAGGTTTTTCCTAAACCCTAAATTTTGCTATTTAATAAGGCCTGTGGTTTAATAGAATCAGGTTAGTTCTTTGTCGTCAAAACAAAAAAGAAATCCAGGAGGGCTTCTTCAGACTAAGAGAACCTAACCCGTGTGTTCAGTCTTGTGTTTATCATTCCAACCGAGTCTCAGAAGGTGAGACTCTCCACGGAGGTTCTATGGTCCAATACTCTTCGTTCTATGTTGGCGAGGACGTCATCCCGCCAAGTGATACGGTTCGCGTTGCGTGGGTGACGCGTCATGTTCCGACAGAGTTTTTCCTGTCGGTTCTGCAGAAGATTTATCGAAATGTTTTTGTCGTGCACTTTGACGACAAGATCTTCGGATCCTACATTGACTTTGCCAGCTACATGAGAGCGCTAAACCGTAATGGTTTTGTCCCGTTCCCAGTAGCTCCTGAGCAAATGTTGCTTCGGGCTCAGAAAGATGACTTCAGTTTTGGGCGCTTCGCGGTCTACAGCGATAATGGAGAAACGACCCTTCGTTATGTCGATTTCTTCACTGCCGGTGAACGCGAAATTCTAATAACGGGGAATACTCTTGGGATTATCTCGGAGCGAGCAAGGCAAATAGCCTAGAGCTCGAAAGTTTTCGGCCTCATATAATATACATTTTTGTTTTGACTTCACCGTCGGGCCACACGCCAGTGGCCCGATTTTTTTGACTATTAAATTAAATAAATTTTTTGCCACATTAATAACAAAACCCGCCCCCATAATGAAACAAGGGCGAGCTTGTTTCCCTAGGGACGGGTGGGTTGTGGCCAGGCTTCTTCACTGTACCGTTACCGGCGGCGGCGACATTTCTCAGCCTCTTCCTCCAGTAATTGAACAAATTGTTCTCCTTGTTCAAGACTTGCCGCCTGCTCGAGCACAACCTTCCACAAGCTTTGGTCTTTAGAGAAGTTGTCCGCGACGACGAAGGCAAAAATTGCTTGACCCTTAACTTCGGGGTGTCTGTTGCAAATCTCGGCCAGACGACTGGCGGCCACAGCAGGATCAAGAGCCGTCAATAACCGGTAGGCGAGGAGGCCTGATTCGCCCCTGTCATGGAGATCTTCTTCAACCCTTGACCACAAGAAGCTGAGCCGCTCTTTTTGGCAGCAAGCTTCTACCTGTCTGATCAGTGCCTGCACGATAGGGATCTGAATACTCCGGCCCTCGACCTCGAACGCAAAGCGGGGGTCATGTCGCATCACACTGATGAATTTGCAAGCCTCGACCGGGTCTGACGCCGGTGCACGCTGCAAAATCAAAAGCAGGTTGTACACGTAGTCGCCGAGACGGCCGACATCCTCCTTTCTAATAGGAAGGCGCAGGAGGAGAACAAGACAGGCATCTCCCAGCCTGTTGATCAATGTCATACTGAGAACGAGAACCCTTCTTTTGCAGAAAGGAAGACCCCCGATATAGGTTCCGGGATGACAATCGTCGCCCCGGCCACCAACCTGAGGCCGGTAGATCTCCGGAAAAGGCGAGTTGACCTCCAGAGTCCCCATTAGGTAGCCCTGAAGCCATACGACAACATCCGAAAGATCCATATTCAACATGATCCTTAATTTTTGAATCTCAATATCCTGGAACATGATGGCAATCCTCCTTTCTGAGAGTTTGAGCCTTTAATCCTTATTCACAAAGAATTTCTACTTGTATTCTCTCCATATTAAGAGATAACAGTCAAGCTTAAGAGGTGAACTGCCACCCCTCTTAATTTTTTGAATCAAATCAGGTAAAATGAAGGACGAGGGTTTCCAAGAAAAAATAATGAAAAATGTTGCTTATATCGATGGGGCTAATTTGCACAATGGAGTCAAACAGCTTGGCTGGACTTTTGATTATAAACGTTTTCGAGTTTGGCTTCGTGAAAAATATGAAATTGAACAGGCTTACTTATTCTTGGGCCTAGTCCCAAAGTACAAAGATCTTTATACTTATTTGCAGGAAATTGGCTACACCTTAGTTTTCAAAGAAGTTATTTTTGACAACGAAGGGAAAGCTAAGGGAAATTGTGATGCCGATATCGTTGTCTTGGCAATGCGGGACGCCTACGAAAATAAATTTGATAATTCAATCCTTATTTCGAGCGATGGTGACTATACTCCGCTTGTTAAATTCTTGATTGAGAAAAATAAAATTCAGACAGTAATTTCACCATACGAAACAAGCAAGTGCTCGGTCTTACTCAAAAGAACAGGAGTAAAAATTTCTTACATAACCGATCAACAAACAATTTTAGAAAAACAAAAAGAAAAAGCCCCCAGTGGGGACAAAACCTCACAAGGGTCTTTTTCGTAAGAATACACTATATATACCAGTTTTTTGCGAAAAAATCAAGTCCTTGTGGATAAACTAAATAACTGTTTAAATTAAAGGTAAATATATTATGTCATTAAGTATCGGAATTGTCGGGTTGCCAAACGTCGGGAAATCGACGCTTTTTAATGCGTTAACACAGAAAGGCGTGCCGGCGGAGAATTATCCTTTCTGCACTATTGACCCCGCGGTGGGCATTGTGGCTGTGCCTGATGAGAGAGTGGATATTCTGGCTGAATTCTCCAAATCAATTAAGAAAATCCCAGCCGCGATTGAATTCGTCGACATTGCCGGTTTAGTTAAGGGCGCTTCAGAGGGCGAAGGTTTAGGCAATAAGTTCTTAGCTCATATTCGCGAGGTGGATGCTATTGCTGAAGTGGTGCGCATTTATGAGGATTCTAATATTACTCATGTCTCCAATAAGATAAATCCAATTGATGATATCGAGACTATTAATCTTGAACTTATCTTAGCTGACCTGCAAACTGTTACCAAAAGAATCAACAATATTGCCCGCGAAGTAAAAAGGGGAGATAAGGCCGAAGTAGCTGAGAATGTTGTCTTAGTAAAAATGGAAGAGGTTTTGAAAGCAGGGCAAATGGCTAGTTCAATAACCTTAACCGAAGACGAGGCGAAGATTGTCAAAGGCTTGTCCCTAATCTCAGCTAAACCAATTCTTTATGTTTTAAACACCAAAGGAGGAAAGGGGGGAAGCTTAGCTTCCCCCCTAGGGCAACTTGGAGGCGAAACCTCCAAGTTGCCAGTAGTTGAATACTTAGAAAAATTAGGGGCGAATTGGGTTATCGTTGATGCCAAAATAGAAGGGGAGTTATCAGAATTGGAGAAGAATGACAAAGAAGTCTTCAAAAAAGAATTAGGCGTCGAAGATGACGGTATCAACGATTTGATAAAAGAAAGCTACAAGTTGCTTGGTCTCATGACCTACCTCACCACTGGCGAAGACGAGACCCGAGCTTGGACCGTCAGACAAGGGTCAACGGCACCCGAGGCGGGCATGGCCATCCACACCGACTTTAAAGAGAAATTTATTCGGGCCGAAATCATTAACTGGCAAGATCTGCTCAAAGCCGGCTCTTATGTCAAGGCCCGCGAACAAGGCCTCGTTCGCACTGAAGGTAAAGAATATATTGTCAAAGACGGTGACGTGATTGAATTTAAGATTTAGGCTGTTGACAATCAGTTAATTAACTAGTATTGTTTAGCTTGAAAGGAGAACTTTATGACTCTTATAAGGTTCATAGTGTTCTGCGCAGTTGGATTAGGAATATACGGAATTGGACGCTGGCGAAAAGATCGAGACCTAATGGTTGTTGGAAGGGTCACGATTATCACCACTGTTCTGATTACGATTTTCCCGCGCTGAACCGAAAACCCCATCTTCTAGCGAAAGCGGAGGTGGGGTTCAGTCTTTTAAAAGATAAGTCTATATATATTTTAAAATCTAAAATGCTCCCCCGGCCAAGCAGGCCAGAGGAGCAATTGAGGACACCTAGATTATGTGGTGCTACTCGGAAAAGAGTAAATCTACGTCCTCTTGACTCAAGAATACCTTTCCGCAGTATTCACAATCCCCAATCTGATGTCCTCGATACTCCCGTATGTGAGGATGGGGGCAGAGCCCTTGCAGAACCTCAAGGTGATTATTTGTCACCTCAATTCTGCGCCGAAGGACTCTTATTTCGTCACGAAAGAGATCCTTATTTCTGGAAATCTCGGCCAGCGTGTTTTCCATAATTTCACCGTCCTTTCTGCCTCTGAGGATAGTACGGATGATTAAGACTGTCAAATTGACAACTTAGCAAGTTTTATGCAATAATATAGACGAACCTGAACACCCTCTCTCTGGAGAGGTAAAAAGAAAGGATGAGGATCATGGGAGACAAGCCAATGAAGAAGCGAGGGAGAAAGCCCGCAGCGCCAGTGATGCCGGCTCCGAAGGCAAAGCGAAAACCGCGGGGGACGTCCATCAAAACCCCTCGCGGACCAGTGGAGCTCGTGATCGAGTACCACCTGCACGTTGCCGGTCGGCCGGAGATTTGTGGCCATGGCGACACAATCAGCGAGGCTCTCTATATGCTCGTTGCAGGGCACGGAGAAGAGCTCAAGCTGAAGTTCAAGTAGTCCTCCATTCGCTAGTTCCCGCCCCGTCGTGACGCGTAAGCGCACGACGGGGCATTGTTGTTTATCTGTGCTATAATCAACCCATGGCAAATAAAAACCTCTTAAAGTGGGCCCTGATTATTGGAATTGTAATTGTTCTTAATTTATTCTTCTATTTTGCAACCAAGCTCGTCTATGACGAACCAAAGTATGAGAATTTCTGTCAGACTAGCCAAGTGAATATCCAACCTGAAGGGCAGGTCGCCTGTGTGAAGGCTGGTGGCGCGTGGAATGCCAATCCTAATGAGAAAGTTCCCGTCCCGGCTCCTGTTTCTCCCTCTGTTGATATAAATGGCCAAGCCAAGCCGGTGATAGCCAGTGGCTACTGTGATGTGTATTTTACTTGCCAGAAAAATTTTAATACCGCTCGTGATCTCTACAATCGGAATGTCTTCTTGGTTCTTGTTGGTTTAGGGATTATCTCAATTGTTATTGGTTTATTGCTCGCCGCTAATGTCGTTATCTCGACCGGCTTATCTTATGGCGGTATTTTATCCTTTATCATAGGCACTATCCGTTATTGGTCAGCCATGGATGATTATCTGCGGGTGATTGTTCTCGGCCTCGTCCTCGCTATCCTCATTTGGCTCGGCTGGAAGAAATTTAAAGATTAAGATAAATTTTTAACATATAAAAATTATGGAGGGATTAGAAATAAATACTACCCCAGAAAAAAATGGGGGCGCTCGGCGAGAACAAAGAAATGAGCTTATCGCCAACCGTTTTGAAATTGCAATTCAGGCTTATGACCTCGAAAAGATGTTGGTAGGCAAAGCAACAAAAGAGGAGGTTGATGCTTTTTTGGCGCAACTACCAAAAGAAAGAAGGGTTCGTCTCTCTTGGATTGCCTCCGACTATCGAGAATTCACAGAGAAAGCTAAGTCCTGGCAGCGAACAATTGACAAATATTGTGTGGGCCATAATCTCGCTGAGGCTAACTCACAGATTCTTGGGGGGATGATTTTTGAAGACAATACAGGAGAAAAGCCCAAAGGAGAAGTGACATTAGAAATTATGGATATGTATCCGCTAATTATCTTTGCCAATGAAGAAGATTATGTCACTTTTAGAGCGAAGGGGATGGACGCGGACGAAGAGAAAGCTAAACAAAGTGGGGGAGTTTTCTGCAAGGCCCGAACGATAAAATATTTTGGGTATGAGAATTACACCGTCCCTCTCATTTTAGTTAGTAGCGAAAAAAATATAGAGAAAACTCTTTTGCACGAACGGCAACATGCCATTAATCATGGCCTATTAAATCTTTTTGAAACAACAGAAATTGGTAAAGATAGCGGAATAAGCAATGAAGAAAAAGAGGCAAGAAACGGGATCAAAGATGAGGTCGTGAGCTACGTCAGAGGTGGCCAGAGCGGAGAAAGTCTAGTTGAAGTCATGTCCTCTCCTTTATATGAACACTTGTTTAATGACTTAAGAGACAGAACAGAGGCAATAAAGATAATCTCCCGAACGGGTGATTTCTTAGAAGAAAATTGGGGTGTTTTTCGTCAATCACCCGTTAGAGCCATCCTGGCCAACGAACTTGCTATGATCCCCTTTGGCAAAATCTTGCATTGGTTAGAAGCAATGAGCCGGAGCATTAAGGAAAAAGAGGCTTTACCCTTAGACAAAAAGATTAAATATTTCTATTTTGATGAAGGAAAAGACACTCTCTTGCGCCTTCTTGGGACACATCTCACTCAAAGATATATCTCAAAACTTCCTACCGCCAAAGCAACTTTCAAAATGTTGCTTGAGGAAGAGGAGACATTAAGAAACGCCTGGGAAATTACTAAGATTTCAGGCTGTTCGGTTGATGACCCTAAAGTTCTTTATATTAGAGACAGATTCAACCAACTACAAGAAGAAATGGGATTACTCCTTGATTCGTTCAAAGAAGATGGCCATCTCCCTGTCCGAGGGAATTGGTCAGATAAAATGATTCTTCTCTCTGGAGAATGGGAGGAAGAGGAGCTAAAAGAACAAAAAGAAAAAATGACCAAAGCCAAGACCGCCTTAATCGAAGAATTTTCCACTTGGCCGGTCGAAGATTTTGCAAAAATATATGACAATCTTGAGGCAAACGAACTCCCCGAGAGAGTGCGAGCAATTAATCTAATCATGACAACTCTCAACCAAAATTTTCCTCAGGTTGAAATTTCAATTTCTTTTCATAAAAAAACTTTTACCGAAGAAAAAGCTTTATTAATCTATGTGGATTATTCGCTGACTCCAGAAGCAGGACTAGCCGACAACAAAAACCGAAAGATGGAGGACAAGCTCACAATTGATTGCCCGGCAAAATAAACGTTTTGCTGTCTTGGACTAAGGGTTATTTTTTGCTATAATTGTCCTATGAAAAATTTATTCTCAAAGATTAAAAAATATTGGTTAGTCGTGATTCTTATTATTGTTGTGGCTTTAATTGCCAGTTATTTTGTCTGGTTTAGATCAAGCACAGTCAAACCAGAGATAATCACCATCGCCCCAACTGATTTCCTCCAAACCGTGGCAGTCTCAGGCAAGGTTGTTCCCGCCAAGACTGTTGAGCTCGGCTTCAACAAGAGTGGCCCGGTCGCGGAGGTGCCGGTAAGTGTTGGGCAATATGTGGGCGCCGGACAACTAATTGCCGCGCTTGATTCACGTGATGCCGCGATTGCGATTGAGAATGCCAAAATTGATTTGCAAAAGATGCTCGAAACGGGGAAATTGAATAGTTCTAATAACCTTTCTAAAGAAGATGAGAGCAGTTTAGCCACGATTGATAAATCTTATCTTGATATGTCCACCATCTTTGACGGCCTAAATTCAATCCTCAACAATTATCAAGTTTCTACCTACAAGACAAATCTACCCAACGATACGGCAAGATCTTACTATCAGACCGCTCAGACTTCTTATTACAAAGCTAAGAAGAGCTATGACCCAGCGCTCGTCAATTACCATCAACTCAAACGACCTTTGTCTAAGACCGATATTGCCAAGCTGGTAGAGGATACCTATGTCTTAGCTCAGAGCCTCTCTCAAGCGGTTAATGATAGCTATAATTTTGTTTCCTTCACTTATGATCAATATGGTGATGATAGCCGTTCGCCGGCTTTAGGTATTGATAAGAGCAATCTAGCGACTTGGCGAATGACAGTGAGCAATATGATCCCGCTTCTTGGTAGTGGGCGCAACGATATTAATGATTCGTCTCTCAGTATTGAAGCGCAAAAATTGGTTATTGCTCAGAAGGAGAACGATTACGCCAATTATTTCCTCCGCGCCCCTTTTGCTGGTGTGATTACTCGTCTTGATATCAAGACAGGGGAGCAGTCCGTAGCCGGACAAGCCACTGTCTCAATGATTAATTCGGGACTCTTCCAAATTGAGAGTTATGTCCCCGAAATTTATATTGCTAATTTAAAGGTGGGTAACCAAGCCGAAGTCACCCTTGATGCCTATGGCCCCGAGACCAAATTCTCAGCTCAAGTTATCTCCATTGATCCGGCCGAAACTCTTCGTGACGGCATCTCCACCTACAAAGTTAAATTACAGTTTTCTAAAGATGATGCGAGAATCAAACCGGGAATGACAGCCAACTTGCTCATTACCGCCCTCAAGAAGCCTAATACGATATCTGTCCCAGCGGCGGCAATTATCACGCGAGGGAGCCAAAAATTTGTTGAAGTGGCCACCGGCACGGAAGGTAAAAATGTTGAGAAATTAATTACCACTGGCGAATTGGGTGCTCTCGGTCAAACCGAGATCTTAAGTGGGCTCATCACTGGCGATCAAGTTATTCTTAATCCTCAAACAAAATAATCATGTTTTCGGCTCTTAATTACCGCATCGGCTTCTTCCTCGCTGTGCGTCAGATCAGACGGTCAAGCATTTGGACCAATACCCTTATTGTCTCAGTGATGATTCTTACCTTTCTTAACCTGGTGGTGGTATCGGGCATTTTGGTCGGCTTAATTCAAGGCGCCGTTGACGCAGTGCGACTTCATTACACCAGCGACATCATCATCTCCACTCCGACAAGCAAATCATCAATTGAGAACAGCCCCGCCGTTATCGCGGCTTTGGCGGCCGACCCTCGGATCGACAGTTACTCCTCACGCTATCTAGAGGGAGCAACCGTTGAAGCTGGCTACAAAGAACAACACAAAGATAATGAGAAACCCAATATCGCCTCAGCTGGTGTCTCGGGCATTAATCCGCAAACTGAAGACCGAGTAACTGGGCTCTCGACTTACCTAGTTGAAGGATCATATCTTCTTCCCACTGATTATGACCAAGTTCTTGTTGGTGCTTATTTGTTAAAAAAATATCTCCCTATCGACAGCCCTGGTTTCTCAACCCTTGAAGGTGTCGCCCCAGGGACGAAGATACGACTCACGCTAAACGGTGTCCAACGCGAAGTCACCGTTAAGGGAATTATCAAGAGTAAAATCGATGAGATTAATATGCGTATCTTTATGACTGACTCACAACTCCGAAGTCTGGCCGGGCGAAGCACTTATAACGTCAACGAGATCGCCGTTAAATTAAAGCCTGGGGTTGATCCCAACGCCGTTCGTGATGCGCTTATCGGTCAGGGCCTCTCTCGTGTGGCCAAAGTCCAGACTTACGCCGACGCTGAACCAAAATTTATTAAAGATATGATTGCCACCTTTGCTCTCTTGGGCAACATGATTAGCTCAATTGGTTTGGTTGTCGCTTCGATCACCATCTTTATCGTTATCTTTATCAACGCCATTACTAGACGCAAGTTTATTGGGATTCTGAAGGGTATAGGCATCTCCGGTGAAGCCATTGAGATTTCTTACATCCTCCAATCTTTCTTCTACGCTATTACTGGTTCAATTATCGGCCTTATCATTGTTTATGCTGTCTTACAACCCTTAATTGCCGCGCACCCTATCAATTTTCCCTTTAGCGATGGTATCTTGGTAGCCCCCTTATCCTCGACCTTCCTCCGAATGAGTCTATTAATTGTCGCCACCATCTTCGCCGGCTATATACCAGCACGCATGATTGTACGCAAAAATACTTTAGACTCAATTTTAGGTAGAAATTAGCATTATGATTGAAACAAAGAATTTAAAAAGATCTTTTAAGAATGGTGAGGCCGAGACGCTCGTCCTGAAGGGAGTTGACCTGCGTGTCGAGACGGGTGAGTTTGTGGCCATTATGGGCCGTTCAGGGGCCGGTAAGAGCACCTTAATGTATCAGATCAGCCTCTTAGATGAACCGACCTCGGGCGAAATCAAAATTGACGACGTTGACACTCATCTAATGAGCCCTGAAGAAAAAACTCAATTCCGTTTACAGAAGCTCGGCTACGTCTTCCAAGATTACGCTTTAATTCCTGAATTAACTGCTCTAGAGAATGTCGTTCTGCCACTTCTTATGAGAGGCATGGGCAAGAAAGAAGCTTACCTCTTAGCTGCCGAGTCATTAGAGAAAGTGGGGCTCAGGGATCATATCAAACAACTTCCCAGTCAACTCTCAGGTGGAGAGCAACAACGCGCGAGCATTGCTCGAGCCATCGCCCACAAACCAGACATTCTCTTTGCTGATGAACCAACTGCCAATCTTGATAATGAATCCTCTAAGACGGTTATGTCCCTATTTTTAGAACTTCACAAAGAGGGTCAGACCATTGTGATGGTCACTCACGAAGAACAATACGGCAGAATGGCCGAGAAAATTATCCGCATCGACGACGGTCAAATAATTGGTATCGAATAACAAAACCCCTTGCCCGAACGATGTCGAGCAAGAGGTCAGTAAAAGTAATCCTCCTCTTCGTCATTTCCTTCATCCTCAGGAACCGGAGGCAGACTCTCAGTTGGGACAACGACGACGGGCTTAGCCGGGAGGGGTGGATATATCTCCACAACCAGATGACCATTTTTCTCGTGATTGACACGAAGTTGCAGGTCCTTAACACGCTTCTCAACACTACCCAGCTCTAAAGCCTTAGCTGCTCGCCGATGAGCAAGGGTTGGCAGGTGATCCCAACCGACAATCTTGGCAAGATGCTCCATGTGGGGGTATTTTGTCCCACCCGGTAAACGTAGGAGTGTCTCGACAACAACGTGCAAGGGCATCCCTGAATCAGCCAATCTGGCTAGTACCGGCTGAGCGCGTTTAAGCCGAGAGAATCTTTCGAGGGAGCGTCCATCTTGTGGGTAAGTCGACAGGCACATATCAATATACCAGGCCAGATCGTTCATCTGCCCCTGCAATTGCTTGTTTCGATTCAACTCGACCCAGCAAGCATCCCTGACGAACTCTTCGTCTCGGAGGTCAAAGCAGAAGCGAGCCCCACGAGGAAAATCTTGACGCACATCTTTGGTTTGGAGTTCCTGGCGAGTTCGTCGGTAATAATGTTTGTTAACAGTTATACCGAAGGTCCTATTCTTCCAACCAGAGACAGTTTTCTCGGCCAGCTCGTTTAGCTTAGACCAAACAAGCGGTGCGACAATCCGATACTGTGCCTCAGAAAGTCGAAAGAGTTTGTGCCGAGTATTCGGTCCAGCATTACTCCGCCGGTATGGTCGAGATCGCCAGAAGCCAATCTCACAAAGCAAGGCCTCGTTTGTCCTCCCAACTCGAGAATCTAGAGATCTTTCGCCTGGGCCAATTATTGCAATAACACTTAAGGCCCCTTTCGGATTTTCGGCTTGAGAGACAGACCCGTTACTGTAAATCTCCCACACAAAACGAGCGTGCCGTTGAACTTTAACGATGTCGTCAGCAATCTGCTTAAGCATAATTCACCTCCTTTCGAGAGTGTGTTGTAGTTCACAAAGACCTAATTTTTCCTACCCCCAACTTACCATAAATTCAATTTTTCTGGCAATGGAAAAGCGCCACCCCAAGGGGCGACGCTTGTCAAGAGTCCAAACTCTTCTCGAGGATATCAAGAAGTTTTTGCTCTGTTGATGGAGACAAAGGAGGATTTGCTCTTATCATTACCTTTGCCTTAGTGACAGAAGAACTTTTCTTTCTCCCTGTGAAAATCAAGGTGTCTTCGAGGCCTGGCAAGACTAGTTGTTTAGGGAGAAGGCAGGGAACCCTTTTTACCCTAACCATCACACCCCAGCGATAGTACGGGCCAGACGGCGCAACGTAGTGGCAACACTTTTCTACTGGGCAGAACTGGCAAGGGTCACGATAGCCAACCGGCCAGTCTTCCAGTTTGAATTTTCGCGATGGAGGGGCTTTAGGAATGACTCTGTCCTCGCAAGAATTCTGAAAGTGATCAGCACATAGGGTGCGAGACAATACCCAAAGAGCAGGATTTATCGCTAAATGGTCAAAGCCATTTCCAACCATAAACCATTGCGACCAACGGGCAACCAAGTCCGTTATTGTCTCACTGACTCTAAAGGCAATCTGACCTTTCCAATGATGCATTGCACCCCGTCCGCCAGGTTCATAGGGTTTAGCCAGAGAAAACTTCACAATCTTGGTTCCCTGAAGCAACCGAAGAGCGTGAAAGTCGATGGGCAATGGAGTAGCAAACACAGGAATCAAGCCAAAAGTCTGAAGCCAAATCGTAAACAACGAGAAAATCTTGCGTCTAATACCTTTCAAACCTTTAGATTTGCCGACTTCCCTGTAGTCTACTCGAGAAAAGGCTTCTTCAAAATCCTCAACACAGTTGAAGACATTAAGGACATTCCCGTCCCAGACTTCTTGAATTACTCGAGCGTTGTGTCTCCACGACCGAGCAAAGTCTCGATACTTTGGCCCCATCTTACCTACACCAATTTCTAAGCCGAGAGCCAATAGAATTTCTCCAGTTACGTCACTGAACAACTCACAAATTCTCTCCTCGGTCCACGACTCAATAATCCTTCGTGGCTCAAAGAGATCGGGATGAACAAGCGCCATTTGGTCAAGCCAACGAACAGGATCGTCCGAGACCATGCCTCCACGCATTGTTATCGACGCGAAGAACAGGAAATTCGCTCTGGCCCTTGGGTCTTTGGGCAAATTGACAAAACGGCTTTCGGGCAAGACAACATCATCAAACACCCCCTCCTTCTTTTCCCACGCTTTTTGAAGGGCGGAGAAAACTCGATAAGCACGAGTCTCGTCAACGACGATACGGTTTTTCTTTTCCATTTTTCACCTCCTTTCGGGTAGGTTGTTGTGGATCACTTGATCCGATTGTAGAGACCTTTCCTTCCTCAAGCTAACAGATTGCCTGTTATTGTCAAAAACTAAGGTAATAAACCATTCACGACCGTGAATGAATTGCTACCTTGATATAAATTATCTATAATTTAAGAAATGAAAAAGATTTCTAGAATAAATCACAAAGAAGTTATTTTAAGAACTATTGGCCTAGCTGGTTTACTTGCGGTCTCGGCTGTTGCCCCTGGGGTTTTGGTTCTTTATAAAAAACACAAGAAAATCCAGTATGAAAAACAGTCCAGAAATTATATAAACAGGGCAACGCAAAATCTAATCAAAGATGGTTTTGTCGAAATAAAAATTAACGAACAGGGAATAAAGTGCCTCCGTCTAACCAATCGTGGTCAAGAAGCCCTAAAGGAATACGCTTTGGCTGGGCTAGAAATCAAAAAACCTTGGCGTTGGGATCACAAATACCGGGTAATTATCTTCGATATTAAGGAATTTAAACGAGGAACGAGAGACAAACTAAGGCACTGGCTAGAACATCTTGGCTTTGTTCGCCTACAAAACAGTGTCTGGGTTTATCCCTATGATTGTCGAGAGGTCGTGATCTTACTTAAAGCTAATTTTAAAATAGGGAAAGAAGTCCTATATATGACAGTTGATTCTATAGAAAACGATAAGTGGCTCAAGAAAGAATTTGGTCTGGCTAGGTAACAAACCGTTCACGGTCGTGAATGGTTTACTACCTTTCTTTTTATTAAGAATTGTGATAATTTGCCAACAGAAAGGAGGTGATTAACAATGTTTTTTAAAAGAAAAGCTGTTTCTGTACAACTTAAAGAGGGTGACGAGATCCGGGTTCATAACAAGGGGATGTCTTGGGCCGTCTACTTTTATCGCTTTAACCGTCGCATAGGCGTTTGGGAGGAAATACGTTGTAGGAGCTCATTCCTTCGAATGGAAGTACCTCTCGGGGGGAGTAAGGAGGACCAAATCGCTGCAGCGAAAGGGGTGGTCGAGACCATCGCCGGATTCGCTGGTTATACCCTCTCCACAGGGCCTAGCGAAAGGGTTGGGTGTGAAAGCGATGATCCTATTGTTCATGGTTGGGTAGGGGAACCAGTTTACAGGGTCTAAGAGGATGCCTCCGGTGCGCGCTTGCGTGCACCGGGGGATTTTTGTGAAAAAACGAAAAATTGAAATCTTCTCATTTCGTGGTAGAATTTGGAAATGGAAAAAAAATCTAAATACGATCATAAAAAGATCGAGGCCAAGTGGCAAAAGAAATGGGTAAAAGATAAAACTTACGAGACCAAGGACCCTTCGACAGGCTCAGGGCGAGCGGGAAGTAAGAAGCCCAAGGCCTATGTTCTCGACATGTTCCCATACCCCTCTGGTGACGGACTTCACGTTGGGCATCCTAAGGGCTATATTGCCACTGATATTTACTCCCGTTTCAAGCGCATGAACGGTTTTAACGTCTTGCACCCGATGGGTTGGGACGCTTTTGGTTTGCCAGCCGAGAATTATGCCATTAAGAACAAGATTAATCCTGAGGTCGCCGTTAAGAAAAATGTTAAACGCTTTAGAGAACAAATAGACAAAATTGGTTTTGATTATGATTGGTCGCATGAGATTAATACCACTGACCCCAAGTACTATAAATGGACACAATGGATTTTCTTACAATTATATAAAAAGGGGCTCGCTCATGAGTCTTGGGAGCCAATTAATTGGTGCCCATCGTGCAAGACAGGTCTCGCCAATGAAGATCTTGAGAATGGTAAATGTGAGCGCTGTGGCTCTGAAGTAGAGAAGAAGCCCATGCGTCAATGGATTCTTAAGATTACCGATTATGCCGAACGTTTGCTCTCCGACTTAGATGCTCTTAATTGGCCCGAATCCGTCAAGGAATCTCAACGCAATTGGATTGGCAAAAGTGAAGGTTCCGAAATTTCCTTCCCGATCAAAACAAAATATAAGTATGTCTTACTCCACGGCTGGCGCAGTAGCTCTAAGACCTGCTTCTTCCCTTGGCTTAAGAAAGAGCTCGAGGCCGAGGGTCATGAGGTTATCGCTCTTGATATGCCTCACCCACTGCTACCTGATGTCGTAGAGCAAGCGGATTATGTTTTGTCGAAGGTCAAATTCGATGAGAACACAATTCTTTTGGGCCACTCACTTGGTTCTGTTGTCTCTTATCGCATCTTAGAAAAACTTAAGACACCAATTCATAAATTAATTTTGGTCGCCGGTTTAATTGAGCCTAAATTCCGCGACCATGACCGCTTGCTTGCCAAGTATTTAATGAGTTGGAAATTTGATTTTGAGAAAATTAAGAAAACTGTTGGCGAAATTGTCATTCTTGAAGACAATAATGACGTTATCATCCCCGATGGCGAATCGAATGTGATAAAACAGGCCCTTGGTGGTTATAATTACCGCCTAGAGGCCGAGAAAGCCCATTTCTGCGGGACGGTTGAACCTTTGGTCTTAGAGCACAGCCTCGACAAGATCAAGGTCTTCACCACTCGGGCCGACACCTTGTTTGGTGCGACTTATTTAGTCGTGGCGCCTGAACATCCGATAATTGAGAGGTTGTCTCCTCAGATTGATAATATCAAAGAAGTTAGAAAATATGTCGCCAAGGCCAGCAAGCGAACAGAAATTGAGCGAACAGCTGAAGGCAAAGACAAAACAGGAGTTAAACTTGAAGGTCTAACAGCCATTAATCCAGTTAATAACAAAGAAATTCCCATTTGGGTCGCCGATTATGTTCTCCCTGATTACGGCACAGGAGCAATTATGGCTGTTCCGGCTCACGACGAACGCGACTATCAGTTTGCGAAGAAATTTAATCTGCCGGTTATCCAAGTTATTGGTGAGGACTTGCCAACCAGACTAGAAAATTGGGGGCAAGCCTATGCTGGTTATGGTAAATTAATTAATTCTGGTAATTTCACCGGGATGGAGAGTACCAAGGCGAAGGGAGCAATTACCAAACTCGCTCGGGGGCAAATGGTCACCAAATACAAACTTCGTGACTGGGTCTTCTCGCGTCAACGTTATTGGGGCGAACCGATCCCAATTATTCATTGCCCTAAGTGTGGTGTTGTGCCCGTCCCCGAGAAAGAATTACCCGTCGTTCTACCTAAAGTGAAGAGCTATGAGCCAACTGGCACAGGGGAGTCACCGCTGGCCGCTATCTCTAAGTGGGTCAATGTGAAGTGTCCGATTTGTGGCGAGAAGGCCAAACGTGAGACCAATACCATGCCTCAGTGGGCCGGGTCATCTTGGTATCATCTGCGTTATATTGATCCGAAGAATAACAAGGCTCTCGTTGATAAAAAGAAAGAGAAATATTGGTCACCGGTAGACGTGTATGTTGGTGGCACCGAGCACGCCACTCGTCACTTAATCTACGCTCGCTTCTGGCACAAATTCCTCTTCGATATCGGAGCGGTGAGCCAAACCGAACCTTATGCTCGACTTAAAAATCAGGGGATGATCTTGGGTGCCGACAACCGCAAAATGAGTAAGCGTTGGGGTAATGTTATTAACCCCGATGATATTGTGCGCGATTTTGGCGCTGACACTCTCCGCGTTTATGAGATGTTTATGGGACCCTTCGAGCAAGGCGCGTCATGGAGTACTGATAACTTAATGGGCGCGAGACGCTTTGTGGAGAAAGTTTGGAGATTAAGTCAACGACTTCGCACAGCTGGTTCATCAAGTAAAGCCCTTGAGGTCTTACTCCACAAAACTATCAAGCAAGTCACTTCAGATATCGATAATTTCAACTACAACACGGCCATCTCGGCGCTCATGATATTAACGAATGAGTGGGAAAAAGTTGGGGGCGTAACTAAAGAAGATTGGCTAATTTTTCTCAAATTATTCGCACCTTTTGCTCCGCACTTAGCCGAAGAGTTGTGGTCTAATCCGCCAGCTGGCGGAGGACAAAAAGGTTCTATCCACCTCGCCAAGTGGCCAGAATTTGATGAGAAGAAGCTCGTGAGCGACACCGTCACCCTCGTCATCCAAGTTAACGGCAAAACCAGAGAATCAATTATTGTAGACAGGGACACCTCACAAGAAGAGGCCGTAAAAATGGCTCTAAATAACGATATTATTAAAAAATGGGTGGGTGAAGTCGTACCCAAGAAGATAATTTATGTACCCAATCGTTTGCTCAATCTGGTCGTCTAATCCACATCAAAGTGGGGCAAGAGCGACCTTTATTAGACCACAGGTTGACAACATTTGACTTATTGTGGGTTTAATGATACAACTATATCACTATGAATATATTATATAAAGATATAACAAAGAAGCTTCTGGCTGAATTGCCAGTTCGCAGTCGTGATGTTCTCACCAAACGTTATGGTTTGGGCAAGGTCTCCAAGCGCGAGACACTTGAGGCTATTGGCGGTGAATACAAGATCACCCGCGAGCGTGTTCGTCAGATCGAAGCCTTTGCTATTAATCTTATTAAGAAATCCAAGTCTTATGCCGGCGCCGAAGCCGCTTTTACCCAACTCAAGAAATCTATGGACGAGTTTGGAGGTGTCGTTCACGAGCAAATGTTCCTCGAATCTCTCGCCAAGGACAAGACAACTCAGAACCATATTCACTTCATCTTGGTTGTCTCTGATGCCTTTACTAAACTCAAAGAGGACGAGAACTTCCATTACCGTTGGACCACCAACCCTGATCTTGCCGTTAAAGTTCATCAATCATTACAAAATCTCTGCTCCAACTTCTCTGAGGGCGACCTCGTATCCGAACCAGAGCTCGTCAACAAGTTCTTGGTTGAACTCAAGAGTGTCAAAGACACCTCTGATGATCCTAAGGTTGACCGTTTTGCCAACAAGTGGCTCTCGCTATCCAAACTCTTAGCCAAGAATCCGCTTGGCGAATGGGGTCTCGCTGCTTCGCCTAATATCCGTATGCGCGGTATCCGCGATTACGCCTACTTGGTTCTCCGTCAGAACAAAGCGCCGATGCATTTTGCTGAGGTTGCCAAAATGATCAACAAAACTTTCCACCGTGAGGCTCATCCTGCCACCTGTCACAACGAATTGATTAAGGACAACCGTTTTGTTCTCGTTGGTCGTGGTCTCTACGCGCTCACCGAATGGGGTTACTCTAAGGGCACCGTTATTGAAGTTATCCAACGTCTGATCAAAGAGAATGGCCCCCTAACTCGTGACGAAGTCTTAGCTAAAGTGTTGAAAGAGCGCCAAGTGAAGAGCAACACTATCCTCGTTAATCTTCAGAATCCTAAATTCTTCAAGAAAAATTCTGACGGCAAGTTTGCTATTGCGAAGTAAACCCCTCCTTTCTCCCGCCAGACCTTAAGTGAGCCCAAGGTCTGGCGGGTTTTTTGTCATTAATGTATAATAAAGTTAATGCAAGTTGTTTTTTGGGCTCTCACTTATTTTGTTTATTTTCTGCCCTTCGCTTTAGCCTATCTGACGTGGGTATTTTATCTGTACTATATCAGAGAAAAATATATCAACGACGAGCCCCGCATTCTGCTCGAGATCAAAATTCCTAAAGAAGTAACTAAGTCGCCCAAAGCGATGGAACTTTTTTATGAAGTGATGGAGCAAGGCTACGAAGGTGAGTTGATCGACCGATACATCAAGGGGAGCATACGTGGCTGGTTTTCAATGGAGCTAGTCTCGATTGGCGGACAAATTCATTTCTATTTTAATATCCCAAAATTTTTCCAAAATGTGATTGAGGCTCGACTCTACTCTCAATATCCAGAGGTGGAGATAAGTTTAGTGGAGCAAGATTATACTAAAGAGGTCACCTTCGGCCAGCCCGGCTCACCGTGGGATGTGAAAATTTGGGAATATGTTTTGGATGAGAAAGATGAGGCTCTGCCTATCAAGACCTATATCGATTACGAGATGGACCGCGACCCTAAAGAAGAATTCAAGATCGAACCAATGACTCCAATGTTAGAATTTTTGGCCTCAGTTAAGCCTTTTGAGCGCGTCTGGATCCAGATCATGATTATGGCCGCAAAAAAACGAGTACCAATGTATAACGACAAAGACAAGAAAACTGAAATGGTAACTTGGAACAAGAAAGGTAAAGAATTAGTAGAAAAGTTATCCAGACGTGATACCAAAGAAAGCGACTTAGCCAAAGCCTGGACCAAAAATGTAAGCACCGATGCCGAGCGAGATGCGCTCAAGTCTGTTCAACGCAATCTAAACAAAATACCATTTGATGTCGGGATACGCGCCGTCTACGCCTCAAGCCAAGGTTTGAAGCCGGCAACAGGGGTAGGTCTTAATTCATCTTTCAAACAATATGGCTCTAATAATCTAAATCGCTTCAAGGCTAAGATCCAAACCAGTTATGACAACCCTTGGCAAGATCCTTGGGGTTGGCGGGCCAAGCGTTTGCAACTTAGGCACTTCCAATATTATTGCAATCGTTCTTATTTCTATCCTCCAGCAAGTAAAAAACCAATCGGACTCTCCACAGAAGAATTAGCCACCATCTACCACTTCCCAAGTAGCACCGCCAGCACCCCAACTCTTGGCCGTATCCCATCCAAGCGTGGCGAACCACCAGAGAATTTGCCAATTTAATTTTATGACTGAAGAAAGAAAACCCCTATCAGCCTGGGCAAAATTGGGCTTAACCATAATAATCACCGCGACCAGTGCCTTGGCCTTATTTGTTGTCTTGGCCGTTTTCCCGCCACGCAATTTCCCAGCCAACTCCTTCATCCATGTTGACCGCGGTAAGACCGTCACCATGATTGGCCAAGAACTTAAAGCGAAGGGGATTATTCGCTCCGTTACCGCCTTTAAATTTTTCACCGTCCTCTTAGGTGGTGAGAAGCGAATGCAAGTCGGAACATATTTCTTCAGGCAACCAAGCTCGGTTATTAATGTCGCCCTTAAGATTACCAATCGCTTCTTAGGGATTAAGCCTTATCGAGTAACAGTGACCGAAGGTCTGTCAAATGAAAAAATTGCCAATCTCTTAGCCAAACAAATTCCCCATTTCGATAAAAAAGATTTTCTCGAGAAAACCAAGGGTTCGGAGGGTAAACTTTTTCCCGACACCTATTTCTTCTCGCCCCTCGACAATGTCGATGACATAATTTTTGAGATGAGCCAGAGCTGGCAAGAACAGACTAAAGATATTCGCGCCGAGACCCTCTTCTCGGGCAAATCTTTTGACGACATCTTAACCATGGCCTCAATTATTGAGAGAGAAACGAGAACGGCCGAAGATCGGCGCCTCGTTAGCGGCATTCTTTGGAAGCGAATGAGTCTGGGTATGCCCCTGCAAGTTGATGCGACTTTCGAATATTACACCAAATATAATACTTATACGATAACCAAAGCCGAGATGAAGAAAGATTCGCCTTATAATACCTATACCAACAAGGGTCTACCGCCCACACCAATAGCCAACCCCGGCCTCGATTCGATCATTGCCGCCCTCCATCCAACCCAAACAGATTATCTCTATTATCTTACCGGCCGTGATGGCAAAATGTATTATGCCACCGATTTTGCTGGACATAAGAAGAATCGTCGCTTATATTTGGACTAATGTCCACAAAAAAACAACAACGGGTATTTGTCGGTATGAGTGGCGGAGTAGACAGCTCGGTCTCGGCCGCTTTGCTTAAGCAGGCCGGTTATGAAGTAATTGGCGTTTTTATCCGTGTCTGGGAACCGGCCGGTTTTGTTTGCAACTGGAAGGAAGAGCGACGCTGGGCGAGACGAGTAGCGGCCCACTTAGACATCCCCTTACTTACCCTCGATTTAAGCAGGGAATATAAAAAGAGAGTTGTTGATTATTTTATCTCTGAATATAAAGCTGGGCGAACACCAAATCCTGACGTGATGTGTAATAAGCATATCAAATTTGGTGTTTTCTATGATTGGGCAATGGCTCACGGTGCCGATTTTGTGGCAACGGGACACTACTCTCGCGTCGAAAAAACGCGAGAATTATCAATGATCAATTCTCAATTTTCTCAAGCCCCGGTTTCCCGAGGTGAGTCCTCAAGTGCTGTGCCCCTCGAAGCCCTTGGGCGAAGTGGGGAGCCCGAGGTCTCACCTCAAGAGGGGCTTGTTCTAGAAATTGCCAAAGACTTAAACAAGGACCAATCATACTTCCTCTGGAATCTTAAAACCGAGCAACTCTCTAAAATCCTTTTCCCAATTGGCCAATACACCAAACCTGAAGTGCGCAAACTCGCAACAAAATTCAAACTCCCCACCGCCCTTAAAAAAGACAGTCAGGGTTTATGTTTTGTTGGCAAAATTGATTTCAAAGATTTTTTAAAACGCGAGATTAAAGAAAAAGAGGGAAATGTCTTAAATGAAAGAGGGGAAGTAATAGGCAAGCATGAAGGGGCCACCTTTTTTACCATTGGCGAAAGACATGGCTTCGAAATTAGCACCAAATCACCAAGTGAATTGCCTTATTACATCATTGCCAAAGATATTAAGAAAAATACTCTCACTGTCTCAAACAAAAATAATCAAGGGCGTGCCTTGATTACGGAAATAAAAATAGAAAAAACAAATTGGATTTCTGATCCCCAAAAGCTACCAACTAAAAGCTACCAACTAAAAGCTAGGGTCCGCTACCGTCAACCCCTCCAAAAATGCTCACTGTTAATAGTTGATGGTCAATCGTCAATAGTCACTTTCGACCAACCCCAAATCGCCGCCCCCGGCCAATCGCTTATCTTATATCATAAGGATATCTGCCTCGGCGGGGGAATTATTGCCTAAATTTGACGAAAAGAAATTAAGAGAGTTTACTTAAATCAGACAGCGAGGTGTTCTCGCGCAAAAGAAAAGGGCTCAAAAAGGGAGGAAAAACCCATGAGCAACGATGATAACTTTACCCCGCCGTTCATCCCGTTCGGGGAAACAAATTCGGCTGACCCAAAAGGGGAGACCGATATCCTCAGACCCGGCAGTGTATTTGGCCCTCCGGGGTCAACAATCGGCCAGCTTCAAGCTGACAGGTTCCAGCGGATTCTCGGTGGAGATCTTTCCCGAGAAGAATTAAAGGGAACGGACATCGAGAGATTCCGGAGGGCGAAGCATGGATTGTGATGCTTTGTCTTTCCCGGCCCCCGACACGCACCAGCGTTGTCGGGGGCAGTTTTGTTTGACTATTTTCATTACTAAGCGTTTAATCAATTTAGAAGCGAGGTGTTCTCGCGAAACAAAAAAGCTCAAACAAGGGAGGAAAACAACCCATGAGCAATAGTATGAAAGTAGTTACGTTCGGAAGGAGTATCCTTTCCGGCGTCATCTTTTGCGAGATAGGAGGAACAGTTGCTTTCGCCAAAAAAGCGGGCCCCCAACCTAAGGAGGGAGAAACCTGGGAGGTAATACCTCACCGGAACGGGGATGACGGAACTTACTTCCTCCTTGAACTCCTTAAGAAAATTGAGGAGGGCCCTAAGTCCCCCTCTGTCGAAGAGATCCTTGGGACCATCAACTTCGACGGCAATGGCCCCGGTCCCGAAGGGCCACCTGAACTGCCGGAGGACTTCGACGCCGGTGGCGTTATCGAACCGAGTGACCGCCCCTGGGATGGTGGAGTTCACCGACGCTTACCAATCTGAACCCGGTTTCTTTCGTTGCCCCCGACACGCATCAGCGTTGTCGGGGGCAGTTTTGTTTATTCAAAAAACCCTTATTTGTCGAAGTCCAACTTCGTAAACTATACAAAACTGTTAATAAGTGACAAATATTTTTATTTTTGGCTATTTTTTGTTACTATATTAGACAATGACATCTGAAGAAATCCGGCAAAAGTTCTTAGACTTTTTCGAACAAAGGGGGCACAAGATAGTGCCTTCGGCTTCGCTTATCCCTAGTACTTACGGCGACGAGGGGACTCTCTTCACCACGGCGGGGATGCAACCCATGATTCCTTACTTACTAGGCAAAGCCCACCCCGAAGGTGTAAGAATTGCCGACGTGCAGAAATGTCTGCGCACAATTGACATCGATGACGTGGGTGACAACAGGCATAATACTTTTTTCGAAATGTTGGGTAATTGGTCACTTGGTGATTATTTTAAAGCTGAGTCCATCCCTTGGAGTTTCGATTTTCTCACTAACAAAGAATATGGCTTGGGTCTCGACCCGGCTAGATTTTACGTTACCGTCTTTAAAGGTCAAGAGGCCACCGCCGAAGGCGGGGCAAGCATCCCGCGCGACGAAGAATCAATCAAAATCTGGCAAGAAGTTTTTGCTAAATATAATATTTCTAATGAAGTGGCGGGCGAAGACGGAGTTGTTAAAGAAGGAGTAAGAATAATCCCACTTGGTGTTGATGACAACTTCTGGATTGCCGGTAATTCTGGCCCCTGCGGTGGAGATACTGAGATTTTTTATGATGTCTACCCGAACGACAAAGTCGGGCGGGCCAACCCAGAAGGTAATTTTAATGACCTCGTAGACTCCTTCAGATTAATTGAGGTGTGGAATAACGTCTTCATGGAGTACAACAAGACCACAGAGGGCAAATATGAGCCTCTAGCGGCCAAAAATGTAGACACCGGCATGGGCTTAGAACGCACAACGGCCGTCGTTAATGGCAAGGACAATATTTTTGAGACAGATCTCTTTGCCCCTATTCTCAGCGAGATTAAACAACAGGTGGCCAATTTTGATGTTAAAGCTTCACGTATTGTTGCCGACCATGTGCGTACCGCTGTCTTTATGATTGCCGACGGGGTGACTCCATCAAACACTGACCGAGGCTATATCTTAAGACGAATTATCCGTCGCGCGGTGCGTTATGCTGACAGTATGCAGGCTGACAATGAGGTCTTAAGCAAAGTGGCCTATATTGTGATTGAAAAATATAAAAAAGTTTATCCCGAACTTGAGCAAAACCGTGAGCAAATTTTTACTGAGCTAAATAAAGAGGAAGAAAAATTTAGAAAGACACTCGAGCAAGGCCTTAAAGAATTCGAGCGAGGTCAGGACCCCTTCGATCTCTACCAAACTTTTGGCTTCCCGATTGAATTAACCGAGGAATTGGCTCAAGAAAGAGGGATAACAATAGACAGAAAGAAGTTTGATGAGCAAATGATTGAGCATCAAGCTATTTCTAAGGCTGGCTCTGAGCAGAAGTTCAAAGGCGGGCTTGCCGAGCACTCCGAGCAGACGATTAAATATCATACCGCTACCCACCTCTTACACTCCGCCTTGCGACAAGTCTTGGGGAAAGAAGTTGGACAGAAGGGGAGCAACATCACCGACGAGCGTCTGCGCTTCGACTTCGCTTGGCCAAATAAATTGACCGATGCACAAAAGATTGAGGTAGAAAAAATTGTGAACGATAGCATCTCCGCCAATTTGCCCGTCTGTCGCATTGAGCTCTCTAAAGAAGAGGCCGAGAAAACCGGCGCCCTGCACTTCTTCGGTGAGAAATATGGCGACACTGTCTCGGTTTATTATATTGGTGATGGTATCGACGATGCCGTATCTAAAGAATTCTGCGGTGGCCCTCATGTCAAGAATACCGGCGCCCTCGGCCACTTCAAAATCACTAAGGAAGAGGCCTCCTCGGCCGGAGTCAGACGCATTAAAGCCATTTTGGAATAATAAAATGAAAGAATCTTGGGAAGGAGAATTTCAACATTTTATCAGAAACGAAGACGAAGCTGATTTGCTTTGGTTTACAGTAGAAATGGTAATAAAAGAAGCTGGCAAAAAAGAATTACTGGCTAACCCAAAAATATTAGATATTGGCGGAAGACAAGGAGAATTTTCTAAATTTTTAAATAGTAAAGGAATAAAAGCTGTTAGTATTGATTTACTAAAAGTCGACCATAACCAAGGAGCAGAACAGGTCCAGGCCAATATTCATAAATTACCTTTTCAAAACGAGAGTTTTAATATTATTGTTGCTAATAGCGTCTTTGATGATTTGCTTTATAAATTTAATTATTCAACCGTAATCAAAGAGATTGCTAGGGTTTTGGAACCCAATGGTATTTTTATTATGCTAGCTAGTGCTATTAATAGCCACAAAGTCCCAGAATTAAGCGAGTATTTTTCTAGAATTGACACTCCTTTTACAAAAAATTTGGCTTTTAGCGAAGAAGAAGCAATCCTCTGGCAGAAAAAATAAATTTTATAAATGATGGAAAAAATAGAAGAACAAAAAGTTGGCCCTAAAGAGGGGAAAGAAAACGTTTTGGAAGGATTTAAGATTGGGGTTTTTGGAATAATCAGGGACGAACAAAATCGAGTTCTACTTTGTCTACGAACAGATTACGACATGTGGAATTTGCCCGGTGGCGGTTTAGAAAAAGGAGAATCACCCTGGGACGGGACAATTCGCGAAGTCAAAGAGGAAACTGGTTTTGATGTTGAAATTGTCAGACTGGCTGGGGTTTACAGCAAACCAGATAAAAATGAAGTAATTTTTAACTTTGAGTGTCAAATTACTGGAGGAGAAGCAACGTTAAACGACGAAGCAAGAGATATCAAATGGTTTGCTTTTGATGAAATCCCTCATAATACTTCACCCAAGCATATTGAAAGAATCAAGGACTTGCTCGAAAATAAACCTGAAACAATAATGAAAGTTCAGAGTGGCAAATCTTCAATCGAATTGATAAAAGAAGGAAAGCTATAATAAAATGCCCCCGATTGAAGAATTACAACAATAAATAATCTATGGAAAATCCAACTCAAAAGCTTAACGCAGAGGGAAAAGAGACATTAAAGCAAGAATATTTAGCTGATTTTATTGATTTTCGCAACAATTATCTCGACGACTTGCCAAGAGAAATTGTGGAGCAAGATGATCCCAATTTAGAGAGATATAAGTGTCGAGGAAATTTCTGGTTTGGACTTTCAAGTCGAATCATCGATCTGATAACTGAGGGAATTATTACTAGCCCTGAAGCGATAGAAAAATACCAAGAATTTTATGCTTATCAAAAAAGCCTGAAGTGGGACGGAGAAAATTTTAGGACTCAAGCTGACATCGACTATATTAATGAAATCTTAGATTTTTTTATAAAAGAATTGAGTAGCTAAATAAAATGACAAATTTTGATGAATTCAAGAAGCCGTTACCAAAAGATCCCAAGGAAATAAGCGATGGGATTGACGGACTTTTGAGGCCAGCCGAATTTTTTGAGCCCAGAGACGAGGAGGATAGAGATGAAATTGATAAAAAAATAAGAGAAATTGGTTCAAAAAAGAAAGAACCTTTTAAATTACCGACCCTTGAGGAGGCTGTGGGGATGACACCAGAGCAGGAAGAAGCTTTCCACGAACTGAGACGAGAACAAGGCAAAGAAGAGGCCCCCAATATTTTTCCTGAGCCATTTGGTGATTTAGAAGGAGATTCTCCGGCCCAAAAGAAATTCAACCGGATAATGAGAGAAAATCGAGAACAAAACACGGCGACGAGTAAAAAAGAAGAAACAGGGGAACCTATCGAAGATAAAAGATATTCTCAAACAATAGACCCAAAGAAAGATGTTCAAGATCTTGTCGACCCAGATTTCTTGGGTGGCAGAATGATTTCTAGTGGCATCATTATTTTTTGGCCAACAATGTCTGAAGAAAATTTTCAGTCCCTAGGCTCAAACGCCCTCTCGGCTTTTGTTCACCCAATGTCTCATTACCGACAAAATTTTGAAGAAAAGCGGGACGAGTTTTTAAACATTAACGATAAAAAAGAGGTGCTATTATATTACGGAGCCGATAATTACCAAAAGATGGTTGATTTTCAGAACGGTTACGTTAAACGAATAATGGAGCTAAGCGACCCCAACCAAATAAGAAAATATGATAAGTTGGTGGACGAATTCAATGCTGACCGAGAAAGAATTATAAAAGAAAGGGATTATGAAGGTTTACAAAAATATATTGCCAAAGTAAAGGCACTGATTAGGGAGACGAAATAACTTTTGCACAGGATTTACTTAACACTTAATCTTATTCGGTGTTATAATAATAAGTGATGTTCGCCTCTAAGAAAAAAGTGGGGAGTAATGTTATTGGTGTTATCGATATTGGTAGCGCGCGGGTTAGCGGTGCCTTAATGACTGACTGGCCCAAGATAACAGGGGAGACAAGCGAGAGTGTCAATTGGCAAGAATTGCCCGATTGGGACAGATTCCAAGCGGGAATTGAGCAATCACTCGAGCGCGTTCTTAAGAAATTAGCCAAGGGCAAACACGCTAAACCAACGGAGTTATTTGTTTTCCTCTCGGCCCCCTTTTTTATCGGTAGCACCAAGATTGTACGTACCAAAGATAAAGCCCCTTTTGAGATTACTCCACCTTATCTCGCTGGCTTGGTAAAAAAAGATATTCTAAGCTTTGATCGTGGACAGAAGGGCGATCTCGTTCGACTCGAGAACGAGATTATGCAAATTAAGCTCAACGGCTATTCAGTTACCGAACCGCTCGGCCAGATGGCCACCGAGATAGAACTCTCTCACTGGCAAAGCGAGAGTCACATTTCCTTAATTGAGAAATTCAAAGAGATTATTAAGGGAGAATTTCCCGAAGCACGAATAACTTTCCATTCCTTCGCCTATGCCTCTTACGCCGTTTTTAGCGAATTATTGCCCGAGAAGGATCTGATTATCATCGACACCGGCAACGAATTGACCGATGTCATCGTTATTAAAGATGGTTATCTTGCCGAACACTTATCCTTCCCTTTGGGTAAGAATTATCTTATTCGTTCTGTCACCAAGTCTCTCCAGACTGTGCCCGTTGACACTGAGGGTATTCTTAATCGTTACGCGAGCAGTAAGACAAACAATCAACTAAAGAATCGTCTCGAACCAGCTCTCGTTAAGCCCGCCGAAGAATGGTTGGGAAATCTTGGCGAATCTCTAACCCGCGCCCTAAAGACAACAATACTGCCCGAAGATATTTATATTTTTGGTGACGAACCAAGCGACAAAGTCTTCGCTGATTTTATAAAAAAGGCCGATTTTTCATCCATTTCTATCGGTCACAAACCTTTTAGAGTCTATTATTCAGAGAAACCGCTCGGTCAAGCACTTGAGCACTTGTCAGGCAAAATTTCTCCACCCGTTGGCAATAATTTCCTTTTGGCAGAGGCCCTCTTTTGTGCTATGCTGAAGGGTAGCAAATTGAATCTTTGGCCATTTAATCAATTAATAACAACTATGCATGATATAACTAAAAACAAAAAAAGTTTGCGTGATATCTTCCCCGAGAACAAAGTCGGGACGGGGACTATTAATAATTCTATGAATGAAGAGCCTAATTTCAAAACTTCGAGCTACACCCCTCAGAGACCAGTACGGTCTAGCACCGGCTTGAGCCTAAAGATCAAAATCTTTGCCGGAGTTCTCGTCTTAGCCATCATTATCGCCGGCGGTTTTGCCCTCTCATCACAATTTGCCAAGATTACCGTTAAGGTTACTCCCAAACAAGGTCGCCTGATGGTCAGCAATACCTATGAGGCCAACAAGTTGGCCGGTGAAGGGCTCAAGTTTTCTCTGGCCTCCAATATTTCGGTTGAAGATAGTGCCAACGTTCCAGCCAGCGGCGTAGTTGCCGTTAAGAACAAGACTCGAGGCAAAATTGTCATCTCTAATACAAGCAACACTAGTCAGAACCTAATCGCTACCACCCGCTTCCAAACTCAAACTGGTTTAATCTATCGGATTGAGAAAAATATCAGCGTACCAGTCGGTCAGTCAGAGGTCACCGTTGTCGCTGATCAGCCCGGCCCAGATTACAATCTAGCCAGTGCCGATTTTACTATCCCTGGCTTTAAGGGGACGCCCAAATTCACTCAATTCTCCGCCAAGACAAAGGAGGCTCTCACCGGTGGGGCAATTGGCAATCAACCAAAAGTCTCGGACGAAGATCTTGCCAAGGCAACCGCTGGCCTCAAAGCCAAACTTCTGGCTGCCGCCGTGGCCAAACTTAAGCCCCAAATTCCCGACGGTTTTATCCTTTTTGACGGAGCAGTTATTGCCAATTTCACCCCAGAGATTAGTAGCGACCCCAGCAAGCCTGGCGAAGCGATCCTTAAGCTTAAGGCGGATGCCACCGGTATCCTCTTCAACGAGAGAGAGCTGGCAGGATTTCTAGCCAAGCAACAAGTTCCCGATTACAAGGACGAACCGGTTGATGTCACCAATTGGTCAAGTTTCAAATTTAGCTTGATAAATAACGATAATTCTGACCTAAGCAGTGTCGACAAAGTCAGTTTCAAACTTGAGGGGACCGGCCAATTAGTCTGGGCCTTCGACCCCGCAATGCTTAAACAGAAGCTCCAATCTGCCGGAGCAAACAATTATAAGACGGTCTTCACCCAAGATTTTCCTATGATCCAAGTGGCCAACATTGTCTTCACCCCACCCTGGGTGAGGAGTATCCCAAGTGACCCCAACCGGATCTCGGTCGAGACAAGCATTAGCAAGCCTTGACGATTAGCCTATTAATTTGCTAAGATAAGCAGGTCATTTTGAGAATGGATAAAGACGAAAAAAACCAAACGGTTTCCGGTGTTGTCACCGAGGCTTTGCCCAACACTCAATTCAAAGTGAAGATTGGCCCCGACCAAGAGGTTCTAGCCTATTTGGCCGGCCGTATGCGTCTACATCGGATTAGAGTTCTGATTGGCGATAAGGTCGAGCTCGTGCTAGATGACTATGGTGGGAGAGGCCGAATCACCCGACGCTTTTAAATAAAATGAAAATTAAGTCGACAATCAAAAAGAGATGTGCCCAATGCAAAATGGTTAAACGCCGAAGCCATCTTTATATTATTTGCCCTAATAAGCCTCGCCACAAGCAAAAGCAAGCCTAAACTATGCGTATCTCTGGTATTACCATCCCCGATAATAAGCGGTTAGAATATGCCTTGACGGCCATTTATGGTATTGGCTTGGCTCGTTCCCGCAAAATTCTAGACGCGGCCAAAGTTTCTCATGCCAAAAAAGGTCCTGAAATTTCCCCTGAAGAAGAGAATCAGATTCGTAAAGCCGTTGAAAGTTTCAAGATTGAAGGAGATCTTAAACGAGAAGTTTCTGCTAATATCAAACGTTTGAAGGATATCAAGTGCTACCGTGGGACCCGTCACTTGAAGGGTTTGCCAAGTCGAGGTCAGCGCACCAAAACCAATTCCCGTACCCGTCGAGGCAACGTCAGAAAGACTATGGCCTCCGGTAGGAGAAAAGCTGATAAGAAATAAAAAGTAATAAATTATTGAGTTATGGGAAAGAAAAGAATAATTAAAAAAGGAGGTCAAGATAGTGGCAAAACCGCTAGTGGCGCTCGTGTACCTAAGAAAAAATTAGATCACGGCGTTTTGAATATCGAGGCAACTTACAACAACACCAAGGTTTCTCTCGCAGACACCAAAGGCAATCTCTTTGTCTGGTCTTCGAGTGGCTCGCTCGGTTTTTCTGGTTCCAAGAAAGGCACACCTTTTGCCGCTGGCAAGGTTGGTGATTTAATTGCCGATAAGGGAATTGCCATGGGTCTTAAGGATGTAGACGTGGTTATCAAGGGCGTTGGTGCTGGTCGCGAATCAGCCATGCGCGCCTTTGCCGCTAAAGGTATCAACATTTTATCAATTAAAGACCGCACCCCAGTGCCATTTAATGGCCCCAAGGCGCCTAAGCCCCGCCGAGTATAATATATGAAATTAGGACCAAAATTTAAAATTTGTCGTCGAGTTGGAGACCGTGTTTTCGGTAAGTGCGAAGGCACCAAGTTTACTGTCTCTGGTACCGAACGTATCCGCCGTGGTGGCAAGCACCCTAAGGGCGCTCCGTCCGAATACGCCTTACAGTTAACCGAGAAGCAGAAGGCTCGTTTTACCTATGGGATGACCGAGCGACAATTTTCTAATTACGTTAATGAAGCTAAGAAGAAGCAGGGTGGCGACCCCGGAGTTGAGCTCTACAAGCGTTTGGAGTCTCGTATCGACAATGTTATCTACCGCCTCGGTATCACCAGCTCCCGCCAAGCTTCTCGTCAGCTCGTTTCTCACGGCCACATTACCGTTAATGGCAAGAAAATTCGTGTCCCTTCCTACTTAGTTAAGATTGGAGACAAAATTGGCATTCGTGAGGGTAGCAAGAACAAAGGTCCTTTTACTGGTCTCGCCGAGAAATTAGCTGGCAAGAGTGTCCCCGAATGGCTTAGCTTCGATCTGCAGAAGGGCGAAGTAACCATTAAGGGCGAGCCTGTCTTTGGGCAAGCTGAAGGAACTATAAACTACGGAGTCATTCTTGAGTTCTATAGTCGTTAAAATATAACTTATTATTAATAGCTTTTAAAAAAATATGCCGGATTTTAATATAATTTTACCTTCCAAGCCTCGTATCGCCAGCGAAAAGGAATTCGTCGGTGTCTATGAGATTGAAGGGCTCTACCCAGGCTACGGCCACACTCTCGGTAATTCGCTTCGTCGAATTATTTTGTCGTCCCTTCCCGGTTTTGCGATTACCTCCCTCAAGATTGATGGGGTTAATCATGAGTTCTCAACAATGGCTGGTGTTAAGGAGGATGTTATCAACATCATTCTTAATCTCAAGCGTGTCCGCTTCCAAGTTATTGGTGACGAGGCTCAGACCGTCAAATTACTGGTTAAGGGTGCCAAGGATGTCACCGCCAAGGATTTAATTCTCCCTGGTCAGGTTACGGTTATTAATCCTGAGCAACCAATTGCCACTATTACCGACAAGAATGTTACGCTCGAGGCTGAAGTTGTCTTAGAGAAGGGCCTTGGTTATGTCTCAAGTGATGTACTTAAGAAAGACCGCGTTGAAGTTGGCAATATTGCTCTTGATGCCGCCTTCACTCCAATCAAGAAAGTTAGTTATGAGGTAGAGAATATGCGTGTTGGCAATCGCACCGATTTCAACAAACTCATTATCCATGTTGAGACTGATGGTACTATTACTCCCCGCGAAGCTCTTGAGCAGAGTATCAAAATTATGATCAATCAGCTCAAAGCGATTGTTGATTTCAAAGAGGAAGAGGAGGAAGAGAAAATGCCTTCACTCAAGGATATTAAGAATGAGGCCAATACCAGCGATGGCGAAGAAGATGCCTTGAAGACGAAGATTGAGGACTTGGGCCTCTCTGTTCGCACCCAAAAAGCGCTCACCAATGCCAGTGTCCGCACCATCGGTGGTCTCTCTCGCAAGAAGGAGGCTGATGTTAAAGAAATTGAGGGTCTCGGCGATAAAGGTTTACAAGAAATCAAAAAAGTGTTAGAAGATTATGGTCTAAGCCTTAAATAATTAATATGCAACACCAAGCCAAAGGCCGAAAATTCAGTCGAGTTAAGAAAGTCAGAGTCGCTCTCTTGCGCTCTTTGGCAAGCAATTTAATTTTGCGCGAGAAAATGACCACGACTGAACCAAAGGCTAAAGAAATCCGTCCTTACGTTGAGAAACTCGTTACGAAAGCCAAGAAAGATACTCTGGCCAACCGCCGCTTGGTGATTGAAGAGATCGGTCAAGATAAGAAGGTTCTTGCTAAATTGTTCGGTGAGTTAGGCCCCCGCTTCAACGAACGACGCGGTGGTTATACCCGCATTATGAAGCTTGGTCGTCGTATTAGTGATGGTAGCCCAATGGCGATAATTGAATTTGTATAATCATATGGAAAAGCAAACTGTAAAAAAAGAATATGTCATTGATGCTACAGGGCAAGCCTTGGGACGCATTGCGAGTGAAGCCGCTAAGGTTTTGCGTGGCAAAGATACTGTTGAATTCATCAACAACATCGCTCCTAAAGTTACCGTTAAAGTTATCAATGCTAGCCATATTGATGCCAGCCAGAAGAAGCTTAGGGAAAAGATTTATACCCATTATACTGGTCATCCCGGTGGCTTGCGCAAAACCTCTCTCGCTCGTATGATTGAGAAGAAGGGTTGGGAAGAGCCCATCAAGAAGGCCGTTTATGGTATGCTCCCAGCCAATCGTTTGCGCGCGGTCATGATGAAGAATTTAATAATCACCGAATAGTTCAATATATTCACTATAAATAATATGGCAACTACTACCACAACCAAAGAAAGATATGTCGAGGCAATCGGCCGTCGCAAGACGGCAACCGCCAGAGTCCGTCTCACCAAGGCGAGCAAGGACAGCGTCGTTGTTAACAACAAGACCTTAGACGCCTACTTCCCAACCATTGAGATGCGTGAGCGTGTTAAGAAGGCTCTGGCTAAGATTGGCGAACACGGTGCCTTTGCTATCTCCGCTCAGATTACTGGTGGGGGAGTAAGCGCCCATACCGATGCCATGATTATGGGTCTTGGACGTGCCATCATCAAGATCAAGCCTGAGATCAAACCTGAGATCAAGAAAGAAAAGATGTTAACCCGTGATGCCCGCGAGAAAGAACGCCGCAAGTTCGGCCTCAAGAAGGCTCGCAAGAGTCCTCAGTGGAGCAAGCGTTAGTCTCAAATCCTACCAATCAGCCCAGTTGACAAACTGGGCTGATTTAGTGTTCAATAGAAAAAGAAAATACACTCGTGCCAAAGGCACAGGAAAGGAAGAATATGAGCTGCATAGATCAAGTCGGTATTGTTGTCTTTGCTGCGGGAGTGGCCTTGGTTGTCTTTTCCATGTATAGACTCATGGCAGAGGCCCTGAGTTCAACCGAAAAAGACAAGGAGCCCTTTGGGATTGAATGGTTTTGACCTACCGATAACTACACCCGGCGCGCCCCAAGCGCGCCGGGTGGTTTCTTTTTATTTTTCTTAATTTATGCCATAGTAAAACTACACAGCTTAAGGGCTCACTTGCCACAAGTTCTAGGACAGAAACTTAATCTTGTGCAAAGGAGGAGAAGACGGAGGGAAGACCTCTGAGATGAAAAAGGTCTTACATTGGGCAAGACGGTAGGTATGACAGATGGGAAGACTGCGGTTGTTCCCCGCACCCCTGTCACTGGCAAGCTGAATGGGCCGAGCTGGATAGGGGTGTCACAATAGTGGCATCCCGCCTTTTTATTTAAACTTATCCCCATTTTTGTATACTATGCGAGATTGGATATCGCACAATAAGGGTTTTTATGATAATATAATGACCAATGAGGGAGAAGCCCACGGAAGACTACATTTATCACATTTTTAATCGCGGAGTAGACAAGCGAGAAATTTTTTCTGATGACAGTGATCGTCAACGTTTTTTGGCCTGTCTTTATCATTTTAATGACACAGCTCAAGTGAGAAATATCGATCGCGTGTGCGATATCCAATCTCGCACAAATGACGACCGGGATAAATTAGTGGAGATACTAGCCTTTACCCTGATGCCTAACCACTTCCATCTCTTAGTAAAACCTCTGATTGAAGACGGTGTTTCTGAATTTATGAAAAAAATTGGTATTGGCTACACTCATTACTTTAATATAAAAAACGAACGATCAGGAAGTCTCTTTCAAGGTAAATATAAATTTGTAAGGATAGAAGACGATGAGCAGCTAAACTATATACCTTATTACATCCACTTTAATCCAGCCGAACTCGTTGATTCGGGATGGAAAGAAAAAAAAGTTCAGGATAGTCAAAAGGTTTTTGATTTTTTAAAATCTTATAGATGGTCAAGTCTTCGAGATTATCTCGGCCAAGACAATTTCTCTCAAATTATAGACAAAGGGGTCCTGACAGACTACCTAGGGAGCCCCGAAGAATTTGAGAAGGAAATCTCTGCTTGGCTCAAAGAAATGGGCTCAATAGACCATACAAATCTGTGGATAGAGTAGCCAAAATATCCTTATTGTGCGAGATTGGATATCGCACATATTGCATAAAATGGCTATTTTGATAGAATTAAGGTCAAGATAGTTAAGAATAAGAGAAAATTAGCTAAAATAGCTTATAAATTATGACTAAAAACATAGACGAAAACGAGGAGGATTTTGAGTTCGTGGAGAATACCGAAGATAGGGCGCCAGAGGCAGCCGAGATGGGCGGGAAATTGAAGAAAGTTAAAGAAGAACTCAAAGCCTGCCAGACCGAACGCTCTGAATACCTTGATGGCTGGCAACGCGCCAAGGCAGACTACCTGAATCTTAAAAAGGAGGGGGAAGCAGGGAAAAGCGAGCTGGCCAAATGGGCCAAAGAAGGAGTACTTGCAGATCTCTTCGTTCTCGCCGACAGCTTCGAGATGGCCTTCATCAACAAAGAAGCTTGGGAGCAGGCACCAGAGAATTGGCGGAAGGGGGTGGAATATATTTATAACCAATTGCAAAACATTTTCCGCGACCACGGAGTAGAAGAGATAGAACCCAAGGTGGGCGACAAATTCAATCATGCGGAACAGGAACCCATCGCGACAATTGAAACTGATAACAAAGAAGAAGATGATGAAATTGTTGAAATAATTAAGAAAGGTTACCGTCTACATGGGAAGATAGCGAGACCGGCGAGTGTAAAAGTTAAGCATTATCAAAATTAATTTCCAATTATCAATTCTCAATTTTCAATCAAGTCTCCAATGTTTCAATTTTAAAATTTACTGAAAATTGAGAACTGAAAATTGATCATTATTAGATTAAAAAACAGATAAAAATAAACATGAGCAAGATATTAGGCATAGACTTAGGTACTACAAATTCAGCAATGGCGGTCGTTGAGGGCGGTTCTCCACGAATCGTTGAGAACGTTGAAGGTATGCGCACCACCCCGTCTATCGTGGCCGTTTCTAAAGCTGGCGAGCGACTGGTGGGACAATTAGCTAAGCGCCAAGCCATCACCAACCCAAAAAACACTATCTTCGGGGTGAAGCGCTTGATGGGTCATAAATTTAACGATCCCAATATCCAAAAAGACAAAGGGCTCGTCTCCTTCACTATGGAGCAATCCACTGATGGTGGCGTGCAAGTGAAGTTGGGAGATAAGGCCATGCGTCCTGAGGAAGTCTCCGCTCAAATTCTCCAGAAATTAAAGCATGATGCCGAAGCTAAACTTGGCGAGAAGATTGAAGAAGCAGTGATTACTGTCCCGGCCTACTTCGACGACTCTCAACGTAAGGCCACCAAGGATGCTGGCGAGATTGCCGGCTTCAAGGTTCGTCGTATCATCAACGAGCCAACAGCCGCCGCGCTCGCTTATGGCCTTGATAAGAAGAAGGATGAGAAAGTGGTGGTCTACGACTTCGGCGGTGGAACCTTCGACGTCTCGGTCCTCGAAATTATCGGTGGGGAAGAAGAGCAGAGTATCTCCGTTAAGTCCACCGATGGTGACTCCCATATGGGCGGTGAAGATATTGATCAGAAGATTATCGAATGGATTGGTGGCGAATTTAAAAAACAAAATGGTATTGATATCACCAAGGATGAGCTCGCTCTCCAACGTTTGAAAGAAGCCGCCGAGAAAGCCAAACATGAGCTCTCGACAATGAACCAAACCGAGATTAATATCCCATTCATCACCTCTGATGCCAATGGCCCCGTGCACCTCAACATGAGCATGACGCGCGCCACCTTGGAGGACCTCTCACGTGAGTTCGTCGACAAGTCTATCGAGATTACTAAACGCGCCATGGAGGCCTCTGGACTGGCTATGAGCGATATCAACGAGATTATTATGGTAGGAGGTCAGACCCGTATGCCAGCCATCCAAGAGGCGGTGAAGGCCCTCTTCGGCAAAGAGCCGAACCGTTCAATTAACCCAGACGAAGTGGTCGCTATCGGCGCCGCTATCCAAGGAGGGATATTTGCCGGTGATGTGAAAGATGTCTTGCTTCTTGATGTCACCCCACTTTCCCTTGGTATCGAAACCATGGGGGGAATTGCCACCAAGATTATTGAGCGCAATACCACTATCCCAACATCGCGCTCCCAAGTTTTCTCAACCGCCGCCGACAATCAACCCTCCGTTGAGATTCATATTGTCCAAGGTGAACGCGAGCTCGTTGGTGACAACAAAACTCTGGGTCGCTTTATCTTAGATGGTATCCCACCAGCCCCACGTGGCCTGCCCCAAGTCGAGGTCACCTTCGATCTTGATGCCAATGGTATTTTGTCGGTCAAAGCAAAAGAAAAGACGACAAACAAAGAACAATCAATTCGCATTGAGGCTAAAACAAGTTTGAGTAAAGAAGATATCGAAAGAATGAAAAAAGATGCTGAACTTCATGCCGAAGAAGATAAGAAAAAGCGTGAAGTTATCGAGACTCGGAATATGGCGGACCAACTTATCTATCAAGCTGAGAAAGCAATCAAAGATGTCGGAGGCACCTCAGGTGCCGGAGATACTGTAAGTACAAATAAGATCCCCGAAGATATTAAGAGGGGAGTTGAAGACAAAATTACTGCTCTCAAAGGTGTGAAAGATGGCGAAGATCTCACTGCGATAAAAACCGCGACCGAAGCCCTCTCCACCGAAATGCAAAAAATTGGTGAAGCGATGATGTCCTCCTCCGCTAAAGCTACGGAAGGACAAGAAGGCGCTAACCCCGCCTCGGATGCATCCTCGGCGGGCGACACCGACGACACCAACCCTTCCTCCGATTCCCCCGAAGGCAACGTCCGCGACGCTGAGACCAAGTAGGTTTTAGAAGTTGGCACTTCGCGTAGCCAAGTCCAACTTCGAAAACTTTAATTTATTCAAAAGGAAAACCCACCGTGTGTCAGACGGAGGGTTCTCCGAATTCACACGGCGGGTGGGGATCAATACGCCTTAGTTTCCAGGCAGTGACGAACACCGTAGTCTGCCTCTTTCGAGTGGGTCTCCCCAAGGCTAATGGCGATCGCCAGGGCACGCTCAGGATCTTTTTTGGCTAGTCTCAACAGCATTTTCGCCAAGTTGGGGCTCTGGTGCGGACATGCGAACATGACTGTGCCAAGAGTGTCAGCCATAAGCTCTGGCGCCAAAAACCAGAAAACCTCAGGAAGATTTAGAAAGTGTTCATTCGTCTTGGGATTACATGTCGCTGAAATACCCGCCTTGGTGAGAAGAGCAAGGGCCTCCGCTAAATTAAGGCCCTTGGCCGCATGGGCAATTCGCGTAAGCTCCACCGCCTGATTTGCCATTTCTTGGCGGGCCATCGCTTCCTTCTCTCTCTCATTCTTTCCCTTAATATACCAATAAATGGGGAGGGCCATAAAGTAGAGAACGAGCACCTCTGTGACAGAGAACAGGGCAACCCACAGCGGAGTCGGAAGGTTCGTGATCCCGAAGAAATAGATAAACGGGACAAGAACAACCCCAGTAAAGGCCAAGATCGCTTCTCCACGAAAAATAAAATTCTTCGCGTCGGGGTCAAGCGCATTCCAAAACCCTTTCAACTCTTTCCGCACCGTTGCCCACTTCTGGCTCAACTTCTTGCCGTAAGCAAGGTTGACCATAGAAGCAAGGGCGATCAAGGCACACGGCAGCATGACCTTAAAGGGTTGGGACATCATCGCCGAGGCCAACATGGACAGGAGAAGGCAGATGGCCAAAACCACAACTTCAAGTCTCTTCGCGTTCATGACAATGTTCCTTTTCTTCATCCGCGGGGAATGCTCAGGGCCGATTTCTACGCAGGGTAGACCTAAGTCACCTTCGCCTGCAACAGAGCAAGCTACGGCGAACCAAGGAGGGGGTTGCCCTAATCAGCTGATTTCAAGAGTGCCTTACTGAATTTCAGACACTCACTTTCTGCTTCTAATTATACTCTCATTTTACTGCCCTGTCAAGCCATGGTAATCATCCATTCACGACCGTGAACGATTTGTTACCTTGTTCGAAACCTTTCCCCCAACAAAAGAGCCCGCCATACGGAGGCGAGCTCCATTGGCGGACTAGCGGTTTGGCAGTGTCCTTTCCGTTCAACAAAAGGCCTTAACCAGAAAGTACAGCACCATCCCTCCGACGACGAGCACCATCAACCACTGTGGCGGACCAATCGGAACAGGGTCGTCATCCCAATATCTTTTCTCACTCATGGCGAATCTCCTCTAAGTTGCCATCGTTCTGCTTTCTATTATACACCTTTCTATTCTCTCTGTCAAGCCCAACTCTTGTCTAAAAAACCTTAGTGTGCGAGATTGGATATCGCACACTTTAGTAAAATGTAGATAAAAATATAAACAAAAGATCCCGCCAACAGAGACGAACTCCATTGGCGGGGGAATAAGCTGATTATCTTATCTCCTGGATCTCTCCCACTCCTCTCTGGTAAAGCCAAAAGGTATGTAGGCCGGAGCAAGAGATGAGGAAGTGCTTCTTGAGGGCCCGTGGGGTAAAATCAGACGGGCACACCTCTCAGCGTCACCCTGTGGTTGGCGGGGTGTCTCCACCCTGATCTTGACGGATCCATCGTCTGGAACACAGCAATTATATCCACCGTTTAGGTCAGCCATGATAAAATTCTCCCTAGGGTTAGATGTTCACACTCTGTCTGTACGATAGCATTTTTTATATTATTGTCAACCCGACCCTTGTTCATCCTTAAAAACATAGTATAATCAACATCATTATGCCCAAAGATTATTACAAAACTCTAGGTGTGGAGAAGGGGGCCTCGAAGGAGGAGCTCAAGAAAGCCTTCCATAAACTCGCCCACAAACATCATCCTGACAAACAGGGTGGCGATGAAGCGAAGTTCAAAGAAATTAACGAGGCCTATCAAATTCTCTCAGACGACAATAAGCGCGCGCAATATGACCGCTTCGGCGAAGCGGGAACTAATGGCGGATTTGGTGGAGGACAACCAGGGGGCGGGCAAGGTGGAGGCTTCGGCGGATTTGATTTCTCGGGCTTTCAAAATGCTAATGGCGGACAAGGTTTTGAATTTGATCTCGGTGATATCTTCGGCGAAATGTTTGGTGGCGGCGGCGGACGCGGTCAGGTACGACGTGGACGCGATATCTCTGTCGATATTCAGATTAGCTTCAAAGAGGCGGTCTTTGGTGTAGAGCGCAATATTTTAATCAATAAAATTAGCGAATGTGATACTTGTCATGGCTCTGGTGCGGAGGCTGGCTCACAAATGAAAAAATGTGCCACTTGTGGCGGCAAGGGTAAGGTCAACGAAACCCGTCGTTCCATCTTCGGCACCTTCCAATCTTCCCACGAATGCCCCGACTGTCATGGCAAAGGCGAAGTCCCAGACAAGAAATGCAAGACCTGCCGTGGCGAAGGTGTCTATAACAAGCAAACAAATATTAAAGTTGCTGTTCCCGCTGGCATGGATGCCGGCGAGATGATACGTCTCACTGGACAAGGCGAAGCGGTTGCCGGTGGACAAGCCGGAGATCTTTATGTGAAAGTTCATATCGAGAAAGATAATATTTGGAAGCGAGTGGGTAATGACCTCACAACCGAAATTAAAATTAAATTAACAGATGCGCTCTTAGGTTCTGACTACAATCTCGAAACACTCGATGGCCCATTAACGCTTAAAGTCCCGGCCGGCCTCACCTATGGCGAAATATTGCGTGTGAAGGCGAAGGGGGTACCGGCACGTTCCGCCTCCGCCAGAGGCTTCGGCGAGACAAAGCGAGGAGACCTACTTATCCGCGTCACTTTTCCAACACCAGCCAAACTCTCCAAGACGGCTCGCAAAGCTATTGAGGATCTTCAGTCTGAGGGCCTCTAGACATAAGCTCCCAATTATGATATAAGATGGAGAGAGGAGCTATCCTGACAACAGGAGAAAGGAAACCCAACCATGCTTCTGACTGTTGTGGAATTGTTGGCAATTGTTTTCTTGTCCCTAGGAATCTATGTTCTGCTCTGCTGGATAAGAAAGGACAGCAAGGAAAAGAGGGAACAGAAAAGGCAAGAACAGCTCCACAGAGGAGCAAGTATGCCAAAGACTTACGACTAACCTTAGCCACACCACCCGCCGGCGCCAAACGGAGACCCTCCGTCTGGCACACGGCGGGTTTTCTGTTTTTTCAAAATTACCCCGACCTATTTCCCATACTTATAATTATAACCTTATGTACAAAATCAGACGGCCGTCCAAAAGTGTACATAAGGTTCTTTATAAAATATTTAGATAATATCTGTTTCTTTAACTTCAAAAAATTTCAGAAAAGGCGTAATCTTCGCTACTTTCAAAAACTCAATAAATTCTGGGGGTAACGGGGCGGGGCCAAGCCAGACACTCTGTTGCATTTTTTTGAAACCGAGGGTTACCAATTCTATCCTCAACCAGTTTCTGTCTTTACGTCTCGCTTCGGGAATGTCAAAAGCTATAATAATCTTGCGGTCTGATTTTTTCTGTTTATTTTCTACTCTGGCATATTTTTTAGAAAACTTACTTTTACCAAATTTATTCTTACCGAAAACTGTGATTTTCCAAAGACCATCTTTATTTTCAACCAAACCCTGCTTTTTCAGGCGAGACAGGGCAACCCTAAGAGAATTATCAAAAACTTTATCCTCCTTTATTTTAGAACCCTCCCCCAGATCATCAAAGCCAGGACCAACACGCCGAAGCATCCGTTCTCTCAAACGGCTATAATTTCCGGGACTATTCGATAAGAAAAATAACAATTCTTCACCAATACTCATTTTTTTATTTATCACCATATTATCATATTTGGACGGCCGTCCAAAAGTGTACATAAGATAAATTAGACAGCTCTAGGCAAAACGAAGAGAAAAGAGTAACATTAAATCGGAAAGCAACTTCAACTCATGGAGGACAGTGCGATGCAACAGGAATATCGTTGCGACCGTTGGCTCCACGGTATTGGAGTCTTCCTTGTTTTTGTCAGTTTGGCCTTGTTGGCCTGGTCAATCAATGAGGAAAGTCTTGGGATTTTTGTCTCCTTTATTTTCTTTCTAATTGTCGGTTTTGCCCTAAGCTACGAACCCGGCAAGATAGAGGAGAAACTAAGGAAATTCCGAGATTGGCGAGAAAAAACTAATCGTGAATAACCCGCCCAGCAGAGCTGGGCGGGTTTCCTCTTTTTATGCTATCATAAGGCAAATATGGAAAGCTGGATCAAAACTAGGAACAAAATTATTGGTTGGAATTATCGAAATATTCTCAAACCAATTCTCTTCAAATTCGATCCTGAAGATATCCACGACTTATTTATTAAAGTAGGGAATCTCCTTGGCCAAACATCCGCCACTCGATATTTAACAAGAGTTCTTTTTGATTATGAGAACCCAGTGCTTGAACAAGAAATTTTGGGCATCAAATTTAAAAATCCAGTTGGCCTCTCGGCTGGCTTCGACAAGAATGCAAGACTAACAAAAATCTTACCAGCTGTTGGCTTTGGTTTTGCTGAAGCGGGTTCAGTCACTGGCCGACCCTGCAAGGGCAATGAGGGGCGACATTTATGGCGCTTGCCTAAGTCTAAGAGTTTGATTGTTTATTATGGTTTGACGAATGATGGGGCAGAGGCCATCGCCAGGCGATTGTTAGAAGTCCAACTTCAAGTGAGCCCGAAGTTGGACTTCGAACAAGAAGCCAAGGGTCCGGAAGTTGGACTTCGGGCTCACTTGAAGTCCAACTTCCTACACAAGTCCAACTTCGTTCTGGGCATCAGTCTCGCCAAAACAAACGACCAAAAAACCATCACGACCGAAGCGGGGACTGCTGATTATATTAAAGCCTATGAAGCCTTCCTCAAGACCGACGTTGGCGACTACTTCACCATCAACATCAGTTGCCCCAACACCTTTGGTGGCGAACCTTTTGTTGAACCAGAACGTCTTGATTTGTTACTCTCCGCTTTTGCTAAAATAAGAGACGAAGAATCTGCCCGAGGACTACCCTCGGTCAAAGCGAAAGAAGTCCAACTTCAAGTGAGCCCGAAGTTGGACTTCGTGAGCGTCAACCGTCCACTTTTTATAAAACTCCCACCAGACCTAAGTGAAGAAAAACTAGACGCCATTATTGAACTGGTCAAGAAATATAAAATCAATGGCTTCGTCTCGACAAATCTCACCAAGGACCGAAACAATCCACTAATTAAAGATAAAATAAAGGATCCTTTGCCCACAGACAAAGGGGGATTGTCAGGTAAGATTGTTGAGGAGCTCGCAACCAAGCAAATTGAATATATTTATAAAAAAATAAAAGATCTCCCTCAGACCGAGAGACCTATCATCATTGGTTGCGGAGGCATCTTCACAGCCCAAGACGCCTACAACAAAATCAAAGCTGGCGCCTCACTCCTCCAACTCATCACCGGGATGATTTTCGAAGGCCCTCAAGTCATTAGCGAGATCAATCAAGGCCTGGTCACCCTGCTCCAAAAAGATGGGTATAAAAATATAAGTGAGGCGGTAGGGAAGTCTACTTGCCAACCATAACCTTATTTTGTTAATATTATCGTTATGGAGAACTTAGATCCAAAAAACACAAAAAAGGAAACCATAGCAATGATAGAGAGATTGCCCGATGAAACCCTCTCACAATTGGCAATAGCCGGCTTCGTACATGTTACGGGTCTGGGAACTCAAATTTTGCGAGTAGAGGATGTTATCAAGGCTAATGAAAGGGATCTTGGACGTTGGAATACGTATAACGGTAAGACCGTCTTGGTAACCGTCGATGGCCAAGTCTGGCTTGGCAAAGGCCTTCTGTCCAACGAGCTGGTTGCCGAACTCTGCCCAAATGGTCAGGGAGCGAACATCCCCTGCTCTTATGGAGAGATGATCTATGTCGACAGACTCCTTGACCGCTTTGCTCACCCCTACGGCATATAGCCGGCCCCCATTACTCCCGCCCGTACGGCGGCAACGAATCCCGTTGCTAGCAGTACGTGGCGGGATTTTTTGTTTAAGAAAAGGAAGTTAGAAGTCGGATCTGGCTACGCGAGATACGACTTCAGAACTTCCTAACAAAAGAAGTCCAACTTCAAGTGCCTGCCCCTCGAAGCCTTGGCGAAGTGGGGAGCCCGAAGTTGGACTTCGCGAGTGATTAGAATTTATTTAAAAATAATTTTCTTGTAGGTTTTTTTACCAGTCCGAAGAAGAACAAAATCTCGCCCATCTTTAGTTATAGAAACAAGACTATTGGAAACAGGGACATCGTCAACATAAACTCCACCACCATCCACAAGCCGACGCGCCTGCGTTTTAGACATTGCCATTTGTGCCAACATCAATAAATCCGCAATATTAATACCAACTTCATTAATTTCTACTTCCAAACTCGGTATTGCCTCCGAATCAGCTCCAGCTCCAGAGAAAAGCTCAAGCGCCGCTTGTTTGGCCTTCTCCGCCTCAGCCTCGCCATGGATAAACTTAGTCACTTCATAAGCCAAAACTTCTTTGGCCTGCTTTATCTCCGCGCCTTCTAATTTTTCTAAATTGGCGATTTCTTCGAGGGAAAGGAAGGTAAAAATCTTCAAGAATTTACCCACATCACGGTCGTCAACATTAATCCAGTATTGATAAAAATCGAAGGGGGAGTATTTGCTCGCCTCAAGCCAGACAGCGCCCCCCACACTCTTGCCCATCTTCTTGCCATCGCTGGTCGTGATAAGGGGAATAGTGAAAGCATAAACTTCTTGCTCACGCTTGCGACGGATCAAATCCACACCGGCCAAGATATTGCCCCACTGATCGCTCCCTCCGATCTGCAATTTGCAAGCAAACTCATCATGAAGATGAAGATAATCGACAGCCTGTAGCAAAAGATAATTAAACTCAAAAAAAGTTAGGCCTTGTTCACTCTCTAAGCGGTCACGATAGGTCTCATTCTTAATCATCTCGTTGACCTTAAAATAGGAGCCATATTCTTGCAAGAATCCAAGATAATTAACATCACGGAACCAATCAAGATTATTCACAAACTCCACTTCATAACCTTTTAGAAGTTTGCGCACCTGAGCCGAGAGAGAAGCGTAATTGTGGTCTAAGGTCTCAGTGCTCATCATCTGACGCATCTCAGTGCGACCAGAGGGATCTCCCACCATACCAGTGGCACCACCGACGAGACACACGGGCTTATGGCCAGCCGCGGCCAAACGGGCCATGGTAATGATCAAAGCCAAACTCCCTACATGCAAACTGTCGGCGGTCGGATCAAACCCAGCATAAAAGGAAATTTTCTCTTTCCCCAAGACTTCACCAAGCTTGCCCTCGTGTGACTCTTGGGCGAGTAACCCACGCGCCTTTAATTCTTCGATAATATTCATAGTAACTCAATTCTAGCGATTTTTAAGGAATTTAACAACAACCCGAGCCGCCTGCTCTAAGTGACTTTCGGACAACTGATCGACAGTATCGCCAGCACTATGATAAATCTCGTAAAGTTTCTTGAGATCAGCGCAAGCCACGAGAATCTTCTTCCGAAATTTCTTAATATTTTTTATCGGGAAACATTCGCTAACAAATTCTTCGTCGGTACTAAGTTTAGTCTCGCCATTACCCACGCAATCAATAACTAAAATTCTCTCGGCTTCCTTGAAGAGGCGCGGATGGCGCTTTTCTAAAATTCTGAAACCTCGGCCCCAATATTGTGGTCGGTCATAAGAAATTTCTTCATTACCGCTAAAAATAAACAAGCAATTTTCTAATAACTCCTGATGGTTAATAATTACTCCCATCATAGTAGACACACCCGAGGCATTGTCGGTCGCCCCGGTCTCGAGACAATCATAATGAGCAAAAACTAAATACTGGGGATTATTCTTATTCCCAACCAAGATATTCTTAGACAAGAAGCCTGTTCGCTCGACGTCAATCGAGCCCTCAATCTCTTCGCCTGACATTAATTGAACCAAATCTTTTTTATTTATCGCCAAAGAAGGGAAGTGATAATGTTGGGCCAAGGAGAGGTCGTCGGACTTAGGATTAAAATTAATATTCGCTCCACCCTCATAATCAAGCAGAGAATTTATGACCTTCGATTTCCTAGTAATCTTACCGTCAACAAAAGAGGTCGGACGACAATCAATTTCTTTATCATCTACCACAAGACAGGTCTTAATATTCTTAGGATATGAGGTGTGGAATTTCTCAACAATAAAAGGTATCCCTTGTTCCTTCAGATAAGCTTCGAGAAACTTCGCCGTCTTTTGTTCGTTCTTACCCAGTCGCGGAGAAAACTTTATTAATTCCTTAACAAAGTGGAGATAGAAGTCTTTGTTTGACATAATTACATTATAAGCTATCAGCTCATGGCGTAAACTTGACAGAAGAGGTGCTCTGTGCTATCATTAAGGCAGACATTGAAATAACAAGGTTCGAAAACAACAGGGAAAAGGAGGTCCAATCGTGGACATTCAGAAAGTTGCCGAACGTGTGGCCGGTTACTCGACCGCGACGGCCGTGTCGGTTGTCATTGACGACCTGCTGTGGCCGGTTGTGATGTTGTGGCAAGGGTCAGTATGGGGTGGGGTCATCATGTTTTTGATCGCTCTCCTGGCCAACCTCGTAATGATCTGGGCTTACGACAAGATCAAGAAGGACCTCTTCTGTTTCGAGGACCTCCGAGCCCTGGCCGAGAACGAGCAGGCCACCAGAGGGATGCGCCTCCTGGCTTGGTTTGTCCGAGCCGGCAAGGTGCCAGCCTTTCTGGCCATCTCGTTCTACGACCCCTTCATCTCCGTGCTTTACATGCGAAGGGGGGCGGGTAAGTACCAGATGGAGAATCGTGACTGGGGCTACTTCATGCTGGCGATGTTCATCGCCTGCACAGGGTGGACCGCTTGCTGGGGAGGAGCCATCCTCACCGGCAAAACTATTTGGGGGCTGCTCTAAGCCTCTCCGCGTACGTCAGGGCCGGCTCGAGCTTCTCGAGCCGGCCCTTTTACTACCTGCTCGAAGCCTTAAACCAATTGAATACTTTTAACCGTAAGCATATAATAAAAATAGAGAAAATATCATGACCATTGAAGATCTATATACTCCGCTAGAGGAGGCAAAGAAAGAAATACGTAGACGTTGGGCCGACAAAGATTTAGAAAAAAAAGTGGCCAAATTTTTAAAAGGGAATATTCCCGATGTTTTTTTGCATGAACCACTCGCTATCTCCACGACTCACGTCGCCACGCCCAATTGGGCGCTCTTAGAATTCAGAAAGGAGGCGCAAGAGATTGGTCTTAAACCATTAATTTTTGAATACCTAGAAGATGCCTTTATCACCACCAACTTCGACAAGGCCTCACTCGCGCGAATGGTCTTCTATCACGGGCGTGATGATCATGGCGATATGATGACGACCAGTCGCCATGTTATCGACCTTACTGGCAAAGAGGAGAAGAAGAAGATCAAAGACATCGAGACACTCTGGGGAAGCAACTTAGTTGAGTTTCATCATGGCGTCTTCATGTCTTATTGCCCGGGCGTCGACGTGACCGACGGCTCCAGTTTCTACAAGGCGATGGGCAATTGCGCCAAAGAATATTATCCTTATATCCTCGCTCTCTATATTAGAAACGGTGTTCTCTTCGAGAATTATATTGCCAACCGACACGAACAAAAATTCCTCGACGAAATTCTCTTTCCCGCTTTTGAAATCGTCCAAAAAGAATTCGGCCTCAAACCTCTGATTGTAACCATCGCGCCCCAGAATGAAGCCGATAATAAATATTGGTGGTGTTATCCCGAATTTATTAAAACTCTAATTCCTAAGAACAAAGAGGAGGAGGAACGAGAGACTGTCCACAATGTCAACAAAGCCAGTGGCCTAAGTGTCGAGGAGCTCAAGGAATTAATGAGCAAGTGGCAAGTTAAACTCAAGATGGAGGATTGGAATCTCTCGCTCGAGATTGTGAAATTCTATCGCAAAAATGGTTACCATCAGAGCGGCGACTTTATTGCTGATCCGCTTAAAAAAGAAGCGATTATCCTCCTCACTCACAATCCTTGGCGCGGCGATGAAGAATATACCTTGGTGCATGAGATGCTCCACGTTCTTCTCTATGATTATGATAAATATAGCGAAGATTTAATTTTGAAAAATTTCCAAAAATCCAGCCTCGAACACGACGCCTATATGGAGAAACTAGAGGAGACCACTCACAACCTCACAAGGATAATTCTGGGGAGGAGTGATAGATAAGGGAATTTTCTTTTGTCTAAAAGTTTTTATGCTATAATATCGACATGGACAAAAAGTCTAAAATTCTACTCTTCATTGTGGGCTTGGGAATTCTCGCTTCAATTGGTGTTTCTTTTTATAAATACGTTGTCTTGCGCGATTATCAAATTTTCGCCGAGATGCCTTGCGACCCGGCAATCGATAATTGTTTTGTTCGCACCGCCGAAGATAATTCAACCTCCACTTACAAATTACTTAGCCGTCAGGCTTCGAATATCCCGCTTTGTGACCCAACAAATATTAATTGCCAAGCTCTCACTTGCCAGCCAAATGAGAAAAATTGCGTTATCACTACTTGCTCAGAGAAAGATCTCCCTGAGGGTGAGGCTTGTTCGAGATAGAGAAATTAAACTTTTGACTTTCTAAAAATCAAAAGGGGGTCGGACCGAAGTCCAACCCCCTTATTTGGGATAACTTTCCTGTTTGAGAGGAATCATGAGCTGTCCTCCGAGAGCGCGGCTAAATGCCTCGTTGGGCGCGGTAAGCCACAAAGGCCTCTTCTCCGTATGGGTCCGGTTTGGTAACATCACCGCAAAAGATGTGTGATCGCGCCTGACAACCACGTAGGCCGTTCCGACGGAACTCGGTGAAGACCGGATGATTTCTCCATGTCTCGACAAAGTTTTCGTCGAAGAGGGGCAACTCGTCACCTTTGTAGTAACCAGAGAAAAGCAGTGACGGGCAGGGCAGCATCCGGCCGCCAGCGTCAATGACCACTCCCGACTGAGCCGCTCGGCATTCATTGCGGGGCGCTAATCCCAGAAGCTGAGAGATAATCGCCGAATTGGAGAGACCGACATCGTAGTTACCATCGACTCTCTTGTGAAAGAGGTCGACGATTGACTCGAAGAAGGCTTCCGGAGTTGGTGTCAACTCTTGATGGGCGGGTCGGAACGGCTTAAACAGGCTGAAGTTGCAAGGGATGCCGATTCCGCGACCGTAGTCGAGGACGGCCTGATACCGGCCGATGTTAGTAGCCATCAGGGTGAAGATGAGCTCCACCCGGATTCCGGCCTCGACCATTTTCCGAATGGCCCAGTCTGCCTTGGCGAAAACTCCGGCACCGCGATTTGCGTCGTGGTCTCCGTTCAGCCCTTCCAGGCTGACAAACATCGCCAGATTTCTCATCGCTGCCAATTCCTGGATCATCTCTTCGTTCAGCAGTGTGCCGTTGGTGACAATGTTCACGGCAAACTCATGGTGAGCGCAAAGCCGGAGAATTGAACGAATATCAGGGTGAACGAATGGCTCACCGCCGATAACGCTAACCTCGAACACTCCGGTTTTGGCCAGGATGTTGAGCGCCTTCTCGACTTCGGCGAAGGGCATCTGATACCCGTAGCCGTCTTGCAGACAGTGTAGGCAGTGCAGATTGCACTTTCCGGTAATCCCGAGCTCCACACCCCAAGGGAAAGGAGTCTGGATCTGCGGCGTGACGTTGAAGACCTCCGGCGACAGCTCCACTTCTACGCTGAACAGGAAAGCTTTCGTGTCGGCCTTAACCTGTTCAAGTGGCAACTGATACTCCGTGGCCAATTCTTGAACAATCTGCTCAACGCCTTGTCCTTGGTTGAGCATCTTGTCCAGGATCATTCTTCCGGTTTGGTTCACTCCAATGACCCGCCGCGAATCAATGAAGTAAGCCCAACTTTCCCCGTTCTTTCCGGGACTGAATCTTACTTTCGTCATGTTGGCTTCTCCTGTTGAAATGGGCGGTCCGAGAGGAGGGGATAACACGAGTTAATCCTCCTCCCGGACCACGAATCATCAGAGCTGGGACGCGGCGACCGCTACCTCCTGGGCAACGGGCGTTTGGTTCCTCGGCGTGTGCGTCGGTCCGGGGGACCCACCACAGCTTTGCAGGCAACAGCCCGCTTCCACCGGCTCGGGGTTCGCCCCCTTGCAGGTGACTTCCGGCTTCTGGTACTGCTTGTGCTTGTCCATAGGTATCTCACTCCTTTCAAAGGACAGTTGTGACCCAAAACAATATTGGGTACATCTATTTTTACGCTACCATAATTTTTATATCTTGTAAACAGGCCCTAGACTATAATACTATTTAGTTTTATAGTATTTACATTACCATCATTTAGAGTAGAATCACTTTAGAGTGTTCTTCGTAAATGCTATAATTCTAAGCACTTAACCCCCCATAAACCATGGGAGAAAGGAGATAGACGGCCATGTTAAAAGTCAAGAACATCAGCAAAAGCTACGGTACTAAAGTCGTTTTCTCCGACGTCTCCTTTGGTTTGGAGAAGGGTCAAAGAGCGGCTTTGGTTGGTAGCAACGGAGTGGGGAAAACAACCCTACTCAAGATTGTCGCGGGGCTAGACGAAACAGAGACGGGCCAAGTAGAAATTAGCCGGGGCACCTGCCTGGGCTATATGCCTCAAGATACCAGCCTGACTGGACCTGAGACAATTTGGCAATATCTGCAACGAGTGACCGGCATCGCTTCGCTTGAAAAAGAGCTGGGCGAACTGGAAGCGGCTGACCTAAGCGACAAAACGATGAGCGATCGTTACGCCAGTGTCCGCGAGCGTTATGACCATCTTGATGGCTACACGCTCAAGCATCGAGCCGAAGTGATGATGTCTGGTTTCAGTATGGACGATGTTGGGCTGGATCGGCCGTTATCCGATCTGTCCAGTGGCCAAAAGAGCAAAGTTGCTCTGATTGGCATCCTGCTGGCCGGTATTGATCTACTTCTGCTTGATGAGCCGACGAATAACTTGGATTTACCGGCCCTGATCTGGCTGGAAGATTACCTGTTGAAGTCTGAAGCGGCGTGCATCATTGTCTCGCACGATCGACGTTTTCTTGACAGAGTTGCCGACCGAGTCTTTGAGTTGAATCGACAGACCCACTCGCTCAATGTGAGCAACGGGTCATACAGCGAGTACCTTGCCCGTAAGCTGAAAGATCGGGTCCAGCAGAAAGAGCAGTATCGTCAACAACAGGAAGAGATCGGGCGCTTGACCGAACAGGCGAGAGAGAAGAAAGCCTCCGCCTTGCGTGGTTCGAGTTGGCAAGGAAGTGACAGTGACAAGTACCTTCGGGGATTTAAACGAGACCGAGCCTCAAAGTCAGGGAAGGTTGCCAAAGTTCTTGAGAAGAGGATTGATCAAATGGACAAGATCGATCGACCAATCGAACGTGAGCCACTCTCCATCTCACTTGAGGCTGAGAGCAATGGTCGTCCTCTGGATATCTCGCTCGACAATGTCGTCACTGGGTACCCTGGCCAATTTGAGTTAGGACCAATAAGCTTTGCTATTGGTTATGGCAATCGCATTGGGTTCCTCGGCCTTAACGGCAGTGGCAAGTCAACGCTCCTGAAAACAATCACTGGTCAACTTCCCGCCATCTCGGGCCAAGTGTCCCTTGGCTATGGTCTCAAGATTGGCAATATGATGCAGGAGCACGAGACTCTTCCTCGCGAAGAGACTCTGCTCAACTTCATCAAAGATCAAACTGGCCAACCTGACCAAGACGTCTTCTCTACCCTCGTGAAGTTTGGTTTCGGAGAGAAAGACATTCGGGGCAAGATCTCCGAGATCAGTCCCGGTGGTCGCGCTCGTCTTCTGCTGAGCTTGTTTTCCCTGCTGTCCGTTAACGCTCTGGTCCTCGATGAGCCCACCAATCATCTTGATGCCGAAGCAGTGGACGCGTTGGAAGAAGTCTTGGCCAGCTACAAGGGAACCGTGATTCTGGTCTCTCATGATCGTGATTTCCTTGAGAAAGCCAAGATCGACTCTGCCTACCTCATTACCGACGGACAATTGACCAAGGTGGACGACTTCCACGAATATGTCACCATGGCTGAACAGAAAGCGAGAAAATTGCTTAGAACTATTTAACATGGGGTCGACTAGATTTTTTCTAGTCGGCCCTTTTGCAATTCACTCTTTTACTCCAAACCTTTTATTGGTATAATAATTATCAATGGGTGCAAAGTTTAAAATTCAAGACACAGGTAAGTACGGTTTAGGAGTTTTTGCTGATGAAGATATTAAAAAAGGGGAGACGATAAAAGTTTTTGATGGTGAAGTAATTGATTTTGCCGAGACCGAGGAGAGAATAAAAGAGGGGAGCGAGAACAGAACAGATACCTTTCAGGTCGGTTTAGAATTAGATATGGACCTCGATGAAGAATCTCGATCATTCAACCATAGTTGCAACCCTAATGCCGGATTCAGAGGAATAAGCGAACTTATCGCCATTAGGGATATCAAGAAGGGCGAAGAGATGACTTATGATTACTCGGCCACAGTTGGCCCAAACGTCCCCGCTTCTCTCTGGGAGATGTCTTGTGATTGCGGAGCAACCAATTGCCGTAAGATTATTGGCAATGTCCTCACTATCCCCAAAGAACAACTTAATAAATACCGTCAAGCCGGAGCACTCCAAGACTACATACTAAAAGAACTCGATATTATAGAAAAAAATAACGGGATTTCCCCTAAATACAAACCAATCCCAGGTCACGAAGAATTATCATAATCAACAAATATTATCGTGAGTGAAAATCTAGTTACAAATATTGGGCATTGTCTAACTTCAGCTTCCGAAATGGTTGGGGGCAACATGAGTCTTGTTTATTATTCTCATATCCCCACCGCTATCATTACACTACTAATGGGCTTTTTTGTTCTCCGAGCCGGCAAAAACAGTTTGTCTTCGAAAATTTTGTTTGCTTTTTGCTTAACTTTCTCGATTTATATTTTTGCCAATCTTATGTCGTGGATTGGGACAAGTAGTGTCTGGATTACTTTCTTCTGGTCACTTCTCGGCTTAACGGATATCCTCTTTTATCTTCTTGGATTATACTTTTTCTATGTCTTCGTTGACGGCAAAGACATCAGCTTCCGTCTCAAATTGGTCTTGGTGGCTATCTTCGTCCCATTTTTAATAATGTCCCCCACACGCTTGAATATCCCCGGTTTTGACTATATTAATTGCACAGCCCTGGACACTAATTTCTTAAACTATTTATTTTATGCCAAGATATTCATTGCCATATGGTTGGCAATTTTAGCTATTTATAAATATTTAAAAGCCAAGAGCGAAGACCGTCAGCGCATTGTCATTCTTTCTCTCGGCCTTGGTCTCTTCTTGTTCTCTTTTTTTGCAACCAGTTATCTTTCTGATATTTATCAAAGATACGACATCGAACTCTACGGTCTCTACGCCATGACGGCCTTTATGGGTATCTTGGCTTACCTGATTGTTAAATTTAAAGCTTTTAACATCAAGCTTATCGGCTCGCAAGCTCTCGTCTATGCCTTAATTATCCTGATTGGGTCACAATTCTTCTTTATCAAAACAACCATCAATATGTTCCTGACCGGCATAACTTTTGTTATGGCCCTCATCTTCGGCGGACTCTTAATCCGTAGTGTGCAACGTGAAGTGACCCAGCGCGAAGAAATTGAGAAATTGGCCGAGAACTTGGCCAAATCTAACGACAGCCTCTATGTCGCTAATGAGAAATTGAAGGAACTCGATCGCCAGAAGACGGAGTTCGTCTCGATTGCTTCCCATCAACTCCGAAGCCCTCTCACCGCCATCAAGGGTTATTCGTCAATGCTCTTAGAAGGTTCTTTTGGTCCCGTTGAAGACAAGGCCAAGGGAGCGATTGATGTTATCTACCAATCTAGTCAACGTCTGATGACCGTGATCGAAGACTTCTTGAACATCACCCGTATCGAACTCGGCCGAATGAAGTATGAGTTATCCGTCTTTGACCTTGGTCAGATTGCTCAGACTGTTATTAAAAATCAGGAACCCAACGTATTAAAAAGAGGGCTTAAAATTGAATTCGTTGATGGCACTAATAATCATCAAATTTCGGCTGATAGCGGTAAAGTCACTCAGGTGGTCTCTAATATTGTTGACAATAGTATCAAATACACGCCAAGTGGCTGGATCAAGGTTAGTGTAGAAAACAGGCCGATGGGCAAAAGCAAATCTAAAGAAACAGTACGCTTAACCGTCTCAGACAGTGGGGTGGGTATCAACAAAGAAACCCTGCCCAAACTCTTCGATAAGTTTGTGCGCGCTGATGATGCGGGCAAAACAAATATCTCGGGTACAGGTCTTGGTCTCTATGTTGCCAAGCAAATTGTGGAGGGCTTAGGTGGCAAAATCTGGGCCGAATCCGAAGGCAAGGGTAAGGGTGCTCAGTTTATTGTTGAATTCCCGCGTTCGACCGGCGAAGTCACCCAATCCAAAAGCAAAATTGAGTCTTACACCAAAGCGGACCTTGATAAACTGAAGAAAAAATAGTCAACTTCACCTCTGGCCCCTTTTCTGTTACCATTAGACCATGACAGAAAATAACAAAAAAATCTTATTATCCGGTGTTAAGCCAACGGGCCGTCCCCATATCGGCAATTATTTTGGGGCAATGAAACAATTCGTCGATCTCCAAGATGAGTATCAAGGCTATGTCTTTATTGCCGATCTTCACTCTCTCACTACCACTCGTGACCCCAAACAACTCAAGCAAGACACCTTAGACCTCGTCATTGATTATCTCGCGATTGGCCTCGATCCTGACAAAGTTATTTTCTATAAACAATCAGAGGTTTTAGAGCATGCCAACCTCGCTTGGATCTTCAATTGTCTAACCACTATGCCTTATCTTGCTCGCGCACATGCTTACAAGGCAGCCGAGGCCAAAAATAAGGAGGCTAACCCCGCTGACAGCGGGGTGAATGTTGGCCTCTTCGATTATCCCATCCTGATGGCGGCCGACATCCTTCTCTACGACGCCGATGTTGTACCAGTCGGGGCGGATCAGAAACAGCATGTCGAAATTGCTCGTGATACTGCCGAGAAATTTAATTATCATTATGGCGAAACTTTCAAATTGCCGGAGCCTCTTATTATGGAAGGGGTTAAGACTATTGTCGGACTCGACGGCCAAAAGATGAGTAAGAGCTACAACAATACCATCCCGCTCTTTGCCGAAGAAAAAGAATTAAAGGACTTGGTGATGAGTATTAAGACCGACTCTCTTGGGGTCGAAGATCCAAAAAATCCCGAGGAGTGCAATGTCTTTGCTTTGCACAAACTCTTCACTCCCGCCGACCAGCTCGCCGAGATTAAGAAGCGTTATGTCGAAGGGGGGATTGGGTATAAAGAATCTAAAGACTTGCTCTTCGAGAGTATTAATAATTATCTCAAACCCTTACGCGAGAAGAGAAAAGAAATTGCTAAGGACCCCGCTCGCGTTATCGACATTCTCAAAAAAGGCGCCGAGCTCGCTCGTGGCCGTGCCCAAGCCAAAATGGCTGACGTGAATACCAAAGTGGGGATTGATTTATAAATTACCAATTTAGACGACCGTCAAAATTGGTAACATTTTTTGCAATTGTAAATTTTGTTACCAATTTTTGATAACGTTTTTTAGAAAAAAGAAAGCCGCCCTAGCTTTCGTCAGGGCGGTTGTGGTTCATGACCTCACGGATGGTGTAACATCCGCAAACAATCAGCAACATCTGGACACAACCCAGATGGCGACCGGTTTCCCCCACTTGCTCAGGGTTCTCAACATACTCGACAATCCCGTCAAGCAGGTAATGAGCATGAGCGAGCATGTCCCAACGGGAACAGAATTTGTCATCGAGACCTAATCGGATTTTGGGGATCTCCTCGGCCTCAAACCGCTCCCGATACAGCTCGACGACAGCTAGAATTTTCTTCTTCGTCATGACTTTTCTCCTTTGTTTAAGACCCAAACCTAGCCTAATTATGCACAAATAATATTCCAAGACAAACATTTGCCAAAAGATTAATTAGTGTTATCATGTAAATAAGCTCTTGAGCCGATTAACAACCGGGCGAAACCTCAAGGCAAATGAGTTACAAATCAGGGTGGCACCGCGGAATTATCCGCCCCTGGGACTAGAAGTCCTTGGGGTGTTTTCTTTGTCTCGCCGAAGTCTTACCTAGACGAAGGCGGATAATTACAAAATTATTTATTAACAAACAAATTTATGATAAACAGAATAAAAATTAGTGAGTTAGGTCAGCATATTGGTGAGGAGGTGAGTATCGCCGGATGGGTCGACGTGCGTCGTGACCATGGCAAATTAATCTTCATTGATTTGCGCGATGCTTCAAGCAAAGTTCAAATGGTCGTTCTTCCCGCCCATGAAGGAGCCGTCGAGACCGCTCAGAAATTAAGACCAGAGTGGGTTATTCGCGTTACTGGTGCTGTAAACAAGCGCCCTGACAAAATGATTAAAGAAGGACAAGAAAATGGCGATGTGGAAATTGAAGTTAAAGAAATCGAAATCTTAGCCGAAGCTAAAGAGTTACCATTTGATAAAGACAGCGAATTAAACTTCGACACTTATCTTGATTATCTTCCTCTTACCCTTCGTCGAGAGAAAGCTCGAGCGATCTTCCGTGTCCAAGCGCAAATTCTCAAATCCTTCCGCGAATTCTTAACCGGTGAAGGCTTCGTCGAATTCCAAGCCCCTAAACTTATCGGTGATGACGCCGAAGGGGGAGCGAACTCCTTCGATGTGGAGTACTTCGGCCACACTGCTCACTTGGCTCAGAGTCCTCAACTCTATAAGCAAATCATGGTGGGCATCTTCGAGCGTGTCTTTGCCGCCGGCAACGTCTATCGCGCCGAGAAGCACAGCACCACCAGACACTTAAATGAATACACTAGTCTCGATATCGAGATAGGCTTCATTACTGACCACACAGACGTGGTAAAAATGGAAATGAGATTCCTCGCCAAAATTATGGAGGACCTCAAGGCTAATTGCGCCAAAGAATTTGCCCTCTTCGATGCCGATATTCCTAATGTCCCGCTTGAAGTCCCGATGATGAAATTGCGCGCTGCCCAGCAGGTGATTAAAGAAGAATTCGGCGAAGATTGCTCGAGCGAACCAGACCTCGAACCCCAACACGAACGTTGGCTCTGTGAGTATTCGAAAAAGAAATTTGATTCAGATTTTATTTTCATCTCACACTTCCCAATCACCAAGCGTCCATTCTACACCATGGAGGACCAGACTGACCCCGGTTATGCCATGGGCGGGGACTTACTTTTCCGCGGTGTTGAGATTACCACTCTCGCGCAACGTATTCACGATTACGATATGCTCGTGGCCTCAATGGAGAAGAAAGGGCTTAACCCCGAGAAATTTAGTTATTATCTCCAAGCCTTCAAATACGGCATGCCTCCTCACGGCGGACTAGGCTTAGGTCTTGAGCGCCTCACCGCCAAGCTCCTTGGTATTGAGAATGTGAAAGAAGCAACCCTCTTCCCTCGTGACCTAAACCGCATCGACAATCTTCTCTCAAAATAGAAACATAACAAAAGCCGAGAGTTTCCTCTCAGCTTTCCGAGGCGTCACTCTCGGGTTATGACACTAAATTCGATAACGATGACGTCGCATGACGTACTCCTTCCGCGGCTAGGCCGCTAGTGATGGCCGACCCCTGACGTAGGCAAGCGGGGTAACCCTGGCGTGGACCGCTAAAACAACCAAAAGATCAATAATTATAGTGTAGCATACCATTAATCTTTTGTCAAGCCCATCCCAAGAAAGCCTTATTTTTCGATATCCAATCTCGAAACATTATAAAAATGTGGACAAAAGAAAAACCCGCCGTGTGCCCGACACGGAAGGCTTTTCCGTGGGGCACGCGACGGGAGATAAGGAGAGAAAATACTAGGCAGAGAACAACTTCCTCCAAAAAGAAGAGGCGAACTCCGCCAAGACAATAGCCATAAAGACAACCGCCGTATTAATGAGAGCTGCCACCACCATGGCTACGAGGGCGGTGGCCTCATTATTAGGCATTCCCAGACTTTGCGCCGTCAGGGCCGTCAACACATAAATAATCAGACCAGACACCATCCACACGATCAAATCCCAAGGCACATAAAACATGACTTTCTCCTTCTCAAAAGCTTGCGAGATTAACTCGTAGCCGTTCATTACTCTATTCTGTTTTTTATTATACACCCATTGGAGCCTCTTGTCAAGAGCAGAAAAACAGCCCAAAAATCTGAAAAATTGGGAGAATTTGGTATAATAGAAAATAAGTTTTATGGATAATGACTTCAAAGTAAAAGTAGGGGAATTCGAGGGACCTTTGGACCTCTTGTTAAACCTGATAGAGAAGAGAAAATTGCATATCTCGCAGGTGTCTCTGGCGCAAGTGGCCGATGATTATATTGGTTATCTCAAGAGCGAAGACGATGGGCAATCAATGGAGGCGATGGCGAATTTTATTATGGTGGCCTCAACACTGATGTTGATTAAGTCGCTCGCGCTCTTGCCCGGTCTCCAACTTAACGAAGAAGAGAAAAGTGATATCTCAAATCTCGAAGACCGGCTTAAACAATTGCAGAGAGTGAGAGAATTAAGTTTGCATGTGAAAGAGAGGTTTGGGAAGGAGGTGATTTTTACGCAAACTGAGAGAGCAAAGAAGGTTACAGTCTTCGCTCCCACTAACGAGATAATCATTCCCAACTTACTAACCGCAATCAAAGAGCTCATCAAGAATCTTCCTAAAGTTGAAGTGATTCCCGAGAAAATTATTCGGAAAGTAATTAGTCTAGAAGAAGTAATTAGTGACTTGGCTAAGCGCGTGGGGCAAGCAATGAAAATGTCTTTTAAAGACTTTGTGAAGGATAAAGCCGACAAGGTGAATATTATTGTGAGTTTCTTGGGTATGCTTGAGCTCGTTAAACAAGGTGCGATTAATATTGAGCAAAAGGCCCATTTCGAGGATATTGGGATGGAGTCAACAACGGTTGGAATTCCGCGTTATTAAATTATTTAAAAATATTATTAATTTTTGTTGATATGCAAGAAAATTTAGGCAACATAGCTCCGGCACCAGATGACAAGAAAGAGGAAAGGTTAGCCGTCGCCATTGTCCCAGTAGAAGAATTAATCCCAGACATAAAACCACAAACTAAAGCTGATAATTCATTTAGAGAACGAGAGGCAACTAATCATTTTACGGATGTTTTTAGTGACAGTCTCTTCCAATTTCAAAAAGCCTTAGGCACAAGATTAAGCTTTGAATTAACCAAGGCAGGCGATGGGGAGGGACTAAAAAATTTAGATTACGGTGAAGGTGGCTGGGGTAGGATATTTAAAGATAAAATCGTCGTAGATCTCTGTGCTGGCTGGACACCTTATGGTTACATTTTTGCAGCACTTTATGGAGCAAAGGGGTATGTTGGAGTTGATAAATATGACTCTGAAGCTTTGCTTGAGCAACTAGACGAAATAGATAAAGCGCTGAAAAAACTTAAAAATAAATCAAACGGGTATATTAATATTTCAAAGGAACAATTAAGACCGACACCAGCAGCTATTGTAAATGAGGATGTCTTGTCTTTTCTAGAGAGGCTACCTAAAGACTCCGTAAGTTTTCTTAGTTCGGGGAACATTGGAGTTTTTACAGACTCAGACGGTAAATATGTCAGGTCGTGCAATGAGCAAATATCACGAGCATTAAACCCAAACGGAATAATTGTTGCAAATGAAAGTCTTTTTGATGGTGAGGATACTGAAAAATTAGTCAACGAAAGTGGATATTTAATAGCTCGAAAAAAGAAGAAAAACTTGTTATAATAAGATTAATGACTCTAGAAGCAAAGATTGAGGCAGTTTTGTTCTATCGTGCCGAACCGGTCAAGAAAGCCGAGCTGGCTAAATTGCTGAATACCGACCAAGAAGCCCTCTCTGAGGCAATAAACGGCCTTAAAACAAGGCTAGAGGGCCAAGGCTTATGTTTGCTTGAATTAGGCGAGGAACTCGAATTGGGGACCGCTCCAGAGGCTTCAGAATTAATCGAGCAAATGGCTAAAGAGGAGCTCTCCAAAGAGCTCGGCAAAGCGGCTCTTGAGACCCTCACCCTTATCGCTTACCAAGGGCCAATTAGTCGTCCCGAGATTGATCAAGTACGAGGAGTGAACTCCAGTTTTATCCTACGCAATCTAATGGTCCGCGGTTTGGTCGAGAGAGTTACTGACAGCAAAGATTCGCGTCGCTTCCTCTATCAACCGACACTCGAACTCTTGCGCCACCTAGGTTTAGAAAAAATTGGGGACCTACCTGAGTATGAAATTGTTCAACAAGAGATTAATAAATTTTTAGAGACCAACGAAGAAGAGAATGGAGGAGGAATTAACTAAAAAAAATCGCCATCGAGAAGTGCTCATCACCCTTCTTATATCCTTTTTATTTATGGGGGTTGGCTTTTTCTTAACTTACCAGACGGACCCACTTAACCTCTCAACTCAAAATGAGAAGAAGGAACGAGAGGCTGTAGCTGAGCAAGCAAGAATCAGTGGTCTCAAGCAAAACTTTTTTGGCCATCTCAAGCTCGAGGCCAAGGCTTATATCATCTATAATTCTGAAACAGGCGAAATCGTCGCGGGTCGTAATGAGAAAAAAATTTTACCTCTCGCCTCTTTAACAAAAGTAATGACTGTCCTCGCCACCAGTGAACAAATTGGCCCCAATACGAATATAACAATTGGCAATAATATTGACGAGAATGCCACAACCCTAAGAAAAGGGGAGCGGTGGCAAATGGCTAATTTGGCCGCCTTGACCCTTGTCAGTTCCTCGAATGAGGGAGCCGAGGCTCTGGCCGAAGCAGCAGCGACAAGCAGTGCCGCCTTAGTCGAAATAATGAACCAAAAAGCAAAATCCCTTAATTTAAATTCATTTCATTTTATCAACCCGACCGGTCTTGATGAGAACTATCTTCCGGGCGGAGTGGGCACCGCTCTTGATGTGGCCAAACTTTTCTCTTACGTTCTAAAAAATAAGCCTGAGTTACTCTCAGCAACAAAAGAAAGTTCAGTCTCTGAGCAAGACTCTTCGGGCCTAACGCACAATGTTCTCAATACCAATACCGCTGTTAACGAGATCCCCGGCCTCTTCGCCGGAAAGACTGGTTATACTGATCTCGCCGGAGGCAACTTGGCCGTGGCGGCAAATATCGGTCTGCATCGTCCGCTCATCTTTGTCGTTCTTGGCTCAAGCAAAGAAGGCCGTTTCTCTGATACCAAGAAATTGACTGAGGCCACTTTCAAATATTACGCCCAAATTAATAAATAATTTTTAATAAACTATGTTATACCCAAGCCTTATTAAAGTTTTCCTCGCCTCGGCCGGTGCCTTCTTTATCGGGATGGCGATTACTCCGATCCTTACCAATTGGCTCTACAATAACAAAATGTGGAAGAAGAAGGCGGGCAAAATTTCGCCCGATGGTTGCGCGACCCCCATTTTTAACGAACTACACAAAGATAAGGAGGTGGGAACTCCCCGTATGGGCGGGATTGTTATTTGGGGGAGTGTACTTCTGGTCACCATTCTTTTTTGGCTCTTAAGCCTTCTTTGGCCCGACCATAGTCGACTTAATTTTCTCAGTCGCAATCAAACCTGGTTACCACTCTTCACCCTCCTCGTCGGAGCAATCGTCGGCTTCATTGATGATTGGCGTCAAGTTAAAGCCGAGCAAGATTGCCATAAGGCTGGCTTGCCCTTCTCTCAGCGACTCTTGGTTGTTGTTGTCCTTGGATTAATTGGCGGTTATTGGTTTTATTTCAAATTGGGAATGGTGGCCATTGCCATTCCCTTTGTCGGCAGTCTCTATCTTGGTTGGTTGATAGTCCCTCTGTTTATCTTAGTTATGATTGCCCTTTTCTCAAGCGGGGTGATTGACGGCCTCGACGGTCTCTCCGGCGGAGTGATGGCCATTATTTTTTCGTCCTACACTATCATCGCCTTTGCCCAAGGGCAATTCGACTTAGCCGCTTTTTGTGGGGCAGTCGCCGGCGGGCTCTTGGCCTTCCTTTGGTTTAATATCCCTCCCGCTCGCTTCTATATGTCTGAGACGGGCATCTTAGGACTCACTACCGCTCTCACTGTTGTCGCTTTCCTCACCAACTCAGTCGCCACCTTACCAATTATCGCCCTGCCCCTCGTCGCCACTGTTCTCTCGGTTGTTATTCAACTCGCCTCCAAAAAATTAAGACAAGGCAAAAAGGTTTTCTTAGTCGCACCACTTCATCACCACTTCGAAGCTTTAGGTTGGCCCGCTTATAAAGTAGTTATGCGCTACTGGGTTATCGGGATTATCTTCGCCATTATTGGTCTTATTATTACACTCTTCGGAGGACCAAAATTATAATTTTTTTATTATGTCACCCTTTGAAGGAAGAGATAGTATCCCGCTTAGCCCAGCTGAGAGAATTAAGAACGGGCTCGAATTTCTAAAAGAAAACGAAGAAGGTTTTCAAATTAACTTGCAGAATGGCGAATTCATAATGAGTGCCGGACCAGGAAAAAGACTGCAAGAAATTCTGGGGCTAGAGGGTTATGATTTTAACACTACGGTTGCTCAATTAATCGGCGACGCCGAAGATCTTGGTTATAAAATTAAACAAGAACTAGTTGCCAAGGGGAGTATTATTTTTACTTTGACCAAAACAATTAAACCAAAAGGGGAGACAATCATCGATAAGGGCTATAACCAAGGTTTGGAATTTTTAACAAACAATCACGACGATATTGTTATTCGTCTCGGGTTCATCCCCAAAATGGAAACGGTGGCCGCTGAAGCGTTCGAGAGATCGATCGAAGCCGGACTGGATTTCTCTGGGTCAACATTTAATTTAGTTTTATCTTCCCTCATCAAGAAATCCTCCGAACTTGGTTATCTTGTCACCAAGACTCAAGAAGGGGGTAATGACATTATTAAGTTAACTCGTTTATAATAGGGTAGTGAAAACAAAGAAACCAGATCGAATTTTTTTCTTCCTCACCTTGATTTTAGTCTTGGTGGGCGTCGCCATTTTTTCTTCGGCGGCCATGGGTCAAGTGGGCAAAGATAGTGCCAGCTTCACCACGATTGTGGTTAAGCAAGTGGCTATCCTCTTGGCTGGTTTGGTCTTGATGGTGATAAGTGCCAATTTACCTTACCAAAATCTTAAGAAATGGTCACCCTTTATTCTGCTTGGCGGGCTCGCCTTATCGGCCCTCGTCTTCGTCCCCGGTCTTGGCTTCATGTACAACGGCGCTACGCGTTGGATCAACGTTGGCTTTATCACTATCCAACCAGCCGAATTCCTCAAACTCGCTTTTATTATTTTCTTGGCCGCTTGGGCCGGCGCGCGCAAAGAAAAAATTAAGAGTCTCACTGAAGGCTTCCTACCTTTCCTTATTTTCTTAGCTTTAGTCGTAGCGGTAATGTTCTTCCAAAAGGATACCGGGACTCTCATGGTCATGGTGGCCGGAGCTATCGGGATCTTTATCGCGGCAGGAGGGAGAATCTGGCACCTTCTGGCCCTAGGTTTGATTGGGGTTATTGCCTTCGGGGCCTTGGTCGTCGTGCGCCCTCACGTTCGAGACCGCGTGACCACCTTCCTTGATCCAAGTCGTGACGAGCAAGGCTCTTCTTATCAAATTAATCAATCACTCATTGCTATCGGTTCAGGCGGTTTAATGGGACGAGGCTTCGGTCAGAGTATCCAAAAATTTAATTTCCTACCCGAGCCAATCGGTGACTCTATCTTTGCCGTAGCCAGTGAAGAGTTCGGGATTGTCGGCTCAAGTCTCCTGGTCCTTCTTTTCCTTGCCTTTGCCCTCTATGGCTATCGCTTAGCCAACAAAACGAGTGATAGTTTTGGCCGCCTCCTAACCGTTGGACTAGTCACGCTTATTGCGGCCCAAGCTTTTATTAATATCGGGGCAATGCTTGGGCTCCTCCCTCTAACCGGCGTACCCCTGCCATTTATCAGTCATGGCGGAACGGCCCTCCTCTTGGTTTTAATCGAGGTCGGTATTATACTTAGCATATCGCGCCATCATGGCGCCAAATAATTAATTATGAAGATATTATTCACCGGTGGGGGGAGCGGGGGACACTTTTACCCCATTATCGCTATTGCCGAAGAGATAAGAAATTATGCCACGAGAGAACATTTGGTTCAGCCAAGTCTCTCCTTTATGTCTGACGCACCCTACAACGAGCGGGTCCTCTTCGAGAATGAAATAAAATTTATTAAAGTTCGAGCCGGCAAATTACGTCGCGACATCTCACCAATAAGCGTCATTAAGAATTTCTTTGATTTGTTCAGAACCTTGTTTGGTGTGATTGAAGCCATTTTCAAAGTTTTTAGCCTCTACCCCGATGTAGTAGTGGGCAAGGGCGGTTATGCCAGTTTCCCTGCCTTACTCGCCGCAAGGATCTTCCGCATCCCAGTCTTTATTCATGATTCTGATTCTCACCCTGGGCTCGTCAATCGTTGGGCCGGCAAATTTGCCACTAGGGTCGCCCTGTCTTACCCTGAGGCCATAAAATTCTTCCAAGCTGATAAGGTCGCCGTGACCGGCAATCCTCTACGCCAAGAAATTATCACACCGACTCAGAGTGGTGCTTATGAGTATCTGCGTTTAGACAAGAATCTGCCGGTCATCTTTGTCACCGGGGGATCACAAGGAGCCAGTAAAATTAACGAGATTATTGTCGATGTTTTACCTCAATTAATTGAAAAGTATCAAATCATTCACCAAGTGGGGAAGTTGAAGTATGCCGATCTTGCCGGCCGCGCCAAGTTTGTTCTCAAGGGGAACCCCTTTGCCGATCATTACAAAATTTTTGATTATCTTGATGTCGCCGCTCTTCGCATGACCGCCGGTGTCGCCTCGCTGGTTATCACTCGCGCTGGCTCCTCCTTATTCGAGATTGCCAATTGGGGTCTACCCTCAATCGTGATCCCTATTCCCGAAGAGATAAGTCACGACCAACGCACCAACGCCTTCACCTATGCTCGAAGTGGGGGGGCGGTCGTCATCGAAGAAAAAAATCTCACCCCATCAATTCTCCTCTTTGAAATTGATAAAATAATGACGGACGAGAAAATGCGCGAAGACATGATTAAGGGAGCCAAGTCATTTGCCCGTCCAGATGCCGCCTTTGTTATTGCCGGCGAAATTTTAAAAATCGCTTTAAGTCATGAAGAATAATATCATCACCAGATTTGCTCCCAGCCCGACCGGCTTATTGCACGCGGGTAATTACCGCACAGCGGTTTTTAGCTATCTTCAAGCAAGACAAAATGGTGGCAAATTTATTTTGCGTATCGAAGATACCGACCGCGAACGCTCAAAAAAAGAATACGCCGACAATATTATTGAGAGCTTGGCTTGGCTTAACTTAGACTATGACGAAACCTTCTATCAATCAGAACAGGCGTCTAAACATCGAGAATATTTAGAAAAACTGATTGCTGAAGGCAAGGCTTATGTTTCTCAAGAAGAGATAAAGAAAGAAGGTGATCGAGCTGAGGTCATTCGCTTCAAGAACCCCGGCAAAAAAGTTAGCTTCCGTGACTTAATCCGTGGCGAAGTGGTCATGGATACTAGCGACTTGGGTGACTTCGTTATTGCTAAGAGTCTCGACGAGCCCGTCTTCCACCTAGCTGTCGTTGTTGATGATTATGAGATGGGTATCACTCAAGTTATTCGCGGTGAGGACCACATCTCTAATACCCCCAGACAAATTCTAATTCAAGAAGCAATTGGTGCGCCAACACCCGAGTATGCTCATTTGCCATTAGTCCTTTCGGCTGATCGCTCTAAACTGTCAAAACGTCGTGGCGCTTTAGCAATTACAGAGTATCGCGATCGAGGCTATTTGCCTGAAGCTGTTCTCAACTATATGGCCATGCTTGGCTGGAATCCCGGCACAGAACAAGAAATTTTTTCTAAAGAAGAACTAGTAAAAGTTTTTGATTTATCTAAAGTTCAAAAAGGGGGAGCCTTCTTTGACCAAACCAAACTTGATTGGTTCAATCGTGAATTTATAAAAAGACAAACCCAAGACAAAAAAGTAAAAGAGGTTCTTGGACGATGCCCAACCAGAGTAAAAGAATTACCTCTTTATTCTGACGACAAACTCGCTTCTATCTCCCATCTCCTAACCGAGAGGATCAATAATTATAGCGAAGTGGCCGACATGCTTGGTCGAGGCGATTTCGATTTCTTCTTCACCACACCTCATCCTAGCCAAGAGCTCCTACGTGGCGGAACTTACTTAAGCCAAACCCTAGATATTGTTAAAAATCTTCCCGCGGATAATTTTTCTAATTCAGAGGATATTAAGAAGGCTCTCTGGGATTTTGCCACCGAGAAGGGCCGGACCGAGGTCCTCTGGCCCATGCGCGTTGCCTTAACCGGGCAAGAGAAATCTTCCGACCCCTTCACGGTGGCCGCGATTCTCGGCAAAGAAGAGACAATAAAAAGACTCACTCATGCTGAGCAAATTTTACGTTAAGTTTTTAATTTTATTTTTTACCCTAACAACTTCTTTAATAGTTGGTGGGCAGTATTTAAGCGCCGCCACAACAGAAGATCTCCAAGCGAAGATCACAACCCAACAAGCACAGATCAAGCAACTAGATATCGAGATTGCCAGTTATCAAAAACAACTCACTCAAACCGGAGCGCAAAAAGCTTCGTTGAATAAAGAACTCGCGACGCTCGAATTAACTAGGAAAAAACTCCAGGCCGATATCGCCGTTACCCAAAATAAAATTTCGATCACTAATAGTAATATCCAAAATTTGAACCAGGGGATCAAGACCACAGCCGAGAAGATTGACGATAATCAAAAAGCTCTCGGCCTGTCTCTCCGTCTCGTTAATGAAGCTGAACAAAGCAGTCTGGTTGAAGTCATGGTAAGTGACCAAAGCACAACCGAACTCTGGGACAATCTCGCTCGCTATCAGAGTCTTGGTCAACAAGTTGATACTCTCATCAGCACCTTAAGACAAGACAAAAAACAATTAGAGGGAACTAAGATCCAAAAAGAGGCGGAGAAAAAAACTCTGACCACTCTCCAAAGCCAATTGACCGATCAGAAAGTAATTACCGATCAGACCAAACAAGCCAAGAATACTTTATTGGTCGAAACAAAAAACAAGGAATCAAATTATCAGACCCTCCTCGCTGACCGCTTAAAAAAGAAACAACAAGTTGAGAGCGAGATGCTCGCGGCCGAAGCGGCTCTCCATTACACCGCGACACCCGGACAATTACCTCACCCTGGCTCTGGCGTGCTCGCTTGGCCACTTGATAAAGTGGTTATTACCCAAGGTTTTGGTAATACCGATTTTGCGAAAAGTAATCAAGCGATTTATAATGGTAAAGGTCATAATGGTATCGACTTAGGTACGCCAACCGGGACAACTCTTAAGTCGGCCGTTGATGGGGTAGTCATGGGAACAGGGGACACCGATCTCACTTGCAAGGGGGCCTCCTACGGACGTTGGATTCTAATCGGCGGAGATAATGGCCTCGCCACCCTCTTCGGCCACTTGTCAGTAATTAAGGTAACCGAGGGTCAGAGAGTAGCAACCGGACAGATGGTGGGCTACACCGGCAGTACCGGTTATGCTACTGGTCCGCATCTCCACTTCTCAGTTGTGGCTAAAGATGCCGTCCAAGTTGGTTCACTTAAGAGCAAGGTGGCTGGCTGTGGCACATACCGCTTGCCCTTGGCCGCCTTCAGCGCCTATCTCAACCCTTTAAATTATTTATGATCAATAAAACTTTTTTAATAAAATATGGCAAATAACAAAGAAGCTGGTCTGGTTAAATTAATCGTCTTAATTGTCGTCGTGATCATCATCTTAAGCTATCTTGGTATCAATATTCAGAAGGTAGCTGAGTCTGATGCCGGCAAAGCCAATTTTGGCTATGTTTGGCACATTATCCAACAAATAGGGGGTTGGCTAGCTGGTTTATATCAAAAGTATCTCGCTAATTACCTAAATCCGGCTCTCAGACGATTGCCATTTAACCTTGCAAAATAAGGGTTTTTTAACTAGAAGGGGAGCTAAAAAGAGGCTTTTAGGGTTGACTTTTTTAGCCTCTTATGCTATGATATAAATACCTACAGATGTCAAGAGTGACAGCGAACGCTTAATCCTTGTAGGCCGTCGAAATTAATAATATCGGCTCCCTTAATTAGCTATTTATTATTAAAGCTGACCTCGTTTACACCAAGGCCAGAAGGTAATAGATAGTTTTAAATTGACTTATTTTACAAACCCTACAAATAGGCTTGGCAAGCCTTATTATCACTGCAAGCTCCACCGGTCCCGCTCTGGCTATTAATCCGCTCGTTACGAGCAAGATAAATGGTCAAGAAGTAGCTCAGGTTGAGACTTACAGTATCGAACGTCCAACTAGTACCGCCTCAGGCGCCATCTACGACAAGATTGTCGCCTCTAGCGCCAAGTATGGCATCCACACCGACACCGCCCTCCGTATCGCTAAGTGTGAAAGTGATTTCGCTCAATACGATAACGCTGGTGAGGTCAAGCGTGGTAAAGTGAACCCTCAAGATGTTGGAGTCTTCCAAATCAACGAGAAGTGGCACTTAGACCAAAGTCAGGCCGAGGGCCTCGACATTCATACAACCGCCGGCAATATTGAATATGCCATGCAGTTGATGAAGAAAGAGGGTAATCGTCACTGGAATTGGAGCAAGCCATGTTGGGGCGCTGAAGGCCCCGTCAAAAAAGCCTAATAAAAAAAGAAACCCTGGGTTAAATCCTGGGGTTTCTTTTTTAGATTTTTATGTTATAAATATAATTAGATGAAACATGTGCCCCGTTGCTCAAACCAAGGGAGGGTTTAAACCCATGAACGAGCATAACCACGTATCAGAAGACGAAATGGCTGCCCTGTGTGGCGCCACCGTCGAAGACGCAGAGGCCGAAGCCATCTGCGACAGAATCAAGGAATGCCTTGATTGTCGTCGTGCCTGGATGGCTTATGTCAGCACGCACGAATGCACAGGCACCTGCCAGTGCGCCGAATGAACCCAACCCGCCCGTCTGTTAAGCCACCGGCAAGCCCGTCGTCTTGATGAGACGGGCTTTGCTATTACTTTAAATTATAAATAAGCGATTTTTAAGGCGAAAAGTGAAAAAAATCGAAAAATGACCAAATTTGGCTTTTTGAGGATCTTTAAGAAAATAGCGATATTAACACTTTTTGACGGCCGTCAGGAAATGTTAATAAGGGTTCGGGGTCAGAAATTTAGCGATAAGTTGACAGAGAAGTGAAGAAAATATTTTTGGAAAATAATTTTTAGACGGCAGGGTAGGGGGTTTTAATATCGCAAAATGCATTGTCCGACGTCAAGGCACACATCGGACAATGCCCTTCGATTTTGCAACATTAAGCCTACGGCTTATGTCGCAAAATCTATGTTGTGCGACATATACCATAGTTATCCACAGCTAGCTAAAAGCCCTCCCCCTTTACAAGATTGACAATTTGTTTCACATTTGATAATCTATCTTTCAGACAAAGTGGTGAGCAACTAGTGCTTACCCAAACAAAAAGGAGAAGTCCATGCCCCACGTACCAGACCCGAACCCCATCATAGGGAAAGCTCATGAAGATGCCCTCTCCCCCGCCCTGGAGGAAGAGGGTGGGCAAGCCGCATTCAGGCCGGACCCGACACCTTTCCACCGGGCAGTCCTCAAAAGCATGCAGAGGCAGGAAAGAAACCTGCCCCCGAGCCTGAGGCGGGTAAACGGCCACATGGTGGCCAGCTACAGCGACTAGCCCCCGGGAGGGGCAAAAGAGATTCCCCCGGCGCGACTGCAACAAGCAGAGCGCCGGGGCTTTTTTATTATTTTTTATAATTTGACTGAGTACTATTTTAATAGTATAAATAAACACAGAAAGTTCGCCGGTGCCGTGTGGCACTGACTGTCAAAAAAGTTGCAAACAGAACAGAGGAGAGAGGTCATGAAGAAACTGGTTTTTGTCTTTCTTGCGCTCGTAATGTTTATTCCCCAGGCCACAGTTCAAGCCGACTCACGGCCCTTCGTGCCATACTTATGGGCAAGGGAGATGTCTATTCCCTACTTCGCGTTCGGCGTCCCCGACAAAGAAGCCGGGAAGTTTGTGGAGGGGGTAATGTTAAATCCACCCACCATCAGCCTGGAGAAAGGCGAGGTGGGGAGGGTCTTCTTCCTGTACAAGGACAAGTTAACGGGAGAAGAAAGTCATTGTTTCTTCCGTCTCAGCGACCTAACGGGAGACCCACGGGAGACCGAGTGGTGGCAGAAGACCATCTATCGCTTCCCGGCCGACAATCTTCGCAAGATGGTCGATGAGGCAGCGAGTGTAAAGACTTGTCCCGAAGGAGAAAAGGTCACCGATCTTATCCTCGCCGACATGGTAGCCCGTGGCTATGCCACCAAAGACGAGATTGGCAAGGAACGCCTACCTCTAACTCGCACCCGTGAGATTATGCGCAATTACACAGGGGAAATAGAGATCGCCATCTTCTGACCAACCCCCCCCAGACAGTAAAAGCCCCGTCTCGCCTAGTGCGAGGCCGGGGCTTTAGTTTTGAACCATATCGGCCCCCTCGATCTGCACCGGCATTTTGTCGCCCTCAAGGCGTGATAAGCGCCCCAAGCCAAAGGCCAAGACAGCCACCAGGATAACAAGCAAGGCCACGAAGAGCTCTTTCTCATAATCTCTTAGCTTCCCCAGTTTGCCCTTGATTTTTTCCCCTATTTGATTTATACTCATATGGTTAATATTATACCAATTATAGCAATATGGCACATAGAAAAGCAGGTGGTACTGCCAAAAACTTAAGAGACTCTAATCCTAAGTACCTAGGAACCAAATTATATGACGGTGAGGCCACTCAGTCTGGTAGCATTATTATTCGTCAGCGTGGCACCAAGATTATGGCTGGTAAGAATACTGCTGTTGGTAAGGACCACACTATCTACGCCAAGACCGCCGGTACCGTTAAGTTTGGCACCAAGCGCAAGCTCGGCTTCAATGGCAAGACTAAGATTATGCGTTCAGTCTCAGTCGAGGCTAAATAGCCTCCACCAAAATAAGAATATCTTTACGAGAGTCGCCCGCTTTGAGGGCGATTTTTGTTTCCCCTACTTCCTTGATTGGTTTGTCGAGAATAATAAGATCAGCGGGCAATTCTACCCCCACAGTCTTCTTTATCGCTTCGGCAATATCTTTAGCATGGAGAGAAGCAAATAAGTGGCCAGCACCATTGGCCTTAACCTTGATAACCAGGGGACTCTCCCCTACTCTCATCAAAAATTGATCGACGAGAGAAATTGTTTTTTTCACCTGCTCCACTTGTCCCTGCTTAAGACCCAAAACTCGCGAGAGGTTCGCTGGGCTAGCCAAAATAGCTTTATTATTGCCTAATAAGAAATTTCGCGCGAAGCCATCGTTGACCTCCTTCACCTCATGCTTGCGTCCCACCTTAGCGACGTCTTGTAATAAGATAATCTTCATTCTTCTGTTGTACTACTTCTTCAGTAAAATTTCAACCGCTTTGTCCATCTGAGGATCTTTGCCTGCCTTGGCATCATCGATAGTGAACGGGACGACGACATCTGGCTTGAGGCCATTAAGAGAGATCGAGTGATTCTTTGGTGTATACCACTTAGCAATAGTGACTTTAATTGAGCTATCACCAAGCGGAATTAATTCCTGTACTGAGCCTTTGCCAAAGGTCTGCTCGCCCACCAACTTGGCTTTACCATATTCAGACAAAGCACCGGCCAGAATTTCGGAGGCTGAGGCACTCCCCTTGTCGACAAGAATAACCATCTTAAGTTTGTCGCTGAAGATGTCGTAACCCTGACTGCGATAAACCTTATCGGGAACTTTACCACCATGCTTCTCTACCACCACCGGTTTACCTGAGGGCAAGAACCAGCTGGCCATATCTACGGCCGCATCCAAGAAGCCTCCGGGATTACCTCTTAAATCAAGAATTAACTTGTCAGACTTTGTGTCAACAAATTGTTTCAAAGCATCACGGAAGAGGCCCGGCGAAACTGCCGAGAAATTGTAGAGGCGTATAACAAAGACGCCGTTATCCATCTTCTTAGTATCAATGGTCGGGATAGTAATAACCTCGCGCTTGATAGATACATCGAACGGTTTGTCTTTGTCCGTCATCTTCGTTGAAGAAGCCAAACGCAATACGCTCAATTTAACAACCGTTCCCTCTGGCCCACGAATCAGGTTGACTGCTTCGTCGGCGCTCAAGTTGGTGGTAACGGTAGAATTAATTTTAAGAATTTTGTCACCGGACAAAATTCCCGCTCGCTTAGCTGGCGAATTAGGCAAAGGAGCGATGACGGTTAAGACATTATCCTTGATCCCAATCTCCATCCCCACGCCACTAAAGTTGCCACGAATTTCTTCATCAAATTTCTTCTTCTTTTCTGGTGGGAAGAAGGTGGTATAAGGATCCCCGAGCGACGCGGTCATCCCAGCGATGGCCCCCCAGACTCGTTCTTGATTAGTAGTGTGCTTGGTGGTGGAGCTATTGCCGTTATCATCAATATAGCGTTCGTTAAGAATATTCCAGGCTTGCCAGAAGGGTGAGAAATCAACAGCCTCTGGACGCCCCACGTTCTTACCCACAACATCAACAACCTTCTCCTCCGCCGGTCGATGTTCGGAACCAAAATAAAAACCAAGGTAGAAAGTTCCTGCCCAAGCAATAATAACCACGAGCCAAATGAGCCACTTGGCTCTAGATATTTTTTTCATCCTGTTAATTATCGCAAATTGTCCTCTTGTGGTCAAATCATGAAAAAGCTATAATTTGCTTAATGATTAAACAATTAAAATATAAAAACGTCTCTTGGATCGATATTAGTAAACCAACGCGAGAGGAGGTCGCCAATCTCGCCAAGCAATATAACCTTCATGATGTTGTCGCTGAGGAACTCCTCTCCCCCGCCAGTCGCTCTAAGGTTGATTATTATGAGGACTACATCTATATTGTCCTTCACTTCCCCGTTGGCAAATATTCAGTCGCCGAGATTGACTTTGTCCTTGGCCAAGATTTTGTCCTAACTATTCACTCCGAGAATATCCAGCCTCTCGCTGAATTCTCTCAAATTCTTGACGGGGGCAATGACAGCAAAAAGGAGAAAGGCTTCCACGCCGGGCACCTCTTCTACTATATGTTGCGCGAACTTTATGGACCACTTGAAGTCGAGCTCGATGGCGTTAATAACAAATTAAAGAAGATTGAGGAGAAGATCTTCGCTGGTCAAGAAGCCGAGATGGTTCGCTCGCTCTCGCACATTAACCACGAACTGCTTGATATTAAATGGTCACTCAAGTTCCACCGCGAAGTTCTCACTTCTCTTGCTGGAGTGGGCAAGGATTTCTACGGTGAGAAATTTGATTATTATTTGCGAGCGATTGTAAATGAGTATGAGCATGTGGCCGAACTGGTGAAGAGCAACCGCGAGATTTTTGCCGAACTTCATGCCACCAACGAGTCGCTCTTAATGATTAAGAATGGCCTGACCATGCGTGTACTCACGGCTCTCGCCTTCATCTTCTTGCCCGTCTCCTTAATCGCCTTCATCTTCAGCATGAGCGGCTCTGGTCCAGTTGTCGAATCTTACTTTGGCTGGTATGGTGTAATTGGCCTAATGGTGCTCGCCGCTCTAATCACCACGGGCCTCGCCAAATACAAAAAATGGATCTAGTATTCTACAACACCCTAACTCGCAAAAAAGAAGAATTCTCTCCCGTCGCCACGGAATCTAAAACTGTGAATCTCTATGTCTGTGGCCCAACCGTCTATAATTATGCTCACATCGGGAATCTCCGTTCCTACGTCTTCGCCGATATCGCTTACCGCACGCTAGGCTTTGCTGGCTATGACGTTAAATGGGTAATGAATCTTACCGACATCGATGACAAAACGATTAAGGGAACTATCGATAAATACGGAAAAGATTCAGGGGTCAGAGAACTAAAAAGGTATACCGAAGAATACACTCAAGCTTTTTTTGCCGATTTAGATAAATTAAATATTGAGAGAAAAAATATTAAATTTATTAAAGTCACCAATGTTATCCCGCAGATTCAAAAATTTATCGTCGAGCTAATCAATAAAGGTTATGCTTACAAAGCTGATGATGGCAGCACCTATTTCAGTATTAATAAGTATCAAGAAGTTTTTAATAATTACGGTGAACTTGTCGGTGACAAATTCTTAGAGGGCAAGCAAATTGGAGCTGGTTCGACAGGCTCACCACAAGCTCGCAATAAAGCCGATGAATACACGAAGGATGATATAAATGACTTTGCTCTCTGGAAGGCAAGGGCCCCCGAAGACGCCAACATTTATTGGGGGCACGAGATATTGGGCGATGGTCGCCCCGGTTGGCATATTGAGTGCTCAGTGATTAATTATGTCGCTTTCGGAGACAAAACTGTTGATATCCATACGGGGGGCGTTGATCTCGCTTTCCCCCACCACACCAATGAGATGGCTCAGAGCGAGGCTCATAATGACAAGCCCTTTGTGAAATATTGGCTCCACCCTGAGCACCTCTTCGTCGACAACAAGAAGATGTCGAAGTCGCTCAATAACTTTTATACTCTAACGGATATTAAAGAAAAACATTTTAACCCTATTGCCTATCGTTATATCCTCCTGCAATCAAGCTACAAGCAAACTACCAACTTCACTTGGGAATCACTTGAAGCGGGAGCCAGAGGTTATGAAAATTTGAAAAGTAAAATTGAGCGTCTTAAAAAATCTACCGGGTTCTTCAAATCACTGCTTGCCAAATTTTCTGGAGGTGAGTCCTCAAGTGCGCCCGAGGTCTCTCCTCGAGAAAATTTCGATAAATATCTTAAAGACTTCCAAACCAAAATCGGCTCTCTAAACACCGCTGCCGGACTCGCCTCCTTGCAGGGTGTCCTCTCTGCCAAAGATCTTACCCCCGCCCAGAAGCTGGTCTTAATCAAAAAATTTGATGAGGTACTAGGGCTAGAACTTCTCTAAATAAAAGTGGCCGACGCAGAAGCGTCGACCACGATGGATCATTCGGTTTTATCATTGTTGCTTCTCGCAACAAGTAAGGCCCCGACGATAAGGGAAACTCCTGAGATTATCCACGCGGCTCCAATACCTAAGTACTGAGCAATTAGGCCACTCAACATCAGCCCCACGGCTCCACCAATGTGTGGAGCAATAGAACAAAATGAAGATATTGTTGCTCGCTCATGAGACGGAATCCGTTTCTGAAGGTAACTACCAACCAGAGGATTCATGCAACCCCGCGGAACTTCGTGCAAGATAAACAGAACAACAATAAGGGGAAGTCCCGGAGCAAGAACGGTCATGATGACCAGTAGACCCGTCACAACTTGCGACCAAATGATCAGCTTCTTTTCTTGACCATTAAGTTTGATCTGCGAGACAAGGTAGGCACCGACCGCCAAGGCAAGCATCATCCCGGTAAAAAGAAAGCCGAGGTGTTGCCTGCTCATCTGGTGCTCCCTAAAGTACGGTTGCCAGTACATGTTCAGGGGTTGAACGGCGAAGATCATAAGGCAGGTGACCACCAAGACAAAACGAACGGCCCGGTCATTCATACCATAACGGATACTCGTCACAGCGACCTCGCGCATTGAAGCCAGTCCCCTTCTAAAAGAGAAAGGTTTCCGCACAAAGTATTCTTCTCTCATCACGAGCGTCGCATAGACCGTCGTAATAAGGAGAACGAATCCGCCGACAAACCAGGGAAGAGCCGGATTATAGACCGCGAGATAAGAACCCGCAATAGCACCGATGCCTCCGCCAATCTGGAAAATCAGACCTTCTCGTCCAAAGATTCGGTGGAACTCTCCGTCATAGCCCTGGTGTTTGAGACTGTCAACAAGCCAAGCTTGGAAGGCTCCGCTGCGAAAAGTAAGGCCAACGGCACCCAATATCTCAGCGAGAGCAAACCCTAGAAATGTGTGTGACAAGCCATAGACAAACATGCTCAAGGCCATAAGCCCGCAAGCAACAAGGAACGAGGTCTTCCGACCGAAGATGTCTGCGAAGGCTCCCGTGGGAATCTCGCAGGCAAACAAGGTCAGGAAGAAGACACAGTTGGCCAAGTTTACTTGAAGCAAGTTCAGGCCATTCCCGATCAAGAAGTCAACGTAGATAGCGCTGACAATAGACAGACCTCCAACGTTGAAGAGACACGATAACACATAGTACTGACGGATGATCTTCTTCATGTTTTTTCCTTTCAGGAGTTGTTTTCAAAGAACAAAATTCCCTGGACGTGGGACGAAAAATCCCGACTTACGTCCAGTCGGGATTTTTCTAGAATACTTTTGAGAAGAGAGTTTTTAAATCAAAGGTATATGAGAAACATCACGACTAGTCGCAAGGCCGTCGATAGTGACGGGCATAGCGAAATAACCAGAGAGAAGATCCTGGTGATTCCAGTACTTATTAGTGATGTTCATATTTGCGTTCATATTTTTATACTATCCCATATATCCAATTCTGTCAATACAGAGATTCCGCAAGGTTATCAACTTCTGCCGATCGTCAATTTTTGATAACATTTTTCTTTAAGTAAAAAAACCGCCCTGCGCTCGATTGAGCGCAGGGCGGGAACTTACAGGTTGCCCTAGCCGCTGGGGCTAGAACAAAAGCGGACGGACGACCACCAGAAGGACCATGACAGTCTCAATGACGGTGAACGTCAAAGGCTGAAGGGCATTTGCGAGGTCCCACTTCTTGAGCGCCAACAGAGCGCAAACGCAGGAAGCGAACCAAATGCACCAGGACAGCGGGTCTTCTTGGGCGGGGCGGTAGTAGCCGTTGGCGAATGTCGGAAAAGCTCCGGCAAATACCGCGACTTGGCAGGACACGATCGCAAGGACCGCATTACCTGTCTTTTTCCACAGAGCAACACCGATAACTGCACCGGCAATACTCACCCACTCCGTCGAACCCATGGTCGGCTGGCCATAAAAGAACGCTAAGGCGGTAATGCCCCAAGCGCCAGCTACGGCCCCCGATATCTGCCCAAGTTTTGCCTTCTCCTTACGCATCGCGAGAAGGGAAAGTGTATCGACACTCGCCCAGATTGCCCACGACACTGGAGACGGCACTGTCTCGCCATGAATGGTCGCCCATGCATATGGCAAGAAAGCCAAGAAAAACAGAATGCCTGACAACGTGCTCATTGGGTTTCCCCTCCGCTAGAGAACCGCTAATTCGGCTCTCAATATCTACTTACATTATAGCACCATATATACTATTTTGTCAAGTCGAGAATTCTCCCCTATTTATACACCTATTAACCCCAATTTGGGGCTTGGCTTTTAAATTGGGCAATGTGATAGAATAGAGACATGGCCGTCAACAAACAACCTTTTGCTAACAAGCAACCCTTCAACACCGGGACAAAATTAAGGATCCCGCCCAATGATAATGAGGCCGAGCAGGCCCTCTTGGGTTCGGTCATGATTAGCCCCAAGAGCTTGGGTGAGATTGCCGACTTCTTGAAGGCCGAGGACTTCTATTCTATTCGTCATCACAAAATTTATAATGCTATGCTCGACTTGGCCGACGTGGGTCACCCGGTGGATATTGTCTCTGTGTCGTCTAAGCTCAAAGACAAGGGGCTCTTAGAGAGTGTCGGCGGTTCGAGTTATATTGCCGAGATTGCCGGTAAGGTTCCCTCCGCTTCAAACATTGGCCACTATGCCGAACTCGTCCACAAGAAGTCGGCTCTCCGTAGTCTCATCAGCTCAGCCGACGAGATCTCCGAACTCGGTTATCACGAGAGCGAAGATGTCAGTGACGTACTTGATCGCGCGCAGAAAATTATTTTCAATCTTGGTTCTTACGCTACTAAAAAAATCACTAATCTTAAGGATGCCTTGGCTGAGGCTTGGGAACGCTTCGACCACTTGAGCAAAACTGAGGGCGAGATTCGCGGTGTCTCGACTGGCTTCAAAGGTCTTGATGACAAGCTTGCTGGTCTACAAAAATCCGATTTAATTATCTTGGCCGCTCGCCCATCTATGGGTAAGACTTCTCTCGCGCTAGACATCGCTCGCCATGCTGCTTGTCGCAACAAGGTACCGACCCTTATCTTCTCGCTCGAAATGAGCACCCAACAATTGACCGATCGCCTACTCTCCGCCGAGAGCTTTGTCGATTCATGGAAGTTGCGCACCGGTGCCATTCGCGCCGATGAAGATTTTGCCCGTTTGCGCGACGCCTTAGATTCACTTGCCCAAGCGCCCATCTTCATTGACGATGAGCCATCCAATAATATTTTGCGTATGAAGTCCGAAGCTCGCAAGCTTAAGGCCGAGCACGGCCTAGGGCTCATTGTGGTGGACTACCTCCAACTCATGGTCCCCCGCACGCAATCTGATTCGCTCGTGCAACAAATCACTGAGGTCTCTCGTTCCTTAAAAGCTCTGGCTCGTGAGATTGATGTGCCGGTACTCGCCCTCTCTCAGTTGAACCGTGCTGTTGAGCAACGTGGTGGCAAGCCTCGCCTCTCTGACCTCCGTGACTCTGGATCCATCGAACAGGATGCCGACGTCGTGCTCTTCATCCACCGCGAGAAAGATGAGAATAGCAACGAGAAGAATAGCCTCGCCGAGATCATGATCGAGAAGCACCGCAATGGCCCCACCGGTAAGGTGGACCTCTACTTCGACGCCCAACGCACCAGCTTCTCGGATATTGAAAAGGGCGATTTTGGAACTTTTTAAGGCAAGCGAGAGCCTTCGGCTTTTTGAAAATGTCTGGCCGAAATCGTAGATTGAGGAGAACCGAGGACTTTTCAAAAAGCCGAAGGCTGGAGCGAACGATAGGAACAAAAATTAGTTTATTCCTATTAAAAAGTCCTCGGATCTCCTCGTGTATCTCGGCCAGACATTTTTACTAGAAAAAATTAATTTTTGTTAAACAAATGGACCCCATTCATCAATTAACCGATTTATTTAAAAAATTTCCCGGCATTGGCCCACGCCAAGCCCGGCGTTTTGTTTATTATCTCCTCTCCGCTGACCAAAGTATCGTTGATCAAATGAGTGAAAAAATAAAAAATCTCAAGCAGGCTATCAAACAATGCTCCGAGTGCCAACGTTATTTTAATAATAGTTATAATCCTAAGAATAATTTATGCAAAATTTGTGCCGACAACACGCGCGATAAGGGTAGTCTCTTAATTATTGAGAAAGATATTGATCTTGAGGTTGTCGAGAAATCTGGCTCTTATAAGGGCTATTACTTCGTCCTAGGTGGGACAGTCCCAATCTTGGACCCTAATCCAGAGGTCCACATCCGCTTCCCTCTTCTCCTGTCAAAATTAGAAAATAAGATAAAGGAGGGCTTAAGTGAGATTATCGTGGCTCTTTCGGTCACCACCGAAGGTGACCACACGGCCCACTGGCTCGCCACCAAACTAGAACCCTTAGCCCTCCAAGCCGGGATCAAAATCTCCTTCCCCGGCCGTGGTCTCTCCACTGGCAGTGAGTTAGAATATGCTGACTCCGAGACCATCAAGAATGCTCTAAAAAATCGGCAGTAGGATTTCTCCGCCTGCCGATTTTTTATTTACTTAGCCTTAACCTTCTTAGGTTTCTTGGCTTCGCGTCTTTGCTTATCACTTCCTTTAGCCATAAAAAATATAAATTATTTTTATAATGCTAATATTATATCACTTTATGATAAGAAGGTAACCAGTCCATGAGACGACGACGGTGCTTATCGATCGTCCAAGTTTTTTTATCATCGAAAAGGACGGCATGTGTTTCTTGGAATTGAAGGAGTGCCGCCTCCGTTGCCTGAGGAAAAGATTCGGGAATATTCTGATTGTAATACTCAACAAAGGCGCCCAAGGTAGTCTCCACAAAGTTCTTTTCTTGTTCTTGCTTATAGTTAAACTTCACCCTTACATTATATCACAACCACAAGACTATTGTCAAAGTGAGCCCAGTCGCGCATAAAGGCGCTCTTGCTAACTACAATTCTCCCATAAGTGGGATCGTTCACAATAAGTTGACTGGGAGTGCTACTGCTTAAGCCCTGATAGCCAACAATGGTGCGGGCATGTTCGCCCGACCAAGCCTTGACCTCCTTGCCTTCACTCGTCCGCCAATTATCTGGTCGTGGATTACCCTCAACTGAGCCCCAATAAATTACCGGATGGCCAGCCTTAAGCTCCCTGATGACATCGGCATAAGTGGCCCCACGATAACCGACACTGTCAGGTCGCCACTCTTGCACCAATTTTGTTAAGACGGGCCAATAGACCCCATAGCCGGTCGTATTCTGGGCGCCGTCAATTGAGCCGACAAATTCTTTATCAGGGTCACTCCAAGTATTATCAATCGAACGAGGAGCTGGGTTAATGGGCATTTTTTCTATCAAATCAGACTCACTAAGATTGACACCAAGCCCGGCCAGAGCCATCCTGAGAGCCGCGACCTCACAAGACAAGCTGTGTTGTTGATAATAGAGAGGGACAGACAAGATCAGGCGTTCAATTTTTGGTTCGGGAACAGTCAAGAAACTCTCTTCTGTCTGGGCCAAAATCGGTGGCGCCTTAAGCGGACGAGCTGTTCGCAGAACCGAAACATCAACAAGCTCTTCAGTCTCAACTTGATGATTAAAATAGACAAAAGAAAAAACCGCCCCCTCGGCCAGCAAAATCAAGAAAACAATTAAGACAAAAGTTTGTCTCTTCACCTCTTAATTATAATGCATATTTATTTATAGACAATCTTCGTCTCGCGAAGTTCTTTTCTTATTTCCAGATAATTAGAAAAGGTTAGCGCCACCAAATTCCAAAAATTTGCCGAGTGATTAAATTCCTTCAAGTGACACAACTCATGCACAATAATATAATCAGCCAGATGTGTCGGGAGCAAAACAATCTTATAATTGAAATTAAGATTCCCCCGCTTCGAGCAACTACCCCAACGCGTCTTCTGATTCCTGATACTGATACGTCCCGGGGTAACCTGATACACCTGACTAAAATATTTAACCCGCTGATGAACCAAGAATCGAGCTAATTCACGATGTTTGAGATAATGACTTCGTCTCATGCTCGCCAATTATAACATTGATTTTATAAACACTCGCAATTTGCTTTTTCTCTAAAAAGATGTCATTCTAGTGGAGGAATAATATGCTCTTCACGGGGTGCCCGTGCCGTCTTCACCGGCCGGATTCCCTCCTGCTGAGGCCGCGCTCCACGCACGCGACCTCAGCCTATTAAAGCCCACCCGCCTCGTCCCATTCGGGTCAGGCACGCCTGAACGGCTAGCCAGGGGAACGCGTCTGCTACTGTCCATAACTCCCATGATTCCACGACCCTTGGCTAGCCAATTAAGTTCCCCGGACGCGCAAACCCTTGCGCGTCCGTTTTTATTTGCCATTATTTAGTGACGCAACCGGTATAAGTATTATTGTTACCCTCAGTGATAAAGGCGGTATTGCCCTTGTTCCAAAAAACAAAACTCTCGTCCCCGTTGGCATAACGCGCGCCATCAGCCGAGATGGCATGGTCAAGTGTCAATTCTCGGCCATCGCTTAACTTTAGATCAACAGTGCCAGCCCCCGCTTCATAATTATGGAAGCGAGTTTCGACACTCTTGTCTCCAGCGCAAACAAATTTGGCCTTAATGACCTGACCCTCTACCCCTTCAGTCTGCAAAATAAAATCAACAAGCTTAGGCAACCACAAACCTCGAGTAAAGACCAGAGCTAAGCCAATAATAATTAGGATCAATAAAACAAGGCGCAAAATTTTTATAAACATATATTTGTATTATATCATTTTTATTTTATTCGACACTTTGACTTTAAGGCCGAGAGGTCATCGGTTGTTAATTTGATATTCAGACCCTCGTTTAAGTAATACATAATTGCCTTGGAGTTATCGAGATGCTCTAAGCCAAGAGCATGCCCCAGCTCATGAGCCAAAACTCGAGTCAATTGATCACGGTTATTGAATTGATAAATATCAATTACTGTCCCACTCGCATCACGACGATACTCCCCCTCGTTGAATTGACCGCCAGCTGAATTACCAACATTATTATAATTACTAATATGAAGATTGAGAGTTGTCGCCAACTTATTGAGCACCTGCTCAGTTGAATTCAAAGTGCCCACCAATTGATTGAATTTGCCCTGTGCCTGCTTGAGCCCCTCGGCCAGAGCATTGAGACGAAGTCGCTCTTGATTGAAAGCGAGATACTCCTCTCTCGATGCGCCCCCTCGACGATTAGAGAGTTCAACTTCTTGATTATAAGCCTTCTGTTCTGCCTCATAAGACGCAATCCTTGCCTCAATTTGCCCCTTCTGCTCATCATAAGAGGCGAGAAGTGTCTCATACCTAGCCTTCAGAGTGTCATAAGAGGCACGGTCATTATTGATAACCAAGCCAATTTTCTTAATCGCATCAGTCGCCTTCTGTCTATTATCATAAATAAAATTAATTTTGAGATCGCCAGTTGGTGAATATTCAAATAATTGCTTGCCCGCGGGAACTTCCCAAATTTTCTCTGCTTGTTCAATCTCGGCCAAGGCCTCATCTTTTGTCAAATTAAAACGAGGGTCAATCTCTCCCAACGAATAAGTAATGGGCTCGGCACAAGGTTGGGCGAGATTCATCAATTCTCTCGTCAGGCGACCCAAGTCATCGCGATAACAATAACCAACACCAATTAAAGCGACGAGAAGAATGATGTCTAAAATGTTTCGCCAGAGCCTCATTTGTCAATTATAGCACAAACAATTTTTACCATTTAAGCGTCGCGAGAATCTTGGCAACCGCCTCGTCGGCTCCAGGGTCACCGAAGTTGGCGCGCTCAAGGTCGCAAGCCGAGTGCTTAGGTTCGTCATAATTAGCACACTGCACCGAGCGCAAACTGAAGGTGAAGATTATCGTGCGATCACCCTTGTTAAGAGCGTAGGCATAATTCGTATAAGTACTCCCAGCGGCACCCTCGCTCTCGCGAGTGAGGCAGATAGACTGTTGGGCAATCTCTCGAGTAACTCCCGCGCAAGTATAAGGCCCTTTAACAATCTCAACCTTAGGTGGCCAATCAACAGTACTGATGTAATTAGTTAAAATATGATCAGGATAATTAAAAGTGACACTCGAGCTACTGTTTTGGACCATTTTTAATTCCTGGCTCCATAAACTCATCTCGGTGCCAGCGCTAATCTGCCCGGTGGCCGAGTTATAATTAACCCACAAGCTCTTGCCAATAGAAGGAGGTGTCACCATCGGGTCCGTCAATGCTCGGTCAGCATAATTATAGATCGCTCGCCCCTCACGGACCTCCACGGTCTGAGGCGCAATGCGGTCACCCAAGAGAAGCGCGTTCGTCGCCACATATTTATCACCCTTATTTATCGCTAAGACGGCATAATAGAAAGTGCCACTCCCCCCAGGGTTACTTACCAAGAGCACGGCGGCATCCTGTTTCCCATCACTATTGAAGTCACCATAGACCGGCTGACCAAAAACCTTAAGAGAATCGCCAAGCGCCAAAGTCTCGCCATCAATAACATAAGAAATCTTATTAACATCAAGAGAACTCACAACAGGGACAGTCTTACCGCCCGAAGTAACGTTATAACGAATAATCCCTAAGATGACCGCCACAACGGCAATCACTATCACAACCATGGCCACTTTTATAAATACTTTGTTCATATATGGCTAGAGACGAGGCTCATCCTCATAAATTACACTTAGCGATTTAGGTAAGTAACTGTTAATTGCAAAACAGTGGCAAAGGAGACCCAGAGTAGGTATGGGATTTGCAGATAGAAAATCCACATTATGCTTGACCCGCCTTCGCTCACGAGCTTCGACGAGGCGAAGAAAATAGCGAGCATTGCCCAGATGAGCGTGGCGAGAATAAGCAATATATCAGCAGCCGCCAAAAGATTATTCTTCAGGCCAAATTGAAGCGGAGTAAAAGCGAAATTGAAGATTAGGTTCAAGAGAAACGGTAAAGCAACCACTAGGCCAATCTTCCCTTGCCAAGCCAGATAGAAAACCTTGCCAAAGGAAACAGCGATCAGACAATAGAGGAAGGTCCACACGGGGCCAAAAAGCCACGATGGTGGCGACCAAGTCGGTTTGATAATTGTTGAGTACCAGTTATAAGAGTTATTCATATCTCAATATTATACCACTAAAATTTCTTATCAAGACAAAAGCCGACTCCCAATGGGCGAAGTCGGCCAAATTTCGAACCTCAAAACCTAGACTTTAGCTATGCGACCTAGGTGGTGTCGCGTGCAAAGAACAAAAAACTCGAGCAAAATAAGGACGTCAGAAATTTGGCCTTAGTATCTCAACTTACTTAGTGGTTATTTTTATAACCTGCGTCGTAAGCCTCCCTCTCTTCAGGGTCCGCTGGAGGATTATAGTGAACAGTGTCTCCTAAAAATCCAAAGCTCAGCAAACTTGCTACAAAACCGGCTGAGGTACTCGGGGTGTTATCATCCTTCACCCTGTCTCCCTGTCCCTGATTGTTAGCCTCAGTGATCCTGTCTTTTTCCATAGCCTTCTTGTGTCCTTCTCATCTCGCTCTCAAAGAGCTACGTTTCTTACACTGAGAAAGTTTTTGCAACAGAGCAAAACTCACTCAGATCTAATTTTAGAATAACACAAATAGAAAAAATAAACAAATTTGACTTTTAATTTAACTTATTCCATATTTAATCCGGAAACTTTGTCACAAAACCACAACCCAAACCATAAGGAAAAACACCGATGGAAGAAGAGCTCCTTGCAATATTCGACTCCGACGGGGTCAAGGTCAACTCTTGGCCCCCTCACCACCAGTTCAAGACTGACATGGCTGAGAAATACCAGCCAGGGTTGGTCATCCCACCCCTCGCCGAGAGCTATCACCTCGTTGCCAACGGGATGATAAACGTCCTTCTCAAAGCGGGCTTCGACAAAGAGATCGCCGAAGTGATCATCCGCGAAGAATACAGCCACTTCGCCGATAATTACCCCTGCCCCCTCTTCCCCGGAGTAAGCGAGACGGTCAAGATGCTCAGTCTGTATATGAATCTCGCCCTCGTCTCCTCGAACGAAGCGGCCAATGTCAGGAAGGTTCTCGGTCCGGCCCTGACGCCGTACTACAAACCCTTCGTGACAATGGAGAATTTCCCTCAGGGAGGAAAAGCGGCAGGCATTCGTCACTGTCTCGAATTTCACGGCCTCACCCCCGACAAAGCCGTCTATGTCGGAGACACCATGAGCGACAAGAAGGCGGCCGACGAAGTGGGAGTCTTCTTCATCGCCGCCGGCTATGGCTGGCAAATTCGCCCCGAAGGCGACCACCCCTTCCCCGTGGCGAAATCCTTCCCTGAAGTCGGGGGAATCATTCTCTCCCACTTTGGACTTGCCTAACCCCTAAAAAGACCGCCAGTGGCCGTTGTCTCATCACGAGACAACGGCCATGTTTTTTTATTTAAAAATCATGACACACCAAAGCTATTTCCCTTCATACCAACAAACTCCAGTTTGTAAGGATGTTAAATCAAAAAAAATAAATGAGACTAAATTAAAATTAGGTTATGGTAGCGAGCGGAAGGTTTTGAGAAAATCGGCAAAGACTTTGCCGTAGGGCGAGAGCTCGTGCAGGACAAATTTGCCCTGATATTTCTTATTGATTAGACCAGCGATATTGAGTCGTCTTGCGTGCTCCCCAATCGTCTTCTCATTAGCCTTAATTAGCTCAATAATCTCCTCCAGCGTTATCCGCGGATGGGACGCAACGGCAAGAAGAATCTCAATTCGATAGTGATTGGCGAGGCCTTTCAGATGGCGCTCCATTTGCTTGGACGTTTTTAATTTGCTCATGACAATATTATACACCAAAGCTATTCCCTCTCATACCAACAAACTCCAGTTTGTAAGGATGTTAATTAAGTTGAAAAAAAAGAAGGCCCCGCGAAGACCGGAGTGTCTTCGCGGGGCGGCACTAACTGCCGTTACAGCAGTGCGCAACAGTCCTGAGCGTGTAACGCTTCATGACGAGGGCTCCTCATGGTTAATCCTCTCCTCTATTATCATTATAGCATAGTCGTCAAGCCCTCCCTCAAAGACGATCCTTCTCATACCAACAAACTCCAGTTTGTAAGGATGTTTAAATTTGAGTGAGGATGTTTATTTATAGATGGCGATGAGTTGGCGGAGGATGAGTGATTGAGGGGTGATCTCTTCGCCAGGGAAATCGAACCAAACTCGCAAAAAATCTTCTCGCTTAATCTTCCTCTCCCCGCCAATCTCCGGATCTTGAAGATAGATATAATCATCATCAAGCCCCGACACCACCGAGTAATGACCGTCGGGCACCTCCGAATCATCATAATCTTGTCGCCCCCGAGTGAACCAATTCACAATGACCGGTGTCCCCTTCTCGAGCCACTCCTCAATCTCCGCAAAATTGCTCTCATTCTTAATCTCCGCCCTGAAGCCAAGAGACTCTGCCGCTCGGACTATATCTTTGTCGCTAATGCCCAGATCAGAGACTAGACCTGTCAACTCGGCCAATTCTTTCTCCGTTTTCTCAACGCCATAATAATCCAAGACAATCTTAAGCGAAGCCGACCCGCACATCCCCGCATGCAAGGTTTCTTGAAAAGGTTTAATGGCTAGATGTTTGTTCATGAGATTATTTTACCTCAGTCTCCTCATCCCAACAAACTCCAGTTTGTAAGGATGTTTAGGCTTTTTTCTTTCTTCTCCCCTTTTCCCTGAAGTCGTATCTCGCGTAGCCCGATCCGACTTCTTAGCTTACTATTTTTTTCTTAATGTCTTGAGTTAGAGTTTCAGGAGCATAAGAATAACTTACCGGGACACGCAGAATCGGAAGGCAGGCTTCCCTAAGAGATTTCTCAATATTCTCGTCACGTTCCACTCTATCGCTTCGTTGGTGTGAGCGATCGTCAAGTTCGATAACAAGGACAGGTTTCAGATTTGTTTTTTCGCAAATAACAAAGTCCATCTCTCGTGATTTGATAGTATTTCTTAAGCCATAACGATTTTCCGCTTCAAACTTCACGCCGATTAGTGCTTCTAGTCTGACTTTAGATTGAATAACCCAGTTATTATCTACCGCAATTTTTTCTAAAACTTGATAAAAATTACTTTCTGCTTTTGAGAGAAACTCCTTTTTGTAAAAATTCGGCTCCTGATTTTCAACGACAACAGGCACAGGTTCTTCATTTGAGATAGTAAGATTAGAAATCTCAGACCTTCTTTTGTTAAAACTTAGCAAAGAAATTAAACCGTCCAAACCTCTTTTGGCAATAACAATAGGTATAACCAGTGTGACAAATATAGCGGCAAGAGAAAAGATTACAATCAAACCATTCTTCGCCCCAAAAAGCCAAAGAATACTCCCAAAAATTAAAATAGTTATAATGGCTCCCGTTTGGTCAATTTTGACAGTTCCCCCTCGAGGATAGCGTCGATAATATCTTCTCATATGTTTATTTTACCTCTTATGATAAGAATTGCCACTCCCCCGAAGTCGTACTTCAAGTGAGCCCGAAGTCCGACTTCTTAGGTTTCAGTTATTATGACACATTTTACCCTTGAGACGAGGTCCGACCTCGTTTCTCCTCAAGGGGGGGGGGGGTGAAGTTGGACCTCGCCTTATTTATCCCCCATTTTCTTGCTATCTAACCAATTTTTATAAATGACATCAATTTCTTTATTTTGCTCTTGGGTAAGATCATTAACAAATCCCCCTTCTTTAGGCATCTCATCAATAGTTAGCGCTTGTTTAACATAATCAAACAATAAGCGTCTTTTAGCTTCGGGGTCACATAAATTTATTCCTTCATAAGCTAACATAGAAATTCTTCCGTGGGCTAAGTCATTTCTTATTTCCTTTACTTTTCTCAAAAACTTAGTGTGTTCACTTTTCCCACACAATTTTTCTACTATATCTATCCGATCATTAAAATATATTTTCCCTTGATCATAATCTGGGTGGTCAGGATCTACTTTTTCAAAAGAAATACCGTGATATTTTTTTATGAAATCCAAAAGTTCGACCGGGGTCTTCCCAAGAGCTTCCTCCATATTTTTAAAAGATACCTTAAGAATATTATCTAAATCTCTCTCTACCGCGTGACAAAACCAAAAAGCAAATTGCACAGTAAGAATTTCTTCACTAGATAGCCCCATCATTGTTTGGGGAATAAATAGATTAAAATCAATTGCCTCAAACTTAGACAACCTATCCTTAATGTTATCGAAATCATGTTTATTCACAATACTAATTTTAGTCTGATTCAAGAAATATTCGGGTAAAATTACTGGCATTTCTTTCATCTTTTGGAAATAACAAGAAGGTGTTCATCTTCTCTTTTGTAAATTCAAAATTAATTTCATGGGGAAAAACATAATCAGCACCAAAGGAAATATACATATAAGCCCCTTCGGTTAGGTCTTTTTTAGACAAACTTAATTCTATCAAAAAAGGATTTATTATTTGTTGCGGGCCCAATTTGTGTTTGTCAGTGATGAGATTTAAGCCAAAACCAAACATATTCCAACCAGTAAAAAGGCCTATTTGGGATGTTTTTTCTAAGGTAGAATTAATCCCCCCGGAAGTATAATTTATCCAAATGTCTCTTAAGACGCCATTTCCTTTATTTTGTATAACTAAACCGAAGCGACAAATAATTTTCTCCTCGTCCTCAAAATAGCTATCACCTTGGCTAACAGACCACCAGTAAATTAGCTCGGAAAGCCTTTGTCGATTATAAAGGCTAGAGATTATATCATGACTAGCAACAACAAAATCAGAACCAGACCTAACATAATATTTGCCCGGAATATCTTTTATCTTTAGAGAGGGATTTACTTGAACTGGTGAGAAATAATATTTAGGTATTTCAGTGATTACATAACCATCCCCATTTTCATTTTTTATAGAAAAAGAATTAACTTCTTGCAAGATTGGCAATGATAATTTAGAGACCGCATTATTTAGTAAACCGACAAAATTATCGGGGTTTTTGACTGGATTTTTACAAAAAGTATTATCCCCGTTATCTGTAATACCCCAAACAATTAAGCCTCCAGAAGTATTAGAGAAGCCAGATATTGCTTTGGCCAGATTTTTACGATCACTTTCACTCAAAACCATTGATTTTTCTGAAATAGAGATATTTTTATAATCAATATAAAAATTTTCTTGATCACCTAAAATTAAAAGATTATCTATCGCTAAAACGCCCCTTGATTTAAAACTTTCTAGCTCATTTTTGTAAGATTTAGATTCCACTGTTTTACAAATTTTTCATATTTTTTAATCTTCTTCAACCACCTCCTGGACAATACCCTGAACGCTGTCACCTTCCTCGGGAATTATCGGAGAATGTTTTTTGTTTGAGCTTTTTGGTAAGAGAACTCTGCGACCATCTTTTTTATCATAAAATTTTATAGTCACATTTTCTCCCCCTAATAACGCGACCACTCTGTCTCCTGTCTCAGCCTTTAACTGCTGGCGGCACAAGACGAGATCTTCATCTCTAATCCCGGCAAGATCCATAGAATCTCCCTCCGCACGCAAAATGAAATAGTTGTAGCCAGGTTTAATCTTACTTTTCTCAACTTTAATATATTCTTCGATGTTTTCTTCCCCTAGCAAAGGGCTGCCACAAGGGGCAGAACCGACCAAGGGGACAAGAACAAATTCTTTAATATAAGGAGACGGAATCTTTTCTTTCGTGACGAAAATATTCTCTTCTGAAACAGGGGCGCTTGTGAGACTGTCCTTGAAATATTTTTCAGTCTCTTTGTCAGTAAAATAAACATAGCAGCCCTTCATCCCACGAGTCATAAGAGTTCGATAAGTATTCTTAATTATCGCTTCGGCTTTTCTACTGGCTTCTTCTGGATTTTGAGCAAAAGCTTTTTTATACCCCTTTAAAGAAGCGTCAGTTTTTGCTCGTTTACTAGGGTTAGCAATTATTTTCCCATTTCTTGCGACAAGGTCGTCCCCAATAATTACCCCAACATAGTCAACTTCCAAACCTTGGCAAGTATGGATACAGCCAACTTCTCCAACTGACTCAGGAGCCATGATCCACAAGTTACCGTCGCTCGCTAGATTCCACTGCATCCCAAAATTATGCCCAGGAATACAAATATCCTTTAAGCCCTTATTTTTCTTACTTACCCAATCCCAACAATAACCAGCAACGATACGAGCTTTATTGTTTATCTTATTTTTTTCAAACAACAAATCCCGTAACTCATTTGGAGAATCAACTATCCTAAAATCATAATTTATGCCGTCCAAAGTTGTATTTGCCGTCTCGTTAATCTGAAGAATATTATCAAGCCAAGATAAATAGCCATCAGAACCGTTACAACGAAATTGTGACTCTAATTTAAGATTATAGACCTTAACACCAAGTCTATCTGCCCATTTTTCTATTTCTTCTTTTTTGCCGATATCATGCCAAGTGACCTTCTGATCCTCGTCTATAAAGAAAATCGAGCACTTAGAGGATTCGATAATTTCCTTAATTTGGTTTTCACCAAGATTCTTGAACATACCCGATTTAGCGTTAAGCCGATGGGCTTCATCAACAATAAGGGTATCAAAAATATTTTTATCAGAACTCACAAAAGATCCTGATCCAGTAAAAAGATTCGATATCTCGGTCTTTTTGAGAGTCTCGGCAAGCTTAGCCTCAAAGACTCCGCGGGGCGCTGCGTTCTTTGTAACATATTGTGTGTTTAGACCAAGTTTAGTAATCGCCACCAGAAGATTAATGGCAACAACAGACTTGCCAGTACCAGGGCCACCCTCAACAATTAAAATATTTTTGTTTGCCTTAGAAGATTTTTTAGTCAAAGATAGAGCTGTTTCATAAACGAGTTTTTGCTCGTCTATCATCACAAATTCCTCATTCCCCTTCAACATTGAAGAGAGGCTGTCTGCAAGGTTTTTCGAAGGCCTAATTTCGCCGTGGTCAATACGGTAAAGAGTATTTTTACCTTCTCCGTATTTAACAAACTTTGCAATAAAATCTTGGAGTTTTTCTTTATCTCCCTTACAAAAAGCTGGGGCCTTCTCTAGATAATCATTATAAAAAGGACTCAAAATAACGCCTTCGTCCACATGATTATGTAAATAGGCACAAGGCTCAAGGCCAATATTTTCCTCATAAACGGTAGCGTTAAATCCATAAAGAAGAGTAGAGTAAGACCAAGCCTGGTAAGAAGGATGGAGTTCTTCGCTTGGACCATTTTTAAAACGAGTAAGGACTACAGCATCTTTGTCTGTTTTGTTAATATCCGTCCACTGCTTTAATTCAATTATAATAACTTTTTCTCGCCTTTCTTCGTCTTCTCCGGTAATGATAAAGTCAATTCTATTTTTTGTCCTTGGTATAGAATATTCAATAGCAACGCCAGAGTCATCTGGGATTTTGCTCGTCTGCATAACTTTATACATAGCGTCGCCCAGAGAATTTTTCCAAGAGTTATACTCACTACTTCCAACCTTGATATCAATATGAAGTTTCTCCTTTACTCTAGCCCTAACAATATCCTCTATACCATTAGAAGCGTCTTCTAAGAAACCGAGTTTCGTAGACTGGTAGACAATCATAACTTATTGTACTTGGTATGCTTCCCCTTTGCTTTTTCGACTGGATATTTTGCCTCATTTTTAGAAACTTTCTTTTCTTCGGCTTTCAAGATATCAATTCCTAGATCATGAGACATTATGAGCAGGTAATTTAGAACGTCGGCCAACTCGTCAGCAATTTCGTCTTTGTTTGTTTTAACATATTCTTGAATCTCCTTTTCGCTTTTCCATTGAAAATGCTCCAGGACCTCTGTGGCCTCAAGAGTTAAGGAAATAGCTAAGTCTTTAGGATTATGAAATTGCTTCCAATCCCTAGCATCACGAAAAGCAATTATTCTCTTTGTTAGGCTCTTAATATCTGTCATTAGCCCTATTTTACCACATTTTCGAACAAAAATAAACCCCCTACTTCGCCAAGGCTTCGAAGGGCAAGCCCCCTAAACCGGGCAAGTATTCTTCCCTAGAGCCGTATACAGGCCACACCAACTAAAGATTGCTTCGAAGAGGCAGAAGCCGGAGAAGAATAGGGGGGGGGTGAATTTCAACCTCACCCAGGTTAAACACTAAAACTAACAACGTCTCCATCAAAAAGAGGAGAATTAATCTGAGGAGAGACATTGTTTATCTCAAAGCCAAGCTTCCCGGGAGGATATTTTTCTTCAATCTCCGGGTATGTCATAAAAATATTATGTAATAAATAAACAAAGGTTGAACCTTCGCTTAGGATCATCGAAGATTCTTTTTCTTTTGTAATTCTCGTCAGTTCCTCGTCGAATAAGATGGTAATTTGAATAGGTTGAGGAAATCTTAGGTCATCTTCATTTTCCATAATCTCCTACTTCTTTCGTTTAGCTTCTCTATTAAATGACTCGTCAAAGATTGCGTAATAATCAGCATAAATATACTTTTGGGCATATTCGGCATCACCAAGAGGCTCGAGAATTTTTAGTTTCTCAAGACGTTCGATTACTTTATAAGCCCCTGGTGCCGTAAAGCCGGTCCATTTCATAATCTCAGCGATACCGACAATTGGCTGGCCAAACAATTTGCGGACAATCTCCAAGGTAGATTCTGCAGATTTTTTACCAAGCTTTTGCATCTTGGCAAAATCACGATCGCGCAAACTGGTAATTTGAGTGCAAGCCTCAATACTTGAGCTAGCAATCTCGGCGACTCCCTCAAGAAAAAATTCTAGCCAAGCATTAATATCAGAATCTTCATCATGGTAGCCCTGTAATTTTTGGTAATAAAGCTTTTGATATTTTTTGAAATAACTAGAGAGGTACAAAACTGGTAATTCCAAAATTTTTGCATAGTGAATATACATGGCAATCATCATTCGACCAGTACGGCCATTACCATCGGTAAAAGGGTGAATTGTCTCGAATTGAGCGTGGATAAGACCAGCCTTAACAAGAGAGGGATAATCGTCCTCAGCATGAATAAACTTCTCAAGATCATCTAGGGATTTCTGCATATCAATAACGGTCGGAGGGACAAAAGAGGCATCAGCAGGAGTTTTGCCTCCAATCCAATTTTGTGAACGACGAAACTCACCCGGATAGGCATGTTGAGTGCACCGAGCGCCCGTCATTAGTCTCCCATGAAGCTCTCTGATAAATCTGAGAGAAATCGGAAACTCTTTTGTTCGTTCGATACCATAATTGACAGCCTTAACGTAGTGTTCAATGTCATCAACATCACGATTGTTGCGGTCCTTTTCTTCGGTGACAGGAGCCGCCACCGCATCCTGAAGAGTAGCCCTTGTTCCCTCGATTTGACTAGAATAAGCAGCATCTTTCACAATAAACATGGAGATAAAAAAGTCTTTGTCAGGCAAAAGACGCGTAATGCCATCAAGTTTACCAACCAGACGAATAGCCTCTTCGTGCTTTTTGTAGAGTTTGGGAGTAATTACAAAACCCTCTTTCGGAGGAAATGCGAAAGGAGTAAAGGCATTAAAACCTTCTTTTTGTTTAACATAACGGCCAATTTTTGGTTTGTTTACATTACCCATACCTATATAAACATATTATGCTTTTTTGTTTACATTGTCAACTACGATATAAACTACTTTAAAGCCCCTATTCCTAAACCGGGCAAGTATTCTTACTCAACGCCGTATACAGCCCGCACCAGCTGAAGATCGCTTCGAAGAGGCAGAAGCCGGAGAAGAATAAGATTAAGGGATTCCAAGTGGTGAGTATCGCAAAGAAGAAGAGGGCGACGGCTAGGGCCAAACGAATTAGCCGATCTCTCTTGCCAATATTTTGGGAGCGGCCTCGGACCGAGCGCTCGGCAAAGAATTTGGCCAAGAAGCGATAAGCGAAGCCGACAATAAAGGCGAGGGTAAACATTAACAAAATTAAGCCCCAACCGAAGGGTGAATAGATAAAATTGGCCGGAGACTTACCAAAGAAGTCTCGCTTGAGTTGTGGCAAAACTTTATAAACATTCACCGTCTCGGCAAAAGAGAAACTCTCAATCTCGCCAACCGCCAAAGCATACTTACCTTTGTTCAGAGGGCTAGTAACGATAACTTCATAATCTCCCGCTGGAGCTTGAGACTTATACTCTGGGCCGCGCCAATAATCATCATAGCCAAACTCTTCATGATACTTCTCCCAATTAGAATTTTGTCCGCCTAAGACGGCCAATTGTTCCCCATCGCGAGAAACAGTCGCCGAGATATCCCGCGGGGGGAGTGCCCCGGTGCCCGCCCTTTGATATGGCAACAAGATATTAACATAGAGGGCAAAAGGTTTGTCTGAATGAATTTTATAAATCACCGGCTCCCCCGCCAGTTGCCCATAATAGGCCTTGGAGACCTCGGGGTCACTAACAATAATCGGATTGCCGGCGGCGAGGCGGGGTTGATGGGCAAGGGCGAGGATGGGAATCCCTAAAATAATAAGGAGGATGGTGAGGAGGTATTTTTTCATATACTAAAATTATGCGCTTAAGTTATTTTTTAAGCAACGAGGGCAAGCTTAGATCAGATTAAGAATTAATTTAATAACTTTTTCTTTATCCTTTGGGTCGCTGCTCGCGACAAGAATGGTTAAGGTGGTAAGAGCCGTTGGGGTAAGTTTCTTGGTATCCAAAATTTTGGCCTGCTCAAGAAACCAGACAAAGGCAAAAGCCCCGCTTCGTTTATTGCCATCGGCGAAGGGATGATTCTTAACCATAAAGTACAGCAAGTGAGCCGCCTTCTCTTCAACAGCGGGGTAGAGTTCTTTGCCGGCAAAAGACTGCATCACGTTACCGACAATACCTGCGACAGACCCCGTCTCGCGTTCTCGTCCAAACAACTCGGTGGCCTCCTTTTTGCGCGTTAACTCATCTTTCAATCCAAACAAACTCTTAGTGATTTTGTCAGTCGTGAGCTCAACCTTCTTCTTGGTCAATTTGCCCTTAGGCAGAGCGTCTCGGTCATAAGCATCAAGTGACAACCAAGTGTCCGCAAAAAGTGAGACGAGCTCGGCCACGCCAAGGGCTCCGACGTCGCTACCAGCCGGGAGAAGTTTCTTCATATCCTCAACCACACCCAAGAACTGGGCATAATTATGTTTAATCACCTTAGGATTAATAGTGAAACCCTTGGTGATGTGCTCACGGAGAGTCTTGGTGGCCCATTGGCGGAATTGGATAGCTCTTGCTGAATTAGTTTTGTAACCAACAGACAAAATAACATCCAGATTATAAAACTGTACTTGGTAAACTTTCCCATCATCGGCAGTATGTGCAAATTTTGCACAAACTGAATTTTTGTCTAATTCTTTATCTTTTAGAATATTTCTAATGTGCTTAGTAATAACAGAACGTTCAACACCAAACACCTCCGCAATCTGCGCCTGGGTTGCCCAAATTGTCTCAGCCTTATAATCACCCTTGAGCTCAATGGCTCCGGACTTGGCTTGGTAGATTATTAAATTTTTCTTTTTCATTATTTAAATTATAACACAAAAAAATCCCTGGAGGCTTACTGCCCCAAGTTCGAATTCAGGGTTCATAGCGAAAATTATTCCACCACCACGGCTGTGCCATAGCAGAGCACCTCGGTGACTCCCTGGAGGAGTTCGGTGGTGTCGTAGCGGACACCAATGATGGCATTGGCACCTTGAGCTTCGGCATGCTTGATCATAAGCTCGAAGGCTTCTTCGCGGGTCTTCTCACAGAGGGAGGTGAAGAGGGAGATATTGCCACCCAATATTGTCTGGAGCCCACCGCCGATAGTACCGACAATGGAGCGTGAGCGAACAATTATCCCCTTCACAATCCCTAAATTCTTAACAATCTTCTGACCTGGTAATTCGAACGCGGTCGTGGTGTTATTGTGATTCATATTTATATTTTACAGTATCTATTAAAATTAGTATAATTAAACCCAATGGAACCAAATCTAGAACAACGGCTCGCGGGGCTTGAAGAGAAGATTGATAAAATTTTTCGCTCGGTGGAGAAGACGCGCAAATATTTTCTCTGGACCATGATTATCACGCTCGTGTTGTTTGTGCTCCCCCTTATCGGCCTCGTCTTTGTCGTGCCAATGTTTATGAGCAATTATGTCGGCCAGCTTAGCGGCTTGGGGTTGTAGGGATTAAGCTCCCCTAGTGACATCGACCCTTCAACCAAGCTTAGGACCTATCAACTAAACCACCTGAATAATCCGCATCATAAATCTCAACACCGGCACGGAGGATGACTTCTTGTCCCTTGAAACGCGAGAGCTCCCCAGAGTAAGAATTAGAATAAACCCACTCCACGCCAGCAATAGTCTCCTTGAGTTCAATTGGGCCACGCACTGGCAATTCGTCGGGCGCATTCATTAAGGCCTTGGTTAAGAATCCATAGACTTCGTTTTTATCAATCTCCTTATCACTCACCTCGCCATAATAGACCATCATCCACACCGGCTTACCATCAGAAAAAATTACCTCGCGACCACCATAAGGTTCGCCGCCAAAATAATTATCATGGAAGCGCCATGCTCCTTCTGGACTCTCATAAGTGATGGTGGTGGAGCTATCGGCCTCCTTAACGCGCACTCGCTCTTCGCCACTACCATAACCCTGTTTATTGGCCTCAATTAAAAATTTTTTAATAGCCTCGAGCTGTTCTAAGTTTTGTGACACTTTTTCCATATTTTTTAAAAATTATAATTTTTCTTTTAATTCTAAAGCTCTCTCCATAATTCTAGCACCAACTTCGCCCCAGTCGAAGTATTGTTTATAGTCGGCGGGGTTGATAAGTTTGATCGCTTCAACATCTCCAGCTGGATCCTTAACAAATGGACCAAACGGGCGCACCTGGCAAACGGCTCGCAATTGATAGATAACTTGGCCGGTCGGTTCGGTAACCCTCTGATAACCAATGGGTAGCCACTTGAGAACCTCCATATTAGACTCTTCGAGAATCTCACGCTTGAGTGTCTCTTCGAAGGTCTCACCCGGCTCGGGGGTGCCACCCACCGGACCCCAAGCCTGCCGATCTCCCTCAAAAACAAGAAGAAGCTCTTCATCGCAAAAACAAAAACCATAAATTTGGGTGCAGAGATCGCGTGGGATAGAATCAAAAGTCTCAACATCCTCATAAACAAGCTCGAGATCTTTGCCCTGATAATTCAATTTGCTTTCTATTTTCATAATTTACATTTATTAAACTACTAATAAAAATTAATTCTAAAAACAAAAAACCCCGCGGGAGCGAGGTTCTTTATTTGCCGATTTTGGCAATGGAGACTTTGGTAAATGGTTGTCGGTGACCGGCCTTCTTGTGGTGGCGAACCTTGGCCTTGTATTTAACAACGACAATCTTCTTGTTGCGGCCGTCGGCCTCGAACTTGGCAGTAACGGTAGCTCCATCTAGATAAGGGGTGCCTACCTCAACCTTCTCACCATCAGCAATCATGAGGACTTTATCAAAAACAACCTCGCCTTTGGTCTTAGCCTCGGCTAGTTTTTCTACCTGCAAAAGATCGCCCTCGGCGACTTTATACTGCTTTCCACCTGTTTCGATAATTGCGAACATAACTTTAGTATTATACACAAAAGCACAAAGGAATCAAGGGCAGGTCTTGGGCTCACTTAAGGCCTGCCCTTTTAGGCTCCATTTAGTCCTCTAAATTGGGCTTCTCAATGGCCTGGGGCTCGAAACCGGCCGAGACGCCGGTGACCCGCATCACATCCTTGTCGACCTTCTTGAGCTCCTTATAGGCCAAATTATAGTGATTTACCGAGGTCCCAAGGGCATTGCCCAGCTTGGCCATATAGCCCTCATAGGCCCCTATATGCTTGCCTAGCTCCTCAACCCTCTTACGTATCTCCTTGGCGGATTCTTCGATCTGAAGGGCTTTTAGGCCCTGTAGGACGGTCTGGAGATAGGCCAAGAAGCTGGTCGGCGAGACGATAATAACGTGGTATTTGGAGGCGGCCCGCTGGATAAGATTCTCGGTATTCTCGTCTTGAAGAGCCCCAATTTTATTGATCAAAAGGTCGTAATAAATAGCCTCGTGGGGGATGAACATGAAGGCGAACTCCATGGTCCCTTGATCGGGCTGAACATATTTGGCCGTCTCGGTGATGCGGTTCTTGAGATCATTCACAAAGACTTTCTCATACTTCTCTTTCTCGGTCTCATTCCTCTCCCCCACTATGCGATTATAATTCTCGAGAGAGAATTTAGAATCGATGGGAATTATTTTATCTTTTACAAACACCACGGCATCAACAATGGTGCCATCGGGGAAGGGGTACTGCATCTGATAAGAACCCGGTGGCATAATATTCTTGAGTAAGGTCTCAAGATAATACTCCCCCACTATCCCGCGCTGTTTAGGATTCTTAAGAATGTCTTGGAGGGACTGAAGTTGGTCGGTAAAATTAACGACTTGTTTATTGGTCTCTTCAAGCCGCACCAACTTCTCGGTCACTTCACGCGAGAGACGAGAGAACTCATTGAATTGTTCGCGCGCATTCTCGCTCGAGAGCTTGGTTGATTCATGGAGGCGGTTATCAAGAGACTTGGTAAGATTCTCAATCTGATTCTGAAGGAGCATCATGGCACCATTATCTTCTTTCTTCTCCTCCTTCTTAGGAACGAGAAATTTCAGAGCCACCAGTGCCAGACCAAAACCCACGATCAGAGCAATAATTACAAAAATTATGGTGTTCATTACTTTAATAATCTCATATTTTGAACAAATACGAAAGTCCCACGATGACTAGCCTTTACTTTTTTTCTTATAACTATCAATTGTTTCTTGATAAGTTTTTTCCCATAAAAGGCCGATGGCTTCAGTTGAATACCTTTCCGCTACCTGATGGCCAGCAAGACCAAATTGATCCCTAAGAGCTGAATCATTAAGTAATTTAATAACCTTGCCAGCGAGAGCCTTGTGGTCATCGACAGGAACAAGATAACCAGTTTCCCCCTCAATGACATACTCTGGCAAAGCGCGGGATTTAACACCAACAACCGGTAAACCACAAGCCATCGCTTGGAGGGTAACCATGCTTTGCGTTTCGAGTGGACTGGTAATTACAAAGACGTCTGTCGCGTGAAATAGTTTAGCCAAGTCAGGTTTACTTAATTGACCAGTAAAGACAATGTTTTCTTGAATCTCCAAATTTTTAGCTAAGCGACGCCAACCCTCTTCTTCAAAACCACAGCCAGCCAAAGCAAGCACAATGTTAGGGATTTCCTTTTTAATACAAGCTGTCGCCATTAAGATAACCTCGACTCTCTTCTCCGGAGAAAAACGACCGGCAAAAGTAATAACGGGTTTACCTGTAAAAACAAAGTCTTTTTTAATTTCTTCTTTTGACAAAAAAGGCAAGGAAAAAGTCTTGGTATCAATCGGGTTAGATATAACGCAATTAGGCTTACAAAATCCAAAACGAGACATGGCCTTAGCCACAACACTAGAAGGAGCAGTCAATAATTCGCCTCGATTATAAAACCAAGCATCATAGTAAGAAGCGACGAAAGCTAATTTTTTAAGAATCGATGGCCAATAAAGAGAGAGCTCTGAAGTAATAGTGTGATTGGTACCAACAAGAGGAATTTTAAGAAGTCGTGAAGCTACGACAGATTCAAGACCAAGACTAACCATTGTATGAGTATGGATAATATCTGGCCGATTGCGACGCAAAAAGAAGAAACCCAAACCAAGGGGCAAGGCTAATCTAACAGGCAAAGAATTTGGAATAGTGACAGAAGGGAAACGACAAATAGAAACATTGGGGCCGAGATAAATTTCTTTATCTTGATCAATCGATGGAACATAAATATCAACAAGGTGTCCCCGCTCGCCTAAAGATTGAGCCATAAGAGCCACAGAGTCTTCTAAACCGCCCAAGTGTGGATAAAAAGAATCAGAGAAAATAGCAATCTTCATGTTTCTAAATTATCTTTAATTCTCCTTGCGGTGACGACGCCAATAATAGAAACCGAGAGCAAGAGCCACAGCGAGAGCAATCGACAAAACCGCTCCGGCATAATCCAAATAAACAACAACCTTCTGATAGGCGTCACCGATAAAATAGCCAATGGTCATCAGAATTGCCGTCTTAATAATCTCAATCGTTAAACTGTAACGCAAAAAGCTCCAGAAGCTATACTTGGCAAGACCCGCGCCTACCAAGACGGCCGCTGAGGCAAAATGGGGGGTAATCTTGGCGGTCAGTAAAATCTTACCCCCATGATTATCAAAATGCTTTTTTAATTTAACGGTCTCCTCCAGATCGAGCTTAAACCAGTGACCCCATTTCTTAATCAGCGGTGGGCCACCCCAATAGCCAATCAGATAATAAATAGTGTCACCTAAAATATTGGCAAAAATTAAGAGTAGGTAAACAACAAAAAAATTAAGGATCCCCAGCGCCACAAACCAGCCACAAATCACGGCAATAATCGGACCCTCCACTAAAGCCACCGGAAAGATTAAATAATAGCCATAAGTCTTAAGAAGCAAGATGGCTTGGGCAATGGTAAACATGTCCGGTAATTTTATCACGTTGCCCAAAAGTTTTCTAGATGTTATATTATAAAAGCTAAAATTAAATAAACAGGCCCTATCGTCTAACGGTTAGGACATCGCCTTCTCAAGGCGGCAATCGGGGTCCGATTCCCCGTGGGGTCACCAAGGACTTGACATAATTCTTATAGTTTGCGATACTATACCCAGACAGAATCTTGCCTGGTTTTAGGCGAGTTCACATACTTTGACCTCCCCCTCCCCTTGACCGAGTCTGGTCCGTGCATCCCCCTACCCCCTACCCAGCACGGGCCAGACATTTTTTTATATTTTAAAACTTGACATTCTTGTCATATTGTGCTAGACTATAGTTAGAAATTGACCGGCACGGAGCCTTAGGCCCGAGCCATTGAGAAGGAGAAAAAGATGAAGAAGGCATTGTTTGTTATGGCGGCCATAACCCTTGGGGCGATTATTGGGGAAGGCCTGATGGAAAGGCATCTTGAGAATGTCGGCCCCATCAAGTTGGGGATTTTCACGCTCAAGTTTGCCCACGCAGCCGAGACCACCAAAACCTCCGGGCCCGTCGAGGTGTGGGATTGTGGCCCCAACACGGCCGACGACAATCATAACTACAGTTACCACATCGGAGACGATGGGCAATTGTACGACGACGGGACGATGTGGGATTTCTGCACTCTCGTCAACCCTCAAATCGAGGGAGAACGGGTGTATATCCCCGAGGACTTGCTCTCCGAAAGTCAGAGAGTCGAAGGCAAGGATCACTGGTTCTACAAAGACACCTGCCGACTGATTACGGCGCCGGTGTACACGCTTCGAACAAGCGGTAGAGGGAAGTACGACGTCTACTCATATGACAGAAAGGACCACATGAGGGAAGTCCGCAAGGAAGACCCGCGCGAATACGACAAGCAGTTCTTTCTTGTCGCCCCCAAAATCGAGGGTCGGCGGATAATTCTCGAGAACTACACAGAGGACGGACGAGTTTACTTCATTCCCCGCGCCGATCTGGTGTGGGTCAATCCCCCGATCAAGGTATCCACCTCACCCAGTTAATTCTTCTCCCCTGTTCGTACAGCCCCGGAACTCGCAAGAGTTCCGGGGCTGAATTGATTTAGGATGTTAAACATCCGATGTCGAACATTTATCGCTTCTTCCATTCGCTGTCCTGACGGACCAAAAGTTTTTCTTTGAGCTCAGGGTGAAGCATTATTTCTTCAACCACCTTTTCCATACGCACCGATTGTGACCCTTTAACAAAAATTACGTCCCCCGCCTTTAGCTTCCCCTGCAAAAATTGCCCCGCTTCAAGTGAATCATCAAAATGTTTTATTTTTTTCTCGGAGAATTTTTTCTCCACCAAAGCCTCATCAATAAACTTAGAGCGCAAGCCAACGGTGATAACAAGATCACAAAACTCGGCCGCTTGATAACCAATCTTTTTATGCGCTTCAACCGTCATGCCACCCAATTGCATCATATCACCCATAACCGCAATCTTGCGACCCTCATTCTTAAAACTGGCAAGGGCTGTTAACCCGGCACCCATTGCCGCTGGCGAAGCATTGTAAGTATCGTCAAGAATAGTGGTGTTCTTAATGCCCTCAATTAAGCGCAAGCGTCCTGGCGGTGGCAAATAACTCTCAAGCGAATCAACCATCTCGACCATATTAAGGCCAAGCTTGTCTCCCACCGAGAGAGCCGCAAGAACAGGATAAATTTGGTGCGCGCCGATAACACCAGGAATTCTTACTGGGATCTCTCTTTCATTGTGTTGAAGTTTGAAGGCGAGACCTGCCGGCAAACTCTGACCCTCTTTCTCCTCATAAAATGTCTCACCTAAACCAGCCTGATAATCGGCCGCCTCAGCCTGCCCATAGGTAAAAACTTCGGCCTTAATCTCCGGGATAAATTTAAGAGCATTGGGGTCATCAGCATTAAGCAGGACAAAGCCCTCAAGCGGGACAGATTTGGGCAACATCATTTTCTCATTTATGACCTCGTCCTTAGATTTGAAGAACTCCATATGCACAGGGACCTCCGGCATGAGAGTGGTCACGGCGATATCAAACTTAACCCATTTGAGAATATCCTTGATTTCCCCCGGATACTCCAAGCCAACCTCAAGCACGAGCCACTTAGGATAAGACTCTTTGCCAAACAATTGACGCAGACCATAAATAATAATCTCAAGCCAACCAAAAGGATCATTCCACGCGGACTGACAACCTAAGATAGTAAGAGGTACACCGATATCACCGTTATAACTCTTCTCACTCTTACGGACAGAGAAACCGCCAGCGCTGAGGACTCGATAGATAGCATCCTTGGTCGAAGTCTTGCCGACAGAACCCGTCACTCCAATAATCTTGGGGTGATATTTATCAAGAAGCATCTTGGCCTCCCATTGCAATATCTTGGCAATTGTTGTTTTTAAAATTTTTTTCATGATTTTATTTTCTCCCGACCACACCTCGGGCTCACTTGAGGTCTGGTCGGGGAAAAGTGGGCTACCTATCCGGTGGGACTTGGTAATAGTTTAGCAGAAAACGGGACGTATTCACAAATGGCGTCGTTAGAGTCTCAGAGGAGAATTGGGCCCCCTTAGGATTCATAATAAAGATAAAAACAAGGAAGCGTGGGTTATAAGCTGGGAAATAACCAAAGAAGGAGTGGAGATAACGGTCATCATAATACTTACCGTTGGCCGGATTGGCAATCTGGGCCGTCCCGGTCTTGGCGGCAATGGTATAACGCTCCATCTTCACCTTGGGCATCTTACTATCAACAACGGTGGCCAACATTCGACTAATCTCTTCGCTTGTCTCTTTCTTAATCACTTGGCGTCCAATCTTCGGTTCAATCTTCTGAGTTAATTTATTTTGGTAATCAATCTCTTTAACAATGTGTGGGGTTATCAAATAACCACCGTTACCAAGTGAGGACAGGGCACGAACGAGAGAGAGCGGTGTCACGGCAATCCCCTGACCAAAAGAGGCGGTGGCATAATCAACAATGCGTGGACTCTTAAGATTCTTCATTAAGTTTGTCGCCTCGCCCGGCAAGTCAACCCCAGTCGGTTCGTTGAAGCCATAAGCATTAAAATATTGTCTGAAGCGGTCTTGCCCCAATTTCTCAGTGACAAAAGAGGCACCACAATTTAGTGATTGATTAAGCACTTCTTGCATTGGGATAACGCCACGTGCCTTATCATCATAATTACAAATTTTCTTTTTATTTAAAGTAATACAACCTGTATCATTATAAGTGGTCTTAGCGGTGACCACGCCAGTATCAAGGCCGGCCGCCATGGTGAGCGGTTTGAAGATTGAGCCAAGTTCATAAACCCCCTCGACAAGAGGGTTAGTGAGTACGCCGAGATCGGTCACTTTATTCCCCGGATCAAAATTCGGCCAGGCACTCATGGCAATAATCTCCCCCGTTTTTGGGTCAATAATAATGCCACCAATCTTATCACCCTGCCACTCGTCCTCCGCCTTCATTAATTCCCCTTCAAAAAACTTCTGCGTTACCGGCTCGATAGTGGTAACAATATCGCCTTCGGCCGCCGCTGTTTTACCCGAGAGCGAACTCTCAATTCCTGAGAAAATCTCAACAAAGAAATTGGCGAAGGACATCTCCGAACCACGGGTCAGAACTTTCTCATACTGTCGCTCTAGGCCATAACGACCGATCAAATCACTCTCCTTATAACCCACCAGACCGACAACATGAGAAGCTGAGGTACCAAAGGGATAAGAGCGAAGCTTCTGTTTATAAATAGTAATCCCTTTGATATTTAATTTCTTAATCGCTTCGGCCTTGTCTGGCTCAACCTTAGAGGCTAACTCTCGATAGGTCGAGGTGCTATTCACCCATTTAAGCCAATCAGCGGGGTCAAGCGGGATGAGCGGATTAAGCTTGTCATAAGTACTAGAGGCTTGATCTTTAAACAAACGTGGATTAAGGGTAATGAGATAAGCCGTCTTCATCCCGGCCAAAGCAAAAAGCGAGCCATCCTTCTTCTCAGCAAAGATGCTCCCTCGATTAAAGATGTCGGTACTTGGACGAAGATATTGTCGATCCCCTTTCTCGCGGTAAAAATCGGATTTAACAATTTGGATAAAAAAAAGTCGAACAAAACACAATAAGGCCACCAACAAAAAGGCCAAAGCCAGAAAACTTATACGATTACGAGTATTAGAACTAGATTTCATTATTAGAAGCTAGCAAACCAAGAGGCTCGTTGCGGGTGGCAAAACTGGCACTATCCGCAGCATCAACATAACCCATTTTTTTAACCAGCTCTAAATTAATACTGCTCATTCGGCCAAGATAATTGGCCTCCAGGGATGAGACCTCGGCATCAAGAGCAACAATTTTTTCTTCATTATCACGACGCAAGGCAACCGAAGAAACAGAATTACTAAGAAAATAAACATAGGCCCCGGTCATTAAGACCAGACTAGCAATTAGAACCCATTTAATTTTATTTTCCCAATTTTTCATTTTATTTTTTGAATTACTCGCAATTGAGCGCTGCGTGATCTTGGATTTGATATTTCTTCTTCTCTCTCTGGCATAATCGCCTTCTTATTAACAAGTTCCCCTTCTCCACTCACAACCTTATCTTTAAAAAAATTCTTAACTGTTCTAGCTTCGAGACTGTGGAAGGAAATGGCAGCGACCCTCCCTCCACAGCCGAGCTTAATCCAAGCGCCGGCCAACCCTTCCTTCAGGGCGCCGATCTCATCGTTGACGGTAATGCGTAAAGCTTGAAAAGTTTTGGTGGCAAAATGTGTCTTCCCGTGTAACTTATTGGCCGGCATCGCACTCTTGATCACTTCAACTAGGTCGAAGGTGGTAACAATCTCTTTCTTCTTTCTCGCCTCCACAATCGCGTGGGCAATGCGTCGAGATAATCTCTCCTCGCCATAGCCGTAGATAATGTCGGCAATATTCTCTTCGTCCCAAGTATTCACAATCTCTTTAGCAGTTAAGGTCTCTTCGCTAATCTCGCTCGCCAGAGTCATAAGAAGTGGTTCATCTTTTTGGAAAGTGAAGCCCCTGCCTAATGGCAGGCAAGCCGTCTCAGATGAATCAAAGTGCTCAGAGTTAAGACCAAGGTCAAACAGGACAGCACTTACCTCCTCTATCCCCTGTTCATCTAAAGCCCCGGCCAGATTGCGAAAATTCGTGTTTATAAAAATGGTTTGGCAAGGCACCCCCTTGAGATTCTCCTTAGCCTTAGCGAGCAAACTCGCATCAGCATCGAGACCAATCAAGAGACCCGTCTTACCTAAAATTTTGGCAATTTCCTGACTATGACCGGCAAGGCCCAGAGTGGCATCTACCACTTTGTCACCCTCCTTAATATTCAGTAGCTCAATTGTCGATTGTAAAAGAACTGGTACGTGCATACTAAAACATTCCCACTTCGCTGAGACGCTCGGCCAGCACGTCGGCCTGCTTCTCGACCTTGTCAATATTTTCCTTCCATTTGCGGTCATCCCAAATTTCGATTCGCTCGGAGAGGCCCACCACCACGACTCGGCTCTTAAGATCAGCAAAATCTTTGAGATGCTCAGGGATTAAGACGCGCCCCATACTATCAATCTCCACCTCAAAGGCACTACCTAAAATAAAACGAGAGAAAGAACGGGCCGCACTCTGAGTCATGGGCAATTTATCAATCTCGCCGCTCACCTTCTTCCACCCGTCGAGAGTATAAGCGAAGAGACAAGAGTCGAGGCCTTTAGTAATTACCATTTTTTTGCCAATTTCTTTACGAAAAGAAGCCGGCATCGAAATACGCTTCTTATCATCAATGGTATGTCTAAATTCCCCGATTAACATCACTTCCCATTCTATCCCACTGTCTCCCACTTTACAACAAGCCTCTCCCACCTAAAACTGTGGATAACCCTGAGCAAAGCGATGGAGCAATGGTCGTATGACCATAAAGCCAAAAAAACCGCCTGAACTTGTTAACAAGTTCAGGCGGTTTTCTATGTGTTAAGCGAAGGGCTCAGCGTTTTAAAAATGTCTTGCCGAAATCGTAGATTGAGGAGATCCGAGGACTTTTTAAAACGCTGAGCCCAAGCTTATCTTAAGGCTGTCCAAAGATTCGGATCACTCTCGCCATCCACTTTGAAAAGGGCAATGCCCTTAAGGCCAAGATTCTTGGCAAGTTTTACTTTAGAAGCAATGGCGACGCTGTCAGAGATAACGGCATAACGACTCTGCCCATCTTTGAAATAGGTGAAAGATAACTCACCAGCGTTATTGCGCTTAGGTGTTGAGCCCGTGCTTGCGGCCAAATCCATAAAAGTTTTGTAAGTCAGAGCACTCAATTTTTTGTAATCATAGAAAGTGCCCTTATCGATCACTTGATAAGCATAGCCATAATTAGCGACGCCGATAACAATTTTATTATACGCAATTTGTTGATGAGCATAACCCACCACCTTCTTCACAAAACTGATATCGGCCACCGGCGCGTATAAGCCGACAGATTTATTGCGTCGATTCAAGAGGATATCGGCCGTCATCTGATCATAGGCCATTAGGCGCACCTCGTCACAATAAGTGTTGATCATCTTGTAATCGTTCGAATACTCAATCTCCTCCGGCACAGTTAAGAAGCGTGAGGTCGGCGGGAGCCTTGGTTCGATTGTACAAACAAGAACTTTTTTATTCTTGTGAAGTTGTATTGAGAGATCTTTAAGAAAAAGGCCGAAGGTCTTGAAGACGGCCGTGGTCTTACCTTCATAATCAATATCAATGCCATCGTAATTATTAGCCTTCACAATGTCGGTGATTTGTTTGATCTGGGCATCACGAGTCTTTTTTGTCGCCATCGTCTTCTGGATAGCTTGGCCATCATTCCACAATATCGCGGGGATAAGCTTAACTTTCTTGGCCCGGGCAGAGGCCAGAAGTGAGACCCAAGGCTCTTGGCTTATCTTCATGGGATCCTTAATCGTGCCATCGTCATTTACTTCATAAGAAAAAGGGCTCAGGGTGGTGAGTTGATTAAGGTGAGTGGTAGCTTCAGCCGAAGCAGCCGTCTTCTTCCAATATGGGACCCAGGCCGAGAATTCTAAGGCCTTAGCCTGAGATATGGCCGGTATTAACAAAATAAACAACAAAAATAAGACTTTTTTCATAAGTCTTTGTATTATAGCACAAAAATTGCCCCTCAACAAAAACCGCGCGGGCGCCCCGAAGGGTTCCCGCGCGAGAAAAATGTGTCGATCATGAAAATAACCAAAATAATAGCCCGAGTGCCAGAAAGGTCAATATGACCTTGCACAAATACATTGTGTCTATGGCCCAACACTGGGCTTCATAGTTTTCCTGAATCTTCTGGTCTCTCTGAGTGGGTCCGCGATTTTCATCCATGGCAAAGCTTTCCTTTTTGTTGTAGAAGTTCCTCCACCACAAACCGTACCACGCTTTCAAAATCTTTGCAAAAAGGTAACACAACTGACGACCGTCAGCTGTGTTACCTTTTTGGGTTACTGATTATTTATTCTTAAAACTTAAGGCCTAAACAATTTTCGATTCTTTGGCTTCAAAAAATTTTAGATATTGAAGTAGCCCTCTTTCTTGGGCAGCCTCAATGAATTCTTTAGGTAAAGGCGCCGGCCCCAACCAAACACTTTTTTTGCATTATTTTGAAATCAAGATGAGTTAATTCAATTCGCAACCAATTGCGATAGCGACGGTGAGATTCGGGTATATCAAAAGAGATGATTATTTTATCATTCGACTCTGGGACGGGAGGATAACTCAAGTGTTGCTTTAAAATATCTTTTTTCTTTTTAGTCTTGTCCCTGCCCAATTTGGTCAAAAACCAGCCGTCATTCTTCTCTTCGATTATCCCGTTTTTTCTCAAACGCCAGAGGGTCATTCGGAGAACTTTCTCTTTTGCCTTAATTTCTTTCTGACGTATTTCCTCGTCCAACCTTTTGTCGGCAAGATAAGTATCGCCGATCAAACGCATTCTTAGGTCACGATAATTACCAGGATGATTAACCAAATGAAAAATTATTTCTTCTGCTAGACCCATGCCCTAAATTTTATCAAATTCCCAAAAAGGTAACAATGCTGACGGTCGTCAGGGATGTTACCATTTTTTAATGGGAGAAGGTGTTTGTTTCTACTTTAAAATATCAAGAGAGTTGTAGGACTATTTGTCCTTAGGGCGCATGAGCGGGAAAATCTGCGCTTCGCGGGTGGAGCGGTTGGCGAGGAAAGCAAAAACGCGTTCGCTCATACCGAAGCCACAAGTTGGCGGCATGCCATACTCTAGAGCTTCAACGAATTCTTCATCTTTCATCTGGGCCTCATCATCCCCGGCTTCACGCAATTTGGCCTGCTCATTGAAGCGCTCCATCTGATCGATCGGATCATTGAGCTCACTATAACCATTACCAAGTTCGGAACCAGCAATAATCGGTTGGAAGCGTTGGGTGCGGCGAGGATCTTTCTCATCACGTTTAGCGAGCGGAGAAATCTCAATCGGCACACCAACCAAGAAACCGGGACCGGCAATCTGCTTGCGACAATACTTCCACAAATTATCAATGGCGCGAGTAATATTAAAACCTTTTTTATCATAAACAATCCCGAGCTCTTTTAATTTAGCCTCAATTTCTTCAATCTTAGTTTCAAAAACATCAACCCCTGTCATCTTCTTCACTGTCTCGCGGAAGTCGTAGCGCTCCCACTTCTTACCCAAGTCTACCTCGAATTCGCCAATCTTGAATTGTTGGGTGCCAAAAACTTCTTGCGCGACATGCTTGTATAATTCTTCTACCAATTGCATCCCTTGCTCGTAATCAGCATAGCCAAGATAAAATTCCATCTGCGAGTAATCCTGCACGTGCTCGGCATCCATGCCCTCGTTCCTAAATTGACGACCAATCTCGAAGGTGCGCGGGAAGCCAGCGACCATTAATTTCTTCTGCCAGAGTTCACCCGTCGAGATACGAAGGAAGACATCAATATCAAGAGCGTTGTGGTGAGTGACAAAAGGACGAGCATCGGCTCCGCCAGCGGTGTTTTCTAAAACCGGAGTCTCGACTTCAAGAAAATTTTTGCTTAAGAGAAAATTGCGAACCGCTTGCCAGAACCGGCCACGCTTTACCACCATGTCTCGGACGTCGTCATTTAAGAGTATATCAAGATAACGCTTGCGCAAACGCTCTTCGGTATCTTGAAAGCCGGACCATTGATCTGGTAAGGGGCGCAAACTTTTGGCCAAAATCTTCCACCCTTCGGCCTCAACCGTTTTCTCGCCACGCTTGGTAGTAATAAGTTTGCCGGTCACCTGAATAAAGTCACCAATATCAATGGTATCAGCTAAGAGTTCGAAGGTGTGGCCAAGATTATCTTCTTTGAGCAAGGTCTGGATTTTTACTCCGTTATCAAACAAATCAACAAAAATTAACCCACCCTGACGACGCAAGGCCATGATGCGCCCGCCAGTTGTAATGTCGTGACCCTTCGCAACAAATTGATCAAAATTGGTAACCGCCTCCTCAATCGAAGTATTAATCTCTGTTTGCGCCGGATAAGGATTATAACCGCCCTCTCGGAGCAAGTTGAGTTTCTTTAAACGTTCATTTCGTAATTCTTCGAGAGAGGCCATTTAGAATTTATTGGATATCAATGATTTTATATTTGTTCTCACCTTTGGGCGTACTAACAGCAACAATCTCACCGATCTTATGTCCGAGAAGAGCGGCCCCAAGCGGTGACTCGTGAGAAATTTTGCCAAGATTCATGTCAGCTTCTTCGGCACCAACGATCACAAATTTTTCTTCGTTACCGTTATCTCGCTTAGTCACAACTGTTGTGCCAACTTCAGCCTTGTCAGATTTGTGAGAAGAAATGATAATGCCATATTTAATAATTTCTTCTAATTCAGAGATGCGATCTTCAACATCAGCCTGCTTATCACGAGCCTCGTGGTATTCGGCATTCTCGGAGAGGTCGCCTAGAGACTTGGCGTACTCTAAGTTCTCAGCAATTTTTTTGCGTTCAATAGTCTTAAGTTGTTTAAGCTCCTCTTTAAGAACATCGTATTTCTCCTGACTTAAATAGTGGGGGTTATTTGCCATATCGCCCTGTATTATAGCAGATTAATTGTTTATTTCAAATATTCCGGCGCATAAATAGTCATCCAATCTAAAAGCTGCCGCACGGCCACGACACTCCCCACAGTGTTGGTGCGTTCCCCTTTCTCCATCACAACAGCAAAAGCATAGTGGGGCTTCTCGTAAGGCCAGTAACCAGCAATCCACGAATTAACACGAGTTTTGGTAATGCCAATTTCGGCACTACCGGTCTTAGCGGCCACCGTGACATTGGGCAAATTAAGCGACTTCGCTGTGCCCTCTGTCACTGTCTGACGCATCCCTTCTCGAACCGCTTGCCAAACTGACGGATCGACAGTAATGGTACTAGAGGCCTTGGCTTGCTCTGGTTTAATCTTTACCACAGTGGGCTGAAGTAATTTACCACCATTAGCAATGGCCGCATAAGCCCGAGCCAATTGAATTGGCGTAACCTGTACTCCATACTGACCAATCGCCGTATGGTAGGTATCACCAAGACGCCAGGCCTCACCCTTGAAGTTCTCCGCCTTCCATTCGGGACTAGGGATAGAGCCATCCTCCTCGCCCGGTAAATTAACCCCGGTCTTAGAAGCAAGTCCAAAGAGTCTAGAATATTTCTCGATATTCAAAATACCCAAACCGGGTTGAGAACCGAAGCCACCACCAATGATGTAAAAATAGACATCGCAAGAGACAGCAATTGCTCGACGCAAGTCCACAGTCCCATTGTTCTGCCAATCTTTAAAAACGGTCTCTTTAGTTTTGTCATAAGGATTCGGCACCACCAATTTGCCGTTTGTCACAAAATTCTTAAGTGGATTAACAGTCTTCTCAGCGAGGGCACCGATAGCGACAAAAAGTTTGAAGGTCGAACCAGGGGCATAGAGTCCGCCAATCGAACGGTCCAACATAAAGTTATTACTATCAGTGAGATATTTTTTGATTAAAGATTTGTCTTGTCCTAAGGATAGCACGTTAGGATCATAGTCGGGATAACTGGTGATGGCTAAGATTTCGCCCGTCTCGACATCCATGACCACTCCCCCGCCTCCAGAGAAACCGTGGTCGAGAGCAATCTGCTTCATAAATTCGTAGAGCTTGGTCTGAACCTTGTTATCAATGGAGAGCTTCAGCTCTTGGCCAGGCACAGGCAACTTAACGATATGATCGGAGGCCAATTTGCCCGCAGCATTAACCTCAACAATTCTTACCCCTCTCTCCCCTAACAAATATTCATTATAAGTTCGCTCTACCCCATCACGCCCCAATAATTCTTGAGGATGATATTTTCCGGTAGAAAACTCTTCTTCATTGGGGAAACTAACATAACCGAGAAGATGGCCCAGCCCTGGAGTATCGAGATAAACACGATTGGGGCCGACACGTTTGTCGGTCGATGTCCCGTTATCAGTCCAAGCCAAGACCTTGCCGTTGCGATCATAGATATTGCCTCGCTCAGCAAAAATTGGAGTGAAATTCAAACTATTACTCTGGCTTCGCTCGGCATAATAATTACCCTCAACGACCATCAACCAGAAAGTCCGACCAACAAAAGCCAAGAACAACAAGGTGCAAAAAATAAGTAGCCCATAGAAAGTCCGACGACTAATGGCTCGTTCGAGACGCCCTTCGAATTGTTGTTCGTCATACTTGGGCAAGTTGCTGGCATCAACAAAAATCTCGTCTGGTGACAAGTCAAAATTGCGAGATAACCTTTTCCTTTTAGTGAAAAACATATAAACGCGTTTTAAGCCATTCGATAATCGGGATTAATAATAAAATTCCTAGCGTTAACCAGAGGACCGAACTATTTAAACTATAAAGCAATTCGTATAATAAAACAGCGATCACTCCTTCATAGTACCAAGGGAAATAGAGGACAAGCGCCAACAAAAAGATTGAGCTTATCCACCAAGGAAGAGCCACGGCCGAGAACAAAAGGAGAATAAAAAAACTAATTCTTGGCATTATAAATTTCTAACCACTTAAGCTGCCAAAGATTGACAGGCGTCTTAATCAGAATTACCTGATTGGGTTGACTCGGATTTTTGCTAATCGCTCTGACCGTGCCCACCAGTAGATTATTAAAAAGTGGAGCCGTAACTCGATCACCAATAGAGATAACCGTATCTTTAGGTAGAGAGACGGCAAAATTACCGGCTCCCTCACCCAAGGCCTGCGCCGGGACATTCTTCGGACCAATAGAAACTGAGATATTATTCTCAGCCGATAATAAACTAACTTTAGAATACCAGGCCCCCACTTCGGCCACACGGCCAACTAAGACGGTACGGTCGGTAACAGCCAGATCGCCAACCTTAATTTTTTTGGAAAGATTATTTTTGCCAACATCAATAAGCAGAGTTTGGTAAGGGACAAAATTAGGCAAGAAGATAACACTCCCAACTACCGGCAAGCCCTTATCTTTAGCTTTGCCAAAGAGGTTCCGCAAATAATCATTATCGCTCTTGAGCTGGTTCTTAGTTAGAAGCTCTGTTTTCAAACTACCGTTTTCTACTTGAAGACGACGATTCTCTATGGCCAAACTGTTCTTATTACGGAAAAAGTCAAAAATTGTTTGCCCGCCAGCAAAAAGACCCTCATTCGCCCACCACAAAGGCCGGAAGATGAAGCTCGTTGGGCCAGAGAGCGGACGAAGCAGCACTCCACCCAAAAAATAAACTAGCACCAAAACAAAAAAGAAGGCGAGAATCTTCTGAATTAATTTTTTACGATTTTGTTGATAGTAATTACGTTTGATCATTTAACGCGGAGTTAATTCTTCTTCATTATCGATTAATATGTCACGATAGGCCTCAAAGTCATCGAGAATTACTCCCGTCCCACGCACCACCGCGGTGAGAGGGTCCTCGGCCAGGTGCACGGGGATCTCTAGCTCTTTGCTTAAGAGTTCGTCGAGACCACGAATTAGGGCTCCTCCGCCGGTAATCACCAAGCCTCGACGCATAATATCGGAGACAACTTCGGGAGGCGTCGCTTCTAAAACTTCTTTAACTGCATCAACAAAAATAGTTAGGGAAGTAAAAATGGCTTCGCGCACATCCGAATCGGTAATAGCAACTTCACGTGGGAGACCAGTCACTAAGTCACGACCACGAACAAGAGTTTCATTATTATCCTTCTGTTTCAAAACGGCGCCAATATTTATTTTGACTTCTTCGGCGGTGCGCTCACCCAACAAAATTTTGAACTCATCGCGGACATAATTAATAATGTCCTGATTGAAGCGTTCGCCAGCGATCAAAAGATTCTTAACTTTAACCAAACCGCCAAGAGAGATAACCGCAATATCCGTTGTGCCCCCACCAATATCGACAATCATGTTACCAACTGGATCAAAAATCGGCATATTAATACCAATGGCCGCGGCCACTGGTTGCTCGACAATATGTACCGCGCGCGCGCCGGCTGCCGTGGCCGCATCACGCACCGCCCGACGTTCAACGTTCGTAATACCAGACGGGACAGCAATGACAACACGAGGGCGAAAAAGATTGCTACCAACTAAAGTGGCTGTTTTTTTCAAAAAATAGGCCAGCATCTCCTCGGCCACTTCATAATTAGAAATGACTCCTCCCACTAGAGGTTTAATCGCTTGAATGTGAGCTGGTGTGCGTCCAATCATCTGACTCGCATCATTGCCGACCGCCACCACGCGCCCCGTCTTCTGGTTCAATGCAACAATTGATGGTTCGGAGATAATGATCCCGTGACCCTTTACATACACTAAGGTATTAGAAGTACCCAGATCGATACCAACATCATTAGAAAACATTTTTGGTAATTGCCAGAACATATCAATTTTTCTCGCTGAAATTAAACTTATTTAACAATCTCAATTAATTCTTCTAAATTAACCATCCTCACTTCCCCACTCTGCCTTTCTTTAAGTTCGAAGCCCCCACTCGCCAGAGTCTTATCAGAAACAATAACCCGATAAGGCATGCCGAGCAAATCGGCATCAGCAAATTTCTCGCCCGCCCCCAGATTGCGATCATCAAAGAGAACTTCGATCCCCAACTCACTAAAAACTCGGTATAAGTCTTCGGCCTCTGTATAAGCCTCACCACCCTCTGTCCCTAAAGCAACTAAGTGGACAGTAAATGGAGCAATATTTCGAGGCCAGACCAAACCGCGATCATCAGACATAACTTCAGCAATAGTTCCCATAAGACGGTCAACTCCGAGACCATAACTCGCACCGATAGCCGGTTTTGTTTCTCCGTTTTCATCGATAAATTTTAGCCCCAAAGGCTCGGTATACCTTGTACCCAGTTTAAAAATATTGCCTGTCTCAATAGCTTTCTTCTCAACAAGATCGTCCATCCCGATACCAAATTCAGCTAAAATTTCTTCATCCAAGACCTCCTTGTTAATCGCAAATTTTTTCTCTTCATTGACATAGATAGTATCTTCACCCGCTTCAGACAAAGTTTGAAACTCATGGCTATACTTACTAAAAATACCGCCGCTAGCAAAAGTAAAATAAGTTAGCTCACCCAAGCCGACTCTCTCAAAGACCCTTTCATAAGCACCCTTAACTTTATCGTAGTAATCATTTAGGTCTTCTTCGTTGGCGTGGAAAGAATACAAATCTTTCATCGTGAATTCTCGCCCACGCATAATACCACTCTTCGCTCGAATTTCGTTGCGAAATTTCTTCTGAATCTGATAGACAGACATTGGCAAATCTTTGTACGAACTGACGTGCCCGACAAGCATAGCCGTGATAGCTTCTTCATGAGTTAAACCCAAACCAAGCTTGCCACCAGATTTTAATTCTGTTTTAAACCAGTTATCAACAACTTCGTCATCCCAACGATTGGTCTTCTCGTAAAGTTCTGGATTCTGCAAGGTTGTCATCTGGACCTCAAGTCCTCCGACGGCATTCATTTCTTCGCGAATAATATTTTTTATTTTTTCTAGGACAATAAGACCAAGAGGCAAGAAGGTGTAAACTCCAGCTAATTCTTTGCTAATAAAACCCGCTCGAATTAAGAGTTTGGCATTCTCAGCCACCTCATCTTTAGGCGCTTCGCGCCTTGTTTTAGTAAACAATTGAGATTGTCGCATATGCCCCCATCTTAACCCAAAAGAGGAGGGGGGTCAAAGAACACCAATTTGCTCAATCTGCCGTTTTAAACCATACCCATTACCCCACCCCAGCATCCCCAAATATGATTGTAATATCTCCTCTTTACCACCGGCTTCTCTAATCTTCTTAAACATCCTTCTCTTGGTCGAAGTCCGCAAAACACAATGTTTATAGAAATGCACCCAGCCCAAAAAATCAACGCCCGAAGAGAGCGTCTTGATGTAAACTTTATCAGGGTGCAGTTTTAGTTTAAGTTTTTCTGCTAGAAATTCGTCAACCTCAGTGAGAAGCTTTTCTAAATACTTTTTGTCACTCGACATAATCACAAAATCATCAGCATAACGGACATAATATTTAACTTTAAGCTGATGCTTCATAAATTGGTCAAAATCATTCATGTAGATATTTACTAAAAGTTGCGAGGTCAAATTACCCAAGGGTAGACCTTTGCCTCTTTCAGTGCTGTGGAAACTTACAATAACTTGCTCAAGTAGCCAGATAATATCAGGGTCTGGTTCAAACTTCTTCAAGATTTTAATCAAAACCTCGTGATCAATTGAAGCAAAGAACTTGCGCACATCACATTTCAAGACCCAACAGGCCTGCGTATTGTTTTGTGAGACCTTCCGCCCAAATTCGGCAAATCGTTTAATTGCTCGGCGCGTGCCTTTGTTTAGACGACAAGAATATGAATCAAAAACAAATTTAGGGTTGAAGTGATAATACAGAACCCGATAAATAGCATGATGGAGTAGACGATCACGAACCGTGGCCTTGTGGATATCACGCGGTTTGGGATCAGAAATTTTGAAGGCTTGATAAGAGCCATGGGCATAAATTTTGTTTTTGAGATCAGAATGGAGGGCAATGATATTACTCATGAGATTTCTCTCAAATTCTTGAACATCTTTTTTAGATTTTTTGTCTCTGATGAATTCCCGCCAAGCGCCTAGCAAATTATCAAGCGAGATGATATCCTCATATTTATGGATAAATTGAATTTTTCTCACACAACCAATAATACCCCCCCCCGCAAAATTACTACCACTTCTTCAGTATCTCAAATCAGCCTATCTTCTGTGGCATCAATATCACCAGGTTCTTCCCAAGGTTGAGCGGTTTTCTCTAGGTTTGAGAGTTGATAATTTATTTATTGAAACAATAGAAGCGGTTGCCAGTGCCTCTTTTTTGTCTCCAGTCGACAAGGCACCTTATGTTCGACTGGCCATAAGAAAAATGGATACAATAAAAGTTTTGTTATTGGTTTTATGGGAAACAAGGTCTCTGGATACTAAAAAATATGCGGCCATATCTGTAAAACTAGAAGAGATTGGCAAAATGCTCGGTGGTTGGAGTGGCCAATTGCTAAAACAAAACTCCCCCGCAAAAACGGGAGAGAAATGAAGGAGTTGCGGAAGGCAAACCAATCGTAGGAGTTGTCGAAGTTCTCGATCCAGTTGAGATTCGCCTTGCGCTTCGAGTCGTTCCACCAGACATAGCAGGCGTTGCGGTTGCCCTCGAAGGAATTGTGCGTGAGACTATCCGTACCACTGCCCTTTGAATACTCTCGGGGCTGTATATTATTCGGCATCTCTTCCAATAGAATTACTACTGGATACAATGCCCTAGTGACTCGCACCAAGTAGCTTCATTTTTTGTGAAGTGTCTGCATACATCACTCTATCCGAAACCGTAGTCGCGAATATTCTCAATGTATGGATACTGGATTCGGTAGAGAGAAACCGTAGTCGCTCACATATTCACCTACTACCACCAACTATCTTACCATAACTAATACGAGCTCGGTATCCGCCAAAGCGAACACCGAGCCCAAGAGCTGAAGACCGAGGCCAAAGAACAGAAGTTCAAAGAGGCCCAGGCTTAAGGTCTACTTGCGGAAGGCAAACCAAGCGTAGGAGAAGTCGAAGACCTCGATCCAGTCGAGACCCGCCTCGCGCATCGAGTCGTTCCACCAGACATAGCAGGCGTCGCGGTTGCCCTCGAAGGAACAATCCGTCGTGGCCACCACGTACATCGGATTTTGCTCGAGCTGTTCGTGAAGCTTCGGGTGCTGTTCGCCAACGGCGAAGACTTCGCGCGGGTTGGTCCGCTTAAGGCCGTGAGCTCCCGCCCACACATTGGCCTTGTCCCAGTTGCCGTCGCCCTTCGGGAAGTTGAGAAGGATGAGTTCCTCCTCGATGACTTCCCCGCCGACCGACGGATACTGACCGCCAACCTTGCGGACATTGTAGCTATCCGGCGTGTCGGGGCCAGCGGCACTCACGGCATCTTGCCACTCACGGCTCTGATCAACCTTGACCCTGAGAACGTGGACGCGCGCGCCTTCCGGCGGAGCAATGCCCCCCGATTCAAGTTTGAGAGAGTCGAGGAAGTGGCCAAAAGAACCGTCGTCGATGGCTTGCTGAAAACGATCACGACCCACCTGTTTCTCGTTGGCGATTTTGCGGAGACACTCCGCCTGGCTAACTGTTACGGGCTTGCGACTCATAACTTCACCTTGCCTTTCTCTCCTTTGTGTCTACCCTAAGACGCCGAGACAGTCGGTATCACGGGCGGACAAACTCAATGTACATACCTTGTGATTATACACCTAAATAGCCCTGCCTGTCAATAGCAGAAGGTAATCTCCCCCGAGACTAAGTCTCGGGGTAAAATAAGGCTATTTTACAACAATTTAGCAATATCGCTCACGGCGATGATTATCATAAGAAGGATGAGAAGGACAAAGCCAATCATATTAAGAGCGTTGGCAATTGAGGGCTTAATCGGTCGGCGAATTATTGCCTCAATAGCCACAAAGAGGAGACGTCCGCCATCCAAAGCTGGGAAGGGCAAGAGATTAATAATCGCCAAATTAATGGAGATCACCACCATAAAGTTAAGCACATAGACCAAACCCATCTTGCTCGCGTCATTCATTAGACTATAAATACCAATCGGACCAGAAACGGCCGCCAGAGCTCCTCGGCCTTCAGTAAAAATCATGGAGAAGAAATCACCGAAGGACAAGAAGGTATTGATGATCATGTGATAAGTAAAATATAGACCATAGAAAGGCGCTTGCCACCAGGCGGCCGAGACCAAACCAATCTTCTGCATCGCGATACCAATCATGGCATCGCTACTAGAACTGTTTGTTTTAGGAATAACCGTCGCAAAAGAAGTTGTCGCCAAAGCACCCTTGCGTGAATATTCTACCTTCACTTCTTGATTGGGAAATCTCTTAACAAAATTACGCACTGAGTCAGCTGACAAGTCTGTCGCCTTTTCCTTCCCTGAAAATAGCGAAAGTAATTGATCTCCTGACTTAAGACCACCAAGGGCGGCCGGTGAATCTTTAAGCACATTGACCACCGCCAACATTTCACGATGAACAGTCATGCCCACTGGCACTCCCCCGTCGGTGGCAATTGGCATACCAATCATTAGATTGATAGAAATAAGAATCCAAGCAAAAATTAAGTTGAAACTGACCCCCGCCGCTAAGACCAAAGCTTGCAGCCATTTGGGCTTATTCACAAAAGAGCGAGCACTATCAGGACCATTCGTATTCTCTTCATTAGGATCTTCGCCAAAAATTTTTACAAAACCGCCAAAGGGCAACCAATTGAGCGAATAGATAGTCTCGCCAAATTTCTTACCCACGGCGCGGGGTGGCAAACCAAGACCAAATTCATCAACGCGAATCCCGCCGAGCTTGGCGACAATAAAATGCCCAAACTCGTGAGTAAGGATTAAGAGAGCGAGGACGATGATGAAAAGTACTATAGTCATTTTATTTTTTAATTTAATCTTTTGAGCCAAAACCGGCTCAAGCTTCTAAAAAGTCCTCGGTTCTCCTCAATCTACGATTTCGGCCAGACTTTTTTATAATCATGGGCCGATTTTTGGCAACAAGAATTACGACATTATTTCGGCTTCCTTTCTCTTCGACAGAGATTCGAGTTTGCCGTTAGCTTCGTCAATCATCTTCTGCAAATCTTCCTTAGCCTTGAATTTGTCGTCCTCGCTCATCTCACCGGCTTTCTCTTGCTCCTGAATTTCTTCCCAAACTTTCTCACGTTCTTTGCGCACCGAGATACGAGCATCTTCTAATTTCTCACCCGTGAGTTTAATCAACATCTTGCGACGCTCTTCGGTCAACATTGGGAAGATGGCGCGGAGTCCGGCTGAATCTGGTGAAACAGAGAGTCCGATATTAGCCGCCTCAATCGCTGATTGGATGGCGCCAAGCTGACTCTTGTCCCACGGAGTAATACGCACAGTGCGCGCATCCTCAATCCCAATCGCAGCGACATGCTTAAGCGGCGTTTTGGTCCCATAGGACTCCACCATGACACTATCCAAGACCGCCGGTGTCGCCTTGCCCGTCCTAATGCTCAGATACTCCCGCCCGAGCCAGTCCTCAACCTCTGTTAATTTTGTTTTAAATGTGGAAAAGTTATACATAGGGATATTATATAGGAAGTTGTCAATTTGGTAAAATAAACGCCAGATGTTCGAGAATCAAACGATTGGACGAACGGGGGTTCTCGAGATAACGGCGGGATTTTTCTAATTCGTGGAGGGAAAGTTCTTCGTCTTTAGTAATTTTCCTCATCTCTATCCCCGCTCGGAGAGCTTTTTCTAAATCAATAACAAAATCAATTATTTCGCTCTTACTTTTGTCTTTATTTTTTAGAAATTCTTTTTGTAAGAATTCAAGACGGTCGGGGAGGTCTAGTTTGAGAAAGTTACTAGCCCTCTTTTCGGCTTCACCGAAGTCGGATCTGGCTACGCGAGATACGACTTCAGTTCCGCCTCCACTTGGAGGTTTCGCCTCCAAGTTACCGCCAACATTCATTACCATCATTCGCGAACGAACTGTCGGGAGAAAAATCTCGGCCGAACGAGCAATAATAAAAAAATGAGTATCAGGGATTGGCTCTTCAAAAGTCTTGAGCAAAGCATTTTGCGCTTCGGGAGTCGCTGAATTTATCTCAAGGACAAAAAAACGGCCACTGCCAGAAAATGATTTGCGTGATTCCTTCTCAATCAAACCATGACTGTCTTTGATACCAAAAGAATCATAACTCTGCCAAAAGATATCTGGGCAAGAGGACAAATTCTCAATCTTTAGATTCTTTTTTAGTTCTTGCTTAAGAATTTCTCGCCAATATTCCCTATCTCCGACCAGCAAATAGGCATGATATAATTCCTCAAAATTAAAGATTTTTTTATCTTTCATCAACTTACGACTTATTACTTATCGTTTACTACTATCTCTTAGAGATAATACTCCTTTTATAGACATCAATGTGATCGAGGGCAATCCCCGTCCCCTTGGCCACACAGTAGAGAGCCTCCTCTGCGACGTAGGCCTTGACCCCTGTCTTCCTAAAGATGAGTTCGGCCAAGTTGCGAAGTTGTGACGAACCACCCGTCAAGACTATCCCTTGATCGATAACATCCGCCGAGAGCTCTGGCGGAGTATCTTGGAAGACGGCTTTAATGGCCCTCACAATTTCTTTAAGTTCATTGTCAATCGCTCGAACAATTTCGTTGGTTCGCACTTCGGCCGAACGCGGGAGTCCAGTCATGAAGTCGCGACCCTTAATCGTATAAGACATCTCATCTTCAATCGGGACAGCTGAGCCAACCGAAATCTTCACCTCCTCGGCCGTCTTGTCACCAATCGCAAGATTAAAAGTTTTTTTAATATAATCGGCAATCGCTTGGTCTATCTTATTACCAGCATGCTTAACCGAAGTTGAAGAAACAATACCGCCAAGAGAGATTACCGCGACATCTGTCGTTCCCCCACCAATATCAACAACCATGTGCCCGCAAGCTTCATAAATAGGTATACCCGCACCAATTGCCGCCAAAATTGGTTCCTTCACAACATAGGCATTCTTGGCGCCGGCGCGCATTGCGGCCTCAATCACCGCTCGACGCTCAGTTGAGGTGACTCCAGCCGGAACAGAAATCATGACATCGGGCTTGAACAAATTAAAACGCCCAATCGCTTTATTGATATAATAACGCAACATCGCTTCAGTAATACGATAATCGGCAATCACCCCATCCTTCATTGGCTTGTAGACCATAATGGTATCCGGGGCCTTGCCCACCATATCCTTGGCCTCGCCGCCCACCGCCACCACTCGATTATCCATTAAATTAACCGCCACCACGGACGGTTCATTGAGAACAATTCCCTGACCCGGCACATAGACCAAAGTATTGGCCGTGCCTAAGTCTATTCCTAATTTTGTGGTAAACACTGACATAATTCGTTTTTATCATCACCGGAGACTCGTTTGATCTCTAAACCCAAGGAGACTAGGCGTTTCTCGATCTCTTCATACCCACGGTCGATATATTCGACATTATGGACTACTGATTGCCCAGATGCAATAATGGCCGCCAGAACATAAGCAAGCCCCGCCCGCAAGTCTGGGCTCTCAATTTCTCGTCCGGAGAGAGGGGTGGGGCCATCAATAATCGCTCGGTGCGAATCAAGGACCTTAACTTTGGCCCCCATACGACTGAGCGCGTCAAAATAATTGAGGCGACCCTCAAAAATTGTTTCAAAGAGATAACTTTGCCCCTCGGCCTGTGTGAGAAAAATAGAAAAAGGCGCTTGCAAATCAGTGGGGAAACCAGGGTACTCATGAGTCTTAACATCAAGCGAGGTGAATTTTTCTCGGCCAGAATTTATTACCTTAACCCAATCAGGGCCGGTCTCAATTTCTACTCCGGCCTCAGACAAATAAGCAATAAGGGCATCGAGATGGTCGGGACGACATTTCTTCACGATGATTTCTTTGCCGGCCAAGGCACCGAGAATAATAAAACTTCCCGCCTCAATTCGGTCAGGCAAAGTATGATGAATTTTATCTTGGCCTTGCAATAATTCGCCACCTTCAATAATAATAGTAGAGGTACCGAGCCCCGTAATTTTGGCCCCGCACTCATTTAACCATTCACCAAGAGAAACAATCTCTGGCTCAACCGGGCAATTCTTGAGAACCGTCTTCCCCCTAGCGAGAACTCCCGCCATCATAAAAGTCTCGGTTACTGTCACGCTCTGAATTTTAGAAAAAATTTCTGCTCCTACTAAGTGACCATTCTCGGCCTCAACAACAAAATTCTCCCCATCTTCAGTAATCTTAGCGCCCATCTTTCTAAAGCCCGCCAAGAAAAGATCAATGGGGCGCTTACCAATCACACAACCCCCAGGATAAGGAAAAATTACTTTACCAAAACGAGCCAAGAGCGGACCAGTAATAACAATCGAGGCACGCAGTTTCTTCGAAATATCAGCGGGAAGAGAAAATTCTTTTAATTCTGTAGTATCGAAACTATATTTATTTTTCTCTGGGTGCTCAACTTTAATACCCAGACGTTTTAACAATTCAATCAGACGATGAACATCTTCAATCTCGGGAACGTTGAGAGCAGTAAAGCCGTCTTGGAACAAGACACTGCCCGCCAAGACCTTAAGCGCCTCATTCTTCGCTCCACCAATAACAATCTCCCCCTGGAGAGTTTTGGCACCGCCTAAACCGGCGATAATAAATCTATCGTCTTTAGTCATACTAGGCTTATTATTTCACAGAAATGTCTCTTGTCAAAATTCCCTTAGAGAAATTGACTGGACCAGATTGATAGGTCTTAAGATAAGAACCGTCTAATTGCTTTTCTTCAACGGTATAATAATAGACCCCAGGTCGCACCAGAAGATAGAAACGTCCAAATTTATCGGCCACCACTGACTTAATTTGCTGATTAAGATCCGGCAAGAAGACTCGAATAATAGCAAAAGGTAATGGTTCATCGCTCCCCTCCCTCACAACCTTAAGCGGTCGACGCTTGTCACGCCAAAACTTATTCAAGAGAATAACGGCCACATACAAGAAGAGGACAGCCAAATTGAGCAATGAGGGATTGAGGAAAAGAAGAGTCACCGAGAGAACAAAGCCTAAAGCAAAAAAGAAATTATAGAGACGCTTCAGCCAGATTTGCTGACGAGTATAGAAATGATAGAAATTTGTCTTAGTCTTGGCAAACTCATTCCAATCGAAGTCGATTGAATCCATCGGTATATTGATATTAATAATCTCTTCACCGGTAACAACCAAGGGATGACCAAAATATAAATCGTTATAAATTTCGTCCGTTGTTTTGCCCTGCAATTTTTCTGAAGGAAATTTGTAATGCGTTTTATTCGCCAAGAGCTGATAGGTGCCGGCCGGCAAGAAGAAACTAAAACGTCCATCGATATCCGTGATAGCACTCGCCACCTCCTTCATCACACCGTCCGGCCCAGCTTGTGACGCCGTGACATAGACCGGATCAAGTGGTCGCTTGGTCACCGAATCATAAACTGTTCCCCAAGGTTTATCATGACGACGGCGACCAAAGAAATAGCCCATGGCACGGAAGAGACCAAGTAACAAATCATAGAAAGAAGGTAAGAAACCGAAGGCGAGACCGCCCGCCACGGCAACAGGGGCAACCTGCCCCACAACCGTCTCCGCCCAAAAGATTAGAGGGCTCGGGATAATTAGACTGCCTCTAATATGTGCCGTGGTTTGATTCTCATAATTGATAATGTAGATATCAAGCGGGTAGGTCCCTTGTTTAATAAGTGGACTAAGCGTCGCCTCATAACTCAAACCATCGGCTGAACGATGAAGAAGAAAGGAAAAAGTTTTATTTTTATCTCGTGGGTCGGTCAGGGTCACACCGATAGTCTTAAGATAATTAAGAGGCTTATTAGGAGTGAAGATGATTGTAATCGTCTTGTCACCAGATAAGCTGACCCTCCCTCGCCAATCAAAAGTCTTAATATCTTCTTCAGGTTGGGCAAAACTTAAATGCCAGCTACTCTTAACGAGAGTGGTCAAAGAGCTGGTGGCCACCGGCAAGGAACCAAAGATTCCCCCTCCGCCACCGAGGCCGTTATTATCGCCCCCCTCCCCCGGCGGGATAACGGGCGGCTCTTCATCTTTTGAGTAAGTACAGTGGCCGTCGTCCTCTGTCGCTTTAGGATCATAATTGGTCGCTCGAGAATCAAGACAACCCGGGATACTATCAACAACCTTAAGGTAACGACAACTGCCATCGTCTTTGGTGGCGACAGAATTATAATTGATTGCCAGAGAATCAGTACAGCCCGGAATTTCTTGCGGAATTATTATTGTTCCACCGGGCGTATAGGAACAACTTAGATTATCCTGTGTCGCTAGAGGATTGTAATTTAAAGCCTTAGGATCAGTACAACCCAAGACAGGGGTCGTCGTCGGAGCAACAGGCACAGAACTGGCCGTCCCACTTTCTAAATAACGATAACCTGAACTAGCGCTATTACTCGTCCCACTACTAAGACCGGAGATAATTTCGCCCAGAGTATCCTTAACCGAATAATTGGGAGAAGTCGCACTGTCTAAACCACCAAGATTAAGACTATCTTTCTCAAGATGATAATTGGGACTCGCTGCCACATAAGCCGAAGACGAAGAAACAACTCCCCCAAACAAGAGAGCAATGATGAGAATGAAAAAAAACTTCTTCATGACTTATAATCAACGCGTCGGCGCGAGAACAAAAACATAAGTCTTACCGCGTCGACCATCTGGGAAAATCGGTGTAACTGTACCCGAAGAACCATTGCTATCAATCCGAATATCTACCTGGTCAGCAAAAGTTTGGCGTAATTCTTGTTTTAGAGATTCGTCAGCGGTACTTGAGCCACTCGTTGGGACCGCCAACAAGCGATAAGATGGTTTGTCGGCCGGAACAATTCCCCCAAAAAGTTTACTACTACTAGCCTGTTCAGCTTTAATTTCACTTAAAATTTGTTGCCTTAATTGCTCACGCAAAAGGGCAGTCTCGGTTGACGAAGCAGACAAAGTAACCATTGGAGTCGGCGTTGTCACCCTCGCACGACCAAAGAGATTAAGAATAGAGTCATAAACCGAAGCGGTGAAAAAAACGCTATCAGGTAACTGAATCTTCGTCAGTGCCTGGTAACGTTCTCGAGGTAAATTATAGTCAGCCAGACTATTACCAATTTGCATCCCACCAATAAGAATAATAGCCAGGCTAAAACCGGTCAGGGGCAAAGCCAATAACTTCAAACCGTCTTGCTTGTTTAGCGCCAACTTCCGACCAGAAGGAAGAGCCGGTCTAACTTTAAAATAGCCAACTTTCATCCCCTACATAATACAACAAGGACGCTGATTTGAGAAGAAAAAGGGCGGTTGTGGATAAACAATAAAATCGCTATACTCAAAGCAATGAAGATCGTCACTGTTATTCCCCTAAAAAAGAGCGTCTGGCGAGATAATTTGACATATTTTACCGCGCAAGATGCTCCTCTCGGCTCACTCGCCACCGTCCCAGTGCGCGGACAACAAGTCCTCGCCCTGATCGTTGATAGCCGCGAAGCGAGTGACTTAAAGAGTGAGTTAAAAACGGTGGACTGGCAATTGCGCAAGGTCACCAAAATTAAGAAGATAAATTATTTTGATTCGGCCTTCATTAGCGCGGCTGGCCTCACGGCCGATTATTTTGCCACTCTCACCGGGCACGTTATCAAGACAGCCGTTCCTCAAGCGATTCTCGACGAACTCCCCGAAGTTAAAATAGCAAAAAGGGGGGAAGCCGAGAAAATCTTAGCCGAGGTCAACGCCGTGCAAGAATCCGAAGACGAACGTTTGGCTCGTTATAAAAGCTTGATTCGAGAGGCCTTTGCCAAGAAACAATCGGTTTACCTTTGCTTACCAACAAGTGCCGACATCAATCGCATTATTGAACCACTTAAAAAAGGGATCGAAAATTATGTCTTGGTGGGACACGGTGCCCTCTCCAAGAAAGAGCAACTCGATTTTTGGAAAAAGGCGCAGAGCATCGAACACCCCATTCTTGTTGTGGGCACCCCCCTCTTTCTCTCTCTCCCTCGCGAGGATATAAGCACAATCATCATTGAACGAGAAAATTCCTCTGCTTACAAAATGTTGGCCCGACCCTTCGTCGATTGGCGCTTCTTTATTGAAGAATTAGCGAAGCAAAGAGAAATCCGTTTGATCTTGGGTGATAGTGCCCTGCGCAGTGAGACAATCTATCGCTTAGGCAAGGGCGAGATCGCTCCCTTGGGCTCAATAAAATATCGCTATACGGGGAGTGCCACCAGTCAAATTATTGCTCTCGGTACCGACAAGGACAAAACAGCAATCCTTGAGGCGACCAACGAACGCTTAAGAGAACGAATAGAAAACGCTTTAGACAGTAACGAAAAGATTTTTATCTATTCTGGCCGACGCGGTCTCGCTCCCCTAACTCTTTGTCGCGACTGCGGGACAATTATGAATTGTGACGTCTGTCATCTCCCACTCACCATCCACCAGAGTCCTCGTCTTAAAGAACGTGTCTTTGTTTGTCATAAATGCAGTCAGATTGTGGAAATTGAAGATGAATGCAAAAAGTGTAAGGGCCAACGTCTCGCCATCATTGGCTTCGGAGTTGAGAAGATTGCCGAGGAGCTCTCCGTCGCTTTTCCCAACACCACCCTCTTCCACCTCGACAGTGACAGTACCAAAACTAGCAAAAAAGCTGAGGAGGTAATTAGGCAATTCAACAAAACACCAAACAGTATTCTAATTGGCACCGAGATGGCTCTTCATTACTTAGATAATCAAGTTGATAATGTCTTGGCTGTTGGTCTCGACGCCTTCCTCGCTATGCCCGATTGGCGCGCGAGTGAAAAATTATTCTCCACCCTCCTCCGACTCAAACAATTGGCCCGTAAGCATTTTATTCTTCAAACACGTGAGCCAGAAGAAAAAATTTTCTCTTATATCACTGGTGGCAATCTTATCGACTTCTATCGTGACGAAATTGCCGACCGACAAGAATTAGGTTACCCACCCTTCAAAGTCCTGATCAAAATATCTCTGGCCGGGAGTTTACCCGAAATTAGAAAAGAGATGTCCAGATTGGAAAAAATGCTCGAAAAATGGCACCCCCTTGGTTATCCTGATATCTCTAAAAATACTAAGGGCCTCCCCGTTCTTAATATTCTCCTCCGTCTCCCGGCGAGTGCTTGGCCCCATCCCGAGTTATTAAAAATTCTCAAATCCCTCCCCCCATCTTTCATAATTAACGTCGATCCAGAATCGGTATTATAAAAAGTAGAAAAAGGTAACGTCCGTGACGATCGTCAGCTGTGTTACCTTTTTCAAAATTACAACACACCAAAAATGTCCAACATCCGATGTTGGACATTTCAAGGCAATTCGACCTGCAAGCTTTTTTGTGTTAAAATGAGAGCATGGTAAAAATTGTTCAAAAAGAGAATAAGGTCTTACACGAGCGGGCCAAGACTGTGCCCAAGGAACTTTTTGGGACCAAAGAATTGAAGAAAATTGTGGCTGATATGAGCCTCGCCCTATCTAAAGAAGATGATGGGGTGGCGATTGCCGCACCACAAATTGCCGTGCCTCTTCGTATTTTTGTTATTGCTGGCAAAGTTCTAACACCAGAGGATGAAGAAAAAGTTTATCCCGACCTCGTCTTCATTAATCCCGTCATCACAAGTATGTCTAAGACAAAAAGAGAAATGGATGAGGGTTGTCTCTCTGTGCGTTGGTACTTCGGTCAGGTGAAGCGCGCCAACAAAGCAACAGTTGAAGCTTATGATATTAATGGGGGGAAATTCTCTCGCTCTGGCTCAGGCGTGATTGCCCAAATCTTCCAACACGAGACTGACCACTTAGATGGCGTTCTCTTTACCGAGAAAGCGAAGAATCTTAAGGAGTATACACCCCCACACCAAGATTAGTATAGTACGATAGTACATGTTTTTTATAAAAAACGATACTAATCTTGGTGTGGGGGCACGCCAGAGATAAATAATTAATCTAAAAACAACAAGCCCCCGTGCTCACAAACTGTGACACGGGGGCATAAACGAATAAAAGGAGAAGAACAAAGTTCGGTCAGGATGATGACTTGGGAGCAAGTCTTTTCTCGGCAATTAGGAAACTCTCTGTCTCACAAAACAACTCCTTGTCGAAAGAAAGAAACTCCCTCTCTATCCGCTCCTTGATTCGAAACCAGGACAGCAAGAGCTCCGACAAAACAGGGCCTCGGCGTTGCTCATCCTCCATCTCTCGCGCTTCGGTAAGCTGGCGCCGGAGCGAAGCGTGTAGCCACTTGCCATAGAGTTCATCCCTCTTGACTCGATAAGAAGGGTCAACCTCGACGAGGAGATTGAAGGCATAACCAAAATCGGTGGCCTCGGCTGTCTCCAGGCTTTGTCTGAAGTGCTGAGACAGAGACCTCTTAGTCGCCTCCACGAGGTCGTTAGCTCTCTCAATACCATATCCCTTATTGCAAAGCCTGGGATAATACTGCAAGAGCTTCGAGTAGTGCCAGAATGGGTGTCCCGGTAACCGAAAGTGATCATTTTTCATCTCCTCCAAGAGCCGCTCAGCCTCGGCCACCTGCTTTTCTTCGTCAAGACCCTCGGGCCAAACAACTGGTTTCTTGCGACCCCAGAAGATCAAAAACGTAGCCAAAGAGACAAGGGCCAACCCAAGCAATATAAGTCCATGCACTTGAGATGTCATGACAATAGCTCCTACTTGTTGACAATGAGTTCCATAATTTAAAAACGCTCAAGAACACCCCAAGCGTTTCTCCTGACAAAATCTACTTAGAAAAGTAACATTTATAAAGAATAGCGTCAACTGCCAAAAAAGCGCTTTTTTTGCTATCATCAGAGAATGAATTTTGCTTTCTTCGGAACTGATGAATTTAGCGTGCGGGTTTTAGATAATCTAAAAAAGGCAAATCTTTTGCCTTCACTTATTGTCACCGTGCCCGATCAACCCAAGGGACGCAAGATGGTGATGACTCCCCCACTAGCGAAGACGTGGGCAGAGGAAAATAATATTGAGGTGATGCAGCCGGCAAGTTTGAAAGGCCTCAAGTTTTCTGAAGTCGCATCTGACCAGAGCTCCCCGAAGTCGGATCTGGCTACGCGAGATACGACTTCTGTCCGCTCTTGGGACCTCTTCATCGTTGCCTCATATGGCAAAATCATTCCCCAAGAAATTCTCGACATCCCAACTCATGGTACCCTAAATATTCACCCATCGCTTTTGCCTAAATACCGCGGACCCTCACCACTTGAGACAGCCATCTTGAATGGGGACCAAGAAACCGGTGTCGCCATCATGCTTGTTGATGCGCTAATGGATCACGGGCCAATTGTTGCCATGGAGAAAATTGAATTAAACGATAAGTATAATTTCGAACAATTGCGCGACAAACTGGCCGACGAAGGAACAAGCTTGCTAAAAAAAATTTTATCAGATTATCTCGACGGTAAAATTACACCCGAACCTCAAGATCACGACCAAGCTACTGTTACCAAAAAATTTACTAAAGAAGACGGCTTCCTCGATCAAGAAGCGCCCGCTCTTTCTCGCTATCGTCAAATTCTCGCCCTTAATCCTTGGCCTGGCACTTACTTAGATTACCCTGGTCCCGATGGCAAAATTCGCCTAATTATAAAACAAGCTCATCTCGACGGAGATAAGCTTGTCTATGATCGTGTCGTCCCCGAAGGACGCAAAGAGATGGATTGGAAATCTTTTCTAAATGGTTTACACGCGACGAAATAGTCTCTTGATCGCGCGCCCACCTCGTTTGAATAAAGTATTTTTCTTTTTCTCAACATTACTAATTTCTTCAGCCATACCATCCTTAACTTTATCAATGGCCGCATAGAGATCAGATTCTTCTTCAACCCGACGAATAAGTCGGCCTTCAGTATGGAGGTTAATCTCAGCAAAAAACCAATCACCACTCTTATGATGCTTGGTCCTCTTCCCAATCTCCACATCCGCATAAGCGGCGGGATCATGAACTAATAATTTCTCGAGCATGGCCACCTTATCATTAACATAGGAGCTGAGTGCGGGAGTAAGTTCTACCCCAGAAGCTTTGATATTGATCCTCATGATTATTATTAATTAACTTATTAATAATGGGGCCTTTTATAACTACATTATACTACTTATTACGAGAGAAAACGAGTTTTTGTTTCACTGTCAGATTATATCGTCTCAGCCAAAATTGTATTGGTCGCACCCGCCGTACCAAGTGGCAAACCAGCGACAATAATGACCTTATCCCCCTTCTTAACCAATTTTTTGTCTAGGAGCATCCCCTTTGTCTCCTCGACAACCTCTGACAAAGAAGAAAAATTCTTATCAAACAATGGGTAACAACCAAAGGAGAGGGCCATCTGATTATAAGTTTTCTCGTTCGGAGTAAAGACAATTAGGGGCTTCTTTGGCTTAAGGCGAGAAATCATGCGCGCGGTATAGCCCGAAGCCGAGAGCACAACAATAGCACTCGCCTCAATATTGCGACCAACATTTATTGCCGCCTGAGAGATGGCGTCGGTGACATTGCTCTTAAGACAGACATTGCCAGCACAAACGTTGGCCAAGTAGACATCGTGGTCAAGATGCTTCTCAGTCTGAATAGCGACACGAGACATGACATCAACCGCTTCAACCGGATGGTCACCAAGAGTTGTCTCCTCCGACAACATCACAGCATCTGTCCCGTCGAAGATGGCATTGGCCACATCATTAACCTCCGCTCGAGTTGGCGTCGCCGACTTAATCATAGACTCTAACATCTGGGTCGCGGTAATAACCGGCAAACCTAAGCGGTTACATTTCTTAATAATTGTCTTCTGAGCAAAAGGCACTTGCTCGGCCGGGATCTCAATAGCCAAGTCACCACGCGCCACCATCACCCCATCCGAGACCGCCAAAATAGCGTCAAGATTATCAATAGCCTCCTCGGTCTCAATCTTAGAAATAATTTTAATCTCACTCGCGCCTTTTTCTTTAAGAATTTCACGCAACTCAACCACGTCCTCAGGACGACGAACAAAAGACAGGGCCATAAAATCAACTTTTTTCTCTATCCCAAATTCCAAATCTCGCTTATCTTTATCGGTCAATGAAGAGAGGGAGAGATAAGCACCGGGGACATTAACACCGCGCTTGCCCTTAGTCTCACCGCCAATAATAATTTGGCAATAAATATCGTTGCCCTCGACTCTTTTTACTTCAAGCTTCTTTTTTCCATCGTCAAGAAAAATAATATTCCCCGCTTTAACTTCTTGGGGCAAATTAGCATAAGAAACCCAAGCCTTGTGTTCATCCCCAACAATACCCTCGGTTGTTGTTAGTATAAACTCTTCACCTGGAGTTAAGGTCACTCGTTCTTGATAAAATTCACCAATCCGAATTTTGGGCCCGCAAAGATCTTGCAAAATAGCGACGGGAGTACCAAGTTTCTCAGAGATTGCTCGGGCTCGCGTTACGCGATGGCCATGCTCTTCGAAGTCGCCGTGAGAAAAATTAAGACGGATGACATTAACACCGTGCTTAATCAATCGCTCCAGAGTTTTCTCATCCTCTGAGACCGGTCCAATGGTTGCGACAATCTTTGTTTTCTTGGTATACATATTTTTTATAAAAAATTATAAGAGGTGAAACTTCCCCATGGAAAGTCCCACCTCTTAGGTGATTTAATAACTAATTACTTTATACCATAACGCAAAACTACTGAAGCTGTCAAATCTTGCGATCCCGGTTCGATCGTTGGAGCGGGAGCCACAGCACTCTTGGCCATCAGAGCGTCGGCCCCTCCGCCCATGCCATAGACCGGCTGATAGGGGCTACCGTTATCTTCGATCGAGAGCAGTTCTCCGAGACGGAAGCCGGCGGTAGCAGCTAAAGCCTTAGCCTTAAGTTGAGCTTTCTTAACCGCTTCACCCTTAACTTGGCCCAAGAGGCTATCCATATCATCAAAGGTAAAGTTCAATTGTGAGACACTATTGGCTCCATTAGCCACAACTCCCTGCAAGACTGGGCCGATAATTTTGAAGTCGCGAATTTTTACCGTAGCGTTTTGTCTTACAGTATAACCAACAATGGTCGCAGGCGGACAGACCACTCCCATTTGGCAATTAGAATATTGGTAACGAGGAGAGAGATTATAACCCGAGGTCTTGATATCTTTAGAGTCAATCTTCTGACCCTTCAAATAATCAATAATTTTATTCATCTTGGTGGTGTTTTGTTCTTGCAACTTGGCAACATCAACTCCTCCTTCGGTCACCACACCGAGGTCAACTTGAGCAATATCTGGCACAGCATTAACCTTAGCTTCGCCAGTGACACTAAAACTTCTAAGCATCATTGAGTCAGAATAGGTCTGAGAGTAAGAATAAGCTGAATAAGCAACAACCAGCAAAGCAATAACGAGAGCTCCATAAACGACATCTTTCAATTTTAAATTATAGTTATTCATATCTTCTATTATAGCACAATTCGGAGTATAAGAGCAAGAATAATAGCCAGAGCCTTAAGACGCCAATTGCGCGTAAGAAAGACTCGCCAGAAATGAGAAAATTCTGGCTCTTGAGCCACACTAATAAACTTACTAATTTGCTCCTCGAGAAGATGCCAGTCATTAATCTTTTGCAATTCACCACGGCTGGCCACAGAGATTTCTCCTCGCTCCTCAGAAACAATAATTACTAAGGCATCTGTTCGCTGGGTCAAGCCCACCGCTGCTCGGTGTCTTGTCCCCGTTCGTTCGAAACCAGAAAAATTATCGGCCAAGGGTAAATGCACACCAAATTTCTTAACACGGTTATTATCAATAATCATGGCTCCATCATGTCCCGGACTCGTCGGGTCGAAGATCGACAAAATTAAGGGCAACGAAACTCTCCCGTCGAGAGCAAAACCTCCTTCCACAATTCCTTCAAGTGGCAATTCACCAGGCAAGACAATAAGAGCCCCAATCTTCTTGGCGGCCATTTCTTGTGCCGCCTTAATAAGAGAGAAGGAAACCTCGTTAGAGATTGTTCGTTGACGACTATGAGCCAAGCGACGAGTCGAGATAAAAATCCAGTCGAAGAAGCGACGCAATTCACGCTGAAAGATGACCACAAAGACCAAGAGAAAGACGGTGGAAAGGATTTGGAAGATTTCCCGAGTTAAAGTTAGAGACAAAGTTCGTGCAAAATAAATAATCAATAAATAAATCGCTGTCCCATAAGCAATAACAAAAGACTTAGACTGCTTAATAAAGACCAGAATAAAATATATCAGCAAGGCGACTAATAGGATATCGATAATATCTTTGAATTGTAATAATGATAAAAATGACATTGTAAAAAACAATAAGAACTAGGAATTTTGCCCCTAGCTCTTTAATTAAGACGTGTAATACTTATTATTCTAACAAATTTGTCTCGCGCGAGCAAATCGGTTAGAATGACCTCATGATTAAAATAAAAAGTATAAAAGCGCGCGAAATCTTAGATTCCCGCGGCAACCCCACGGTTGAAGTTGATTTAACAGTATTAAATAATAGTGGTCAGACCTTCTTCGGACGCGCCGCTGTCCCCTCTGGAGCTTCGACTGGTTCTTACGAAGCTGTCGAATTGCGCGATGGCGACAAGGCTCGCTATGGCGGTAAGGGTGTTTTACAAGCTGTGTCTAATGTTAACGGCGAGATTGCCCAGAAGTTAATTGACCGCGATTTTGATCAGAAGTCACTGGATGCTGAAATGATTGCCTTAGACGGCACCGAGAACAAGGGCCACCTAGGGGCCAATGCCATCTTGGGTGTATCTCTAGCCTTCGCCCATGCCTCCGCTTCAGCCGAAGGGAAGAAACTTTATCAATATTTTGCCGACATCGCCGCGGGAAGTCCAACTTCAAGTGAGCCCGAAGTTGGACTTCGCGCCCCTCTCACCCTTCCCGTCCCCATGATGAACGTCTTAAACGGCGGTAGCCACGCCGACAACTCCACCGACATCCAAGAATTCATGATTATGCCCGTGGGCGCCCCCACCTTTAGCGAGGCTCTTCGCTATGGCGCTGAGACCTTCCACGCCCTTAAGAAAATTCTCAAAGAAAAAGGGCTTAACACTTCGGTTGGTGATGAAGGTGGTTTTGCACCATCCCTCCCCAATAATGCCGGCGCGATCGAAGTGATTCTTGAAGCTATTACCAAAGCCGGTTTCAAACCCGGTGAAGATATTGCCATCGCCATTGATGCCGCCGCGAGCGAATTCTACAATCCGTCAGCTGACGGAGGCAAATATGAATTAAAAACTGAAGGCAAGTCCTTAACGAGCGAAGAGATGGTGGCCATGTATGAAGATTGGGTGGCTAAATATCCAATTGTCTCGATCGAAGATGGTTTGGCCGAAGATGATTGGGCCGGTTATGCTCTGCTCACTGAGAAATTAGGAAACAAAGTTCAACTCGTTGGCGACGACCTCTTCGTCACTAACGTGAAGAAACTTCATGAAGGGATTGATAAAAAAGTTTGTAATTCAATCTTAATTAAACTCAACCAAATTGGCACTGTATCTGAAACCATCGCCGCGATTAAACTTGCCAATGACAATCATTACACCGCCGTTGTCTCGCACCGCTCGGGCGAAACCGAAGATACCACCATTGCCGACCTCGTCGTGGGCTTAGGCACTGGCCAGATCAAAACTGGTTCCCTCTGTCGCTCTGAGCGCATCTGTAAGTACAACGAACTCCTCCGCATCGAAGAAGAACTTGGTGACAAGGCTTCCTACCCTGGCCGCTCAGCTTTTAAAGTCTAATTATCCGGCCATAAAAAATAACTAAAATCAAAAGACCCTTATTGTGCGATATCCAATCTCGCACAACAAGGGTTTTTTCTGTAAATAGAAAACTCGCCTCGCAATGGATAACGAAGCGAGTTCGCTATCCCTTGCGGGCGAGTTAGTAACCGAAGATCCACCACAGTACGAAGAAAAGTGGAAGAAGGAAAAGGGCAATAATCCAGTGGCCGGAGAAGAGACTGACCAGGATACAGAAGGTGGCCAGAAGATACAGGTAGAGATTGCGTCTCTTGCGATTCTTCTTCATCTCCTCCCAGATCGGTTCCATCCTTTCACGACACAGACTTTCTTCTTCCTCTTTGTCTTCTTGTTTCTCTCTCCAGACCTCTTCGTCCTCCAATTCCCTGGCAATATCTTCCTTTTGCCAGGCATACGGTGCCGGAGAATGCCCCGCGGATTCTTCTTGGGACAGAACACGAATGTAGGAAAACCCCATTATCCCATATCCACCCTTCTCCATCGGTGTTTCAAGAACAAATCCTGCGAGACCTTCAGCAACATCAGTCAAGGTGGCGAAATACCACTCACCCGTCTGAGCCGGAATCTGGACCTTCACAATGGCCCCTCGTTCGTAACCGTACATAGCACGAACCTCCTTCCTTGGAGTTATCTAGAAGAATTTCTCTAGAATTATTTGTTTTTCAAACCTTTTTTAATTATACACCCAAAAGGCTACTCTGTCAATAGCCAAAGGTAATGTGCACACACTTATGGCGGTTTTCCCCTAGACTGGGGACATGTGCATAAGTATGGCAACAACAATCAAAGAAGAACGCTTAAGATGGCTTCAGCCCATAATTAACAAGGAGATTAAACTGGTCGATATGGCCAA
>CAIPHT010000007.1 GCA_903864935.1 Candidatus Vogelbacteria bacterium
TTGGCCATATCGACCAGTTTAATCTCCTTGTTAATTATGGGCTGAAGCCATCTTAAGCGTTCTTCTTTGATTGTTGTTGCCATACTTATGCACATGTCCCCAGTCTAGGGGAAAACCGCCATAAGTGTGTGCACATTACCTCTTACCATTGACATTGCAACTCATGTGTGATATACTTAAGGAGTATTTGAATCCTAGCCCATGTTGGGCAAGGAGGAAGTGGTCTTTGAATTTCTAAGAACAAAGCGAGGGGGAGTCCTCGCAAAAAGAAGGGGAACCGTCCATGAAAAACGTGATGGCACTTGTCGCCCTCGTACTCTTGGCCACCACTGTGGTAGCCGAAGAGAACAAACCGCAGGAAAAGGCTCCGGCAATAACCGGAACCATAACCAACGCCATCCGAACTGGCTACCTGTGCACTCTGGGAATAAAGGTGCACAGCGGGCTGGTCGCTGAGTCAGAGCTTAAACTCCGACTCTGGGAAACAGGTTTCTATCTCGACGTCTGGGGTTGCGTACCATTCCAAAAGAAACGGGTAACAACTGAGACAGCCAAGGTGGGAAGTGACTCGCCGAGCGCTCCCGATGAGACGACACAGAGCATCATCGACGTTATCAACGCCGGGAGCGCCCTGGCCAATGCCCTCCATCCACGCAAAGCCGCTACCGTCGAAGTACCCTTTGAGGGAGAGGTTGATTACGGGATTGGTTACCAATTCAAACTTGGCAACTGGTCCTTCGACCAATCTTTCATCCTCTATGACTTTAATAGGTTGGGGCACCTCAATGACGACCAGTGGACAAGCCAGTCGAGCATCGCCTACGAGGGTTGGGAACAAACCAAACCCTGGGTGAAGGTCAACTGGTATGGCCACACCGGCCACCTGAGCCCTCCCGACAGTCTCTTTGCCTATGTCGGTGTCGACCAGACAATACCGCTATTCAAGCGGTACGACGACACTTGGCAAGAACTCGCATTGAGCGCCTCCGTGGCACTCTCGGATGGCAAGATGGTCGGCAACCCCGGCCTTGTTTACGCGAAGCTAGAGGCCAGTACCGAATTCAAACTCGGAGAGAGCTGGTCACTGACCCCGTCGCTCACCTACCAAAGGAGACTCTGCCAGGGAGACTTCGCCGACAAAAACGAAGTTGTCGGAGGTGTAGCCATAAGCTTCACCTTCTAATGTCCAAACCCACAAGGGGCACTTGCGCTTGTCACATCCGTGACTTGTCGTGAGTGCCCCTTTAGCTTTTTATTAAGGGGCTTGCATTATTTTAGGGCGTGTGCTATACTAACGACACCATGATTTCAACAAAAAAGAAAGAGGCCATCATTAAGAAGGTCCAAAAGCATGACAAAGACACCGGCTCGGCCGAAGTGCAAGTTTCTTTGATTACCGAAAGAATTGAGGAACTCGCCAGCCACCTTAAGAAAAACCCAAAAGACTTCCACTCTCGTCGTGGATTGCTTAAACTTGTTTCTGACCGTCGCTCTCATCAGCGTTATATTGACGCCCAAAAGCGCAAGGCTGAACTCAAGGCCGTCGCCTAGTTTCTAGGTTAGTAAGTTTATAAGTTTTTCTCTTTATTCTGTCGTCATGGTATTATTTACCTAGTTTTTATAAGTGTGAGTAATTTTTATAAGATAAATTAATAATTTTTTATGAGTATCAAACATAAGAATCAGCGTGTCGGCATTTTTATCGACACCCAAAACCTCTATCATAGTGCTAAGAATCTCTATGGTGGCGCTCGCGTTAACTTCGGCCAAGTATTAAAAGATGCTTTAGGTGGCCGCCAACTTATCCGCGCTCTCGCCTATATGGTGACGACCGAAGCGGGGGATGAGAAAAATTTTATTGAGGCCTTGGGCAAATTCGGTATTGAAGTTAAGACCAAAGATCTCCAAATCTTCGTCGATGGCTCTAAGAAAGCTGACTGGGATGTCGGACTCGCTGTCGATGCCATCAAGATGGCCCCCAAGCTCGATACTGTTATTATTGGCTCTGGCGACGGCGATTTCGTCCCGCTTGTCGAATATCTTAAAGAGAATATGGGCGCCCAAGTAGAAGTCATTGCCTTCGGCAAAAGTTCCTCCGGGAAATTGCGTGAAATTGCGGACGACTTCTTAGACCTCTCAGAGAATCCTCGCAAGTATCTCATCAACATGATCGGCGGGAACCCTCGCAAACCAGTGCCCAAGGTTCATATCTAGACCCATAAAAAATCCCCGAAGGACCAAAATGGCTTTCGGGGATTTTTTATGCTATATTCGACTTATTAATAATTTAAATTGAGTAGTTACTAGATAGGTAGACTTGAAGCGGGGAAACCGAGTTCAAGCCTAAAATTTAGTAGCTACTCCCAAGTTAATTATGACAAAAAAAGAATACTCGTTAGAAGTTGGTGGCCGAACTTTAACGGCCATGTTTACTGACATTGCCGATCAAGCAACCGGCTCGGTAATTGTTAAGTATGGCGAGACCATGTTACTCGCCACAGTCGTCATGTCTCCCGTCACGAAGGAAGACAGCGATTATTTCCCTCTCACTGTTGAATACGAAGAGCGTTATTATGCCGCCGGCAAAATTGGTGGTGCCCGTTATATCAAGAGAGAGGGGAGACCAAGTGAAGAAGCTGTGCTCACTGGCCGTATTGTCGACCGCACAATCCGCCCGCTCTTCGATAGTGCTATCCGCAATGAAATCCAAGTAGTCATTACCGTCCTCGCCATGGACGAAGACAATGATCCAGACGTTCCCGCTGTTATTGGCGCTTCGCTCGCTCTTGCCACTTCAGCTCTCCCTTGGGGAGGCCCCGTTAGCTCAGTACGCCTTGGCCAAATAGAAGGAAATGAAAATTTAATTATTAATCCAACTTTCACCGAGCGTACCACCGGGGTTTTTGACCTCCTTGTTTGCGGTGGCGAAGGGAAGGTTAGTATGATCGAATCAGCTGGCAACGAGATTGTTGAGGCCAAGGTTAAAGAAGCTCTAAGGAAAGCTCAGGAAGAAATTGAGAAAATCCAAGTTTGGCAGAAGCAAATTATTGCCGAGATGGCCAAGCCAAAGCTCGTCCTCAATATCCCAAGCATCCCAACTGAAGCCGAATCTTTATTCAAAGAAAATATCACGCCAAAAATTGAAGAAGTAATGTTTGCTGGCACTGGCAAAAAATCTGCCGACAGTCTCAAGGAGGATTGGCTTAAATTGCGCGAAGAGAAAATGCTTGCCCGCCAAAGCCTTGGCGAAGGCGGGCCTGAGATCAACTTAGGTGCTTGGTTAAATTATTTTGAGAAACAAATCGATGACGTTGTACATCAAGAAGCCATCAACAACAAGCGCCGAACTGATGGTCGCGCCCTTGATGAAGTGCGCCCACTCTTTGCTCAAGCAGGTGGTTTCTCTAAAGTTGTACACGGAAGCGGTCTCTTCTATCGTGGCGCTACTCACGTCCTAACCACCCTAACCTTGGGAGGACCAAGAGATTCTCTTATTGTTGAGGGTATGGAGGTAGATAGCATGAAGTACTTCTTCCATCATTATAATTTCCCTCCATATTCGGTTGGCGAGACAGGTCGTGTCGGTAATACTTCACGCCGCTCGATTGGCCACGGTGCCCTCGCTGAGAAATCTCTGCGTGGTGTCATCCCTAGTCGCGAAGAATTCCCTTATACTATCCGCCTCGTCTCTGAGGTCTTGGCCTCTAATGGCTCCAGCTCCCAAGCTTCGGTCTGCGCTAGTACCCTCGCTCTTATGGATGGAGGAGTACCAATCAAGCGACCAGTCGCCGGTATCTCTATTGGTTTAATGTATGAGAGTGATGACAAATATGAACTCATCACCGACATTCAAGGGGTTGAGGACCATTATGGTGACATGGACTTCAAGGTGGCCGGCACCACTGTTGGTATTACCGGTATTCAATTAGATATTAAAATGGGCGGTATCCCTGTCGCTATCCTTGAGAAAGCTATCGATAATGCTCGTGTCGCCCGTGAAAAAATTATTGCCGTCATGGTCGCAGCTATCCCAGCCCCACGCGCCGAGATTAATGCTTCGGCCCCTAAGATTCTCAAGATTATGATCCCGACCGACAAGATTGGTGCCGTGATCGGCCCCGGCGGGAAGATGATTCAGCAAATTACTGCCGACACCGGTGCTGTCATTGAGATTGAAGATGACGGGACAGTCTACATTACCGGTAAAACCGATCAGGCTAATGCGGCCAAAGAAATGATTGAAGGCATTTGCCATGTCTATAAAGTTGGCGAGCGCTTCGAAGGAGAGGTTGTTCGACTCATGGACTTCGGCGCCTTCGTGCAGATTGGGAAAGATGCTGATGGTCTTGTCCACGTTTCCGAAATTGCCAACTTTAGAATTGACAAGGTTGCCGATGCTCTAAAGATTGGCGACATTGTCCCGGTTGTAATTAAAGAAATTGACGAGAAGCATCGTATCAACTTATCTATCAAACAAGCTGATCCAGAATGGGCTAACAAAAAAGGTTTGAAACCAAAACCAAATCAGTTATAATAATAAGTAATGACTGATGTTGTAACTCAGACAACGTCTGATTCTAATTCGGATGTCCCCAACCAAACTCCGCTTCAAACAACAGCGGCAGCTATTAACGATGAGGCAAGCACCAATCAAACAACAGGAGCTCCAACAGAAAGCCGAGAAGAGAAGTTGAGGAAGGCCAAGATCGCCATGGAGGGCCTCGACCGTACCGTTCGCCGTGAAGCCACCGAGAAAGAAGAGGAGGCGAGCGAAGAGAAACAGCAATACAACAAACTCCTTCTTTCTCTTGATCACGAGAAAGAGCTATTAGAACTCACCTGGGTTAATCTTGACGACAAACGCACCGGTCTTAAGAAGGTGCTTGAACCAATCCTCTCACAAGAAGATGCTGTCCAAAGTGAAGAGAACCAGGTTGAAGGCCAAGAAGAGACAACCATTGACCCCAAAGAAAAACAAACAATCGAAGAGAAGCGCTGGCTCGTCCAAGAAAAACGTCGCAAGACCGAGGAAGAGAAGTGGCTCGTGGAAGAAAAAATTTCTAAAATTGAGGAACAAATTGGTGAAGTGAAGGGTAAGTACCAAGCCCTGCTTGCTCAAGAAGAGGAGATCCGTGGCAAAATTCAAGCGATTGACGAACAAATCCTACTCCAGCAAGAAGTAATGAAGCAACAGCACGACCTCGAAGAACAAAAGAAACAACAAATGGCCATTAAGCAAGCCGAGGAAGCAAGGCAAAAAGCTGAGGCCGAGAGGCGTCGCAATGAAGAAATGAGACAAGCTGAAGAAGCGCGACAGAGAGCTGAAGCGGCCAAAGTTCAAGAGACCCCAAAGTCAGCCCCCGAACCTCTCCCTAATCCAACAAAATCGGTTGAAGATCTTAGACGAATTGAGGAGGAGAGACAGCGTCAAGCCGCCACCAAGCAATTGGCCGAACAGGCCCGAGCCGAAGAATTGAGAAAAAGGCTTCTCGAGACAATGGACAAGACTCCCAATCAGCCCAAACCGACACCTCTGACCCGAGCCCAAGAATTAGAGAGGGTCCGCCAAGAGAATGAAGAAGCTGATAATCAAAAACAGCAACGAAGTGATCTCCAAAAGACCGATCACAACAAAAATCTTCAGGCCGAAGAAGGTGACATTAAGCCACTGCGCACTCTCCAGAGCGACTTGGCCGAAGCCATGAAAAACCGTGAGATTGACCCTAAGGATCTAAGCAGCAGCCGAAAGAAATTCCCCTGGATAAGTTAATTTGCCCATGTCCGACGAGAATCCAGAAATAAATGACCCTCTCAAGTTAGCCAAGGCTAAGTTGGCTTTGTCTGGTGAAGAAAAAGTTACAAGCTGGCAAAAGACCAGCGAAGATTTTGAGAAAAGGCGAGCGGAGGCCGCTCGAGCTATGGCAAGCGATGAACAAAAAAAGGCTTGGGCCGAAGCCGAGGCAGCCCGCCTCGCCAAAACAGAAGCCCAAAAAAAACTCGCCGATCTCGAGCTCGCCCGCAAGCAAACCGAGGAAGAAAAGAGGAGTAATTTGAGCCAAGAACAGATCAAAAAAGATGCCGAGGAGGAAGCTCGGCGAGTGGCCAAAGTTCAAGAGATCCTGAGGTCTCAACAAGAAATTGATTTGATTAAAAAAAATCCCACGGCCGGACCAGCCCCAATCCGCACCTTGACTCGCGACATCAGCGAAGCAATCGGACGGGAGGGATTAAGTGCTAGTAAAATTATCACCCAAACCCCCAACCAAGAAGACTTCTCGAAGAGGGGATCAGATGGCAAAAATCGCTCTTGGCTCGCAGGAATTAGTATCGTCCTTGTTATTGCCGGACTTATCGCCATTGTTTGGGCCGTCGGGCAACGCCAAGTCAGTAGTCTTGCCCCCACCGTTATTACCCGCCAAGGCCTACTCTTCTCCGATCAACAAATAGCGATTGATTTGGATAAATTGGGGACAGAACAAATTCGTCAAGAATTATTAGCCAGAAGTCTGGCTACTACCACAGGGAAAGAGGGCTGGCAAGAAATTTATTTTACTTACCAGACAAAAGAGCAATCCGCCACCGGACTCGTCACCAAAATGACCGAGGCCAACCCAACCCTTGTAGCCGAAAAGGTAAACTTAGGTTTGCCCGACCAATTTTTGCGTTTTCTCGAACCCAAATTGATGCTGGGAATCTATTCGGCCGAAGGCAACACCCCGTTCTATATCTTCAAGACTAAAAATTATAAGAATGTCGCGAGTGCTCTCCTTGGCAACGAGAATCTTATTCTCGGAGAACTCCTGGCCCCCTTTAGCAACGCCTCAACAACTGAGCGCATTAAGAGCTCCCCAGTCCAAGACAAAATGGTCAGCAATTATGATACGAGATTAATCTTAGGTGAGGCCAACAATGTTATCGCCATCTACTCTTGGCTAGACAAAGAGACCGTCGTCTTCACCACCAACGAGAACACTTTTATTAAGGTTCTGGGCGCTTATTCTTCTCGTTGACAAAAACACTCGGTTTGTTACGATATAATCAATGACTAATCAAATTGAAAAAGATGACCAGTACTATCTGGATCTTCTAAAAGAAAAAATTGCCCATCTAATTGAAAGCAAGAAAGGGGACGAAGCTCGCCTCAAAGAAATTCAAGATGACAAACCAATGTCTGGCGACGATGTCGGGAGTCAACGCGACGACCGCGAACGTCTTGAGCAAGAAATTGCCAATACCGAAGGCCTTATCGTCGAGAACGAGCGAGCGCTCAATTGGGCCATCGCCAAAGGTTTTGTCTGTGCGGTCTGCCGCAAGCCAATTGAGAGGGACCGTTTAGACGCTGACCCTGCCTCCATCACCTGCAAAGAACATCGCGACGAAGAAGATACTGTTGAGATTTAGGTTTAATTACTTAAACAATGGTTGCCAAAATTAACTCGGCACAAATTATCGGCCTCAAGACCGATATTATTGAAGTTGAAGTCGATATCAATCGAGGACTTCAATCTTTTTCTATTGTTGGTCTACCTGACAAAGCGGTCGCCGAAGCCAAAGACCGCATCAATTCGGCTATCAAAAATTCAGGCTTCAAGGCTCCACAAAAAGGGAATAAGAAAGTCATTGTCTCACTCGCACCAGCCAATATTCGCAAAGAAGGTTCCTCCTTTGATCTAGCTATTGCCCTCGGTTATTTATATGCAGCCGGAGAAATAAAATTTCAGACCAAAGGGAAGATCTTCATTGGGGAGATGGCCCTTGATGGTAAACTAAGGCCCATCAACGGAGCCCTCCTCATTGTTCAGAAGGCCAAAGAAAAAGGCTTCACCGAAGTATATTTACCAGAAGAAAATGCTAATGAGGCGGCCCTAATCCACGACATCACTGTTTACCCCTGTTATTCGCTCGAACAAGTAACGAATCATCTCTCCCCAGAACTTGGTGATGGCGATGACGGTGAAGGAAAATCAGTTCTTTCGCCTAAAATTGAGCCCGCTCCAAAAACAAAAATTACTTTTAAAAAAGATCTCAACAATACCGACTTTTCTGAGATCAGAAGCCAACAAACCGCCAAAAGGGGATTAGAGATAGCGGCCGCCGGCGGTCACAATGTCGCGATGTACGGCCCACCAGGCACCGGCAAGACCATGCTCGCGCGTGCCTTCACCGGGATTATGCCTCCACTTAATATTGACCAGATCATTGAGGTCACCGGGATACACTCGGCCACAGGCTCTCTCGATACAGAACTCATCACCGAGCCCCCCTTCCGCTCACCTCATCACACATCATCGTATGTCTCACTGGTTGGGGGAGGAGCTTGGCCCAAGCCGGGGGAGATTACCTTAGCCCATCGTGGCGTTCTCTTCTTAGACGAATTCCCTGAGTTTGATAAAAAAGTAATTGAGGCCTTGCGCCAACCGCTTGAGGACAGAGTGATTAGCGTCGCTAGAGCGAGAAGTTCTATAAATTTCCCGGCCAGCTTCCTCCTCGTGGCCGCCTTGAACCCTTGCCCTTGTGGCTTCAAGGGTTCGCGAGTAAAAGATTGCACTTGCACCCAAGCCCAAATCCAGAAATATAGTCGCAAAGTCTCCGGCCCCATCATTGATCGTATTGATATCTGGCTTGATGTGCCACAAATTAGGCACGAAGAATTATCCAGCAAAGCACCAGCCGGAGAGAGCTCTGAGAAAATTCGTTCGCGTGTCCTCTCGGCCAGAGCCAAGCAAAACAAACGCTTCGAAGATATAAAAAATATTAGCACTAATGGCGAGATGGGTGCTAAAGAACTTAAAAAATACGCCCCACTCACCAACTCTTCGACCAAACTCTTAAACGACTCGGCCAAACGTCTCAATCTCTCCGCCCGCGCCTACCACCGCATTATCAAACTCGCCCGCACGATTGCTGATCTCGACAACTCCAACGACATCCAAGACCAACATCTCCTCGAAGCGCTCCAATATCGCCCGAAGAATATTTTTGAGTAGTTTTACACAGAGCCCATACCCCAAAGATTGTTGAAGAAATTAAGATAGCCTTCTGCAAGTAACTTATTTTTAATCTTTACGGCAGTCACAGGCTTATCTGCTTCTGAATAAATTATATTAAGAACAACCCCGGCTTCTGGGTAAACATGCACCCCGGCAGGATTTTCCATCGAAGAGGCTAGGTATTTTATCTCATACATATCTGACTCGTCGCCAAGATTAGACAAGGAGGGCCTCTGGTTTTCGTAAGCAATCATTTTAATTTTAACCTGCTTCTCTCTGGCCAGCTTGTGATACTTTTTCCACAGAGGCTTCATCGTGTATTTCATAAAATCTTCCCCCCCAGTACCAAGAACATAGATAACGGACTTTAATGGTAAGCTATTTATGATACTGGATAACAACATAAGATACTCGTCATTCCCCGTATGGGTAGTTATCTCTTGGACTTCTAGCTTCAGACGCATTTGAATTTCTTGAGCTAAATCCTCAGCTAATTTGGCCATCTCTCGATGATCTTCGACAAGATAAGAGGCGGAAACAACAGAAAACTGTTTTTTTCCTCTAACTTGAGACTCCCCAATCATTTTTTTAGATATTAGGTGGTCTAGGGCAGTATAGACCACGTTACGATGAAAGCCTGTCTCGCTTATTAGGGGACCAGTACCACAGGGTCCATTATCTAACAACGATAGGTAAACAAGCGCCTCATTACTTGAGAAACCCAGTCGCTCTAGCTCAGTTTTAGCCTTATTTTTAAACATATTTTTATTATTGTTAATATTATCACCCTTTTTAGTTGACAATATAAACATAGTATGCTACACTAGAATTACAAAGTCAAGATATTTTATCCACAAAGGGAAAGAATCCCCGTGGTAGAATAAAGACTAAGTATTGTAAAGCCCTATTAATATTATAAACAAAATCATGAACAAAAATATAAAACTTGTACTGATTCTGATTGCAGTTATCATCGTCATTGGGGCCATCTGGTCCTGGAAAAGCCAAGGTTCAGCCCCGGCTCCACAAAAAGAGTCTGGCCCGATCACCATTGGTTACATTGGGCCACTAACTGGCCCCTCAGCTGTCCTTGGAATGGATGCAGCTAAAGCTGTTGAAATTGCCGTTAAAGAGGCAAATGACAAGGGTGGAGTTAATGGCCGCGAAGTTAAATTAGTAATTGAGGATGACCAATATCTCTCAGCAAAAACTATTAGCGCCTACGAGAAGATGGTGTCCCTTGATAAAGCCAAAATAATCTTAGTCGCCACTTATGGCGGAGTCTTTGCTGTCGCTGATCGCGCTCAGAAAGACGGGATAATCATTATAGACCCACTTGATTGTAATAAAGACGTGGCCATGGCAAAGAAAAATGTCTTCTGTATTGCAACCGAAACAGAATCTATCGCTTATGCTCTTGCTGATAACCTAATCTCTCAAGGCAAGAATAAGGCCGGGGTCATGTTCTCAACCAAAGATAACTTTATGTCTCTCGTTAAAGATGCATTTGAAAAAAGGATGGAGGAAAAGGGCGGGACAGTTATCGTTGATAATTATTCCTACACTGACACCGACTTCAAAACATCTCTACTTAAGATTAAAGCTGAGAATCCCCAAGCCTTAGTTATTCTTGGACACGACGAGCAGGGAATTATAATGAAACAAGCACGTGATCTTGGCTTAAAGGTACCATTCCTAACCACAGGGACAATCACTAGCCCGGGGGCACAATCCGCCGCCAAAGGGGCAGCAGAAGGGACAGTCTTTGCCTTCTGGGGTCCAGACCAAGACAACACAGCCTCAAAAACTTTAATTGATAAATTTAGCCAGCTTGTTGGGCGCCCTCCAATCTTCCCCCTTACCACTCATCCAGCCTATGACACTATAAAAATCCTGACCGACAAAATTCTCCCAGCTGTTGCTGACAATATGACAGCCAACGCTATAAATAAAGAACTTTTGCAGGTTCAGAATTACAAAGGGGTCTCCGGCAATATAAGTATCCAAAAAGATGGAGGAGCAAGGATCATTGAATCCGCCTGGAAATTAGTCGACGGTCAACCAGTTAAAATCTAGTTATCCCTTTAGCACAAAAAACCGCCTTAATCGGCGGTTTTTTGTTTAGCAAAATTAATGCCCAAGCTTCCAGAGAGTCTCAAAAAATTGGGAATAACTCTCGGCGACTTTAGGATCACGGATTACAACTTTTGTTGAGGGGTCACCAAAAATATTAAAGAAGATAAGATTAGAATAGATATTAGTATTAACTTCGCCAGTAAAGAGCCCCGGCAAGAGCCTAAATTCAAACAAACGCCTTGTCTCCTGACTCTTCAGCAAGGAGAGACGCTGAGACTCACTCCCAAGATAACGGATGGTTATTTTTTTATCTAGACGAATTTTCTCATACTCACCAAGTCTTGATCTCATTATTTCAAAATACTGATCACCCTCTCCCCCGATAATCAAAAGAGTTGAGTTAGCAGGGGCGTCTCTCAATAGTTCGAACTCCTTAGAGACAAAAGATTCTTCACCTTGGATCGTCTCGAAGCGTTGCCCTCCAGGCAAAATAACTATCTCACCTAAGCGCTTGCTCAGGCTGTCGGCAATTTTTTGTTGGTTATTCGCCAATTCTGACAGAACCGAAGGATCTTTGGCGCTAAATTTGTTGCGCCCCTTTTTAATAACCCTCTGAACCAAGCCCTTAGACTCGAGGGAATAGAGGGATTGGTAAACATATTGCCCATGAAGCCCCGTGGCCAGGATAATAGGGGAGCTACCCGTCTCACCAAGAGACAGGAGGGTACTATAAACCAAAGCTTCTTTGTCGCTAAGACCAAGCTTTGTTAGATCTTCAAGAATATCTTTGTACTTATTTTTATCAAAGTTTTTTGACATTTAGAGTATTTATCTTTATTTATAAGAGTTTTTTCCCTTAGACTTTTATCATCATAATATATTGATAATAATAGTAAATATTGACATAATATAAAAGTTAATTTATAAGTTAATTAAAAATAGTATGAAAAATAAAGCAATTTTAGGAATAGTTCTCTTTGTCCTTATTTTTGCCAGCCTTTGGGCCTTAAATGATAGGGCCAAAAGACCAAGGCAAGAACAAACCGTTAGAATTGGGGCTGTTTTATCCTTAACCGGAGATGCTTCGGTTGATGGGCAAAACATCAAAAGGGGTCTGGAGCTAGCCCGGGCCGATCTAGCCAAGAAGGGGATCAAAGTTGATATTAATTATCAAGATGACAAAACTAACCCCAAAGAGAGCGTGACTAGCGTTCAGTATCTAATTAATAGCTACAAGCCAGAAGCAATGATTGGCCCAATCTGGAGCTTCTTAGAAGACTCGGCGGCATCAACAATATCCCAAAATAAAATCGTGACTTATTCACCAGCAGGCACATCAGAAATTGTTAATGAAAAAAGTCCCTTTATCTTCCACGGCACAATAAAAAATGCCGAGAAGGCTGAGCCCGTAGCTAAATGGTTAAAAGCAAACAACAAAAAGAAAGTTGCCATTATTGTTAGCCAGGATGCTTGGGGTAATAGTCATGAGCAAGCTTATCGTTTAGCAGCCCAGATGGCAGGGGCTAAAGTCATGATGACAGAAAAAACACCTTTTGGGCTCGAAGATTCTAGCCTCTCGACAATTCTTGCCAAAGTCAAAGATTCTGGAGCGGACGCCCTATTATGGACAGGTTACAATGATGGGGCCTTAAATATTATTCGCAAAACTAAAGAATTGGGAATCAATATACCAATAATTGGCAGTGAAGGTTTCAGTTGGGTCGTCGCTAGTGGAAAAATTAAACCTAGCAATGACCAAGAGATCTATGCCCTCAAAACCAAAATAAATCCTGAGTTTACCAAAAAGTTTAGAGCTCAATTTGGCGAAGAACCGGGAACCTACGCCGATACAGCCTATGACGGCCTAATGATTCTTATCCAATCAATCGAAAATACTAAGGGCAAACAAATCAGCCTTCAGTCTTACCTAAAAAATGATTTGTCTTATGAAGGCTTCGCCGGTCATTATCTCTTCGACAAGAATAATGATCGCGAGAAGGGGAGCGAATGGGTAATGGAAAAAGTGAACTAAACAAAAAACCGCCCTCGCTAAGCGAGGGCGGTTTTTTAAACCTAGAATGGATTTGATGCACCGCGGATTTCAAAGTGGACGTGAGGACCAGTGGAGTGACCGGTCGAACCAAGTTGACCAATCTGATCGCCCTTATCAACACGGGCGCCGACAGAGGTCATTACTTTATTCATGTGACCATAGAGAGTCTGAGTGCCGTTAGGGTGGGCAATAACAACATAATTACCATAACCACCATTCCAACCACCAGTCTTAGCAATAATTACTCGGCCCGAAGCAGCGGCATAAATTGGTGTCCCGATATGGGCCGCCAAGTCTACTGCATTGTGACCATGAATACCCTGGGTGCGCACACCGCCAACAATTGGTCGCATGAAGTAGCCAGCATAACTTGGCCCCTTATATTTAGCTGGAACTTTTTGTCCGGTCTTAGGACCAGAGACAATCGTGCTCTCTTCACCATTAGGAACAATAACAGTACTGCCGACGACAAGATCTTTACTTAAATCAAGATCATTGTAATTAGCAATTTCTTCAACATCGCCCCCATACTTCTTAGCAATACTCTTTAATGTGTCACCCTTCTTTACCAAATGTTGCACACCAGTGATAGGGAGGATAACGAGGGTGTCGCCCGGCTTAAGAGCCGAACCCTTCTTAAGATCATTAGCCCAAAGAATAGTGTTGGGCGAGACATTGAACATACTAGCAACAATAGCTACTGTGTCTCCTGGGTGGACGGTGTAAACGCTAATTAGATCAGAGGGAGCTTGATTATCCTTAAGATCTGCCGAGGTTCCCAAGGGTCCAGCCTCCGAAGCGATGGCGCTCCCGCCAGTGATGGTTTGATCAAGCTCAGCCTTGGGCGAACTCGTGGCGAGACTCATGGTCGGCTCGGGCAAATCAATATTCTGAGAATTAGTCTCGGTCTTGATCTCCTCTTCTTGCCGAGCAAGAGCACTAACCTGCCCAACTGAGCTGGTCAAGAAACCTACCAAAGTCGAAAAAACGCTACCATGAGCGGTTTGCGCAACGAGTAAAAACAATAGGAAAAGGGGGGTGAGCCAGATCTTCTTCACCCTCCTATCCTAGCCTAAAAACAACTAATTTTCAACGAAGTTATCCCCTCGACGAGCTCGGGGCAAGCCACCCATTAGTTCCGAAGGCGAGCCTGGATATCCTCCTCAATTTGGGCCAGATCTTGTCCATAGCGCAAGCGGGAGAGTTCTTTGAGCCCCTCTTTAATCTCATCGTTACCGCCATTGGCCCAAGTAATTTTCATATTGAAGGGGGTACTCGGTTGGCCATTGACCAGAATTTTAGAATAAGCGTTTAGGTTCTCGATACTGATCAAATCTTTTTCATTAAAGACGGGGCCAAAATGCTTGACCAGATACTCCGCATCCTCCACTCCCACGCGGAAGGAGACCATATTGCCCACGTTACCAAAGATGGATTCGCGAATATTATCCTTAAGCTGAGCAATGAATTGGTGGGCGACAATCAAATCTAAGCGATACTTACGGGCCTCAGAGAGAATCGTGGCAATGGAGTCAGTGGTGTAATTCTGGAACTCGTCGATATAGAGATAGAAATCTTTGCGCTCCTTCTCAGGGATATCAACGCGCGAGAGGGCCGCTTTCAAAATCTTCCCCACAATCACCATACCAAGGAGAGAGGAGCTGATGTCGCCAATCTTCCCTTTAGACAAATTGACCAAAATAATTTTGCCTTCATCCATCGCTTGACGGAAGTCGAAGGAGGACTTGGTCTGGCCAATAATCGGACGAATATAATCGTTCGAATTGAAGCCGTCAAATTTGGAGGCAATATAAGGAGCAAAATTCCCCAAACTCTGATCACCTGAGGTCTTGGTCACCTCCTTCGTCCAGAAATCAATGACCTGTTGGTTCTTCGAGCGAGCAATCTTGCGCTTGCGGAATTCGTCATCAGTGAAGACGCGGGGAATATCAACAATCGTCGCCGGCTCATTGGCCATGTCATCCATCAAGAGATTAAGAGCCCCACGCATATAGCGCTCGAACATTGGGCCAAGTGCCGCTTTGTCGAAGAGTTGATTGAAGATCGCCAAGAACTCATTAATGATAAAGGTCTTCTCTTCAGGTTTATTAAAATCATATTCGAGCATATTAAGCCCAAGCGGGCGCTCGCGGTCACCAGGGTCAAAGATAATCACGTCATCAATTCGATGCTTCGGCACAAAGCGCAGAACCTTCTCTACCAACTCACCGTGCGGATCAATAATACAAAAACCTTTGCCCGCCTCCATATCCTGCATGGCCAAATTCTGAAGCAGAACAGATTTACCGGTACCCGTCTGACCGACAATATATAAGTGGCGGCGACGATCATCATCAGTCACCTTAATGTCTCTTGTTGAACCACGGAAGATGCTCTGCCCCAAGCGCAGCCCCTCGGCTGGGATAGTGTCTGGCGGAGCCGCCTCTTTAGCCTTGAGCCAGCCAACATTCGGGACATCAGAGCTCGCGGTTGGGAGGTGGAAGATGCTCGCCAACTCCTCGGTATTCAAGACCATGGTCTGGCTCTCATCAAATTCGCGGAAAACATAATTAAAAATGAGCGAACGAATCTTCTTCGGCTTAATAATCTTGAAACTATTGCGGATGGGCGAGGAGAATTTAGTCAGGGCGCTGGCGATAGACAAGAAGAGATCTTCAGCTCGATTCTGGTCGATAGAAGAAGTAATGATGCGCGCGTTAACGAGGAAGAGGGGCTTGGCTAATTTCAAACCCACAGCCTTAACCATCTCTTCGTCAACCGGGACAGCCTTATCCTCTTCTTTTTTATCCGAATTATTAGTGATAACTTGATATATGGCCTTAGGACCAAAACCCTCAGCCTGAACAACCTTAGAAAACTTCTCGCCCTTCTTCAGTCGCTCTAAACCAGAGCTAATCATCTTCTTAACACCAGAGTCCGCCGGAGTAAAGACAAGTTGCAAAGCCACCCCCTCTTCAGCCTCTTTAACCCGTGAGAGAGTGGAGAGAATAGGGCCAAAGACGTCAGCCTGAATTTCGTTATAAGTGTTGATAGGTAAGAGATAACTCTTGTCGGTCTTAAGATAGCCAGCCACCGCCAAGCCATGAGGTTGGAAGATGGTGTAATCTGAAGCCTCTTCAACTCGCGCCTCTAAGAAGAGCCCTTGGACGGTACGCTTAGCAAAATCAAGATGCGTGCGGGGGACAGCTAAATAGAAATTGATTTCTTCACCAAGATTCTTGACCGCCACCTCGAAGACGAAGGGCTCATTGATTGATGAGAGAGAAGAGAAGAGTTGCTCGGACAAATTTATTTCCTTGAGCGGATCCATCTTGTCCTCACCGGCCAAACGGGGAATGCGAATCTGGAGTATTCTTAGGTTCAAACTCTTCCAATGTCTTCGTCGCTTGCGATACCAAGAGAAAAGGGCTATCCCAAGAACGCCCAAAACGGCCAAAGAAAGAAAAATGGAGAGATAATAGCCGTAGTCAAACATTATTTTGCTTTAATAAAGCCTCTTTGCACAAGTTCATCATACATGCGATCTACCAGAGCGTCGTGAAGAACATCCACCCGATAAGGTCCACTGATTTCGGCTTCGGCCACCGCCTTAGCAATCCCGGTCTCGGGCAATTTTTGAATCAAGAGACTTATCGCTTCGGCCGTCTCACTATCAACAGTATCAAGATAACTATCATCCTTCACCATTGTTGCCTGACTCGTCTGGGTCGAGCCATTTCCCGCAACAGGGACTTGCCCCATCGGCATTTGATTAGCGCCAGTAAACATCTCGCGCAAGGCACTCCCAACTAACTCCTTCTCTTCAACGATCCCACCTTGCTGCTCAAGTTGATTCTTCTTCTCTTCGATCTTCTGCTGCAATTGCGCAATTTCTAATTCAAGATTATCCATATTATTTTAATTATTTATATCCTCAATTATAGTATGTTATAGTTTAACAGTCTATAAAAATTATGAATTATCTCGATCAATTAAATCAACCCCAAAGAGAGGCGGTGGAATATCAAGAAGGACCATTACTGGTAATTGCTGGCGCCGGCGCCGGGAAGACTCGCACCATTGCTTATCGCATTTTGCACCTTATTAAATCCGGGATTGCGCCGGATAATATCTTGGCCATTACTTTTACCAACAAAGCCGCCCGCGAGATGCGCGAGCGAGTCGAAAAGCTGCTAGAAGGGGATAAGAAGGGGACACCAATGCTAACTACATTCCACTCTTTTGGCGTTTATGTCTTACGCCACAGCGGAGCCAGGCTCGGCCTCTCGACACACTTCTCAATCTTCGACCGCGATGAGTCAGTGGCCAAGATAAAAGAAGCCATGCGCGCTATGAGTATCGACGAGAAACGATTCGAGCCTAAGAAAGTGTTAAATGCTATCTCTAAGCAAAAAGGAGATAATATTAGCGCCAAAGAATTTGCGGGGACTCAATCAAACAATGTCTATGGCAAGATAATTAGCCAGATTTGGACCAGATATGACGAATTGCTCAAGGCCAACAAGGCTCTTGATTTCGATGATTTGCTTCTTAAAACTGTTGAGCTGTTCAAGACCAACCCCGATATTCTTGCTACTTACCAAGACCGCTTCAAATATATTCATATTGATGAGTATCAGGATACTAATGTTGTGCAATACGAGCTCACCAACCTTTTAGCCGCCAAATATAAAAATATCTGTGTGGTGGGCGATATGGACCAATCCATCTATGGCTGGCGCGGGGCCGACTTCACCAACCTCATGCGCTTCGAGAAGGATTATAAAGGCGCCAAGATGGTGCTCTTGGAAGAGAATTATCGTTCCACCCAGACAATTCTTAGCGCCGCCAACCAAGTCATTGAGAAAAACAAGCAACGCCACGAGAAAAAACTTTTTACCAAGAATAAAGAGGGGGCGCAGATCGGACTCTACACAGGGATGGAAGAAGGGGACGAAGCCAGCTTTATGGCCCAAAAAGCGAAGGAATTAATAAGTAGTGGAGTCACTCCTAACGAGATTGCCGTTCTTTACCGCGCCAACTTCCAATCCCGCGTACTTGAAGAGGCCTGCCTACGCGCCGATGTACCTTATCAGGTGCTCGGCACCCGCTTCTTCGATCGTAAAGAAATTAAAGATATTGTGGCCTTCGTGCGCGCGGCACTAAACCCCGAAGATTGGGAGAATATGAAGCGCGTTATCAATGTTCCACCAAGGGGGATTGGCAAAACAACATTACTAAAACTGGCGGCTGGACAATTCGAAGAACTCCCCGCTGGGATGAAGCTCAAAATTTCGCAGTTTAAAAAAATCCTTAGTGAAGTCAGTGATTTTGCCATTCAAAATAAACCATCTGAACTTATAAAATTTATTTTAGACAAGACAGGTCTAGAAAAAAGTCTTAAAGAAGATGGTGAAGACGGACAAGAAAGGCTTGAGAACATTAAAGAATTGGTCAACGTCGCCACCAAATATGATGCCCTGCCCCCCGAAGAGGCGATTGAGGCCATGATGACTGAGATAGCGCTCGCCAGCGACCAAGATGAACTTGATCAGCCTAAATCTGGTATCAAATTAATGACCGTCCACGCCGCCAAAGGATTAGAGTTTGATTATGTTTTTATCACCGGTCTCGAACAAGACCTCTTCCCTCATGCGGGGATGGGCGACGGTAAACGCGACACCGAAGAAGAGCGCCGTCTCTTCTACGTCGCTGTCACTCGTGCTCGACACAAACTCTATTTATCTTATGCCCAGACCCGCCAAGTCTTCGGTCAGCGTCGCGTCAATATGCCCTCCGAATTCATCTTCGACATCGACGAGAACCTCATCGAGACCGAGTCCGGCCTGTGGACGATAATTTAATTTAGGGCATAATTGAGGAGATGGAAAATGTTCGAGCAAAAAAATCTTTAGGGCAAAACTGGCTCAAGTCGGAGAGCGCAATCAAGGAGATTGTTAAAGCCGGTGAGATTAAGCCAGGGGATTGGGTGCTCGAGATTGGCCCCGGCCGTGGGGTTCTCACCCAAGCCTTACTTCTCGCCGAAGCTCGTGTCGTCGCGGCCGAGAAGGATGACCGGCTTATTGATTTCTTGCACGAGAAATTTGCTGAAGAAATAAAGGCAGGTAAACTCATTTTAATTCACGATGACATTCTAAATATCGATTTCTCAGTAGGGTGGAAGAGTAAGGCCGAACCCTACAAGCTCATCGCCAATATTCCTTATTACATCACCGGCCAAGTGATAAGGAAGTTCTTGAGCGAAGAAGAACTCCAACCAAGTTTAATGGTCTTAATGGTGCAAAAAGAGGTGGCGCGAAGAATTGTGGCTAGTGATAACAAAGAATCAATCTTATCAATGTCGGTCAAGGTTTATGGCGAACCAAAATATATCAAGACTGTCCCCGCTGGCGCCTTCGAACCCAAACCAAATGTTGACTCAGCGATTTTACAAATAAAAAATATCTCCCGCGACTTCTTTTTAGCCAAAAAAGATTTACTAGAAGGTGACGGCGAAGAAATCAGCGAGGCCAACTTTTTCAAAATCTTAAAAAAAGGTTTCGCCCAAAAACGTAAGCTATTAAAGGGTAATTTGGGAGTGGGGGAGGAGACCCTGATCAATTGCAAGATCTCCCCCAACGCCCGCGCTGAAGATCTAGCTCTGGAGAACTGGCAATGTCTAACGCGAGAAATGGGCAAAATTAGCTAAGCCTACGCTGACATATGGTCGGCGTTGATACGAACGTGCCAGTGAGGACCCGAGCCTCCAGTATTGCCATAATTCTCGTCAAGATACTCATCGCCATTAGGCATCACGTAGTGAGTCCCTGAGCTATTAGTATAATGACTCGCCGAATTACTCGTGACATAAGCATCCACCCCAGGATCTTTATTGAGATCAAAAACTGGTTTGCCCGTACCATGCTCGCCCGGAGGGGTAGGGTTGCCGGGCTGGCGCGCTCCACTGGTAATCTCCACATTGCAACCTGGGCCACAATCTTGCGATAAATCTTCGGCCCCGGCAATCGCGTTATTAGGCAATTTGCCAACTGGAGACAAGGTAGGAGAAAGACCAGGGGCAATATGAACCCCATTAGCCTCAAGACCCGCCCGAGTTTGAGCTTCTGTTTGGCCACCATCAGCCGGGGTCTCGCTCCCAGGGCCACTAGGCTTCACAGGGGGCTGAGTGGTGTTAGCCGAGGTCTCTTGATATTCAGAGCCTTGGGTTCCGTTATTATTTTGAGAAGACGAATTACCAGATTGGGCCAAATGAGTCGCGTCTGAAGTCCCAACAATCGTGATAACCGGATGCATTCCCAAACTAACCCGATAAGGACCCACCTGAATAGCGCATTCTTGTTCTCCCTGGACATTGCCAAGAAGCCAATTGCCGGGGAGTTCAATATTGCTGTAAGGATAGAGACGGCTTGTCAGCTTATTAAAGATAACTTTTGGTGGACCAGCGACAGCGGTATTGATGATTAATAAATTGCCGCCAGAGGCCGTGCAAATAATGACAAATAACGAAAAGCCCCCAAAAGGCGTTTGCCCGGCCGTCGCCAGAGCCCCTCTTAAAGGGAAAAGGCAAAAAAGAGCAATTATAAGGGGGAAAATAGTTATCCGAGTAAAAAATCTCATATTTTATCTTATTTGGTAGTTAAAAGTTAGCTCACCACTCTTCCCGTTGGAATTAGTAACATAAACGGTAATCGGAACAGATATTGACGAGGCAACCCCTCCAGGCAAGGAGTTGATACTACTTAAAACTTCGCCACTTAGCGGAATCGAGAAGTTGAAACTCAAACTTTGCCCGTCGGCCGAAGAGATATTATTAAAAGTCTGAAATTTAGTGATAATAGTGTTGCCCGTCTTAGTAAAACCCTCACCCCGAAGAGTTATTGTCCCCCCATTTGAGACAATTGTCGGTGAAAGAGAGTAAATTTTGGGCGTAATCTTCCTAATCGCCGGGGTCACTCTCTGGGAGGAGACCGTCTCTTTAGTTTGAGCACTTGGTTCTGGCCAGTCAGTGGGGATAAGCGCCATCTTACTCTTTCTGGCGCTGAGCAATTTGGGACCGAGTTGATTTATCAATTGAACAGTTTGCGGACCAATCTGGCCCGTTTCGCCCATAATTCCGTATTTTTTCTGGAATTTTATGACCGCCAGACGCGTTTTATCACCAAAGTATTCGGTCTCTTTGCCAAGTGACCCATCGCCAGACACTCCAAGCCTTGTCGCTGGGTCAAGGTTTAAGACAATTTGCGCGATCTGGACAGCCAAACCACGCATACCCAAGAAAAGAACCGGGCTCGAGGTCGCCGCCAGAGTTTTGCCAGTTGGGAAAGCAATAATTACCCCCAAAATGGCCACCAGAAAAATTATTTTGAAAGAAATTTTAAACATAGAAATTGCGTAAGCTAATCATAAATTAAAATTAGCGATTTATCCACTATTTAACGTGCATAAAATGGAGATTAAGTAGTATAATTAAGGCACTCTTGATTAATCTACCAAGCAAAAGAGTGATATGGCTAGTAATTGTCCTAGTGGTAATTGCCGTTAGTGTTTTGTGGTATGCCGGATATCAAGACCGCAAAGATAAAGAGGCCAAACTCGCGCAATATACCAAGGAATTTCTCGACAAACAAAAGAACATTGAAGCGGTCGCGGTTAAAGAACTACAAGGAGATGCCACCGGTAGGACTCCGATAGACAGTATCCCGCCACTTACGATATCAACCTCGACAGCCAGCTCCACCGAACAACTTCGCATTTATAATCTCGCGGTCATTGAGGCCCTCAAGCCTCTGAGTGTTAAAAGGGCCAATGAACCCCAAGCTGTTCTTGAGGCGATAGATAAGAACGACCCTTCGCTACTACGACCGGTAGTGGAGTCAAGAATATATCATCAGACAGTAGCACAGAATCTAGCCCAGATTGTTGTTCCCAAAGAAATCCTAACCGAGCACAAGAAAATCATCAGTGATCTCAATTTTCTCGTGAGCATTCTTCGCAGTATGGAAGTGGCCACCGAGCAACCCCAGCTAGCTCTGACCAATAGCAAGGCTCTCATCACCAATTACCCTGTTCTGATTAAGGATATCAATAACCTAACACAGCATCTTGTTGACCGCGGAGTAAAATTAGGAACCAAAGACCAAATTCAAATTTTTGTTAGTTTTGCCCAATAAAATGCGACACCAGTTAAAAACCATAAGAAGTTTAAAAATCCTCCTTGTTTTAGGATTAGTTCTTTTTGTTTTTAATTTTGTCAGCCCCAAGGTAGCCTTAGCCCTACCATTCCCGAATATTGATACGAGTCTTCTCCCGGGGATAAGTGATACGATACTAGACCCAACGGCACCAACTAATGGAGATAACGCCGACCCCATTGCTGAACGCCAAAAGAAAGATGAGGAACAGGCAAAACTTGAAGCGGATAGATTGAAGAAAGCTCAAGAAGAAGAGGACGTTAAGCTCTGCAAGAAAGATCAAGAATCAGTCAACACCGAAGTCGGAGCCGCCGCCTCAGGCGATGCCAGACAAGCTGACGCTTATGACCCTAAGAAACCGATAACCGACGCCAATGGTGATGGCATCCCAGACCCGATTCCACCCGCCTGCACCAGTGCCAATGGTAATTCGCCTGCCTATACCGCCGCCTGGGAAGGCTTCACCCCGAGAGCTTTTAATGACATGGGGCACCAGACAATTGGGATGGGACATCAAATTACCGGCCATGAACCATTCGATGTGAGTGGCGATATCACCCAAGCCCAAGCGCAACAGTTATATGATGCCGATTATGCCACCGCCCGTTCGAATGCGGAACAATCGGCCACACGACACGGTGTTGATTGGCAAACCCTAAGTCCAGAACGTCAAACCGTTCTGACTGATATGAGTTTCAACATGGGGGCCTCGGGAGGTGGCGGAGTTGATGGCTTCGGTGATATGTGGGCCAACACCCGACAAGCCCAACAAACAGGGGATCAGCGCTATTGGGATGCTGCCGGAGATGAGATTGTTGACAGTACTTATGGGCACCAATTAAAAACACGGTCTGAATACAATGCCAATGTCATGCGCACCAGCGATAGCGCCTCAGTTGACCAGCAAGCCAACGCGACAGCATTGAGTCGCGGTCTATGTAGTGGCACAACCGCCTTCAACTGGCAGAAACCTTTTAGCCTCTTCGCCATGCTCTTCGGTTCACAAATCGCCGAAGCCGTTGGCGGAACATTTGTCCCCGTGCAAGAGCAAGAGGGGGGCCTGATGGACAAGACTAAAGAGATCCAAACCAACACCGAACAAACCAGGAATCTCTCTATCCAAATTTGTACTCATCTTCGAGCCATCAAACGCATCCAACAAGAATTCGAGAAAAAAATGGTAGAGGATGCCAATGTTTCCCGTGTCAAAGCGACTGAGATTGCGAAGTATCAACAAGCACTTAATGGCAACAACGGGTTACTAAAAACCGGATATGCCCTAATAGACGAGGATGGAAATGAAACAAAATTGGACCAAGGAATGCCTCTCTATATAGTAAATCAACAAGACTACATGGAAAAAGCGTCAAGAGAGGGAATCCAGGTGGCAATTGACGATATTACCCAAACACACAATATTTATAATAACCTTGTCTTGGCGAGCCTCCAATCTGAAGCTGGAGACAACGGCTTAGACTCCGGTCCAAGTATGGAGGATATTCAGAATGTCTTAGGCACCGATAACCCACAAGCGTCAACTGTTGTTGCAAAAAGCTCTTTTGATAATATTCCCATAATAACAAGCCTGCTCAAACCATTGCGTCAAACTTTTGCCTGGCTAACAGGAAGCGAGGCTTACGCTCTCGACAATAGCACAACCCAAAACAAGAGCACTGATCCTCGCCAATATTGGCCTAGCCTTATAAAGTTAGCCAAGGAGAATCCCTACACCAGTTATTTAAAGAACGTTGATTATATTAATCAAAGTGAAAGTAAAGCCGTGCTCGCAGCAAGAGACACAGCCATACAAGGACAGGGCTTTTTACCAATTCGAACCTGTTTGCAGAAAACCTCTGATGGCAAAACCTGCTCTATCTGGGGAACATCTCAACCGGGAGCAATTGTTAAAGAAACAACAGCCGCGGCCGCTAATTCTCGTCTCACTCAGTATGAGAATGCCGACACGGTTGGCGAGATAATCCAAGGCAACGAACCAAACATTACCGAACTCATAACCAACCTCCCAGCCGAGGGGGGCGGAGGAGCCGTGGGGCCGGGGATGAGATCGGCAGAACAGATTTCCCAATCAATACAAACAATGTCGAGTAACCCCTCGACAAATCTCCCCGGGCAAATCATTAACATTGGTGGCGGCAATAACTATAACGACAATGTTAACAGTGCCTTAAACGCCTCTGGTCTTGAAGGTCTATTGGGTAGCCTCTTCGGCAACAGCGATAAGCCAAACTTGTCCTCAAATAGCGAGCTCCAAGGGATAATAGATTCTCTCAAGCAAACCTTTTCCCTTATCTGGAATTTACTAAATCCGATCGTCATTGTTGGCACTAAGGCCAAAGACAACGGCAACAAATTGCTCTACTGGTACTCACCAAACGCCAATGATTGCTCAACCACCAATGATTGGATGAGCGCCGGAGCCGAACAGGGGGTTATTAAAGCCAAGGGCGAGAGCTTAGGCGGTGTTGATAGCAGTCTCTTGGTTACCCCCACCACCACTACGAAATATAAGTTAAAATGTATGAACGGTAATGGCAACTCTGACGAGAAAACTCTTGAAGTAAAAATATAAAATGTTCAAGCTATTAACAAATAAGAAAAAAATAATTTTAACATTCCTCGTTGGTGTTGGTATCTTAATCACCCTCCCAGGTTTAGCTTTAGCCGTTGATGGACCAATTGCAACAGAGGGTTACTCGGTCTCGTTTTCTGCCGGGACTGATTTACCCACCATTCCCGCGGCCACAGGGATAATGGCTCCAAGACCTTCAACCGAAGCCGAACTCACCCAAAGATCCAATAACGACCAGACCCAAATCGATAATCTCCTCCAACTAAAAAAACAGCTGTCCATTGCCAGCGAACAGAGTTTTCTTAAAAATGCCAAGACGGGGGCAGTGGTGGGAGCAGCAAACGGTTATACTTATGGCGGAGTAATAGGAACAGGCATTGGAGCAGTCAGGGGCTTCTTTTTATACAATAGCCAGAGAAAAAACTCTATTGCTTTGCTAGACAAAAATGCCGATGCCAAAATTGGAGCTCTCAAAGATGACCAAGGCGCCTGTCTTGATAAAATAAGTGACATTACTAAAGAGGCCGCTCTTGCCGCGGGCGATCAAGTGGCTCTCCAGGCGGCACTAAATAAAGCTGATCAAGCAAAACAAAAAATGGCTCAGTCTCGGGCCGCCTACAATAAAGCCGTCGCTCAATTCAAAACCGTCAACAGCCTCGCCTGTTCGGTTAATAATCTGGGTAATTGCGTTCTAGAGGTTACCAGCTGGATAGGGAACATTGTTACTTATGTTTTTGCTCTTCTGTTATGGGCGTCAAGTGGTATTTTTGATATTGTCGTCAATTTTTCTATCTTGAATATTGGCACTTGGTTTAAACTACCGTTAGTCGCTAGCGCCTGGCGATTAATGAGAGACTTTGCCAATATTTTCTTCGTCTTTGTCCTTCTTTATATTGCGATTGGCACAATTTTTGACTTAAAGGGTGTCGGCCAAGGACTTCAAAAGACGATAGTTGGCGTTATTGTTATTGCCCTCTTAGTTAATTTTAGCGGCTTCTTCGTCCGCGTAGTTGTTGATGCTTCTAATATCATCGCCTATGAATTCTATTCGGGGATAAAAAAGGGGGACTCCACCTTTTCTTTAGGGACGAACCTAGTCCAAAAAATGGATTTGGGTGCTCGTTTTATTGATCCCAGCTCGTTAGAAGATGCCAAAGCACAGGCCGGGGGGGTCTTTAATAACTCCCCAATACCAGAGGAAGGGGCTGTCGACAAGCTTAGTTTCCTTAGTATTATTGCGGGAACCTTCGGTAACATTTTAATTATCTTGGCCACTTCTTTTGTTTTACTCACTGCCGCCATTCTATTTATCATCAGGACAATTACTTTATTGTTTATCTATATTATCGCTCCTTTTGCCTTCGTCTCCAAGATTATCCCAATAAAGAGTTTCAACAAGTTTGATAAATGGTCTGACACCTTAATCAAACAATCATTCTTTGCTCCGGCTTTTCTTATCCCACTTTATCTGGTCTTCTTAATCCTTGGCCCGACTGGTATCTCTCATCTGGCCTCCACCGCCAAAGGGACAGAGGGTTGGGCCTTTATTGGACAGGACTCCCTCCTTCTAGTAATGGCTGACGTTTTCATCCTTGGCTTGATTATTGCCTGCATCTTTATCGCTCAATCTTTAAGCGCTATTGGTTTGGGCTTTGCTACCGGTGTTGCTGGCAAGGCCAATGCCTTAGGCGTTAGAAATATAGGGAGATTTGTTGGCCGACCGGTGGCAACCGTCGCTGGAAAACTAGGAGGCAATAGACTTATTACTGAGGCTAAATGGGCAGCATCAAAGACCAGGGTCACCAAAGTTTGGAATTCTGCCTCAATGAAAGAAATTAGGGAGACAAAATTCGGCAAGAAGCTAGGCCAAGCTATAAAAAATCCAATGCTCTCAGCCAATGACGCTCTTGGTTCAGCCGCTGGTTTGGCAGGGGTAAAAAGTTTCAATGTCTTAGGCAGTTCGGCCGAATCAAGAAAAGATGCCGCCAAAGCAGAAAAGGAGAAAAAAGAAGAAGACGAAAAAAGAAAGAAAGAAGACAGAGAAAAAGCACTAAAAACCGCCAGTACAGCTGAAGCCTTAACGATACTTGGTGGTATGACTGACGGCGAGATCAAAGATTTACCAGCTGATATTATTACTTTACCAGCTATTTCTCTAAATCTAGAAAATGACCAACTTGTAGCAATCAACAAGGCCGGAAAATTAACCAAAGACCATAAGAAGGCCGTTAAACAAATAATCATGGGAATCGCACCAAAAGGAATACCTGGCACGATGGGAACACCAGAAGGACAAATCTTCATGATGACGGGAGCGGGAGCGTCCTGGCCGAGATAATTTAATAGGATATATTTAGAAATATGAAAATAGACATAGAAAAAATGGATGAGGCTTATGCCCAATTACCAAAGAATTTACAAGACTTACTCGATAGTAAAGAAACAGCCGCAACAATTAATAATATTGGGAAGAAGTATGCTCTTCATATTGACCAATTAGGGCAGTTAGCTATCGTTGTTAGAGCCATTCTCTCGGGCTTAGTTTCAAGACAAAATTCTCTAAGCCAACTTCGTGAAGAAACCGGCCTCCCAGAGGACACTATCAATCTTATTGTCTATGACCTAAACCAACAAATTTTTTCTAAGATTCGCGAGGAGTTAGAAAAAGAGACACTCCCAACACAAAACACGTCGTCCAAACAAATTTTCGAAGAAAAGATGAGCGGCGTGGCCAATGTCCCCAAACAAGAAGTTGAAGTTAAGACGCAAACGGGGGATAATGATACTAAGGACGCGACAGTGAAGCCTCCGCGCGATCCATATCGCGAGCCAATTAATTAATGCAATTCCAATTGCCACAATTTATTGAGGTCGAGGATACCATTTTTGGACCTCTCACCTTCAAGCAATTCCTCTACCTGGCCGGTGGCGCCGGTTTGGCCTTTATTTGTTATGTTTATCTGCCTATCTACTTGGCAATCTTTCCCATTATTGGAGTTATTGCCTTATCAACCCTACTCGCTTTTTATAAATACAATGGACGAAACTTTGTTTATATTGTTGAGTCGGCCACCAAATTCTTCTTCTCCAGCAAACTCTATTTATGGAAGCAGACTCTGGCAGGAGAAAGTAAAAGAACGGTAGTGGTGAAGGAAGAGAAGAGCGCGCCGGAGGGTATTAATCTCCCTCGCTTATCAGCCAGCAAATTAAAAGATCTCACTTGGAGCCTTGACGTCCAAAACAGTCCCGAAGCTGAGCAACAAAATAATTATGGCACTTAAAGATTTTATCCCCAACAATAAATCCACCCAAGACTTCGTTCCAATCAAGGAGATTAAGAACGGAGTGGTGATTCTTAAGGATGGCTCTTTGCGAGCCGTGGTCATGGTCTCCTCGCTCAACTTTGGTCTCAAGTCAGACGACGAGAAAGTGGCAATCATCAGCGCCTTCCAAAACTTCCTTAACTCTATTGATTTCACTATTCAGATTTCCATTCAATCGAGACGCCTCAATATTGAGCCCTATCTCCAAACTCTAAGAGATCGCATGGCCGAGCAAACAAATGAGTTGCTCAAGGTCCAAATTAGAGAATACATAGAGTTTATTAGGTTCTATACTGATCATCAGAACGTCATGACCAAAACTTTCTTTGTCGTCGTTTCTTACGAACCAGCTTTAATTGCTGGGGGAGAGAGAGGTTTCCTCTCCAAGATTTTTAACAGCCAGAAAGCGAATTCCAAGAGCGCCATCATTAACGAATTCGACCAGAATGTCGCGCAGCTAAATCAACGAACTAACGTTATCAAGAGCGGCCTAAGCCGGATGGGCTTAGTTAGCGCCGTGCTAGGAACCGAAGAGCTAATTGAGCTTTATTTCAAATTATTCAATCCCGGGGAGAACGATGCCCCAGCCAGTAGCAATAATGGCTCAACCGCCGAAGCCAAATAAGTTATATGAATATCCCTTTTCTAAACCAAAAAAATAAGAACGAGGAGCTGATTCCCATCCTCCCGCAAGACATTTACCAAGTTGGAGTCCTAGAGCTTCAAGACATTATTGCTCCCTCGGCCCTACGCGTGACACCCAAGAATCTTAATTTGGGCGAGAAGATTGCACGTACTCTCTTTGTCATTTCTTATCCTCGCTTCTTGAGCGAAGAGTGGTTCTCACCCATTATCAACCTAGATAGTGTCTTCGACATTTCAATCTTTGTCCACCCGCTCGACACAACAACAACTCTCCGCGCCCTGCAAAAGAAGATTGCCGAGGTTGAGAGCCAAATTATGGTCCGCGAACAGAAGGGGATGGTCCGTGACCCAATGCTTGATACCGCCCAAGCTGATATCGAGAGCCTGCGCGATCAATTAATGCAGGCCACCGAGAAAATGTTCAGTGTCGGCCTCTATCTCACCCTCTACGGTGAGAGTGAAGAAGAATTAGATCATACCGAGGGGCAAATTAAATCCGTTCTCGATGCCAAGCTAATTTATCTTAAGACCGCCCTCTTCCAGCAAGAAGAAGGGTTCAAGAGTGTGGCCCCCTTCGCTACCGACTACCTCGAGGTCAATAATCGACTTAATTCCACACCCCTTTCTAGTATCTTCCCCTTTGTCTCCTTTGACTTAACTTCTAATAAGGGAATTCTCTATGGGCGTAATATGCATAATTCTTCTCTTGTCATTTTCGACCGTTTCTCGCTAGAGAACTACAACTCGGTCATTTTTGCCAAATCGGGTTCGGGGAAATCTTTTGCCACTAAACTGGAGATTCTTCGTAGTCTCATGTTTGATATTGATGTTCTAGTTATTGACCCAGAAAGGGAGTACGAATTCTTGGCCGAAGCTGTCGGTGGACGATATTTCAACATTTCTCTCGCCTCTGAGCACCACATTAACCCCTTCGACCTGCCTTTTGCCCGCGAAGATGAGTCACCGGCCGACGTTCTTCGGTCTAACATCATCAATCTGGTCGGTCTCTTCCGTATTATGTTGGGCGGTCTTAGCCCTGAAGAAGACTCAATCCTCGACAATGCCATCTCCGAGACCTATGCGCTTAAAGATATCACGCCGGATTCCGATTTTACTAACAAACCGGCGCCCCTCTTGTCAGATCTCGAATTAGTCTTGGCCGGCATGGAGGGGGGAGATTCGCTGGCCCAGAGATTACTTAAGTATACTCAAGGCACCTGGGCGGGCTTTCTCAACAAACCAACCAACGTTGATATCAACAAGAAATTCGTCGTTTTCTCTATCCGCGACATGGAGGACGAACTTAAGCCAGTGGCCATGTATATCGTCATGCACCACATTTGGAACGCGATTAGACGCAATCTCAAGCGCCGCCTCCTGGTTGTCGACGAGGCTTGGGTTATGATGAAGGATGACGATACCGCCTCTTTCCTCTTCTCCTTGGTGAAGAGAGGCCGTAAGTATTATCTGGGCGTCGCCACTATTACTCAAGACGTGGGAGACTTCATTCGTTCACAATACGGTCTGCCCATCATCACCAACTCGTCTATTCAAATTCTCTTGAAACAGTCACCAGCCTCTATTGATGAGGTTCAGAAGACCTTTAATCTTACCGATGAAGAGAAATACTTCCTCTTGGAGTCACCGGTCGGGAATGGAATTTTTATTGCTGGTCTGAAGAGGGTAGAGATCAGGATTGAAGCCTCTTATACCGAGGAACAAATTGTTACCTCTGATCCTTCACAAATTCTCGCCATTAAGAAAGCCAAGTTAGATTTCGATACCGCCAAACAAACTGAGCAAACCAATGCCTAATGCTAAGATGAGGATAAGCCCGATTGTCGCCTCTTTTATGATTGGACTGGCCTTGGTTTATGATACCCTTAAATTTTTGTTGAGTTTCATTTTGATGGGGTGGGTCGTCGCTATTTGGTCGTTCCTAACCTTCTGGTTCTGGTTTACTTACTTAGGAGTCAGTTTTATGAAGCCAGGCAAGATGAGAGGGGCGAAGATTGCGTCGCTTAGCGTCCCGGCAATAATTGGAATCTTACCCTTCATCTCCGCACTACCAGGCGAAACTCTGGGGGTAACAACGACAATAGGCATTGCTAGCGCCGAAGATCTGACCAAGGGGATTACTCCAGAGGTAGCCCAAGCTCTTGGCTCAGGATTAAAACAATTTAAGGGGGGAGGGATTGGCCATTAACTATTTAAGTATTATAATTAAAGAGAAAATGACTAAAAACTTTTTTTTAACTTTAATTCTAGCATTATTATTTATACCGACGACAATTCTGGCCGTCACCGAGACAGGGGTTGGTAGTAATGTCTTGGCCACCATCACCCCCACTAACCCTCGGCCGGGGGATATCGTTAATATTTCCTTAAGCGGGTATGGCTTCGATACGAATCAGAGTTATTTTAAATGGATGAGAGATGGTAAGGACGTTTTGTCTGGCAATGGACAGAGTCAATACTCCTTCCAACTTGGGCGCCTAGGGGTCGCCACAAAAATTGATGTGACAATTTTCTCGGACACCAGAGCTCTAGCGACAAAATCATTCTATTTTGAACCCGCCGACATTGATTTTGTTTGGCAAGCGGACACCTTTGTCCCGCCTTTTTACAAAGGAAAAGAGCGAGCCAGTGCCGGAGCGAATATTAAAATACTCGCCACCCCTTATCTTATTAATAATTTAGGTCAAGCAGAGAATAAATCTAACCTTAATTACTCTTGGTCACAAGATGGTAAGCCGCTCAACGATCGTTCAGGGCTGGGCAAATCAAACATAACTATTGCCACTGGGCCAGACAAGAATCAGATTAAAATTGATTTAGCTGTTAGCACAATTGATAAAAGCCGTTCAACTAACAAATCTTTAATTATAAATTTAGATAAGCCAGAACTGGCTTTCTATGAGATTAAGCCTCTCGCGGGAACTAATTTTTTAAAACAAGTTATCGGGAGCTATGACCTCTATGATGATGAGGCAAGTTTCTTGGCTATCCCTTATTTCTGGCCCCGCAATCAAATAAATAACATCAATTATCTTTGGGCAATTAACGGCCTCCAGGCTTCTCCACAAAAAGATCCTTGGTCGCTAACCGTCCGCGAACCAAGCGGGGGAGCGGGGCAAAACGAGATAAATCTTCAGGTTAGTGATGCCCAAAATAGCTTAGGCCCTGTCAGCAACCACTTTAATATTAAATTTGGTAATAATTTGTTAAAATTCAATAATGCAAACCAATAACTCAAACCTACTGGCCGCCACCGCTGGGTACACCCTGCTCGAACCCTCAGTGGTTCAACCTGACCCATCCAAGGCTTCAGGTACTCCAATCAGTCTTAGTCTCTACCTTAAGGGGGCCTATGTCACAATGTTTATTGTTGTCATTATTGGGGCGATTTTGGTTATGGTTTATTATGGTATTGGTTATATGATGTCGGATGTCGCGAGTTTCAAAGGAACAGCCAAAAGCCGTCTGACAAAAGTCTTTATTGGTATCGGTATCGCCATCCTCTCCTTTATCTTGCTCAACCAGATTAACCCGGACTTGGCTGGTAATCTAGGCAAAAATAGCAACAATATCATCCTCAACGGTCTTAACTCTTTATTTTAAAAAATGAAAAAAGCGCTAACTATAATTCTCCTAGTCCTTATCGCTGGTTCTTTAGGCACTCTTGGTTTTTTTATTTATAAGCAAAGTCAATCTACTACAAGAACTGTCACCAATACCCCAGTCTCGGAAGAGTCACCCTTCCCAATGGGGAGTAGTACTAACCCCGTTACCACCAACTATAACTCCGGCAATAGTTCAACTAATTATCCTGAGGCTAATCAGCCCCTCGGCGTTCCTAACCAACCAGCCTTAAGCCAAATGAGTTTGGCGGGTATAACAGTTCTTTCAATTAACAAAAATCTCCAAACTTTTTTTACGGATAAAGAAACAGGTAATATATATTCTCTCGACGGCCAAAATAATCCCACGAGACTTAGTCTCGTGACCCTCCCCGGAGTTGAGGAATCTTATCTTGGTTATAGAAACAACAGTTTAGGTATTATCTTGCGACAAATCAAAGGGTTAAATATTGTAAATGAAATCGGCCAAATTAAACTAGACAGCTCAGCCCCGACAACATTAAACCCCCACCTTTGGGATATCTCTCTCAGTTCTCTTGCCCTCTCTCCCAACAGCCAAAAAATTTCTTTCTTAACCGAGATAACGGATAAAACCATACTTTATACGACAGATTGGTCCCTCCAAAAACCTAAGAAACTCTGGAGCTCACCACTCTCCAGTTGGAATATTTCATGGCCCAAAGATAGTTTAATTGTCATTACCTCTAAACCCTCTTATGATTACCCCGGTGTGGCTTATTTCCTAGATGCCCAAACCGGCAAAGAAACGAAGATATTAAACAACATTAATGGGCTAAATCTGTCTGTTTCGCCCAATGGAGACAAACTTATCTATACCAAGAGTTTACTTAGTGGCTTTAGCTTGTACTCTTATGATACAAAAGTAGAGGAAAGTCGTCTTCTCGATTTCAACACTCTTCCCGATAAATGTGTTTGGTCTGACAATGATACTTTATATTGTGCAGTACCAAAAAATATCCCAACTGGGCACTACCCCGATAATTGGTATCAAGGCAAAATTAGTTTCTCTGACAATGTTTGGAAAATTGATTTAAAACAAAAGACAACTACCATCGTCAGCACCCTAAAGGGGGATTATGATTTGTATAACCTAGTCATAAACAAACAAACAGGCTGGCTCTATGCCCTTAATCGAGGAGATAATAAGCTCCAAGCCTTTAGTTTGAAGCCTTAGGGGCCCTTAGGACCGCGTCCTGGTCCTTAATCTTCTTAATAACCACCACCTCATAGATGGCGGAGAAAACGTTACTGGTGACCCAATAAAGGGAGATGGCCGCGGGTAAAGTAAAGGCGATAACCGCCGTCATCACCGGCATAGCATAACGCATTTGGAAATCCATACTCTTGGCTAAATCCTGGCCAAAAGAGACCTCTTTTTTGTCTGAAGACTTATTTTTTTCTCGCTTGGGTAGAGAAAGTGTAACCTGGAGATATTGAGTTACCCCAGTTAAAAAGGCGAGAGCATAATTATGACTAACCGTTAATTTAACAAAACCCAAGAAAATTGTGTTGATATGATTGGGGATAGTAATAAAAGAGTAAACAAGGTTGATGTCAATAGTAAAACTCTGGCGAAAGACATAAAAAAGGGAAATAATAATAGGAATTTGGATAAGCAAAACCAAAAAGCTGCTAAAGGGGTTAATCTTCTCTTTTTTATATAATTCCATCGTCAGGCGAGACTGTTCGGGTAAATTATCTTTGTTTTGCTCTTTTATCGCCTTCAATTCACCCTCGACAGCCTTCATTTTTATTTGAGTCATTACCGAGGTCTTATAGAGAGGGAAAATGACAATTTTAACTAGAATAGTAAGAAGAATAATGGCCAAACCAAGATCTGCCCCAGGGAGAATCGCCGTGAGCCAAACCAGAAGATTGTAGAGGGGGATAAAAACAATTATTTTGAAAAAATTAATCATATTTTGCTATTCTAACACTATTTTAAAATTTTAGCTGTTCTAATTAAAGCCAAGACCTCTTCCTCAAACTGTTTGAATTCAAGTCTAGAAAGATCCTCTTTTACTTGGATGATAATATCTGAATTATTTACCACTTCGGGCCAGATTTTTTCTAAAATAGCGTGGAGACGCCTCTTGATCAAATGGCGACGGGCCGAGAGGGGAACAACCTTATTCCCAATAACCACCGCCACCCTCGGACTTTGGCCATAATTCTCCTCTGTGGATAACCTGTTATGAACTCGAATATTAAGACTAGGGGACGAGAAAACCCTGTTTTGTTTCAAAACAAGGGGTAAAAGCTCTTTATTTATACGGTATTTAACCGGAAGCATTAATTAGACAGCCAATTTATGGCGACCTTTGAGACGGCGTCGGGCCAAAACCTTAGCCCCGGTTGGGGACTTAGTTCGAGCCAAAAAACCATGGGTAGTGGCTCGTTTCTTCTTTTTAGGATTATACGTAAAAGACATGGGGATAGTATACCAGAAAAAAAGCTTTTAGCAATATCCACAAGTAATCCACCACATATAAACAGAATAGGTAAGATTGCTAGTTTTTCCACAAGGCCTATAATTGAAGCAAGTAAGATAATTATTTTATATGGAAGGAATTTTAGACAACAAGAAACTCTGGGAAAATGCCCTTAATGAGATCGAGTTGTCTATCTCTAAAGCTAACTTCGGCACCTGGTTTAAAAACACCCACATTATTAAATGTGATGACGGAATTATTCAATTAGCTGTTCCCAATGCTTTTGTTCGTGACTGGTTAGCTAATAAGTATCACAAGTTCATCTTGAAAGCTCTCCGCGATATGGAAGATGGGGTAAGATCTATCGAATACGTAATTAGCCGCCCCGACGACCAATCATCTAGTAATAAGGCTAAGATTGGTGTCAACAAAGACAACCTTCTTAGTAATGACCTTGGTTTAAAGGATCTCTATATTAACAAAGAGAGTAATCTTAATCCTAAATATGATTTTAGCACCTTCATTGTTGGATCCTTTAATGATGTGGCCTATGCCGCTGGTCAAGCGGTAATTAAGAATCCAGGGACTGTTCATAATCCACTCTTTATTTATGGTGGAACAGGTTTGGGTAAGACCCACCTTCTCCAAGCAATTGGCAACCAGATTAAAAAGAATAATCCTAATAAATCAGTTTATTATATTAGTTCGGAGAACTTCATTGTGGAACTTATTAGTAATATTCAGAACAATAAAGGTAATAGCTTTAAGGAAAAGTTCCGCAAATATGACCTTCTTATTATTGATGATGTCCAATTTTTCTCTAACAAAGAGCATTCTCAAGAAGAACTCTTCCATTTATTCAATCATTATTACGATAACAATAAACAAATTATCTTTTCTTCAGATAAACCCCCTAAATTTATTCCTAACCTTGAGGAGAGACTGCGTTCACGCTTCGAAGGGGGGATTATTATTGATATTTCCAAGCCTGATTATGAATCACGCTTAGCTATCCTAAGAAATAAGAATAAAACCTTAGAAATAAAGATTCCTGATGAGGTTCTCGAGTATCTTGCTTCTGTTATTCAAGACAGTATTAGAGAACTAGAGGGTTCTCTTAACTCTATTATTCTCCAATCTCAGGCTAAAAATAAAGAGATTACCTTACAAGAAGTGAAGGGGATTATTAAGAATAATATCAAACCTCAGAAAACTATTTCTATTAAAGACGTTATGCATGTTGTGGCTGATTACTATAATATTGAAGAGGCAATTCTCTATGAGAAAACTCGTCGTAAAGAGGTGGTTAAACCACGACAAATTATTATGTATATATTAAGAGAAGACTTTAATACTTCTTACCCTTATATTGGCCAAAAATTAGGTGGGAGAGACCACACAACAGTTATTCACGCTTACGAAAAAATAAAAGAAGAAGTAAAAAATAATTCAGCCCTTGTCCAAGAGTTAGAACAAATTAGATCACTTCTTTACGCTAATAATTAAATTTCTGTTAATAACCTGTGGAGAAGATTGTTAATAAAAAGATATTAAAAACAGGATAAGTTATAGAAAAATAAAAATATTATTTTAGAAGTAAAATTAATCTTAAGTAATCAACAGTTGAATAAAATTTATTATCTCAAATATGTTGCCAAATAAAGATATTCTGAGTTCTCCACATATCCCCAACTATAACAATAATAAGTTTCTTTTTAATTAAAAATAATTTATAAATACTATGAAGCTAGAATGTCTAAAAGATAAATTTAAAGATGCTATTATCTTAGCCGAGAAGATAAGTGGGCGTAACTTAACCTTACCAATTCTAAGTACTATCCTGCTTGAGACTAAGAATAAGAATTTAATAATCAGAGCGACAAACTTAGAAGTGGGGATAGAAATAGAGATTCCGGCCAAGATTGAAACTAGTGGTTTAGTGGCGGTTAATGCGAGTATTCTCTTGAATTATCTTAATAATCTTACTAAAGAAGAAAAAATAACCCTTGAGCTAGATAATAATAATCTTAAATTAAGTACTGAATCAACCCAAACGATTATTAAGAGTCTGGCGCCTGAAGATTTTCCTATTATTCCTAAAATTGCTCAGGAAGGTGGTTTTGAGATTAAGGCAGTTGATTTTGTCTCAGGCTTACAAGCTGTCTCTTTTGCAAGTGCAGTATCTGATATAAAACCAGAGATATCTAGCGTTTATCTTCATAATGAGAATCAAGATTTGATTTTTGTTGCCACCGACTCCTTTAGATTAGCCGAGAAAACAATAAATAATATCCCTAATTTAAGTAATCTTAATATTATTATTCCCTTTAAGAACGTGAACGAATTGATTAGAGTTCTAACTAGTTTGGGGACGAACCAAGTTGTTGTTAGTTATAATAAGAATCAATTAGCTATCCAGACAGACAATCTCTATCTTACTTTAAGGGTAATTGATGGTAATTATCCCGATTATAAACAAATCATCCCAACCAAATTTAATACTGAATTAAATATCAAAAAAGAAGATTTTGTTGGGTTACTTAAACTCTCAACAATTTTCTCTGATCGCTTTAATCAAATTGATATAACCTTTAAACCAGATTCTAATACACTAGAAGTTTTATCTCATAACCAAGAAGTAGGGGAGAATAAATCGTCTTTAGTAATTAAAATTAAGGGCGAACCATTAATTATTAGCTTTAATGCTAAGTATTTACTAGATTGCCTTAGTTCCTTTAGTGATAATGTAATTAATCTACGTTTTACTGAGACAAGTCGACCTCTAATGATAGAGGGGACAACGGATAACTCTTTCCATTATCTTGTGATGCCGATCAATAAGTAAGATGGATAACTTCAAAGATCTCCTTAAACTTTATAGTCAAAAATTAAATAGTACTCAATTAATTATTGACGAAATTCTAGCTGTTATAAATAAAGAAACCGGTCTAAATCTTAATAAAACAAATTTAGTAACCAGAGATGGTATTGCTTATCTTAAAGTTAAACCAAAACAAAAATTAGAGATTATCCTACATAAAGACAGGATAATCTCTAATTTTAAAGAAGAAAAAATTCTAATTACTGACCTAAAGTAAAAATGACTGTTTTGGTACTACTATTACCAGCTTGGTCATAAATAACAGCTTTTAGTTCATGTTTTCCTTTAGAAATAAGTGATTCTCCTGGGTTGAAAGCAAGAGAAAAAGGAGAATTTTTGGTTGATGTTAATTTATTATTATCAATAAAATAATCAACTTGAGATAAATTTAGATTACTAGGGAGAAGAAGAGAAATGTTAATATCACTTTGAAGTGAAAAATTACTTCCCTCTGTGGGGGAAAGAATATCAACCTGGTTGAGAAGTCTCACTTGATCTGGGTTAGGGGCACTCATAATCGTTTCTCCTCCTAAGCGTTGTGCTTTGGTCTTGAGCCATTGTTGAATAGGATATTCCCAAAGATTAAATTGCGGATCACCCGCTGGGTTACTTGGCCGTGGTCCCAAAGGATTATTTTTATCAAGCCAGTAGAGGATAGAATGAACATTATTATTAAGGACTTCTTGTCCGTTGATAATACTTGTCTCTCCACCTTGCCAATAACCACGAAGGACAGGCTTCAGACCGGCATAATTGACCACAGGGGGGATGAATTTCTCGTCTGGGGTGATAGCTAGCGCCTCCTTCATGACAGAGCTCCAGAGAGGTGTTAGGAGGTAACCAGCCACCTTCTTCTCCATTGGGGTGTTGTCACTGTTACCAGCCCAGGCCCCAACCACAACATTGGGGGTATAACCAATAACCCAAGCGTCCTTGTAGTCGTTTGTTGTCCCCGTTTTAACAGCCACCTGACGATTACCAAACCAGAGGTTAGAGTGGACACCATAAGCAGGAGCACGCGCGTTGTCATCAGCCAAAATATCCGTTATTAATCTAGCGGTATTAACAGGAAGAACAACCTCATTCTTATCCTGATACTCTTCTATTTTGTCGCCATTTGGCCCAAGAACACTAAGAACACCAACGGTGGCATGTTTAACTCCATCAGTGGCAAAGGTGCCATAAGCACCAGTCATATCGAGGAGAGAGACTTCACCACCACCCAAAACGAGGGTTAAACCATATTGATTTTTATCACCAAGATTAGTAATTCCCATTTTTTTGGCTAAATCCAAAGCATCATTAATCCCAACGAGGTAAAGTAATTTAACCGCTGGGATATTGCGTGATTGGCCAAGAGCCTGTCTTAAGGTTAAGGGTCCGGGGAATTTTAAGTCATAATCATTAGGGGAGTAACATTTTGCTCCAGCGGTGAGCGGTTTGCTGGTAGGACTACAATTAGTATTAAATTCAGTTTTGAGGTCAAAAAGAACGGTCTGGTCAGTATAGCCTTTATTGAAGGCAGCGGCATAAACAAAGGGTTTGAAGGAAGAACCTGGTTGGCGATAAGCCGTGGCCACATTGAAATTACCACTAATTGCTTGGTTGAAGTAGTCACGCGAGCCGGTAAAAGCAAGAATTTGCCCTGTTTTCGGATCAATAATAACAATACTATTATTCTTAGCATTAAACTTGGTCTCGTTCTCGGTACCATATTTCTTAGCTAATTCCTCAACTTTTTGTTGTAGATCCCAATTGATAGTGGAGATAACTTTGAAATCGTTATTCTCAATATTATCTAAGCCATAACGCTCAGCTAATTGATCCTTAAGCCAGAGAACAAAGTGAGGAGCCTTGATTCCCTGATTGATCTTCTCGTAGAAGGCGACTCGCTCTTGTTTAGCTTTATTATAATCAGTTTGAGAAATGAGCTTGAGATCTAACATACGACTTAAGACCAAATTCTTTCTTTGTTCTAGTTTGGCTTTATTTGCCCCATAAGGAGAGTAATAATTAGGGGCTTGGGGCATCGAGGCTAAATAAGCAGCCTCCGCGAGAGTAATCTGGGTAATATCTTTATGGAAATAGGCTTTAGCGGCCTCTTGAACCCCATAAATATTACCCCCATAAGGAGATTGATTAAGATAAACATTCAAGATCTCGTCCTTCGTCATATTATTCTCCAGTTTAATTGAGAGAATAACTTCTTTAATCTTGCGAGTAATCGTCTTATCGCGTGTTAGAAGAGAATTTTTTACTACTTGCTGGGTGATTGTAGAGCCACCTTGTTGGGCCCCGCCAGAGACGAGGTCAACCAATAAGGCTCGGGCGATTGAGGTTGGTTGAATTCCTTTGTGTTGATAGAAACCAGCATCTTCGATTGCGATTGTGGCGTTCTTCATAATTTGGGGGATGGTCTGGAAAACGACCGGAGTACGACGAACCCCTTTAACATCATAGAGCAAAATTTGACCAGTCCGGTCATAAATTTTCATTGACCGCTCAGCAATTTGTTTGGTGAAGAAGGTCTCGAAATCAGGCACCGGGAGAGTGATAGCCCAAATGGTAGTAAAACTACTCAAAAGGAGAAAAGCCGTGATAACAAAGAGGATTAAACTATAAATTTTACTAAGATTATTTTTATGTTTAGACATTTTTCTATCCTAGCACATTTTGCGTAAAAAGATAAGTGTGGTGTTATTAATAAAAAGACCAGGCTGACTTTATTTAGTCAGCCTGGTCTTTTTATTGTGAGACGATTTTAAAATTCTTCGTCAAAATCTTCCCCCCCCCCTTCTTCTTCGTCAGCAACCATATCTGGATCGTCCAAAAGGGGATCATCTAAGTCGATATCTTCAGCAATTGGGGGGGTGACAGTATCATCGTCACTACCCATAATTATTTGATCATCGTCAGGCATTTTTTTAAAAAATTATTTTTATAATAAAAACTAAACTATTACTTTTTAACATATCGGTATTTTTTTGCAACTTTTTACCTGCTAGTTTGGGGATAACATTTATTTGGGTGGATGATAGATGGCTAAGTGGGTAAGAGCAATAGCGATCGCGTCATACTCGTCATCATATTTTACTTCCTTAGAAATTTTGATTAAACGAGGCACCATCTCGGCCACCTGTTTTTTGTTGGCATTACCATAACCAGTAACCGTGAGTTTTATCTCTGGCGGGGTATATTCGAAGAGGGGGATATGATGCTTGGCCGACAGATATGATATCACCCCCCGTGCTTCAGCTACAGCCATAGCCGTCTTTTGATTGACGGTAAAATAGAGCTTCTCGGTGGCCACGGTATCGGGCTTATACTCTTTTATTAATTTTTCTAACTCACTTCCCACTGACAAAAGCCTCTCGCCAAGACAGTCTTTATTAGAAGAAAGAAAACAAGCAGAAAAAACCAACTCCTCTTTGCCGTTATCTTTTTTTATAAGAGCGACTCCGAGACGATCATAACCAGGGTCAATGCCTAGAACTAACATTTTATTTTTTTATTTAGAATAATTAGAAATTAGGTCAATTCGGCATTACTAAAGACATTCTTGATATCTTCGTGTTCTTCAATTTCTTCAATTAGGCCAGAGAGTTTTTCTTGATCGGCTTCTGAGAGGGGAATCATCGCTTGAGGAACGAAATTCCCTTCCTCATCTTTGGTAAAAGCCCAAGCGGTGGAACCTTGGGTACCGAGGCTCCCGCCGTGTTCGGAAAGAATATGTTTAATCTCTGGTGTTGTTCTGTTTTTATTGTCTGTCACTCCGGTAATAAGTAGAGCCACTCCGGCTGGACCATAAGCCTCATAGGTGACCTCTTCGAAGTTCTCAGCGCCGCCGCCAAAGCCTTTTTGCACAGCGCGTTCAATATTATCAAGAGGCATATTGGCGTCTTTGGCACGAATAATCGCTGCTTTGAGACTTGGAGCCTCTTTATTACCACCAGCGCGCTTAGCCTCCATGGTAATCATTCGCACGAGCATTGAGAATAACTTACTGCGCTTAGCATCTGTTACCCCTTTCTTGTTCTTAATCTGTGACCATTTATTATGTCCACTCATATAGTTTGTAGTATAGCGTATTTGATATAGAGGTAAAGAGCGAAAATTTTGCAAAACATGTTAAAATAAAAACATGAGATATGCTTTTATTGATGTTCAGAATACTATGGGGACAGTTAATCAACTCTTAAATTTCTCTATTGACTGGGGAAAACTTATCAGGCACCTAAAAAATGAGAAATGGGATTGCGCAAAAGTTTTTTATTACAAAGGCCGAAGAAAAGGCGAAGAAGAAGATAAAAGAATCCAAGACCTAGAGAATTTGGGCTATATCGTTCGCAGTAAACTTACCCATATCCACCCAGATAAAACATTCACCCAAAAAGGTTTTTGCCAAAAATGTGGGGCAGAGACAGAGTCAAAATATATTATTAAGGGAGACCATAAATCAAATTGTGATGTTGAATTGACGGTAGATGCTTTAAAAATTGCGTATGCCAATAATTCGGAAAAAGAATTTTTGATTTTTACTGGTGATGGCGACTTCCGTTTCTTAATTGAAGCCCTTATTGAAAAGGGGATAAAAGTTATAATTATCTCTAATACTAAAAAGAATAGTAACGGCGACAAGAGGTTCAGCACTAGATTAAGAGATTTAATCAAACAAGAAGAAAATAAGGGTAAATCAGGCCTAGTTGATTTTATTGATATTAATGACTGGAAACAGAGTATAAAAATATAAAAACAAACCGCCCTCAAGCGTGGCGGTTTGCGAATGATGTAATAATAATAGCAAGGTGCTGGCAAAAGTCAAGTAGTAGATATAAAAAGAAAAGGGTACCTAAGGCACTAACACCTTTCGGGCCCCCTCTTCGTCTTAATATGCTGAGTATCCTAACAAAAGCAGGTCACTAGATTCAAGTCTTCTAACCAAAATGAAAATCCTTGTAGTGGAAAATCTTATCTAGGTCGTTTCCTCAATAATTTCTCCTGTTTCCGGCACTCTTTCTCCAACCTTAACCTTCTTTATTGACACGCCTTCTTTGGGGTAATATTTTTTCCACTGGCCCAAGGCTTCTTCCTTAGAGAGCTCTATCCCGTCGGCGACACCGCTTATTGTCTCCGTGTCTATGGCCATAAGTTCGCTTCCTTCTTTTATGTTGGCTGTGATGATTATATTATGTTCCCCCTCTTCATCCGTTTCCATTATGCTCATAAATACCTTAGTCTTATCCTCATTTGTCTCTATATTAACACTGCGTTCTACTCTTGCTTCATAAATGGGTTGTCTTTTTTCTTCGCCGGTTTCTTCGTTGTAGCCTTGGCCATGAACACCGTATTTTTTCCTCAGTTTGTCCAGCTCCTCATTACTTTTTTCTGCACTTTGTTTGTCTCTTTCTTTAAGATAATCCGTCATTGCATGACCTTCTTTTAGAATCTCCAAAGGGGATTTGGCCCCCGGGGTCGACTTTTGTTGTTCTGGGACACCAAAATTTTCCATTGACATATTATAAAATAGTTATTTTGATAAAAACTAGCGACATTGTCATTTTACCATAATCTCTGTTTTTGCTAAACTGTGGTCAGATATTATAAAGTCTAATTTAACACAAATTTATGTCTAATTTTGAATTTATCCCAGATCCAAGTAAAAATGAGCCCAAGGGTGAGACTCATGTCGAATTCCCTAAATGGGATAAAAATACGGGCTTTGATCCGGACTTAAGTAAAAATGAGTCTACCCCAAATAATAAAGAGGATAAGCCTTTAGAAACGGGGAATTTTCAAGTTAAGAAGAAGGAGGAAGAGGCTAGGGGTGCATTGTTGGGGGTTTATGGTGATATCGCTGGCGATCTTAATAAAACCCTAGAGGAGCAAGCTAAAGACAATGATGATTTTATTAAAAGAGAGTTAAAAAGACTGGGGAAAGATCCCGCTGAATTTGAAAGAAGAGCGGCTAAATTGGCTTGGCAAAACAAAACACTTGGTCAAAAAGCCTCTAGTATTTTCAAGGGTCTGGGGAAGAAGCTTTCTGGTAAATAATTTACATGGAAGGTTTACCAGGGGAAAATATTAGCAATAACGAGGGTTTAGAAAGAGCTGAAAAGTTGGCCCGAAAGCTTATTGGCTTAATGACAGCTAAGATTGGGATTAATATTCCTGAAGAAAATTGGCCTGAAATAAAAATTTCCCCAGAAGGTTACAATACTTCTGCGTATGACAAGAAAGACAATGTTATTTATCTAAACGAGTCACGCTTAGGTAGTGGCATCACTTACGGCGAAGAAATAGGGCATTTCATCAGATGCTATTTTGAGAGAGAAAATGGAGAGGCCGATATTTTTTGGGGTAATCCCAAGGTTGCGGTTGATGAATTTTATGGCCGTTTGGGTGAAAATATTGCCCGAGAAGTTTCCATGGGCACAGAGTTAGAAGTGCTCTTTGGCGAAGAGGACGAACGCAAACATTTTAAAGATGAAAAACTTGAAGAGGAAATAAAAAATGACATTAACAAGACAAAACCACTTTTAGATAAACTCGAAGAAGTGGCAAGAGCTAATCGTGAGGGTAAAATTAAAATAGCTGACAATATTAAATCATTTTTTGCTAAGCTTAAAGATGCCGAATTGCTGTGCCAAGAAGCGAAACAACAAAAAATGTCTCCGGCTGAGTTGGGAAAAGAAGTTCTTAGTCTTGTCACCGAAGGCAGTGGAGGAAGAGAAGAATTAGCCGTTTTGGCCAAGTCCTTAATTAAAGATGGTGGTTATCCCGATTGGGCCCAGGGTCTGTTTGATGTTCTTACTGCGGCCGAAAAAAATCTCGCCGCCTTTAAAAGCAAGATTGAAGAAATGGGGTCATCTAAAGATGATAGTTTATACACTTTCCTCGAGAGTGATATTTGGTTTATAAAATCAAGCTGTAAAATGGCTATGATGAAATTATCAAACTTGGACCAGAGACTTGGTGGTATTGAGATGATAAATAACGCTCAGGTTAGCCTCCACCACACCATTGGGTATGCTGCCGCTGAGAAATATATGCAGAAAGATCCTGATTGGCTTAGCAAGATACCCGTAATTTTTAAATATAAAAACAGGGAGGCGTTGGAAGAATTTATTGAAAATGATGATTTTCAGGATTGGCTACAGAGCAACGAATCAATGACCGTGTTAAAGGAAATGATTGAACAGTTAAAAAGAATTAGTGACTTGTCTATTTTCCCTTCAGAAGAATACGATTTAGACTAAGAGGAGGAAGGGTAATCAAAACCCATATGTTCGTAAGCGCGCTGAGTGGCAACGCGACCACGGGAGGTGCGTTCGATGAAGCCGAGTTGGATGAGGTAGGGCTCGTAGACATCCTCGATGGTGGCGTCTTCTTCGGAAATAGCGGTGGCAATGGTGCCGACACCAACGGGTCCACCATTAAATTTGGAGATAATAATATCTAAGATCTGGCGATCGGGATCAGTGAGTCCCATCTCATCTATTCCCTGTAAAGCCAAAGCCTCTTTTACTGTTTTAAGGTCAAGAGATTTTTTGGTAATTTGCGCATAATCTCGACAGCGTTTGAGGAGATGGTTGGCGATACGCGGGGTGAAACGAGAACGACGAGCGACTTCGATAGCGCCCGCCTCATCAATTTCTATACCCAAAATTCCTGCCGAGCGTTTAATTATTTCGGTAATTTCTTCTTCGGTATAAAATTCGAGACGATAAGTCCCGCCCGAGAAACGAGAGCGAAGAGGGGAGGAGAGTAGGGCGACACGAGTGGTGGCCGCAAGGAGAGTGAAGGGTGGTAAGTCAATCTGGATGACTCTCGCCCCTGGCCCTTTGCCAATAACAATATTAAGCATCCCAGACTCCATGGCGGGGTAGAGGACTTCCTCAATCATTTTATTGAGCCGATGGACTTCATCTATAAAGAGAATATCTCCAGGCGAGAGGTTGGTAAGGATAGAGGCGAGGTCACCCACCTTCTCAATAGCGGGGCCGGAGGTAATCTTAATTTGAGCGCTCATTTCCTTAGCAATCAGGTGAGCAAGAGTGGTCTTACCGAGACCGGGAGGGCCATAAAATAGGAGGTGCTCAGGCGGATGATTGCGCTCTTTAGCGGCTTGGAGGAGGATTTTTAGGTTATCTTTGATATTCTTTTGCCCTACATACTCCTCCCAGAGAGCGGGACGCAAGGAGCGATCTAAAAAGGTGTCATTTTCGATACTTGACATATAATTCTTGATGTGCTAACATTAAGCTCAGGTAATCAAGTAGACAAATCTCTAAACAATCTAGATCAATTTATTGATCTAACGGATTTATTTGAGAGGACGTTTCGGTTCCCACCCTAGCAGTGGATCAGACGGAAACTATCCTGGATTATTTATTTAACTTTAGTTGCATAACGAAAGCGATTGTTTAGAGATTTGTACACTCGATTATCAAAGAGCCGGGAACTGGGCTAAATTATCTCCTCGTACAGATCTATCACACGGCCCATTTCTTCTATCGTTGTTTCTCCTTTAATAACCTTCAGGACTCCATCTTGGCGCATGTCCAAGATTTTTTGCGGTATGGCGGCAATCTTAATTTCTTTTTCATTTGGATTGGTAATGGCGGCGGCTGCTACGGCGTCATCCATATAAATGGCTTCGAAGATGCCCTGACGGCCCTTGAAGCCAGTATTGTGGCACTCGTCACAACCAACACTTTTATAAACCTTAGTCCAAGTAGCGGGGACAAGCCCAGGGCGCTTTTTCTTAATGCTCTCTAAGACCTTATCAATTAACTCTTTCTCCCAAGGCTCAGGTTCTCGCTCTTGTTTGCAGACGGGGCAGAGCTTGCGCAAGAGACGCTGGGCAATAGATAGAGTAAGGGCGGAGGTAATAATCTTGGGATTAAGATTAAGATCAATCAAGCGGGGGATAGCGCCTTGGGCGTTATTGGTGTGCAAGGTTGAGAAGACTAAGTGCCCTGTTAACGATGATTGCACAGCAATCTTAGCGGTCTCGGGATCGCGAATTTCTCCCACCATGATAATATCCGGGTCTTGACGCAAGGCGCTTCGGAGACCAGAGAGGAAAGTGTAACCTTGCTTCCTATTGACCTGAGTCTGGTTGATGCCCTCGAGGTGATATTCAATTGGGTCTTCAATCGTGATGATTTTGCTCTCGGTGGAGTTAATCTCGCGCAAGAAGGAGTAGAGGGTCGTGGTTTTACCAGAGCCGGTTGGACCAGTAAGTAAGACAAGGCCGTTCGGCTTGTGAATTTCTTTATTAAAGACCTCAAACAATTCTTTCTCGATGCCCAATTTCTCGAAGGTGACATTGATCGACTCCGGATTCAAGATACGCATAACGACCGATTCGCCATAGGCGGTGGGGATGACCGAAGAACGAATTTCAATCTCAGTATTCTTAAGTATAATACTGAAGCGACCATCTTGAGAGGCGAGTTTAACATTCAACTTCATACCTGAGACAAGCTTGAGACGAGAGATAATCTGATTATAGATTTTGCTCGGGAAAACAGCCACATCTTCAAGTACGCCATCGAGGCGATAACGGAGACGAATATTGTCTTGCTCTGGTTCAATATGAATATCAGAGGCATCAGTCACGAGTCCGCCAGCCATAATAATTTCTAAGATAATAGAGATACCGCCCTGCTTCTCGGCGAGGTTGCTCTCTTTCTCGATCTCGACTCGGATATCCTTAAGAGTTTTGAAGCGGGTGGTATAATCCGCGATACTCTCACTGGAGATTTCGATTAGACCAGCATGAGACCTCTCAGATTTGGAGATTTCTTCATATTTGGCCCAGGCGCTCTCGAGGCCACTTAGAGAAGTGACATATAGAGTTATTTCAAAATTCTTGTTTTTTAATTCCTCAATGATACCCAAGGTCTCTGGTTTGTTGGGAGAGTCAACGGCGACATTTATTTTTTTGCCTGAGACAGAGAAAGCGACAATACTACCGGCGCGAGCGTCGGCTTCGGTCACCAGACGAAGAGCATCGGTATTAACAAGAGTGCGAGTGAGATCAATGTAGGGGAGCTTGTATTTATCCGCCATCACTTGAGCCAGCTCTTCAGCCTCTCTGGTTCGCAAATCAGAAATTTGCTCATCAGTAACTCCTTGTTTAAGTGGATCGTTGCTCATTTTTATAATTTTACCGCGTTACTACTTACATTACTAGCACCCATTAAACTTAACGCAAAGTGGATAAGTACCATTCGGCTTAGTAGTTTTGAAAACCACACAAAAATCTCCGGCGAAGATTTTTGCTCGCGTTCCGCGTTGCCGTTTTGCCTTCGCACTGCTGTGCATAAGGAAGGCAAAATCCCTGCCGGCAACAGCTTCACGAGGCTTTTCAAAATTACTAAGCCTCATTTGTTGTCCGGAGAGGCTTTTTAAACGAAACAACCTTCGTTCATTTGTGCTTGACAGATATGTTAGACTATGCTATACTATAGGTAGAAATGCAGTATTGAGTTGGGAATAACTGGCGAGCTTAAAGGCCGCCTTAATGAAAGGATTTCCCCATGAAGAACCTTGTTATAGTCGTTGTTTTTGTTGTCATGTTGGCGTCGGTTGCTTTTGCCCAGTCTGGGCAGAGCGTGACCTTTCACCAGCCCAACGGCGGGACGTCCACCTGGACCCCGCCGGCGGCGCAGATGGTCAAGACCCCGTGCTACGGCACGGTGCCGAGAGCCAACGGACCGGTCGTCCGTCAGCTTCAGTCGCAGTGGCCTTCTCAGGTCTCCGCCCCGATGCCGCCGGTTGTGGGTGGGACAACATCGGCTGATCCGAGCGGTGTAGCCTCCCTTCGGGGTGGCATAGTTGCCGCGCGCCCTGTTCCTTCGGGTAACCCCGAGGTCGACAGAGACAACAACCAGACGGACCTCCAATGGGGTCAGTTGGCGGCTGAGCGTGAGCGCAGCAACCAGCAGGCTGATCTGGAGAGAGTCCAGATCGAAAGGCAATACGACATCCAACGCCGTGAAGAGTCTCGCCAGACGGTTCAGACTTTGGCCAATGTCATCCAGAATTGGCAGGATGGACAGGCTCGGCGCGAAGACTCGAAGGCCTCGCGGCGAATTGAGGCAAACTGGCAGGCTCAGAACGCCGCTCAGCAAGCGGCAGACCGCGCGAGCCAGTTGGCCCAAACGGCCATGTCAGCGGCCGCCGCGGCCAGGCACTAAGTTTAGTAAAGGGTCCGAGCCCCTGGGAGAGAGTCACTCTCCCAGGGGCTTTTTCTTTTGTCCTCATTTTGTTACGCTTATCGTTGTAGAATAAATAATATGAAAGAGACAAAAATTATTTCTAAATCACTCGAAGATACTTATAATGTTGCCAAGCTTTTTCTTTCTAACCTAAAACCTAAAAGTTTACCCCGTGGCGGAGCTTTACGGGGCTCCCAAGCTGCTGTTGTTTTACTCGAAGGGGACTTAGGAGGAGGTAAGACCACGTTTACTCAAGCCTTGGCCCGCGAACTTGGGGTGAAGAATTATCTTACGAGTCCGACCTTTGTTTTAATGAAAAGCTACAAGATTTCTCCCGAAGTCACTGAGAGGCTTCGCCTCTCAGTTAAGAATCTTATTCATATTGATGCTTATCGCTTAAATTCTGGCGCTGATTTGTTGAATCTTGGCTGGGCTGAGCTCGTCGCTAATCCCGCCCACTTAATTGTGTTAGAATGGCCAGAGAAGGTGGCCGACCTCTTCGACGGTTTGGAGCACAAAATCAAGTTCAAATTTATTGATGAACAAAAAAGAGAAATAATTTTATAATGATGGAAGACAATATTTTTGATTTTTCTAAATTTAAGAGAGAGAAGGAAGAAAAGAAGTCTGAGGTAATAAAAGCTGAAGGTAAGAAATCAGAACCAGATAATCTGGCCGGCTTTATGGGTATGATGGCAGATATGATTGGGCAAGTGTCTGATGCCGGTGGTGCAGATAAATCGGTTAGTGATGCCCTCTCAGCTTTTCAATTAGAATTTTCGCCCAATGGTGTGATTATTAATAAGGTTAGGTACTCTGTGAATCCTCAATCAACAGCTTATCGGGAAGCCTATGAGAGAGCTGACCAGTTGTCGCTTGAAGAAATTCGCGGACAAATAGAATCCGCGAACGAGATGCCAATTAAGGCTCATCCGACTTGGTATGTTGTCCTTATTGATAACCTGATGAATCGCTCAAAGCCGAAATAACTTTATAAAATAAGGCCTAATAGAGGTCTCACTTCCATAAGCCGTAGCCACGTTAAATAATCAAGACCTTGACGAGTAGGGCTATTTAGGGGTATATCTGAAGCAGATAATCATTGTCATTTTACTCGGTGTCTCTGGGTGAAATGTTGAAATATCGGCGAACAGAAATAAGGAAAACTGACCATGGATTACATGCTCAGCAAAGCGCTCCGCGAATTCAATTCCGGACCGCTTCATCAACTTCTAGTGAATCTTGGTGGGGAAGAGGGCGCAATGTGGGAAGCAGAGCTCAAAAAGTTCAATCGCAAGGAAACCTGCTGGCCCAAGACGAACCCCTACCTGCGCAAGCTCGCGGACGGCACGCTTCCGGCGACCGACGGCCAGCGAACGATGGTCAGGGCGAAGGACATGTTTCCCGGCTACTTCGGGAAAGATTACGCTAACTGGGGAACGGATGTCCCTGGCAAAGCGACGCCGGAAATGCCATTCCAAGTGTATGAGCTGGTCATGGACGGTAAATTCGCGCAGATCTTCGGCGGATTCGCCCGTCCACTCGGCGAGTTGTGCTGGGAACAAGACAAGATCCTCGCGTTTGTGGAGGGTCACCCCGAACGGCTCCACCCGCAGGGCTACGGGACCTTCTTCTTGTTCAAGGTTAAGTTCAAGGAGAACACCGAGAACAAGCGAGAGGAGTTCTTCGTTGCCAACGTCTACCGGGACGGTGGCCAGCTCAAGGCGCACGTGTTCCGGTTCTCGTTCGACAGCGTCTGGCCTGCCGGGTATCGCTATCGCTTCGTGGTCCCGCAACTGGCCTCAGCCGTTTAGTCTCTGTTTCCCCTTTGTCGCTTTGATCCTCAATCCCTTGGACCCTTTCGGGGGCCCAGGGGATTTTTGCTATAAATGAGTTATACTTAAGGCAATGGCCAAAAAGAATTATAAAACCAAAATCGTCCTCATTGACGCCCATGCTATCTTGCATCGGGCTTATCATGCTTTGCCGGATTTCTCTTCGAGTAAGGGTGAGCCGACGGGCGGGCTCTACGGCTTGGCCTCGATGATGCTTCGGATTATTGCTGACCTTAAGCCAGATTATATTTTTGCTTGTTATGACCGCGCTGAGCCAACCTTCCGTAAGCAAGTTTATGATGAATATAAGGCGGGGCGCGCTAAGGCTGAGCCAGAGTTGGTGGCGCAGATTATTCGTTCGCGCGATATCTTCACCGCGCTTCATATACCAATCTACGATCTGGCCGGTTTTGAGGCGGATGATATTATTGGGACGATAGTTGAGAAATTGTCAAAAGGAGTTCGAGGAGAGACCTCGGGCTCACTCGAGGACTCACCTCGAACGCGACAGGCCTCCTCGGCTCAGATAATAATTGCCTCGGGTGATATGGACACCCTCCAGCTGGTTGATGACGATAGGGTTGTTGTCTTCACACTTAAGAAAGGTCTCAATGATACTGTCGTCTATGATGAGAAGATGGTGCGCGAGCGTTATGGCTTCGAACCCAAATTCCTGATTGATTATAAAGGTTTAAGAGGTGACCCGTCTGATAATATTATTGGTGTGGAGGGTATCGGAGAGAAAACGGCGACAACTTTGATTCAAGAGTTTGGCACAATTGAAGATATTTATAAACAGATTAAAAAGGATGAGCAGGTTTTGCTTGATCGAGGTGTTAAAGCTCGAATTCTGGAGATTTTAAAGAATAGCGAAGAAGAGGCGATTTTTTCTAAAACCTTGGCAACGATCAGGCGTGATGCTGGTATTGATTTTAAATTACCTAAGGAGACTTGGGCCGAGACTTTTGAGACGACCAAGGCCGAGGGCTTATTCAATGATTTGGAGTTTAGGACTTTGATTGGGAGGTTGAAGAAACTTGAGATCGGGCCTCGCCCCACGGGCGAAGTTGGACTTCAGGGCTCATCGAAGTCCAACTTCTCACGACCGGGCTCGGCCGAGGGAGGTGAGCCGGCTGTGGGAAGTCCGACTTCAAGTGAGCCCGAAGTCGTACTTCACTCACCGGCTGAGGAACTTGAAATTAAACAACTTGCCATCGCCCTCTGGCTTATCAATTCAGACACTACCAACCCCAAGCTTGAAGATATTTTCGAATACACCCGAACCGAAGACTTGGCCAAGGCCAAAGAAAAATTGTTGGCTGACTTAGAGAAGCTTGGCCTAACTAAAATTTACCAAGAAGTGGAACTGCCTCTCATCCCAATACTTGAAGAGGCTCAGGCACGGGGGATTAAGGTGGATAAGAAATTATTGGCAGATTTGTCTGTTGATTATCATGCCAAGCTCAAAGATTTGGAGAAAAAGATTTATGAGCTGGCTGGCTCTGAATTCAACATTAATTCGCCCAAGCAACTAGGAGAGATTCTTTTTACCAAGCTTAATTTGTCGGTGAAGGGTCTTAAGAAGACAGCGGGAGGCAGTCAATCTACTCGCGAATCGGAGATTGCCAAGCTGAAGGATGTCCACCCAATTATCAACGAGATTCTGGCCTATCGCGAATTGCAGAAGTTGCTCTCAACTTATATTGATAATCTCCCTAAGCTCTTAGACGAGGACGATATTTTGCACCCGACCCTCAACCAGACGGGTACCACGACCGGGCGTATGTCCTCAACTAACCCTAACGTGCAGAATATCCCGACGCGGGGTGAGCAAGGGGCAGCGATTAGGACAGCCTTCGTCGCGCGCGAGGGGTATGAATTAATGGCTTTTGACTATTCTCAGATTGAGCTGCGAGTTTTGGCTGCCCTCTCACAAGATCCAGAATTAATTAAGATTTTTAACGAAGGTAAGGACATCCACACTTCGGTTGCGTCACGCGTTTTTGGAGTTATTGAGGGAGATGTGACTAAAGAGATGAGGCGACGGGCAAAGGTGATTAATTTTGGCATTATCTATGGGATGGGGGTTAATGCGCTTAAGGCCAATCTTGGGACAACTCGTGATGAAGCCCAAGAATTCATGGATAATTATTTTGCCTCTTTCCCCACTATCAAGAAATACTTCGAATTGGTGATTGAGGGAGCCAGAGACAGGGGATACACCGAGACTCTCTTTGGTCGTCGTCGTTATTTGCCGGCTCTTCACTCTCAATTGCCTCAAATTAAGGCCAGCGCTGAGCGTATGGCGATGAATGCCCCACTTCAGGGGACGGCAGCCGATATTATTAAGCTGGCCATGATTCGGGCTGATAAAGATATCAAGGAGGCTGGTTTGTCAGACAAAGCCTTCTTGTTGCTCCAGATCCACGATGAACTTATTTTTGAAGTAAAAGAGGGACTTAGTGCTAAAGTTATGCCTTTAATTAAGAAATCCATGGAGGAGGTGATTAAGATGAATGTTCCCCTAGAGGTCTCATCGGCTCGTGGTCCTCGCTGGGGGGAACTTGAGAAATAAGGCTTAAAAACTAGACCACTTTATCCCCAAAGGGGGAATCTTGATTTTTTTGCTCCAAAGCCCTATTATTAGGGAGCAATAAGATTTGCAAACCAAAAAATAAAGGTCGGTTATTAACCTTTTATTGAATTTTTTCAAATGAAGAATTATATCATTGTTGCTGTTATCATCATCCTCATCATTGTTGGTGTTGTTTGGTTCAAGGCTAAGAGCCCAGCCCCTGTTGGTGAGACCACTGTCACTACCGAACCAGCTACTACTACTGACACCACTGTTGTCCCTGCCGCTGAAGTTCCAGCTGCTGAGACCCCAGCTGCCAGTACTACTGCCCCAGCTGCTCAATAATCTTAAAAAGATTTAGAAAAACAACCCCGCTTAGCGGGGTTGTTTTCGTTTACTTAAAAGTTTATAATTTTAGTTATATGGATTTAACTCTTATTGGTTACTCAAGCTTGTTTATTAGTTTATTAGCAGCCGTTTTTTTGGGTGCGGTCTTGGGGATTGAGAGAAATTTGGCCGGCAAGATGGCTGGTATGCGCACCTACTCCCTAGTTAGTCTTGGCTCAGCTCTCTTTGTTATCATCTCACGTTCGGTGATTGCCGAGTCGGGCCCATTAACGGCCGGGATTGACCCGCTTCGTATGGCTTCGCAAATTATTGTGGGCATCGGCTTCATTGGAGCCGGACTTGTTGTTTTGCGAGGTTCAAGATTAACCGGTATTACAACCGCGGCTGGAGTTTGGGTTTCGGCGGGGGTTGGTATGGCCTGTGGCTTCGGTCTCTATGCCCTAGCTCTGTTTACCACGGGGCTTACGCTCTTCATCTTTACCATTCTTTGGATTATTGAGCGTGATTATGTTCGCCGAATGTTAATTAAGGGAGAAATTCCTACGCCGACTCAAGAAGAAGGTGACGAAGAAGATAATGGCGATAACGAAGAATAACCTTAGCGAGCGAGATGTAGCTCTTAAGAAAATCAGAGACGAAGTCTTAACCCTAGAAGACTCGCCTCTGTTTTTGTATCGGACAGAGAATAATTATTTGCCGGTGATCGGCGAAGGGAGTCACATTGCGAAGATTATGTTGGTGGGGGAGGCCCCAGGGAGGAATGAGGCGAAGTCGGGCAAACCTTTTTGTGGTTCGGCGGGAAAGATCTTAGACTCTCTCTTGGCCGAAGCCGGATTAAAAAGAGAAGAAATTTATATTACGAATATTGTCAAAGACCGACCACAAAAGAATAGAGATCCCTTGCCAGAGGAGATAGAAATGTATGGCCCATTTTTAGACCGGCAAATTGATATCATTCAGCCGAGAGTTTTAGTTGGCCTCGGGCGTTATTCATCCAAGTATCTCCTAGGGAAATTTGGTTTGGCCGAAGCAACACTCCCAATTAGTGAACTCCACGGGAGGGCTTTTGAGGCAGTCGCTCCTTATGGTAAAGTGACCATAGTCCCTCTCTACCACCCCGCCGCCGCGATTTATAACCAACGCCTGATTGAGACTCTCAAAAAAGATTTTAAGATTTTGCCCTCCCTCCTCCCGCCAGACCTCTAGTGCTGTGCCCCTCGAAGCTTTAGCGAAGTGGGGAGCCCGAGGTCTGGCGGGTCTTAAATTGTCTTAAAACAAGGCTTTTCTTACTATTGACAAGTAGGGCAATTTGGGTGTATAATGTAAGTAGAAGTTTGAAATAGAAATAGCGTTTTTTGTGAGGCAAACCGTGTTTGTCTTGCTGTCTTGTTTGGCCTCTTGCCTATCAGGTGAGAGGAACCCCCGACTATCAGTCGGGAGAAAGGCTACGGCCATGTCAAAGTATGGACACAGAACAGGAGACTGGTGTGAGGCGATTGTGAACAAGCTTGGAGGAGAAGAAGCGGCTGACGCTTTCCTTCGGGACGAGTTGGTCATCTCCAAACGGCCCGCCGATGCCATCCTCGAGTTCGTCGGCACGGCCAACATCGCCGCCACGACAACGAAGTTCGTCGCCAAGGAAAAGTTCAAGCTGAAGAAGGATGGGGGCATCTGCTCCTATATCGGCGACAACTTCAAGGACTGGTTCGGCGGCAAAGAGGAGGATCCGCTTGCCGAAACCACGCTCCGCTATGCCAAACTCCGCAAGTCGTCCGTCGACACCCCGATTGTCGCCGAGCTTGGCGGTGAAGCAAAGGCCGAGACCACGTTGACGGAAGTCTTTGGTCTTATGTCCAAACAGGCCAAGGCCGAGACTGGCGTTCTCCTCACCAATGGCTGGGCGAACATCTTCTATGTTCGCGATCAGAATGGTGTGTTGCGCGCGGTCTTCGTCCACTGGGACGACGGCGGCTGGAGCGTGCACGCGGGCGAGCTCGGCTACCCGGATACGTGGCTCGATGGCTACCAGGTGTTCTCTCGCAATTAGCGCTTAGGGTCTTGGAAACTTCGGGTTTCTGACCCTTAGATCCTTTTGACCCTTTGGCCCTGTTCCCTTAACCCCCGGACGCATTTCGTCCGGGGGTTTCGCTTTTTGGGAATTGTTATAGAATGAGGGGGATGAATCTAGCCTTTATTGACGGGCAAAATTTGTATTTCAACACGGCCAAAAAAGAAATTGAGCCGTGGGTGGTGGATTTGGCCCGTTTTCGAATTTATTTGGAGAAAAAATATCAAGTCAAAGAGGCTTATTATTTTTTGGGTTATGAACAAGAAGAGAATAAAGATTTGTATGAAGAAATTAGAAAAGCTGGATTTGTTTTAAAATTTCGCAGTCATAATTTAGCAATGGAGGGTAAGAAAAAGGGTAATGTCGATTCGGACATTATCTTTCACATTATGAAAAAGTTATACAAAAAGGAGGATTTCGATAAGATTGTCTTAGTTTCTGGTGACGGGGACTATAAATTACTGGTTGATTTTCTGATTGAGGAGGGGAAATTTGAGAGAATTTTGTTCCCGGACAAGAGATTTAGATCGTCTTTGTATCAAGAATTGGGTTCAGAATATTTTGATTATCTAGAAAGCAAGAGTATTAAAGAAAAAATTCAGTATAAACGAAAAGGGCTCCTTAGGTAGTTAGCCGTTCGGATCCCTTTTCTTCTGAATACTTAAATAATAGCAAAATAGACAGAAAAAGTCAACCAAGTATAATGCAATAATATGTCCACTAAACTCAAAATTTATTCTTGGAATGTGAATGGCATACGCGCGGCGGTGAAGAACGGTTTTGTGGAGTGGTTGAAGGAGGAGAAGCCAGATATTGTGGGTCTCCAAGAAATTAAAATTAATGACGTAGCCCGAGCCAAAGAGGAATTCGATTTTGCCGGTTACAATGAGTATTGGCATCATGCCAAGCGCCCGGGCTATTCAGGGACAGCTGTTCTCTCAAAGATTGAACCCATTTCTGTTAGTCGTGGTGATTGGGATGACGAAGGGCGGGTGATAACCCTTGAGTTTGAGAAGTTCTATTTTGTTAATTGTTATTTTCCTAACTCGCAACACGAGTTAGCTCGGCTTGATTTCAAAGAAGAATTTAATAAGAAGTGGCTGGCTTATATTAAGAAGTTAGAGGAGAAGAAACCGGTCGTCACTTGTGGCGACTTCAATGTGGCCCATCAAGAGATAGACTTGGCTCGACCTAAGGATAATGTTGGCAACCCTGGCTTTACCAATGAAGAGCGAGCATGGGCCGATAAATTCCTCCAACATGGCCTCATTGATACCTATCGCTTGATAAATGGCGACAAAGTGCAGTATTCTTGGTGGAGTTATCGGATGGCGGCCCGTGCGCGGAATATTGGTTGGCGTATTGATTATTTTCTCGTGAGCGAGAAATTAAAGAAAAATATTAAGGATGCTTTTATTCATGATACCCAGATGGGCTCCGACCATTGCCCGGTCGGAATTGTTCTTGAGATTTAACTTTACTACTTACTACTTATTACTTACTACTACCCAAAATGATCTACCTTTTTTATGGCAATGATGAGATAAGAAGTCGCGATAAGTATAACGCGGTGATTAATTTGCTTTTGGCGAAGAGTCCTGAGGCGAGCCTCTTCCGTCTCACTAAAGAAACCTTCAAAGAAGATGATGTGAGCGAATTAACCCGCGGGCAAGGCCTCTTCTATAATAAATTTATTGTGGCTTGTGATAATCTTTTGAGTCCGGTTAAAAAAGTGAAGGAAGGTAAGGACGAGAAAGACCCCTCGACTGCGCTCGGGGCAGGGGATGGCGATAATTCTTTTGTGGAAAGTGAGGAGAAGAGTGATAAAACAGATTGGATTAAATTAGCGGCGAAGTCGGAGAATGTTTTTATTTTTCTTGAGAATAATTTGCCGGCGAAGACTTTAGAAAAGCTGGAGAAATTGGCGGCTAAGACCCAAAACTTCGAGAAGAGTGGGGGAGCCCTCCGACTTTATGGTGGAGCTCCTGGCTTCAACATTTTCTCAATCACCGACGCCTTCACGGCCAAGAATAAGAATCGCGCTTGGGCCCTCTATCAAGAGGCGATGATGCATGGCATTTCATCTGAAGAAATATTATGGAAGTTGATTTGGGCGACAAATAACTTAATGTTGGTGAAGAATACTAAAGATGCGAGCAAGCTCAAGATGAAGCCCTTCCCTTTGGCCAAAGCTAAGTCGGCCGCCAAGACTTTCTCTAATGATGAACTTAAAAAACTCTCGGGGAGCTTCGTTGATCTCTATCACGAGAACTACCTTGGGACTGACGAGTTTGAGTTTGGGTTAGAGAGGATAATCTTAAGTATTTGAAATTAGCCAGAATTTTGCTATTATCTTCTTGTTATCCGCTCATAGCTCAGCTGGTAGAGCAGCTCCCTTTTAAGGAGACGGTCGCAGGTTCGATTCCTGCTGAGCGGACAAAATAAAGAACCGCGTAGGCGGTTTTTATTTTGTCCGCGAAAGCAAGCAAACTGCTTTGCTTGCGAGCAGGAATCGAACAGCGGAGCGATGTTTCTTCACCAGAAGAAACTAGCGAGCTGGTGCCCAGACAAGACCGAGCGACGGCGAGGGCTTAGTCGCGGGAGATTCCTTTGTGGCTAGAAAAAAAGTTAATGGACTGGTATTGTAACTCTAATGAAAAAAGAAGCTATAATTATCCTCCCCGACATTCGGAGTTCTCTAAATGTTGGCTCAATCTTTCGCACCGCTGATGCCTGTGGGGTGAGCAAAATATACCTTGCTGGCTATACTCCGGCGCCTGTCGATCAATTCGGACGAGCTGATAAACAGATTGCGAAGACGGCTCTCGGGGCCGAGAAGAACATCCCTTGGGAGAAGGCCGAAGGTATTGATAAACTTATCACTAAATTAAAAAAAGAGGGATTTTATATTGTTGCCATCGAGCAAGCTGAGAATTCGGTTGATTATAAAAAAGTTAAGGCCAAGGCTAAAACTGCTTTTCTCTTTGGCAACGAAGTTGAGGGTATCTCCAAAACTATTCTGAAAAAGTGCGATGTGACTGCCGAGATCCCGATGGCGGGGGACAAGGAATCCCTTAATGTCTCCGTCTCCGCCGGCGTGGCTTTATTTCGGATTTTGAATGTATAAAAAAGGGCCATCACTGAGTCGGTGCCCTTTTTCGCTCGCCACTACTTGGGCTCTCCGATTCGCGAGGTTTACTCTTTCCTCGTTCTCACCATTGGACTGGCTGTGATGGCCGTTTGAACAGCTTAACATAATACTTAGTTAAGTAAACATCTCTTGACATTTAATTTAGCTGTAATACAATGTATTACAGCATTATTAATATAATAAAATAATAATATGCGTAGCATTGTAAATATTTCATTACCTCCTAGTTTGCTTAAGGAGGTCAACAAAGAGGTCAAAGATGGCGGGTTTGCTTCTAAGAGTGAATTTTTCCGTCAGCTTTTGCGATCTTGGCGCGAGGCCAAACTCTTTTTAGAGTTAGAAAAAAGTCACAAAGAAGTCCTGGCTGGCAAGGCTAAGGTGCTAAAGTCTCTTAAAGATCTTCGTTAAAAACATGAAACTTTTTTACACTAGCAAATTTGCTCGGGAGTATAAAAAGTTGAATACAGAAATCCAGGATCTGGTGGATGGGAAAATAGAGATATTCAGGGAATCCTCGTTTTCTTCCAAGCTAAGAACACACAAGCTTCACGGTTCGCTGGCTAATTATTATGCTTTTTCTGTTACCTCAAAAATAAGGATTATTTTTCGTTATGGTGAAAAAGGGGAGGCTTATCTTCATTCCGTTGGTGATCACGGAATTTATGAATAAATAAAAAAGGCCATCGCTTGGTTGCCTTTTTTGGACTTGAAGTCCTCAGGGTCTCCTGTCAACTCAAGTAGAATACTACACTCTTGAGGCACAGGTCAGTGCAGCCGACCCCACAATAGGGGGTTGCGATGGCAAATTCAATTTAGCATATATTTTAATTTTAAACAAAAAAGCCCTGCCGTTGGAAATACGGCAGGGTGGACAGAGCCATACGCTAGTCGGGGTCCGTCTGGTGCTTCAGTTTGACCTCCACCACAGACTAGATTTTCCCGAGCCTGCAACGCATAACCCAAATCCAATTATATTTCTAGCAGATTACCTTACTTTTGGCAACTGGCACAAAAGTGAGTACCCCTGCCGGCGTGGCGGATCTTTTGGATCGGGCGACCACAGACCTTGCAAGGCTCGCCTTCGCGACCATAGACATTAAGATGGGGGACGAAGCCGCCCCTGGTGCCATCGCTCCGGCGGTAATTGCGAGAGGAAGTGCCTTTCTTTTGGATTGAGAGCTTGAGAACTTTAATAATATTGTCTCGCAAATTTTTTATCTCCGCTGGCTTGAGGGTTGAAACTTTTCTCGTTGGGAGAAATTTAGACAAGAAGCAGGCTTCATCGGCATAGATATTCCCAATCCCAGCAATCAGGGTTTGATCAAGAAGTATTTGTTTGATTGTTCTATTTTTATATTTCTTAAATATCTCAGCAAGAAGGCTGGGAGTGAAGATGGGGGAGAGCGGTTCGGGGCCGATATTCTCGACGAGTTTGCCTATTTGCTTATCATCCGCTAGTCTTACCCAACCAAATTTGCGCAGGTCATTGAAGTAGAGTTTAGACTTATCAGTGAATTCAAAAATGAGGCGAGTGTATTTGGAGGGTTGCTTCTCGAGCATTTGGTCATCGGGATGTCCTCCAAGGACCGCTTGCCCGAGGACAGTCCTTGAACTGCCCCTAAGGACTGTCCTCGGGCAAGCTGGAACAAAAATTAATTGCCCTGTCATCTTGAGATGCACCGCGAGCGCCAAGTCACCCTCAAAATCAATAAAAAGCATTTTGGCCCTGCGCCTTACTTCTTTTATTTTTTTCCCTTTTATTTGTTTGAGAAATTCGTTGGGTGAGAAAGGACCCACCGTTTTAGCCCAAAGAACCTGAGTGTCTTTAATCTCCAGACCAATCAGGACTTTATTTAGTTCGCGTTTTAGAGTCTCAACTTCTGGTAGTTCGGGCATAAAACCCAATATACTATGAATTTAGAATTTTCTGCAATTCTTCTTTAACGACGATGCGATCATCCCAAGGGGAAGTAATTCCATTGACGGTGATGGATTGCTCAGCGCCTTTGCCAGTGATTATCACCACGTCACCTGAGCGGGCGAGGGAGAGGCACTTATTGATGCCGGCGCGGCGGTCTTCGATTACAAATAAATTTTCATTTCTGGTTTTGCCATTAACTTCGGCCACTTTGGCAATATCCTCGGCAATCTCGGTCGGGCTGTCATCATAAGGGTCAACATTACTTACCACTACATAGTCGGCCCGTTTGCCCACAATCTCGCCCATTAGGGCGCGCTTAGCTTTGTCGCGACCACCACCCTCGGCTCCTAAGTTCACAATAATCCGCCGGCTGGCGGAACCCGTGTCATTTTCTCGAATCATCTCAGCTGTCTCCATTGCTCGCGTCATGCTCTCTTTCTCGTGGGCATAGTCCACAATTACGGTGAAGTCTTGCCCTAAGTTTATCTTTTCCATTCGGCCGGGGATTAAGCTTAATTTGGCTAAGCCATTTTTAATTTGATCATTCGAGAGCCCGGCTTCTTGGCCAACAATAATGGCTGGTAAAGCGTTGTAGATATTAAAAGCGCCAACGATATTAATTTTGTATTTCTCATTATTAACTTCGAATTCTACCCCTTCTTCGTTGCCGGAGATATTGGTGGCGATAAAAGCAGCATCTGTTTCTAAGCCGTATGTAATTTTTTTATCGGCGGGGAAGCTTAAGAAGAAATCTTTGTTTGGGTCGTCATTATTAATAACCGAAAGTGATTTAATCTCACGATTTCCTATTATTTTTTTGTGGTTTTTAAGGGTAGCAAAGAGTTCACCTTTTTTACCCTTATATTCCTCGAAGCTGTTGTTGTGAGAGGCGAGATGTTCTGGCGTGAGGTTGGTAAATATAACCCAATCATAATTAATGCCAATGTGGCGGAATTGTTTGATACCCTCTGAGGTGGTCTCGACAATACAATATTTACATCCAGCATCGAGCATTTGCTTGAAGAACTTTTGCAGGACGAAGCGCCCAGGCATGGTCATGTGGTATTTGTTTAGAATCTCTTTGTCTCCAATTCTTATGTTTGCTGTCCCTGTCAGCCCAGTTTTTAGGCCGTTCTCATTAAGAACTGACCAGAGGAAATTGCCGGCGGAGGTCTTGCCCTTGGTGCCTGTTATCCCAATAACAATCATCTTGTTTGTGGGATGACCATAATAAAAGGCGGCTAAGTGGGAGAGGGCCCAGTGGTAACGAAGGAAAAGTTTTTCTGGTAAGAACCTTTTAATTATTCTTTTTAATTTCTTCATTTTGTTTTTTAGTTATTTTTTGAATTTACGCCTTAGGTTATAAATCAGATACCAGAAAGGTTGCCCGACGAGATCAAAGAGGGGAGAGTAACTGAGCATCTCGCCGCCAAATCTTTTTTTATAAATCGAGAGACCACTCCACTGGTGTCCACTTTTCCCGGCCGAATTCTCGATGGCGCCAAAATTATACCAAGAAAGGCCACGTCTCTTGGCCTCGCAAATGGCTTCCCAGTGGAGGAGTTGAGTTGGCATTTTTTCTCGCCCGATATTAGAAGAGGCGCCAAAGGGGTAATAGGCGGTATCCCCAAAGAAGAGTATGAGATGCATCGCCAAGATCTGATTCTGGTACCTTGCGATAAAAAGATTAAGTTGATCTGTTTCTTTGGCCGAGTTCCAAATTATCTCATAATAGCTCTTGGGGTGAAGTCTAAACTCGTTACGGGTGGCCGTGTCACTCATTAATTGGTAAAAATCGTTGAAGTATTTGGCCATATCTTTTCCCTCGACTTTCTCGACAGTCACTTCTTTGCGCTTAGCGAGATTAATGCCATAGCGTGTTTTCTCATGCATGGTTTTGAGTAATTCATCCTCACTCTTGTTGAGATTAAGACGCCAGTCATTGGGGGATTGGACGAATGATGATTTATAAGAAACTTCAGGGGCGGTCTTAAAATATTTTTGCCAGAGCTTGGTTGAAGCATCTTCTTTGGGCCATGGCTCGAAACGCAGGAAGACGGAGTCCGTTTCGGCCAAAAGTTTTTTGTTGACGGTCTTGAATTCTTCAACCAGCTTCTCTGTTAATCGCCCGATAATGATTGGACCATGGGGAATATACCAATAGCTTTTGCCAAGGAGGAGGGGATAGCAAATACTTTGCCAAGCCAATTGGTTTTCTCCATCAGAGAGAGAAAAAATTTTAACCTTTCGGCCAGCTGCTTCTTGCCACTCGCGATAGATAGCACTTTGGGTAAAGTGGGGGGATGCTTCTTTTTCTTTATTTTCCATCATCTTTTATTGCCAAGTTGTTTTAGAACTTCTTTAACTTGTTCGCTGGTATCGGTAATGTCGGCCGGTATTTTTCTTAAGGCTTCGCGAGCCTCTTTGTTAGAATAGCCAAGAGATTCGAGGGCAAGTATCGTCTCAGCTTCTTGGTCAAGATTTCCTCCTTCGCTCTCAATAACGCCAATTTTGTCACGAAGCTCGAGAACTATTTTCTCAGCAATCTTGCGCCCTATCCCTGAGACCTGAGTTAAGTAAGAGGTGTTGCCTGACGAGATTGCTCTCTTTAAAGTGTCAGGAGGCGCGAGGGAGAGGATAGAGAGCGCTCCCCGTGGGCCAACACCAGAGATACTAATAAGGAGCTCAAAGAAGTCGAGCTCGTTCTTGGTAAGGAAGCCGTATAGATCAAGAACATCTTCTCTCACAACGAGATGGGTCCAGAAGTTGAGGGGGGTTTGGCCAATTTGGACCTTGCTCAGGGTGTCTGCTGAGACAAAAAGCTTGTACCCGACGCCGTTGACCTCGAGGATGAGGGACCGGCTGTCGCTATAAGCTATTTTGCCAGTAAGTTGACCAATCATAGCTTCATAATACACCAGCGAGGCATACCCTTGCAATTAAGCGCAAAATCTTGTATTCTTTCCCTGTATGCCAATAATCAAATCAGCAAAAAAGGCTTTACGCGGCAGTCAGCGTAAGAAAGTTTATAACGATCGTCGCAACAAAGCTATGAAGGCGGCGGTTAAAGATGTGAAGAAATTAGTTGTAGCTAAGGAGCCTAAGCAGGCCCTCGCCGAACTAAAGACCGCCTACAAGGCGATCGACAAGGCCGCCAAGCGTGGAATTATCAAAAAAAATACCGCTGCTCGCAAAAAGTCCCGTCTCGCCAAACTTATCAAAAAATCAGTCTAGTCTCTAATAATCAAAAAACCGCCCCAAGGGGCGGTTTTTTGATTAGCGGAATTTTGTTTTTGGTGCTCCCGGCAGGAATCGAACCTACATCACATCCTCCGCAAGGATGCATTCTATCCGTTGAACTACGGGAGCATTGATTGATACGTTAACACAAAACTATTAAAAACCCAAGGACTCGAAGATCACTTCGGTAAAAGTCTCCACATGCTTTTCTTCTTCACCATAATTAAGCATTAACTGGCGAACTTCCTCAGGATTTTGCCCGATAATTGGGATATGAATATTGGGGACGAAGAGGCGACGGTAGTGGAGGATAAGGCGAGCTGGTTTGTCGCCCGACGCTTCTTCAACCCAGAAAGAAGCAATCTTCTCATAAGTAAAAAGTTCTTTGTTTAGTTGGACTCCTTGCTTGGTTATCTTCACCCATAATTTGGGATCAACCGGGCGTTTCTCATGATGGTAGAGAGAGAAAGCGCCTAGACCGATAATTAAAGCGAGAAGGATATTCCCAAAGAAAAGAGAAATAATCGCTGAGAAAACAGCAATCGCGCCAAGTGCCCAAAACCAATCCTCACTTCGCTCAATTGGTTCACTGCTATATGATTCCCACTCCAAAATTGGATCGTTCATTTGCTCTAATTATAACAGTTTTTCCTTTTTTAAAGTAGAGTGGAAAAGTTTTATTTTCCTTTAAATTCTGCTAGTATTCTTAGTGTTTACTGGGAGGGGTGCTTGAGAGGCTGAAAAGGTCGGTCTTGAAAACCGAAATACCCGAAAGGGTATCGTGGGTTCGAATCCCACCCCCTCCGCCTTCGGTTCGCCGAAGCGAACCTACGGCGTGACGAAGTCCGCCAGAAGATGAGCGACAGCGGGAATAAAATAATTATGTCCAACGAATCACCTAAAGATCAAATTGCTAATTCTGTCGACAGCGAAGCTGAGGCCTCTTGGAATGGGCAAAAAATGCGCATACTCTCGCTTAGGAAGGAGGTCATTGATGAAGTAAAAAGAAAAATTGTTTTCGAACCATCCCAACATCTAAGCGATTTGGTTAGTGAAGTTAGGGATCGTCTTCTTAAGAAAACTGGTTTAGATGAAGACGAGTTAAGAAAGTTTGCGGCCTTTAATTTTATTTCTGGTAGCACGATTGATTATGTTAGCGTCCCCAATTTTGATTTGCCTGGGAATTTAATTACGGGGACCTTCATATCTGTTTTTGGTCGTGAGTTACGTAATCTGGAGGCCTTAACTTAATTATGCGTTATCTAGGAATTGACTATGGTAATAGAAAAGTGGGCCTCGCCATCTCCGATGAAGCGGGGAGCTTTGCTTTTCCTTATCAAGTAATTGAGAACAGGGGATTGGATAACTTAATCGCTCAGATTGAGAAAATTTGTGACAACGAAGGCGTCGGGAGCATAGTCTTGGGTGAATCAATAGACCTGTCAGGCCTTGCCAATGACATCCAAAAGGACATCTCAAACTTTAAAGAAAAATTAGAAAAAGAAACGGGGCGCGAGGTCATCTTAGAAAAAGAATTCTTCACCACTCAAGAAGCCAGACGAATTATTGACGAGGATCAAGTTGATAGACAAACCGATGCTCGGGCCGCCGCGCTCATTCTTAAGTCATATCTGGATAAAAATTCTAGATAGTTTTCTTACTTTAGATTATAATTAGAGAGATGGATAAGGATTTGCTTCTTAAATTTTTTCCGGTGCCAGACTTTTTACTTCGGCCGGCGGTTGGTTTCGATATCTCTGATCAATCCATAAAATTTATGGAGTTAATTAGAGTTGGTGATAAGTTTAAAATTGGCCGTTTTGGTGAAGTGGAGATACCGCTCGGTCTTATCGAAGGCGGGGTGCTTAAGGATGCTGAAGCTTTTCTCAAAATTCTTATTGACCTTAAACATAAGTGGCATTTTTCTAACGTTTTTATTTCTCTGCCGGATGATCATACTTATACTATTAATCTCAAGTTGCCGTTATTAAAGCCCGAGGAAGTTTATGGGAGCATTGAATTGCAAATTGAAGAATATGTCTCTTTGCCGGCCCCTGAAGTTGTCTTCGACTTTGAACTTATCCACCAAGATAAAGAGGGTGACAAATTAGATGTTGGAGTCACCGCTTCTCCGCGCAAGATGATTGAGAGTTATCAAGATGTTTTTTCTCGGGCGGGACTTAATCTCTTGGCTGTTGAGACGCAAGGAGTGGCCTTAGCCAGAACTTTTGCTGGGGCAGGTAAAAGTAATAATGTTGCCATTGTTGATCTTGGGAAGAATCATACGGCAATCTTTTGGGTCAAACGGGGGGTGGTGATACACGCTTCGGCGGCCATTGTGGGTGGAGCGACAATTACTCGTAATTTGCAAAAAGCTCTTGGCCTAGAATTTGCCGAAGCCGAGAAAATTAAGATGACTCAAGGCCTTCTTCGTTCGGGGGAGAATCAACCCGCTTTTGAAGCGATGGTTCCCGTCGTCTCGGCTATTCGTGACGAGATTGAACGTTTGACTTCCTTCTGGTTGGGTCAAATTGAAGAAGCGGAGCCTAAACTAGACCAAATTATTTTGACTGGCGGACAGTCTTCCTTGCCGGGGTTTGCCGAATATCTGGGCAATCACTTGTCTTGCCCCGTAACAATTGGCAATCCTTGGGAAAAAGTTTTTCCCGCCAATACGACAGTCAAAGAATTGGTTTATAATGAAGCTCTCCGTTATGGGACAGCAATTGGCTTAGCTCTGCGAAACTTTAGATAAGAATTAAAAATGGCAAATCTTTTAACCAACGAAGCAAAAAAGAAGTTAGTTCGCGAAAGAAAAATTCGAGAGCTGGTTTTGTCACTCGGACTCTTGGCTGTACTCCTGCTAATTGCCGTGGTTCTTAATGTTTCTCTTTGGTTGAGCTTTAGAATTCAGAAGGACATCCCAATAGCAAAAGGACTCGCGACTTCGAGTCCCTCGAGTGCTCCCGTCAATTCAATTAAGGAGACAGTACAAATCAAAGAGAAGTTATCTCTATTATCTAAATGGTGGCCAAACAATACTTGGTCTTCAGTTGTTGCAAAAGTTGAGAAGATAAGACCAGCAACTGTTAAAATCAGTCAGATTACCGGTTTATTAAGCGAGAAGGATAATACCATAAGTCTTGCTATCTCCGGTCAGGCTCTTGGTCGTCAGGAATTGGTGAAGTTTGTTGATGATTTAAAAAAAGAAAAAGCCTTTAGTAAGGTCGATCTGCCGATTGATTATTTGCTTAGTACGGCCAAAGGGCAATTTACTATAAATTTAGAAATAAAAAACAATGATTAAGTCACCTTCAAGCAAATGGGTAATTGCTCTTGGATTAATTGTTTTGTTGGCAATTGGTGTGTGGGGTGTCTTGTTTTTATTTATTCAGCAGGATAAAAAGATTGTGATCGAAATAAACCAAAAGAGCGAACAGTCTGGCGGAGGGGAGGGTGTTGTCGGTCTTCGTCTAAATCAGGAAAAAATAACTAAAATAAAAAATTACTTTATCTCGGGCGAGTCCACTGTTAAATTGTTGGAAGAGCTTGAGCAACTTGGACGCAAAACGAATGTTAATCTCACGATTGGTCAGGCGGGAGAGGCGGAGACAGAACTAAAATTAAATCTCTCAACCGAGGGAACATTTTCTGGGACGATGAAATTCCTTCAGGGTTTGGAGAACTTGCCTTATGCGACAAGGATTGACCGTTTAGAGTTAAAGAAGAGTGAGAAAATGTGGCAAAGCGTTTTTATCCTTAGAGTTTTAAAAGATAATACCAGTATTTAAAAATGTTTGATAAATTTAAAAAAATTAATTTGTCTGACCCAACCGTCTTCTGGCGTTTGGCGATGATGGCCTCTGGCTTTGGCTTAATTTTAATCTTTGTTGGGCAAACCGTCTTCATGTTCATTGTGAGCGAGACAGGTCCCAGCCAAACAGTGACCCTGTCTTCAGTTGATACTGGTGCTGGTCTTGATGCCAAGAGGATAGAGACTTTGCTAAAAGAATTAGAAGCTCGTCCCCTAAGAGCAGAGAGTGCCCTCGCCACCACCACCCTCTTTGTTGACCCGAGCCTATAATTATTGCTATATTTTAAGAGCCTTAAGTTTTGCCCCTGTAGTTAAATGGATATAACAGCGGACTTCTAAGCCGTTATTCGAGGTTCGATTCCTCGCGGGGGCACAGTTGCTTTAAAATTAATGGGTGGTTAGCTCAGTTGGTAGAGCGTCCGGTTTACATCCGGCAGGTCACAGGTTCGAGTCCTGTACCACCCACATAAATGTTAGACACCCAAATCATCTATGAAGATAAGGACCTCTTGGTTATTAATAAACCGAGTGGTTTGTCGGTGCATGGGGACGGATTTAATCTGGAGACAAAGACGCTGGTTGATTGGTTGATGGGTAAGTATCCAGAGATTGAAAGTGTAGGAGAGAGTATGTTTACTCAGAAGGGGGAGGAGATTAAGAAGCCTGGGATTATCCATCGGTTAGATAAGGAGACTAGTGGGGTTATGATTATTGCTAAGACTCAAGAGGCTTTCTTGTGTTTCAAAAAACAATTTCAAGATCATGAGGTGAAGAAGATTTATCGAGCTATTCTCTCTGGCCATGTTAACTTGCCGGTGGGGGAGGAGAAGATTCTCGATTGGCCCATTGGTCGTAGCAAGAATGACCCAAGAATTAGGGTGGCCCGTCTCCATGGGAAGGGCAAATTGCGCGAAGCGGTTACTATCTTCCGTCTCCTTGAAAATATTTGTTCTAGTTACGCTTATATTGAGGCCGAACCTAAGAGTGGTCGCACTCATCAACTTCGAGCCCACTTTAAGGCCTACAACCATCCGATTATTGGTGATCATTTATACAATCAAGAGGATGATGGTGGGGGAGCCATTGGTCGCACCGCACTCCATGCTTACTCCTTGTCTCTTAAGGGACTCTCGGGCGAGAGCGTGACCTTCGTGGCCCCTTTGCCGACTGATTTTGTGTCAGCGCTTGAAAAACTTAAGTCTTCATGTTAAACTGCTTCGCGTTATGGCAAAGGCAACAGAATTCCTAATTTCCCCAGTAGATATGGTTAAGCGCCAGAAGTTGGCCTTGAAGCCCGGCTTTACTGTTAAGGTTTGGCAGAAGGTTCCTGATAAGGGTGGCAAGTTCCGCTTGCAGGCTTATGAGGGTCTTATTATCGCGACCAAACATGGTAATGAGGCTGGTGCCACTTTCACTGTTCGTCGTGTCGCCTCCGGTGTTGGGATGGAAAAGATTTTCCCTCTCTATTCTCCAATGATTGATAAGATTGAAATTCTACGAGAAGTTAAGGTTCGTCGTTCTAAATTGTATTATATCCGTGAGAAGGCCGCTCGTGAGATTCGTCGCCGTATGCGTAAGATTGTTACTGGCAAGCGCGAGCCCGATGAATTGGTTGAGCAGGTAACTGCCGGTGTTGTGCTTGAACCGGTTGCTGAAGAGGAGATGATTGAAGCACCAGTAACTGAAGCCGAAACCAAAGAATAATTAAACAAAAAACTCGCCAATTGGCGAGTTTTTTGTTATAGTCAGAGTGTTCAAAATTTGCCCAGGTGGTGAAATTGGTATACACGCTACCTTGAGGTGGTAGAGCCAGCAATGGTGTGGAGGTTCGAGTCCTCTCCTGGGCACAAAAAGTCGGCCAACGCCGATTTTTTTTGTGCCCGCGGAAGAGTCCTCCTTTTTTGCTTGACAATTTAGACCAGTATGGTATACTTAGATGCAGGGTGTTCTAACCAAAGGAGGTGTTGCCGTGGAGACATCGTTTTACCTTTATGGGGAGTCTGGTCGTTATCTGGGGACAGTTGTTCTGTCTGTGGAAACGACAAGCGCAACCGATTTCTGGAAGGCCCTTTTGGAGAAGGATCGGGCCTTGTATGAAGAGACCGCAACCTTCGCCCCCGTTTCTGGCTTCACAGCACACGCTGTCTAGCCAAGCCAGATCGAATGGCGCCATGCCCTGTGGGTGGCGCCTTTGTCTTTTCCCTTTTTTTATGTTAAAAATAGATATGCTTTATACAGGCAAAGGGGATAATGGTAAAACAAATCTCTTTCATTGTGACCAGCGTTTGTCCAAGAGTTCGCTCGTGGCTGAAGCGCTTGGTTCACTTGACGAGATCAATTCCTTTCTTGGTTGGTGTAAGGTTAAGACTTCAGGCAAAGTTCTGTCTCAACTTTCTTCGACTCAAGACAACCTCTTTTCTGTTCAGGCCGAAGTGGCCGGAGCTGATAAATTTGTCACTGCGAGCGACGTAGAAGAATTAGAGACCTGGATCGCTGAGATTGAGAAAGATCTACCCGAAATCAAGTCCTTCATTGTCTCTGGTGGTACAGAATTAGCAGCGATGTTTGATTTTGCTCGGACTATTGCTCGTCGTACTGAGCGTAAGGTTGTCGCTGTTTCCGAAGCAGGAGATGTTGCCCTTAATCCTGAGACTCTTGCTTATCTCAATCGTCTATCATCATTTCTCTATGCCTTGGCTCGCCAGGCGAACAACGAAGCGGGGATAGAGGAGGAGAAGCCCAAATACAATTAAACTTGTCCACAGGGAATAGTGTTTACCTGTGGTTATTTTTATATTAAAATTAGTTAATGCTGTTAATCTCTTGCAAAAATTGTGGCAAGATTTTTAAAAAGAAGCCTTCTCAAGTTGAACGTTCAAAAGAACATTTTTGCTCTGCTTTTTGTCAACATGAAGCAAAAAAGTCAGGTGGAATGAAAGAATGCTTTATCTGCGGTGAAAAAATTTATCGACAAAGCAAGTTTTTGAAGCAATCTCAAAGTGGTAAATTTTTTTGTAGCAAAAAGTGTAGTCTAAAATGGCAAAATACAGAATTTATTGGAGAAAAACATCCAAATTGGATTAGTGGTGAATATTCCTATCGGGCAATTCTAAAAAAAACAGGGGTCGCTCAGAGGTGCTGTCTGTGTGACAAAGATGACAAGAGGATTCTCGCTGTTCACCATTTGGATAAAAATCGTCAGAATAATAAAAAAGCTAATCTCGTCTGGCTCTGCCATAATTGTCATCATTTGGTGCATCATTATGATGTGGATAAAGAATTTTTGGCTAAAATAAAACAAAATGGTAATAAGACTTTGTAAAATTTGCGGGGAATCTTTTAAAACAAAACCCTCTTTTGTTGAGAAGGGGCAGGGGATATATTGCTCGAATACTTGTCATTATCGAGACAAGAAGGGTGAAAAAATTAAATGTTTTGTCTGTGGCCAGGAAACATACCGGCCTATTTCTCGACTTGGTAATTCTAAAAGTGGAAAATATTTCTGTGGCAAGTCTTGTCAAACTAAATGGCGGAATAAGGAATTTAGCGGAGAAAAGAGTTTGATGTGGAAAAATGGTCAATCAACATATAGACGGGTAATAATAAAGAGCTCTGTTAAAAAGGAGTGTCAGTTGTGCCAAGAAAATGATCAGAGAGTCTTGGCTGTCCACCATATCGATAAAAATCGAAAAAATTACAAAGTTGAAAATCTGGCTTGGCTGTGCCATAATTGCCATTACTTGGTGCATCACCATGATTCGGAGATGCAAAAGTTTATGGAGGCATTGGTGTAGTAGTAGCACAACGACCTGTGGAGTCGTCAGCAAGGGTGCGACCCCCTTATGCCTCCCATCACAGATTTTCTCAATCAGCCTTTATTTTAAGGCGTCTTTTGGTTTTTGTGGACAAGGATTGTTTTTGCTGAGATGGCTAGATATAATATCGGTATGGATTTTGAGGAATTAGATGTCAAACAAGTTGAGGTAGAATTAACCGATCTAATTAAAAAGTTAAAGATTGGTGATAAAATTTCGGTCGCTTGGATTAAAGATTTTACCTACAATTTTGACGCACCGGACAATCAAATTGCTCAAAAATACTTTGGTGCGCTTTTTGATTTATTGCCCAAAAACATTAGTGAGAAAGATTTTGAAACGGCGGTTAGGGTTTTTAATAATGCCTGGAATGCTTTTCCTCAAAAGATAATGGGTGGAATTTCGCCTCAAGAAAAAATGCTCGGAGCTAATTCCTTAGAAGAACATTTTGCTGTCGCAAAAAAAGACCTTGATAAATATTTAGATTGGGCAGGAAAAGAAGTTCTTCCTAATTACAAAAAGAGTTTGGAAAATTTAAAATTGGACAAAATAAAAAAAAGAAATGCCGTTGGCGTAGCCGAAGTTTTATTTCAAATTTGTGGTCAGCTCGGGATGCTCGATTTTCGACGTTTGCCGCCAGATTTTATTAAAGATTTCCCTGAAATTTTTAAGAAGGAGGTGGTCGGTCCAAAAATTTCTCAGGAGAAAGTGGCGGAATATTTAGGTAATTTTCTAGCATTTTTAGACTTATTTTATGGTATCAAAGCTGTTGACTAAGATAATCCGTCCACCTCTTGTCTTTCTCTTTTGTAAATAGTAGTATCGATTTGGATAAACAAACAAGAAAGGAGGTGCCCATGGCATCGCTTAAGGAATTGGTAGACCTTTTCAACAATGGCGCTCTTGGCAAAATGCTGGCCGAGAGGTTCCATGGAGAGCGGGGTCACGTGTACCCCCGCCAAGACTCGGAGTTTGTGATTGGCTTCGCTTCGGAGGAAGCGACGCCATCAGGTGAGGCGATTGGGATAGCTGTGACCGAGTTTTACCAAGGTCTTGGTTATGTGGTCAAAGTGCTCAGGTATAATGATCCAGACGTCTTCGTCGCCAATGTTTATTGTCCGAAGGAGAATTTTGGAGTTATCCTGGTGAATATTACGACGAAGTACCCCATCTCCCTTGGTGGACCACACGACCATCTTCGGGTGATGACCAATGCCACAATCTGATCCCCACGCCTTTCTTGCGCGGCTTCTCTGTAATCAGGGGGGCCGTTTTGTTTTTAATCTTTTTCTTATAACACCTTCTGGCCTCTAATTACTCGGATTAGAATTACTACAAGGGCAACAACAAGAAGCAGGTGGATGAAGCCACCTAAGGTATAAGAGGTGACGAGACCCAAGAGCCAAAGCAAGATTAGAACAGCAGCAATTATTTCTAACATAAAATTTATTTTTAAATTAAGCTATTAATTTTAAAGCCTGGGCGCTCAGTCATCTAAATGGCCTACCTCCACTTTCCCCCCGAACAATTGGACAAGGATGGCGATAACCGCGATTATTAAGAGAAGGTGGATGAGCCCACCTAGGGTATAGGCAGTGGCTAGGCCAAGGAGCCAAATAATAATAAAAACAATGGCGAGTGCGTACAACATATCTTTGTATTTAAAATTAGGCGACTAATTTAAACCTTTCTATAAACTAAAAGACGGCAAAACCTTTGATTATTACAAATCCTCCCTCGCTACCCTAAAGTTTTAAAAGGTATATTATTAGAATATGAAGAAAACAATAGGGTTAATTACGATTTTGGTAATTTTAGCTTTGGCACTAATTTACTTATTTGTAATTAGGCAGAGTGTCCAAAGGCCAAAAGTAGTCTGCAATTATCAATATCAAGAGGCTCAATATTTCCTCGCCTCAACCACCAATTTTTTACTTATTGATCAGGGGACAGCGCCTGACCCCAGAGTTATTATTGTCTATGACCTAAATAAGTGTGCAAAAGTTTATGAAGGGCAATACTCCAAACCTTTCGCGCTTGCCGGTGAGACAGCTACTTATTGGGACCCGATTAATGACGAAGTTAGCGATGAGAATTGTCCCAAGAACAAGGATTATCTAAAAGAGGGGTTAGGAGTTGGCCTTGAATCTCATATTGCCCTTAATCTCTCTAATTTAACAAAAAAGAGTTTGGGCGAGGTTCGCTGTTCCCCTCGGCAATAAAGTCGTGCTAGGATATAGACATATTATTAATTTATAAAATATAAGGCTTATGGGTATTATTGTTGTGGTCATTATTATTGTTCTCTTCTTTTTGGCGACCTCTTTGCGCGTGGTTAAGGAGTATGATCGAGGCGTTATCTTTTTTCTCGGTAAGTGTACCGGTGTTCGTGGGCCAGGGCTTATTATCCTTATTCCGATTCTAGAACAAATGACCAAGGTCACCTTGCGTACCATTACGATGAATATTCCATCGCAGAAGATTATTACTAAAGATAATGTCTCTATTGATATTGCCGCCGTCGCTTACTATCACATTGTTGATGCTGAGAAGTCGGTTGTGGCGATTGAGGATGTTTATGACGCGGTGAATCAGATTAGTCAGACAACAGTAAGAAATGTCGTTGGTCGCTTTTCTCTTGACCAACTTCTTTCTCAGACCAGTGATATCAATGTTCAGATTAAGGATGTTATTGATTCTCACACTGAACCATGGGGTGCTCAAGTGACGGCGGTAGAGATTAAGGATATTCAACTTCCTGAGAACATGCAACGGGCGATGGCTAAAGAGGCTGAGGCTGAGCGTGAGCGACGAGCTAAGATTGTGGCCGCTGAAGGAGAATTTCAGGCTGCTGTTAAACTTGGTGAAGCCGCTGATATTATTGCTTCTCACCCGGTCGCCCTTCAATTGCGAACACTCCAGACCATGGCCGAGATTAGCGTGGAGAAGAATTCAACCATAATTTTCCCTGCTCAATTTATGACGACTGTCTCCGAGGCAATTAAGATGATTAAGGGGGACAATGCTTAGCTAGTTATAAAAAATTAAGTATATAATTATTACATGACAATAAATTATCTAGGTATCATTTTGGGGACAGCTCTTAATATTGTTCTGGCTCGAATTTGGTACGGGGTCTTCTTTAAGGATCTTTGGCGGTCTCTTACCAATCGCACGGCCACCGAGAAGCCGGATAGGTTGCAGATGGTTGTCGCCCTTATTTTTGGCTTAATGATGTCTCTTGGGGTTAATCTTTTGGTTGGACTCTTTGCTATTGATACTCTTGCTTGGGGTTTGTTTATTGGTCTTGTTCTTGGCGTCCTCATTGTTGCCCCGATTATCTTGGGGGAGTGGATTTGGGATAAGAAAAATTTTGAACTCGCGGCCATAAACGCCGGTTTCTATCTGGTTTATCTCGTCTTAGCTTTCTTTATCTTCGTTTTGGTTTAATTTCTAAATTTTCCAAGGCCCCCGCGACAAGGGCGGAACATCCTTTGGGGTATCACATAGGTCTTGACAATACGCAATAAAGGGTGTATAATTAAAAAAGATAAGTAATAAGAAGTGCTGGTTCTTTTAAAAACTGGTTGCGCCTAGCCAGCGTAATTGTTGCCCTCGTTCGGGGGATTACGGCTCTCTGTTCCATGTGGCGCAGAGGAAAGTAAAACTGGCCAAACGGCCACATTCCCCTGAAAGGAGGAAAAGATGAGGCAGGTGAAATTCAAGGCGACATGGGATCACAAACCGTTCGCCGAAATTGACGGATGGCCAGCTTGGCCAACATCGGAAGGGGTTCAGCCCATGGTCGGTGAGACATGGGAGGTGGACGTTGCTGGTGTTAAGAGCGGGATGGACAAGTGGATAAGACTTGTCCGTAAGGTAGAGGCAGAACCCGTTGCTGGGCCTGCTACTATCGTTGTCGTGAGGGACAGCAATGATATGTTGTACTCACCGACGAATTGGAAAGTCCTGATCGATGGCCAGCCATTACGGAAAGATGCGCCAGTTGTTGATGCTGTGAGGAGCATTAAGTTCGCTCTTCCGAGCAACGATCGGGCGAAGGAGTATGCGAACTCCCTGTTTCAGCTGGAGGAAGGAAGGATTTACGTTTTGATCTTTGAGACGTACAACTCGAGGAATACCCCTCGCATTGTAAGTGAAGGGGGACTGATTCGGGTGTTCGCCTATGGCGATGGTCACGGAATGTCGTGGGCGGCGTTGTTCAAGGTAAGCGAACCATCCTGGACCGTCGACTGGAATACGCCGAGCGGCAAGTACCGGATCGTTGGGTCCGGAGAGAAGTACGTTCATAAGGACGAGGAACGAAGGGTTGAAGAAGCCCCTATCGCATAAAAACTTCATTGCCCACCATTCGAACACAGGGAAACCTCCCGTCGTGAGATGGTGGGTTTTCTTTTTAAAAAATTAAGTAGAACCTTTTTCTTATTTAAGCTATTATAGTTCTACTATGTTTAATATTGTCGCTTTGGTAAAAACTTTTGGCTACTTGGGAATTTTTGGGGTTGTCTTTGCCGAGTCGGGATTATTTTTTGGTTTCTTCTTGCCGGGGGATTCGCTGGTTTTTACGGCGGGATTTTTAGCTTCGCAAAATTATCTTAATATTTACATTCTTCTTGTTGGCTTACTCATCTCAGCGGTAGTGGGGGATAATGTGGGTTATTGGTTTGGGGCGAAGGTGGGGCCAATGATTTTCAAAAAAGAGGATTCCCGTTTTTTCAAAAAACATTATGTTGAAGAAGCTCACAAATTTTTTGAGAAGTATGGGGGCAAGAGTTTGATCTTGGCGCGCTTCGTTCCCGTTGTGCGCACCTTTATCCCGATTGTGGCCGGGGTGGCAAAAATGGAATACAAAAAGTTTTTTCTCTTTAATGTTGTTGGCGGTTTGCTCTGGGCGGTGGGTCTATGTTTGGCCGGCTTTTATCTCGGGCGAGTGATCCCCGATGCTGATACTTACATTATCCCTATTATCCTTCTGATTATTGTCGTTTCTGTTTTGCCTGGCTTGGGTCACTTCGGCGGAACTTATGTCTCTCGGAAAATTAGGAAGAAGTAAGGTTTAAAGTTATTTAATTAATTCTGTAAATAACATCCTTGCGTTCGACAATCACTGGCCACTTATTGAGTTTGGCATAACGATAGAGCTTCTCGTTAGGATTAAAGCAAATTGGCTTCTCAACAGCTTCGAGCATGGGAATGTCGGCGCTGGTATCGCCAACCGCGATCGAACCTTCAAGGGTTAGATTTTCTTTCTCGACAACGCGATGAATGATATTGGCCTTGTTGGCAATTAAGTGTTCATCAACAATGGCTCCGGTAAATTTGTCGCCCGGGCCAAGTTCGTAGAAGCGACCATAAATTTTATCAAAGCCGAGTTCTTGGCAAAAAATGTCGAGGATACCCTTGGGTGAGCCGGAGATGGCAATAAGATAATAACCACGTTTCTTAAGATTGCGAACAAGTTCGCGCGTATAGACATAAGTACGATTCTTTTTCTCGCTCATTAACTTTTTGACCACTCCGATAAAATCGCCATAAGAGATCCCTTTAATATTCTTGTTAAAGACAGTAATTATATCTTCAATATATTTGCCATACTCGTCTTCGCGATTGAGCCACTTCTCGAAAGAGGCACGATACTCGACCCGAGCTTCGGGCGGGAAGAGGCCTTCATCAATAAGAGCTTCGGTCAGCTCAATCAACAAGCTTGAACGGAAGATGGTCCCGTCAATATCAAAAGCGGCAAATTTTTTAGGCTTCTCCATAATCTTTAAATAATACCACAAATTTGCTACAATCAAGGGATGAGAGAAAAAGCCGAAATCCTTGTTCAAAAGTATATTATAACGGCCGTTTACCTCTTTGTTTGGGCCGGGACTCTCGGCAGTCTTTATTTTAGCGAGGTCAAACATCTGCCACCTTGTTCCCTTTGCCTTATCCAGCGCGGATTGATGTATCCACTTATCCTTATTATGGGGATCGGGTTGTGGAAGAAGGATCGCTGGTTGCCTTATTATGTCTTACCCTTCTCCATCTTAGGCCTAATTGTCTCGGGTTATCACAATTTGCTGGTTTGGCATTTAGCCCCCGCTGATCTCATTGTTTGCTCTATCCAGCTACCTTGCACCATTCAAGAATTTGCCCTTTTGGGCTTCGTCACCATCCCCTTAATGTCCTTCTTTGCTTTTGCCTTTATAACGGCGGGGATAATTACTTATGCAAAATTAACCCTTAAAATTAAGGGTCCTGGGCGGGGTTGACTTTTTAGGCGAGAAGGGGTATCATTAAGAGTAATAAGCCCGCGGGGGCTTTTTTTAAAAACTGACAATTTTAGCAATTTTATTAGCTTAATAAAAAATACTATGTCTAGACTCCTCAATTACTTCAAAGATACTCGTAGCGAGATGAAGCACGTGAGCTGGCCCACCCAGAGCCAGACCATTAACTTCACAATCATGGTTCTCGCCATTTCGATTTTTACCGGCTTACTTCTTGGCTTGTTTGATGTTATCTTCCAACTTGGTCTAAAAAGTTTTATTCTAAAATAAAAATAATTATGGCAAAACAAGAACTAGAACAAGGGCGTAATTGGTACGCCATCCACACCTACTCAGGCTACGAGAATGCGGTCGCCCGTAATCTTAAACAGCGTATTGAGTCTCTTGGTATGGAGAACAAAATTTTTAACGTGATTGTCCCCACTGAGAAAAAGGTTAAGGTGAAGGGAGGGAAGCGTGTGACCGAAGATGAGAAGATTTACCCAGGTTATGTCTTAGTAGATATGACGGTGACCGATGACTCTTGGTATGTTGTCCGTAATACCCCGCGAGTGACTGGCTTTATCGGCTCGGGTGTCGTCCCTGTTCCTCTTGAGAAGAAGGAGGTGGATGAACTCTTCAGTCGTATGAGTGACGATAGTGTGAAGCATAATATTGACTTGGTGAAGGGTGAGTTGGTAACCATTGTCGATGGCCCATTTAAGGAGTTTGAAGGTAAGGTTAGTGAGACAGATGAAGTTCGTGGTAAGGTTAAGGTCTTGGTCTCCATGTTTGGTCGCGAGACCCCGGTCGAACTCGATTTCTTGCAAGTTAAGAAGATTTAAGGTAAATTAGCTAAGCAACTATTATGGCAACACAAAAAGTAACAAAAAAGATTAAATTACAGATTCCGGCTGGTAAAGCTACCCCAGCTCCTCCAGTTGGTACCGCTTTGGGTCCTGCTGGCGTGAACATTGGTGATTTCGTTCAGAAGTTCAATGCGGCCACCGCTGAGATGGCTGGCAACATTATTCCGGTTGAATTATCTGTCTACGCCGACCGCAGTTTCGACTTTATTCTTAAGACCCCACCAGCCGCCAATCTCTTGATGAAGGCTGCCGGTATTGAGAAAGGTTCTGGTAAGAACTTGGTCAGTAAGTCTGGCAAAGTCACTAAGGCTCAGGTTCGTGAGATTGCTGAACGCAAGATGCCTGACCTCAACACTACCGATATTGAACAAGCCGTTCGCATGATCGAAGGCACTGCCCGCTCGATGGGAATGGAAATCAAGTAATTAAGTTTAAATTTAAAAACAAAGACCTTGAACAGCTTATCTGTCAAGGTTTTTGTTTTGCTTTAATTTGTTAAAATAGAGATATGAGATTAGCTGTTGTTGGTCCGCAGAATACGGGCAAGTCCACCTTTATTCAGGATTTTGTAAAAACTTTTCCTGATTATATTACGCCGGCCGAGACTTATCGGGACGTTATTAAACGTAAAAAATTAGACATAAATCAGAAGGGGAGCGAAGAGACACAGAAGGCCATCCGTGATTTTCTCTACAACCAGATTTGTCATAACCAGGAAAGGAATGTTCTCTTCGACCGTTGTGTGATTGATAATTATGTTTACTCGCTGGCCCTTTATGAGAAAAAACAGGCGAGTCTCGAATTTCTAAATGAGACTTTTGACATGGCCGTTAAGCATCTAGAGTTCCTTGATGGCATCATCTTCATTCCATCGGCCGTCTCGGTAAAATTGGTCAACGACGATCTACGAGATATTGAGACAAAATATATTGATAAGATTAACCGTTTCTTTATTAAGACACTATTCCTTCTTCATAAAGACCGACCGATTGAAGTCTTCGTTATCTCGGGGGATAGGAAGGAGAGATTAAAACTAGCTCGAGACATCTTCCACTTTATCAATTATCGTCTAAGACTGTAAAAATAATGAAAGACAAACAAATCGAAAATTTAATTAAGGCCGAAGAGAAGCGCCAAAAGAGTGTGGTTAATCTTACCGCTTCAGAGAACTATGTGTCCAAAGATGTTCTCATGGCCTTAGGCTCAATCCTGACGAATAAATACGCTGAGGGCTATTCAGTTCAGCGCTATTATTATGGTACTGATATTAGCGACCAGATCGAAAATCTTTGCCAGGAGCGAGCGCTTAAACTTTTTAAATTAAAAAAGGCTGAGTGGGCCGTTAATGTTCAGGCTCTGTCTGGTTCGCCGGCCAATCTCGCTGTTTATCTTGGTCTAGTAGAAAAAGGCGGAAAGATAATGGGGATGGCCCTCTCTTCTGGTGGCCACTTAACTCATGGGCACAAAGTTTCTGTCACCGGGAAATTCTGGCAACAAATTCCTTATGGTGTTGATAAGGAGACCGAAGAATTAGACTACGAAGTTATTAAAAGAATTGCGGTGAAAGAAAAACCCGATATTATTGTGGCTGGCTTTACCGCTTATCCGAGAAAGATTGATTGGGCGAAGTTCCGAGAAATTGCGGATAGTTGCGGAGCAATATTAATGGTTGATATGTCTCACATCGCTGGTTTAGCGGCGGGTGGCGCTCATCCATCACCTTTTCCCTTTGCTGATATTGTCACGACCACGACCCATAAGACCTTGCGCGGTCCTCGAGCCGGTTTGATTTTTTCACGAATTGATAATCGTGAACTGAATAAGAAAATTGATAAAGCCGTTTTCCCTGGTCTCCAGGGTGGACCACACCTTAATCAGATAGCGGCGGTAGCTGTAGCTTTAGATGAGGCAATGAAGCCAGAATTTAAAATCTATGCCAAGCAGGTCATCAAGAATGCCAAAACTCTGGCGGGAGAATTAAAGAAAAAAGGCTGGCGCCTTGTCTCGGGTGGGACAGATAATCACTTATTATTGATAGATGTTGCCAGCTCAACGGATAATAAAATTACGGGGAAGATGGCTGGGGAACGACTTGAAAAAGAGGGGATTATCGTTAATAAAAACACTATTCCTTTTGATACTCGCACCCCCGTTGATCCGTCAGGGATTCGCCTAGGAACGGCCGCTGAGACAACGCGCGGTAAGAAAGAAAAAGATATGATTAAAATTGCCGAGAGGATTGATAAAATTTTAAGAAAATAATATGAAAATAAAAATTAAGAAGCTTGTACCAGAAGCGATAATTCCTAATTATGCCCGACCCGGAGATGCTGGTATGGATATTTGTGCTGTCAGTAAAAATGAGACAGAAAATTATGTTGAGTATGGTACAGGACTATCCTTCGAGATGCCCGATGGCTATGCGATGCTTATCTTTGGGCGAAGTAGTGTCACTAATACCAATTTAATGGTGGCCAATGCTGTGGGAGTTTTGGATTCTGGTTATCGAGGCGAACTTAAAATGCGTTTTAGAAAAAATGGACCGATTGATTATGTTGTGGGGGATAGGATTGGGCAGATCTTAATTGTTCCTTTTCCTAATATCGAATTTGAAGAGACCGACGAACTCTCTTCTTCTGCTAGAGGAGACGGAGGTTTTGGTAGTACGGGCAAGAGCTAAATAGACAACACTTGGCTAAATAGCCAAAAATGCTAACATAGTTAAATGGCTAATAATTGGTTAATCGAAGAAATTACTAAGGCGACTAAGTCGCTCGGTTTAGATTTGTCCGAGGGAGAGATTAAGCTTGATCACCCTACAGACTTAGTTTTGGGTGATTTTTCTACTAATGTCGCCATGTCTTTAGCTAAAAAGGCTGGCAAGAATCCTAAAGACTTAGCTGAAGAAATTAAGACTAAAATTCTTGAACAGGCCAACCCTAATATCAAAGATATCCAAGTGGCTGGTCCGGGGTTTATTAATTTTTATTTAAGCGACGAGTTTTTTGCCAAGACTCTTCAAGAAATTTTAACTAAGCCTGAAACTTTTGGAGAGACTAAGGTCTTGTCGGGACAGAAAGTGATGGTTGAATTTACTGACCCGAACCCGTTTAAAGAATTTCATATTGGTCATTTGATGAGCAACACTGTTGGAGAGTCTATCTCGCGTTTAATTGAAAAAAATGGTGCGGAGACCAAGCGTGCTTGTTATCAGGGTGATGTGGGTATGCATGTGGCGATGACGATGTGGGGGATGCTTAAACTTGAGGCCGATCTGCCTAAAGAGGAGGCGACAGTTAGAGAGAAAGTAAAATTCTTAGGTCAGGCTTACGCTTTTGGTGCGACTGAATATAAAGAGGGAAGCGATAATGCTAAAGAAGGGATAACGATTATAAATAAAAAGTTATACAAACGAGCCGACCCTAAGGTAAATGATCTCTATGACCTTGGTCGCCAGTGGAGCCTAGATTATTTTGAGACTATTTATGCCAAGCTTGGGACGAAGTTTGATTATTATTTCTTTGAGAGTGACACGGCCGAAGTGGGGCAGAAGTTGGTGGAAGAAGGTTTGGTTAAAAATATTTTTGAGAAAAGTGATGGGGCCGTTGTCTTTCATGGTGAAGCTTTTGACCCTAAGCTCCACACCCGCGTCTTCTTAAATGCTGAAGGTCTTCCAACTTATGAGGCTAAAGAGCTTGGCTTGGCCAAGATCAAGGCGGGTAAATATGCCGCCGATGTCTCCATCTCTATCACCGGTAATGAGATTAATGATTATTTCAAAGTTGTCTTGCGGGCAATGCAAGAATTGATGCCCGAGATTGCGGAGAAGATTAAACATCTTTCTCATGGCATGCTCAGGTTGCCAACTGGCAAGATGTCCTCTCGTACGGGGCAAGTTATTACCGCTGAATCGTTGATTGATGAGGTTAAAGAAAAAGTTTTAGAAAAAATTAAAGACCGTGATTTTAGCGATGAAGAGAAAAATGATATTGCGGAGAAGGTGGCCGTGGGTGCGCTTAAGTATTCGATCTTGAAGCAGGGGATAGGCAAGGACATTATTTTTGATTTCGATAAGTCACTTTCTTTTGAGGGCGACTCGGGTCCCTATCTTCAATATGCTTACACCCGGGCGTTGTCGGTTCTCAAAAAAGCCGAAAACTTGGAGGCTAAGCCTCTAAGCGAGGCTGACGCAATTTCGAAGTTGGACTTCGATGTGCCCGAAGTCCAACTTCAGAAATTGCCAGCCTCGACTTCGATTGCGACTCTTGAATCCCTGCTCTACCGCCTCCCCGAAGTCACCGAATCCGCTTATCAAGAACTCGCTCCCCAACAAGTCTCCACCTACCTGATTGAGGTTGCCGGTGCCTTCAATAGCTTCTATGCTCAGAACCAAATTATTGGCAGTGACAACGAAGTCTATTTCTTGGCCCTCACTCGTGCCACTTCAATTGTTCTCAAAAATGGTTTAGGCCTTTTGGCAATTCCAGTTTTGGAGAGGATGTGATTTTTATCGCAGATAAAAATCACTCCGAGCGAAGCGAGGAGTAAATAAGTAGCAAATCATCCCGAGCTTGTCGAAGGATAAAACAAATCTCGCCCGGGTACGCATGTGCGTACCCGGGCGGGGCTGGATGGAAGGGCTCACTTGACTCCTTGGTCGTCGAGAAGGGTCTTGAAGTGATCAAAAAGCGTCTTGTCCTCCTTTTCGTTGATTTGGACTCTGGTTTGCCCATTTCCCGCTGACCAGGCCGTAATGCTTATTCCCTCCGGTGTGCAGGCGATGGTTACTGTCTTTCCACCACTTGTTGGTCCGAAGTTGACCTCGTTGGTCCTTCGCTGAATGTATAGGCTCATGGCATGCTCCTTTCTTTTCTACCCCCATTAGTATCAAATATCCACGATATTGTAAATATCCTTATTTTACGGTAAATTAGAAGAATGTCTGACGAAAAGCCAGAAGTCTTAAAATCTGATATTGCCAAGCGGGAGGAGGAGATCCTGAAGTTTTGGCAGGATAATAAAATTTTCGAGAAGACTTTTGAGAAGGAGTCACCTCAAGGTGAATTCGTCTTTTATGATGGGCCACCATTTGCAACAGGCACCCCTCACTATGGTCACTTAATTGCTGGGACGATTAAGGACGTTATCCCTCGTTACAAGACGATGAAGGGTTATCACGTGCGTCGCCGTTGGGGTTGGGATTGTCATGGTCTACCAGTAGAGAACATTGTTGAGAAAGAATTGGATCTCAAGTCTAAGAAAGATATTCTTGATTATGGTATTGAGAATTTTAATGATAAGGCGCGGGCTGTTGTCATGCGTTATGCCAATGAATGGAAGAAGGTGGTGCCACGTTTGGGTCGCTTCGTTGATATGGAGGATGATTATCGCACCATGGACGCCTCTTACTCCGAGACGACATGGTGGATCTTCAAACAACTTTTTGATAAAGGCTTAATCTATGAAGGTTATAAGTCAATGCATATTTGTCCTCGTTGTGAGACGACACTCTCGAACTTCGAGGTAACTCAAGGTTATAAAGATATTACGGACATCTCGGTCACGGTTAAATTTGAATTAGTAGGCGAGCCGGGGACTTTTGTGCTCGCCTGGACAACCACTCCTTGGACTCTGCCCGGCAACGTGGCTTTGGCTGTTAACTCGGAGATTGATTATGCTGAAGTCGAGATTGAAGGAGACGACAATAAATATATTTTAGCTAAATCAAGAATCGAGGCAGCCTTAAAAAATAATTTTAAAATAATCAGAGAATTTAAGGGCGCCGATTTAATTGGCAAAAAGTACAAACCAGTTTTTGATTATTACGTTGACGATGCAAAATTAGAACACCGTGAGAATGGCTGGCAAATTTATGGCGCTGATTTTGTTACAACCGAAGATGGTACCGGTGTGGTTCATATTGCGGCCTTTGGTGAGGATGACATGAATTTGATTCGCGAGAAGAATTTGCCTTTTATCCAGAATGTTGAGATGAACGGAGCTTTCAAACCGGAGGTTAAGGATTGGGCTGGTCTCAAAGTAAAACCAAAAGAGAATCCTCAATCAACAGACATTGAGGTTCTTAAGTCTCTAGCCGGGAAGGGAACACTTTTTGCCAAAGAGAAATTTACTCACTCCTATCCTCACTGTTGGCGTTGCGATACTCCACTTCTTAATTATGCCACCTCCTCTTGGTTTATTAAGGTGAGCTCTTTTCGAGATAAATTAGTTGAGGCAAATCAGAAGGTAAATTGGGTCCCGGATCATGTGCGTGATGGCCGTTTTGGCAAATGGCTCGAGGGGGCACGTGACTGGGCAATCTCGCGAACTCGTTTTTGGGGGGCGCCATTGCCCGTTTGGCGTTGTACCGACTGCGGGGCAATAAAAGTTTTTGGCTCTGTTGATGAGTTAGTTTCAGCCCTGCCTCAATCTAAAAATAAATATTGGGTAATGCGCCATGGTGAAGCCACATCTAACCTCCACGATTCTATTAGTTCTAATCCAAGTGAAGAGAATCATTTGACCGAGAAGGGGAGAGAAGAGATTGTGGCGAGCGCTGAGAGCTTGAAGGAGAATAAAATTGATTTAATTATTTCTTCGAATTTTATTCGAACAAGAGAGACGGCAGAGCTTGTGGCGAAGACCTTGGGACTTTTGCCAGAGCAAATTGTGATTGACGAGCGCTTGGGGGAAATTCAGCCAGGGGACTTCGCTGGGGGTTCTTGGCGTGAATATAACCTAGCCTTTGGCTCGCGCCTAAATCGACTCCATAATCATCTGCCAACCGGGGGTGAGAATTATAATGATGTTCGTCGTCGAATTATGTCGGCTATTTATGATATTAACGAGAAACACCAAGACAAGAATATCTTGGTTGTTAGTCATGGCCTGCCTTTATTTATGGCGCAAGCCAGCGTTTCTCGTTGGACGGATAAAGAGATTATTGATGCGCCTCATCGAGGCAAAGATTTTGCCAATGCCGAAGTTCGACCTCTAAACTTTGTTCCGCTTCCTCACAACCGTAATTATGAATTAGATTTGCATCGCCCGTTTATTGATGAGGTTTCTTTCCCTTGTGCTTGTGGCCAGAGCTTCAAACGAGTGCCTGATGTCTTCGATTGTTGGTATGAGTCCGGCTCAATGCCTTATGCCGAAGATCATTATCCTTTTGGAGAAAATAGCCCGATTGACCCAACGAAAGGGCTAGGCTTTCCAGCTGATTTTATCTCTGAAGGTCTTGATCAGACTCGTGGTTGGTTTTATAGCCTTATCGTTCTTGGGGTCGCCTTGTTTGATAAGAGCCCCTATCAGAATGTCGTGACCAATGGTCTGGTTTTGGCCGAAGATGGCCAGAAGATGTCCAAACATCTCAAGAATTATCCTGATCCAATGGATGTTGCCAATCGCTTAGGAGCGGATGCTTTGCGCTTGTATCTAATGTCTAGCCCCGCTGTGCGTGGTGAGGACCTCCTCTTTTCTGAGAAAGGGGTGGTAGAGATTGGCCGACGCATAATCTCACGTCTACTTAACGTCTTATCTTTTTATCAGTTGTATACAGAAGAGGCGGTGGGCATCGAGGAGAGGCCTGCCCGTCCGGCAGGCGGGCCTCGGGCTCACTTGAGGACTCACCTCGGCATCAATCTTGATGAAGCTAAAAACGTTCTAGATCTTTGGATTCTCGCTCGTCTCGATGAGACAATTAAGCAAGTCACTAATTCTTTGGATCGTTATGAGATCGATCGTTCCATTCGCCCCATTGATGATTTTGTTGAAGACCTTTCTACTTGGTATTTGCGTCGTTCACGAGATCGCTTTAAGGAAGATGGCCCCGACAAGGACATGGCCATTACGGTGACCAGTTTTGTGTTGCAAGAAATTGCTAAAGTCTTGGCCCCGCTCACCCCGTTTGTCTCAGAGATGATTTATCAAGAGCTTAAGACCGAACAGGACGAACTTTCTGTCCATCTTATCTCTTGGCCCAACTTCGAGCTTAAAGAAAAGGTTGCTGGTGAGAAAGAGCGCGCTATCTCTTTAATGGCTGAGACTCGACGTGTCGTATCCTTAGGGCTAGAATTTCGTCAGATACTCAAGGTTAAAGTGCGTCAGCCCTTGGCTGAGCTCAAGGTTAAGGCCGGAGTCTTGGCTGGACAGAATGATTATATTCAATTGATTGGTGATGAACTAAATGTTAAAGAAGTTACTTTTAACCAACCAATTGAAGATGAGGTTTGGCTTGATGGGGAAGTGGGGCCTGAGTTGATGGCTGAGGGCACGGTGCGTGAATTGGTGCGTCAGATTCAGGAGCGACGCAAGACTCTCGGTTTCAATCCGAACCAGAAAATCGAATTAATTATTGAAGCTGACAATTCGGGACGAGAAATTTTGCGCAAATATGAGAAGGAGTTAAAATCGGGGACAAATACCGAGAAACTCGATTATGCCATTGTCTCTGACGGGGAGGCCTTTGAGGCGAATGAAATACCTTTCAAAATAAAGATTATTAAACTTTAGACTATGGCCTATCGCCATTACGAAACTCTCGGTTTGGTCTTGAGCTATAGTTCTCAGGGCGAAGCTAATCGGCTGTATAAGGTCTTGACCCCTGATTTTGGCTTGATCCTTGTCTTAGCTCAAGGTGTACGATTAGAGAAATCTAAGCTTCGTTATAATCTGCAAAATTACCACTTGGTTAAACTTAACCTGGTGAGAGGTAAGGAGTATTGGCGTTTGACTGGTGCTGAGAAAGAGATTGCGGCAAATAAGGACCAAGTCGCTTTTCTTCATAAAATTAGTCTCATTCTCTTGCGCCTGATCCATGGCGAAGAGGCGAGTGGGGTTATTTTTTCTGATTTGAAGCAGGCGTGGGATTTGTTAGCTCAAGAGGCAAAGCCTGCGCCTAGTAAGTTAGAAGACCTAGAGATTTTTGTCATTGTGAGACTTCTCTTCAGCCTTGGTTATTTAGCCACCGGAGATTTGACCGAACCGATAATTAAGACCCTGATTTTTAATTGGGTTGATATTGATTTTGTCGCTGACCAGCGATTAGCTTTAATTAATATTATCAACAGCTCTCTTGCTCAGAGCGGGCTGTAAGGAGGACTCTTTTGTGTTATTATTTTAGTTATGGATAAACTCGATTCGTTTGATGAAGAAGAGAGTCTCGACCGTTTTAAGCGTCGTCTCGAACGCAATATTCCCGCTTCTTTAAATTTGCGTCCAACTCGTCTCCCACGAGCCGACTTTAATGTCCGACGCAATTGGGATGATGAAGGAACTGAACTATTCGACCCCGCTTTGAAGAAGGCTAAGACGGGGGGTGGCTGGCTTAATAAATTTTTTCTTGGGGCCTTGATCTTCTTTTTGGCAACCCTGGCGGTTGCTGTCTACGTATTATTTTATAGTACCAATATTGTCTCAGCCAGCAATATTGATCTTGAGGTTAAGGGCCCGAACCAATTGCGCTCAGGCGATGAGCTTAATTTAGAAACAACTATCCGCAATCGCAACAAGGTGACCTTGCGCGATGTGAGCATAACTATCACTTATCCGGCGGGGACCGTTGATTCACTTGAGACAGCTAAAGATCTTCCTCTCTGGCGACAGACAGTGGCCGATCTTAACCCGGGACAAAGTGCTATGGTTGGCAGTCGGGCGGTAATTTATGGCGCGCAGAATAGTAGCCAGAAGATTGTTCTGAAGATTGAGTACCACATCCCTGACTCCAACGCCATTTTTACCAAAGAGACCGAGTACCAAGTTCTAATTGGCTCGGGAACGATCGATCTAAGCTATGACTTGCCGGCGGAGATTAACTCGGGCAAAACCTTTACTTCTGATCTGAAGATCACTTCTAATTCTAAGTCAGTTCTCCGTCAGGTGGCACTCAAGATTGAGTATCCGCTTGGCTTCGATTTCCTGTCAGCCGATCCTTCTCCCACGACAGGCGAGCAAATTTGGTATCTCGGGGACCTTGCGCCCGGAGTTAGTCGGGATATTAAAATTACAGGGAGTCTCTCGGGAGCAAGCGAGGAATTAAAATCTTTTAAGGTGACCATTGGTCTTGATAAAACGGGGGGCACTGGTGATATCAGTTCAGAATACGGCTCTTTATTTAAGACGGTTAATCTGAAGAAGGATTTTGTGAGTGCGACGATTGATCTTCGTGGTAAGACCTCGCTGGCTCCGGGCGACCGCCTCGAGGGGGGTATCAATTGGACGAATAATTTGCCCGACAAAGTAATTAATGGTTCACTCGAATTGTTCTTGTCTGGGAGTCTTATCGATAAACGAACGGTTGATAGTCGGGACGGCTTTTATAATTCTTTAACCAATTCTATTATCTGGGACAAGACAACAATTGCGAGTCTTGGCCTCCTTACCCCGGGAGATATTGGTCAATCGAATTTTAGTTTTACCACTTTGCCTCTGAGCGCCGTCCCTGGGGGAGTAGCTTCTCCGATTAATTTGCGATTAGTCTTTAAGGGGACGCGAGTTACGAGTGATGAGTTTAGTGAGGATGTGGCGACCGAAGTTGTTAAAAGTTTGAAGATAGGGACCTTGGTTAAGTTTGCCTCAGGTGGATCATACTTTGTCGGACCTTTCAAAAATACTGGTCCTTTGCCACCTAAAGTGGGGGAGGAGACTACTTATACAATAACTTGGTCGGTGACGAATCCGACGAATCCGGTCAAATTGGCTAAGGTGACAGCCAAACTCCCGTTGTATGTTAAATGGTTGTCAGCTATCGCCCCCCTTGATGAAAAGGTTATTTATGATAAAAATAATAATGAGGTGACTTGGAATTTGGGTCAGGTTGAGCCGAGCGCTTCTGGCGATTTGCCTACCCGTCAGGCCTCCTTCCAGCTATCGATTACCCCAAGCTTGAGTCAATTGGGGGAGGCAGTGGAGCTCTTGAAGAGTATCAATTTTGAGGGTGAAGATGCCGTGACTGGGGAGAAAATCAACCTCTCTGCTCCAGTTATCGACACTAGATTATCGGCTGACCCTAGCTTTAGCGCTGGGCAAGAAAAGGTGGTAGAATAAAAAAATGACAAATAAAAAGGAGGATAATTTAATGGAGAAAATCGTGTCGCTTGCCAAGCGTCGCGGTTTTGTTTTTCAAGGCTCGGAGATTTATGGGGGCTTGGCGGGGACTTGGGATTATGGCCCTCTCGGTTTAGCGCTTAAAAATAATATCAAGAATCTTTGGTGGCAGAAATTTGTTCTTGACCGTGAAGATATGTATGGCTTGGATGCCGCTATTATTATGGCCGGTCGCGCTTGGGAGGCATCAGGTCATGTTGCGGGTTTTGCCGATCCGATGGTGGAGTGTGAGAAATGTCACAAGCGTTTTCGTGAGGATCAGACCGATGGGAAGTGTCCAGAATGTGCTGGCAATTTAAGCCAAGCGCGACAATTCAACATGATGTTCAAGACTCAGATTGGCGCGGTGGAGGATTCTTCAGCGACAGTTTACCTTCGCCCTGAGACCGCTCAAGGTATTTTCGTAAACTTCAAGAATGTTTTAGATGCTTATCATCCCAAATTACCTTTTGGTATCGCGCAGATTGGCAAAGCCTTTCGTAATGAGATTACCCCTCGTGACTTCGTCTTCCGCACTCGTGAGTTTGAGCAAATGGAGATAGAGTATTTTACCAAAGAAGAAAATTGGCAAGATAATTTTACCGCACTACACAAAGAAATGCGCTCTTATATAGAATCGCTGGGTATCCCGAGTGATAAAGTCTATGACCTAGAAGTTCCCGAAGAAGACCGAGCCTTTTATTCCAAGCGCACAATTGATTTAGAATTTGATTATCCCTTTGGTCGCAAAGAGCTTTGTGGTCTCGCTTACCGCACCAATTATGATCTCTCTCAGCACGCCGAGTTTAGTGGTAAAGATCAGAATTATTTTGACGAACAAACCGGCGAGAAATTTATTCCCCATGTTATTGAACCTTCTTTTGGTGTTGACCGCTTGGTCTTGGCCGTCCTCACGAGCGCTTACACAGAGGACGAATTGGGGGGAGAGCCTCGGTCTTACTTAAAATTGAATTATAATGTGGCCCCAATTAAAGCCGCCATCTTTCCTCTGCTTAAAAATAAGCCCGAACTAGTAGACAAAGCTCGTGAATTGTACCGGATGCTTAAGAGGGAAGTAGGCCAAGTTGCCTTCGACGACAATGGCAATATTGGCAAGCGCTATCGCCGACAGGATGAGATTGGCACACCTTATTGTATTACGGTTGATTTTGACACTCTGGGCGAGAAGCCAGAGCTCTTAGACACTGTCACTGTTCGTGATCGCGATACTGGCGACCAACAACGTCTCAAAATCTCCGAACTTGTGGAGTTTCTCAAGTCTAAATAACCTTATAGAATAAGGCCAAATGGAGGTCTCGCCTCCACAAGCCGTAGCCCTTGACAAGATGGGTTATTTGGGTGTATAATATGGGAGTATTTGAACATTGAGAAAACTTGCGATTTGCCATGGCAGAAAGGGCCTTAAGTTTAGGGTTTTTTCTGCTGTGGCAAAACTAATCTTTCCGCATTTGGGCGGTTATGACCAACAACTACAGCAAGGAGCATAAGATGAAACTTGGACAGGCGATGCAGTTTGTTGGGATGTTGCTCACGAATGTTGCGTGGGGAAACATCAAACGGGACATTCAGCCCCTTCTGATGGGTGATGAGCCTGGACGAATTGCGCAGGAGTTCGCGCGGTTCGTCGAGAATGGCTGTCGCCTTATTGTTGGGGAGCCGAAAGTTCTCCGACTGGACTCGAGCCATAACTTTGACCCCGCCGAATTCATCGGCCAGGGTTGGACGGTCTGGCGGGGTCCGAAGGATGGTAACGGCCTCGAGGGCGAAGAAGAGCTCGACGTCAAGGAAAGCAACTTGGCCGAGATTGACTTCGGCCAAGTTCTCTTCGAAACCTGTCTCAGGGAGGGTGAAACCTCCATCAAGGGCGAAGAGAAACTCCAGCGGATGATTGCTTTTGGCAACATCCGTCTCGGTGGGAAGGCCTTCCTTGACCTGTGGCTTGATTGGCAGGCCAACAAGGAGAATTCCGTCTTGGAGTGGTTGCATCGGAATCGTCAGATCACCTACCTGGATTTCTTCGGGTTGGTTCTGCGGAGTCCGAGCGGCAACCGGTACGTGCTCTATCTGTACCGTGATGACGATGGCCAGCTCGGAGGGCGGGGTTCAACCTCACCTTAGGGTATAGATGTGTTCTGGTGCGAGAGGGGGGTCTTTTTGAACTTGACATCCTGTAGCACAAATTGCTACAATAGGGGTATGAGAACAACCTTAAACATTTCGATGCCGGTGGCGATGAAGAAGAACGTGGACCTAGCGGTTAAGGAGGGCAATTATGCTTCAGTTAGCGAGTTCCTTCGTGATGCTATCCGGGCGCTAGAAGAAAACAAATTATTTAAAGATATTATGGAGAGCGAGCGAGAATTTGCCGCTGGTAAGGGTAAGAAACTCCGTTCTTTGAGAGACCTTATGTAAACCCATGGAGATCGAATATTCTCCAAAATTTATGAGGCAATTCAAGAAATTGCCGAAGGAAGCAAAAGAGTCCGCCCTGAAGTGTGAGAAATTATTTAGAAAAGATCCTTTTGACCCCAAATTAAAAACACACAAATTGCACGGGGTACTGAGAGAATACTGGGCTTTTTCTATTTTTTATGATTGCCGTATTTGCTTCGCGTTTATGGAGAGTAATTTTGTAAGATTTCATACTATTGGCAATCACGATATTTACAATTAATTTTATAAAAATCGTTGGCCTAGCGGGGGAGGGGAAATTGATGTATAATAGCCATACTTATGGAGGAGATTAAGAATGTTCGATTAAATATCCACACTGGTACGGTCATTAAGATTTTACTCGTTTTGGCGGTGGCTTGGGCTGTTTACCTGTTGAAGGATTTGGTTTTGGTTTTATTGACGGCGGTGGTTATTGCTTCGGCGGTGAATCCGGCGGCCAATTGGTTTGGGCGTCATCGGGTTCCTCGAGTTTTGGCCGTCTTAATTGTCTACGTTTTAGCCTTTAGTATTATTCTGGGCACTTTCTTCTTCTTCTTGCCGCCCCTCTTTGAGGATTTCTCAGGGATTGCTTTTAAAATTCCGTCACAAATCAATAGTCTGGTTTCTACTAATCCCTCATGGAATACCGTTATAAATCTGTTCGGCAATTTCTCTACCAAGATGTCGGCCCAAGATGTGGTAAGTCAGGGGGTAATGAATTCACCTTTACCGAGCAACGTCTTCGAATTAACCCGAGCCATTTTCTCTGGTCTATTGAGTTTTGTCTTGATTGTTGTTATTTCCTTCTATCTTGCTGTGCAGAAAAATGGGGTAGAGAATTTCTTGCGCGTTGTTATTCCTAATCGTCGCGAAGAATATATTATCGATCTTTGGCGCCGCACGGAGATTAAGATTGGTCGCTGGATGCAAGGTCAACTTATCTTGGCGGCGGTGATTGGTCCGTTGGTCTTTCTTGGGCTAACACTCTTCCAGATTAAGTATGCTCTAACTCTGGCCATTGTGGCTTCGGTCTTCGAGATTATCCCAATTTTTGGACCAATTCTCTCTTCGGTACCGGCTGTTCTCTTGGGTTTTGGCGACAGCGTCACCCTTGGTTTGATTATGGTTGGCTTCTATTTGATTGTTCATCAATTCGAGAATCATCTACTCTATCCTTTGGTGGTGAAAAAAATTATCGGAGTTAATCCTTTGATTGTAATTTTGTCACTCTTGGTGGGTTATGAGCTCTTCGGTTTCTTGGGCATCATTCTTTCTGTCCCGATGGCCACCTTGTTGATGGAGTTTGTTGGTGACATCGAGAGGAACAAACACACCAATGTCTAAGCCTTTTTATATCACCACAACCTTGCCTTATGTTAATGCTCCTCTCCATATGGGGCATGCTCTAGAGTTTGTTCGAGCCGATGCCATCGCTCGTTACAAGAAGTTGATTGGCGAGGATGTTTATTTCAACACGGGGACCGACGAACACGGTCTGAAGATTTTTGAGAAGGCGAAGGAGCAGGGACTCTCTGTCCAAGAATTTGTCGACCGAGGCTTCGCCATTTTTCAAGAACAACTTAAGATGTTTGGGGTGAGCGAAGACATCCACTTTATGAGGACGACCAACCCGAGCCACGTGAAGGCGGTGCAAGAATTCTGGCGACGAGTGGCAAGTAACGGTTATATTTATAAAAAGAATTACGAAGCTAAATACTGCTCAGGTTGTGAGAGTGAGAAGACTGATTCAGAATTGGTAAATGGTGAATGCCCGCTCCACCCTGGTTTGCCTATCACCCTTATCAACGAAGAGAATTATTTTTTCAAATACTCTGCTTTTACTGATAAGCTCTTAGAGTTTTATAAAAAAAATCCTAAGTTTGTTGTGCCCGATTTCCGCTTTGGTGAGATTCGTAATTTTGTCGAGACTGGCTTGCAGGATTTTTCTATTTCTCGTTTGAAGTCTAAGATGCCCTGGGGGATAGAGGTACCGGAGGACCCTGAGCAGGTTATCTATGTTTGGTTTGATGCGTTAGTGAATTACATCTCCACATTAGGTTGGCCTTGCCTCGCAGAAGCCTCTGGCGAAGGTGGGCCTGATTTATTTGAAAAATATTGGGTGGGAGGCACACCGACACAATACTGTGGCAAAGACAATCTCCGCTTCCAGTCCGCGATGTGGCAAGCCATGTTGATGGCTGCTGACCTTCCCAATTCGCACCAGATTGTTATTGACGGCTTCATTACTGGCGAGGGGGGAGTCAGAATGTCTAAGACAATTGGGAATGTGGTTGATCCACGCGATGTGGTAGATGAGTATGGTACAGATGCTTTGCGATACTTCTTGTTGCGAGAAATCAATAGTTTCGAAGATAGCCCTTTTACCATCGAGCGCTTCAAAGAAGCTTATAATTCTGGTCTAGCTAATGGTTTAGGAAATCTCTCTTCTCGCATCTTAACCCTCTCCGAGAAATATCTGGATAAGTGCCCTGATATTCCGACATCATCAATTCCCCCTGAGTATTTTAAGTTTTACGAAGAATTCGATATCAAGAAAGCGATGGATTATATCTGGGACAAGATTCAAGTTCTTGATCGTAGAATTCAAGAAGAAGAGCCCTTCAAAGTTATAAAAGTTGATGACGCGAAGGGGAAGGAGATGATTAAGAATTTAGTCCTTGATCTTTATGACATTGCGCGAATGCTTAACCCGGTGATGCCCGAGACCAATATTAAACTTAAGAAACTTATCAAAGACAACAAGAAGCCTGAAGTCCCGCTCTTCTTGCGCAAAGACTAAGATGAAGCCGAAATTTTTTGACGCGCATACCCATCTTAATATGCTCGATGATTATCTTCGTCGGCCAGAGGAAGTGGTGTCGAGTTGGCAAGCGGTGGGGGACAAGGCTATAAAGGAAGGCGTTAATTTTGTAAATATTGGGGCAGACTTGCCTTCGTCTCGCTTGGCCATTGAGCAAGCCGAATATTTTGGTACTAAGGGCTTGGCCACTGTCGGCCTGCACCCGACGGAGAGTGACGCCAACGACTTTGACACGATTGCTAAATTGGCCGAAAGTGAGAAGGTAGTGGCCATCGGCGAATGTGGGCTTGAGTATTATCGAATTGACGATGAGGACGTGAAGGCCAAGCAGTGTGAACTTTTTATCAAACATATCGAACTGGCGCTTAGATTGGGTAAACCCTTGATGATCCATTGTCGAGCGACCGAGAATAATACCAAACAAAATCATGGCTCTCCTCTGGTCATAGACGCTCACGAAGATTTGCTTGAGATACTGGCCGGCTATAGAAGTGAGGTGGGAGATAGACTTAAGTTTAATATGCATTTTTTTACTGGGACCTGGGAGGTGGCGAAGAAATTTATCGAGCTCGGAGGCTATTTCTCCTTCAACGGGGTCATTACTTTCACCAGCCAATATGACGAGGTGGTGAAGAATCTGCCAATCAACCGAATAATGTCCGAGACGGATGCCCCCTTGGTTGCCCCTGTCCCACACCGGGGAGAGCGCAATGAGCCGGCCTATGTTCAATATGTGGCCGAACATATTGCCAAGCTCCGCTCGGAGCCCCGCGAGGAGGTCTTGGCGGCCTTGGTCCAGAATGCCCTTAAATTCTTTGACATTAGCCCTAAGAACTGATAATATAAGCCCCGTATGGCGAACGCCGAAGAAATGAAGATTTATGAAATTGGGTACCTCTTGGTGCCTTATTTGCCAGCTGAAGAAGTGGGCAAAGCGGTAGAGAAATCCATTAAGGCTAAGATTTTGGCCTCTGGTGGAGAGATAACTAGCGAGATGGATCCTGTTATGACCCGTTTGGCTTATGTTATTACTATGGTTATCAACAACAAGCACACCAAATTCTCTGATGGCTATTTTGGCGCCTTGCGCTTCAAGGCCCTTCCCGCCTTTGCTAACACCTTTGAGGCTGAGCTCGCTAAAGATGATATGGTTATTCGTTCCATTACTATCGCTCTTCCTAAGGGCTCAGAAAATATTGTTACCCCTAAGAGAGTCCCTACCCCTCGTCGTGAGGAGAAGGTTTTTGAAATTGAGCGCATTATTCCTGACAAGGAAGAAGAGAAAGTGGCTCTCTCCGTTGAAGATTTAGATAAAGAAATCGACAAACTCGTCGAACCAGCTGAGTAAATTAAAACTATGTATCTCAACAAAGTTTTTATCTTAGGTAATCTCACTCGCGATCCAGAGAAGCGTTCTCTTCCTTCTGGTGCCGCTGTCGCCAGTTTTGCTCTCGCCACCACTCGAGTTTATAAAGATAAGAACGGTGCCAAACAAGAGGATACTCAATATCACAATGTTGTTGCTTTTGGTCCGCAAGCTGAGACCATTGCTCAGTATATGAAGAAGGGGAGTTCGATTCTTGTCGAAGGCCGCTTGCAGACCCGTAGTTGGGATGCCCCAGATGGTACCAAGAAGTATCGCACCGAGATTATCGTTGACGCCTTCCAATTTGGCCCTAAGCGTGACGGTGTTGCTAGTGCTTATCAAGCTCCAGCTGAAGGAGGAAGTGCTCCTAAGTCTGGTCAGCCTGCCCAATCCGCTCCTGAGCTTGAGACTATCCAGTATCCCACCGAAGAAATAAACGTCGATGATATCCCGTTCTAGATTTAAAAATTAGGTCAATTAGAAATTAGAAATTTAAGAAAATGATGATAAAGAAACAAACAATCAGTCGCCAGTGCTCATTTTGCACTAATAATGTCAAAGATATCGATTATAAGGATATCGAGACCTTGAAGACCTGTGTCGACACCCACATGCGCATCAGCAAGCATCGCAAGACCGGTGTCTGTGCTAAGCACCAGAGAAGCCTTGCTTTGGCTATCAAGCGTGCCCGTTTTATGGCTCTTCTTCCTTATTTGGCTGGCTAGAGGCGCTCGACTTAACTCACCAAAACAACACAGAAAACCCCTCCAGCGAGGGGTTTTCTTACGTTTCGTCATGGCCATTTTGCCATCGTTCTTCGCCTTGCTCAGAACATGAGTAATGGCAAAAACCGGCTGGCCGTGCTTTGCGACTGTGTCCGCCAAAACTTCAGTGTCGGCGGGGGTTGTTTTAGTGAATTAAGTCTCGCTTTGTTGTTGAAGTGTCTGTTATCCACAGGAACCCCTTGACCGGGGTTTTTGTTTTGGTAGAATGTAATCAGATTAGTTTGCGCCGTTGTGTTGACAAAGCCAGATGGTTCGCTACAGGACTCAGCCTGTGGCAAGAAAGTTTGCCCGTGCTATCCGACCGCTAAGCACGCACAGTTAACCCTTAAGCAAGGTTGCGCATCGCTCTTGGCAATAGAGCAAAACCATCACCTTCGTTGCCGCTCCCGAAGGGACCTGAGATACGCCGTGGCTTTTCGACACTTTTTGATGCCGCCCTTACACCTTCGTGTGCGGGGCGGCTCTTTCTTTGTATTAAAAAACTTCCTTGTCATTGTTAGTAAGGGAATGCTATTATCCACAGGAACCCCTTGACCGGGGTTTTTGTTTTGCTAGAATGTAATCAGACCTGTTCACATTTGTTATTGGTAAGCTCGTTCCACCCCGGCGCGTGATTTGGTGGAAAAACTTCTCAATACTCATGTGATGGCCTCCGCATCTCGACGTTGTGTGGCCAAGCTCTTTTCTCAGACAAAGATCGTCTGACCATCCGCATGTTGCCTCCAAGTGCAACAAACGATCTGGACATTCATGCTCATGCTGTATGTCCGCTGCCTGACATCGCCCAGAGCGTGTCACACCCAGACCGCCCAAAGCTTCGGCTAAGGGCGGTCTACTATTTTTATAAAACTTTGCTATTCTTCTTTTCTTTCCCGCCAGACCTTGAGAGGCCGCCCAAAGGTCTGGCGGTGTTTTTATATTCTTGCCCTTTGTAGTAGGGGAATGCTAAACTGAAATGACAGGAACTGATGACGTGGCAAAATCGTCGTACGTTCCTGGGATATTGTTCTTTTTAGAATTGTCCTGCTCAAAAAATTACCACCCTCGGCCTCCGGCCTCGAGGGTGTTTTTCTTTTAAGAAAACCCCTCGCTGGAGGGGTTTTCTGTGTTGTTTGGTTGGTTAAGCCGAGTGCCTCTAATTGACGCGCTCTACGTACTCACCAGAGTCGGTATTGATACGAAGCACGTCGCCTTCATTGATGAACATTGGCACATTGACGGTGAAGCCAGTTTCGAGTTTGACCTGTTTGAGACCACCTTGCACAGTGTTACCTTTAACAGCAGGGGCGGCTTCGATGACCTTGAGTTCAACCTTAATCGGCACTTCAACTCCCAAGACCTTGTCATCGAAGGAGATAAGTTCTACTAGGGTATTTTGCTTCACAAAGTGGATTTGTTCGCCCACCTGATCAGCATCAAGCTCGAAGCGCTTGCTAGGGTCTTTCTCTTCGCAGAACCAATATTTACCCTTGGCCTCATAGAGATACTTAACCTTGCGACGATCTACCTCAGCTTCTTCAGCTTTCTCGCTCTGATGGAAGGAGACCTCCATCACCTTACCGGTGAGAAGATTCTTCATTTTAACAGCATTAACCGGCTTCCTCTGTTGTTTGCGGAAGACGTGGGAGGTGAGGATCTCAAAAGGGGCCCCTTCGTAGAGGATAACCTTGCGCTCTTTGATTTCATTATATTCCAACATAGTAATAGGATATTAACTGAAAAATACTTAATTTTCAAGGGCTTCACCCCGCCAGACCAATCTTCTAAAAAGTCCTCGGATCTCCTCAATCTACGATTTCGGCCAGACATTTTTATCAGATTGTCTGGCGGGGAGAGCCTGTTCTGGTTGGCTGGTTTTTACTCTTCATCATCAGAAGACCCACCGCCAATCTCTCCCGAGAGTAGGGGTTTGATCTTCTCAACAAGTTCCTCCTGAATTTCCGGGTTCTCCCTTAAGAAGAGGCGAGCGGATTCATAACCTCGGCCTAATTTAATTTCTGATTTGCCAGTGCCGTAGCTGTAGCTTGAGCCGGATTTATGGAGAACATTATACTTCTCGCCAAGAGCCAAGACCTCACCCTCGGGGGAGATACCCTCATTGTAGAGGAGATCGAATTCAGCTTGTCTGAAGGGAGCCGCCACCTTGTTCTTCACAACCTTCACGCGGATACGGCCACCAATAATTTCCTCACCTTTCTTGATTTGGGCGATACGGCGCACGTCCATACGGACGGAGGCATAGAACTTAAGCGCCTTGCCACCCGGCGTGGTCTCAGGGTTGCCAAACATGACTCCGATTTGCATACGAATTTGGTTGATGAAGATAACGACGGTCTTACTCTTATCGACAATGGAGGTCATCTTGCGGAGAGCCTGCGACATTAAGCGGGCTTGTTTGCCGACATGGTAATCGCCGACATCACCCTCAATCTCGTCCTTGGGGGTTAGGGCGGCCACGGAGTCGATAACCACGACGTCAATTTTGCCTGAGCGGATAAGGCTCTCGGCAATTTCTAAGGCCTGTTCGCCATAATCTGGCTGAGAGATAAGTAATTCGTCGGTTTTTACTCCTAAGCGAGCCGAATATTCTGGATCCATGGCGTGCTCGGCATCGATGAAGGCGCAGATGCCACCATTCTTCTGGGCCTCGGCCACAATATGGAGAGCCAGTGTCGTTTTACCTGATGATTCTGGTCCATAAATTTCGATAATACGACCGCGGGGGACACCGCCAATGCCAAGAGCGGCATCAAGAGCCAACGATCCTGTTCCGATCGAGTCCACGCCAACCTTCGGCTTGTCACCTAATTTCATAATAGACTCATCACCAAACTTGCTCTGAATCGCGCGAATGGTCTCAGCGATACTCGCTCCGGACTCCTTACTTGCTTTTTGTTTCTTTGCCATATTTTTTGCTTGCCCTGTGATTCGCGTCAGCGAATTTTACGGGGTTATTTATTAAATACTAATTGAACCTTTTTTTCTATTTTTCGGCCGAACTTATCTTGAGCCATAATCTCTAACTGATTATAACCGCTGGCCAGGAGATATGGTTCGTTGAAGTTGCCGTCTTCGTCGGTAAATATCTTTCTCCCGTTGATAAAAATTTGGCTAATTCTCTCGGCCTTACCCTTCACATTCACCAAGTCGCTCTGGCAATTTGTCCCGTCAGCGGGGGAGGAGAGGATAATCTCGGGACCAACAGCAAGGTTCTTAATCTTGAGAGCTGAATAGCCAACAACAAGCAAGACAACGGCCACTATCACTAGGGGTTTAACTAAGAGCCGACAATCTTTTTTGGGGTTATAATTCATCACTGCTTTCTTCGGTTGGGATACCAATTGCTTCACTACCATAAACTTCGCGGGCCTTAGCTCCAGAGCCGGCCCCAATCACGCCTCGTTCCTCAAGCATGTCGAGGAGGCGAGCGGCCCGAGCATAACCGACTTTAAGCTTACGCTGGAGATAAGAGGCCGAGGCTTTGCCGGCTTCCATTACGGCCATGCGGGCATCTTCGTAGAGGTCATCATCACTGTCGCTACCAAATTCATCAGTAAAGATGCTCTTGCCGCCCGCGCCACTGGCCCCATTTCCCGAGAGAGCTTCCTCGGCTGAGAGGTTGAGATCGCTAGGGAGAGCATCGGTATATTGCTCAGCGAGATAGGTAACCACTTTCTTAACCTCCTCCTCGGTAATATAGGCAGACTGAATACGAGCCGGCTTAGACATTTCACCTGAGATATAGAGCATGTCGCCAGCGCCTAAGAGTTTCTCAGCACCGGCGGAGTCTAAGATGGTGCGGGAGTCAATTTGCGAAGCTACCTGAAGAGCAATACGAGAAGGAATGTTCGCCTTGATCAAACCAGTAATAACCTCAACGGATGGGCGCTGGGTCGAGAGGATGAGGTGGATACCGACGGCGCGTGACATCTGAGCGAGACGTACAATCGCTGCTTCAAGTTCTCTTGGATAACTGGTCATAATATCAGCCAACTCATCGATAATAACAACGATATAAGGCATGCGCTCTACTTCATCTTGCCCTTCGTCACCTTTCTTGATGGGTTTGTTGAGAATATTTTTGTGATAAGACTGAATATCGCGCACGGCCTCCGCTTCTAAGATGTCATAACGACGATCCATTTCTTTGGCCAACCAGCGAAGAGCAGCAATGGCCTTCTTGGGCTCAGTGATAACTGGTGTGAGGAGATGAGGGATCTTATTATAGAGAGTGAGTTCGACACGCTTAGGGTCAATCATGACGAAGCGCATTTGTTCTGGTGGATTGCGATAGAGGAGGGAGGTGATAATGGCGTGGATGGTGACCGACTTACCCGAACCGGTGGCCCCGGCAATTAACATGTGGGGAGCCTTAGCGATATTAGAGTAGCGAGGCGCGCCGGAGATATCGCGACCCAAGGCGACATAGAGTGGGTGGTTAGATTCAGTGAAGTCGGGGGTGGAGAGGAGAGAGGGGAGGCGAATGATCGCCTTGGTCTTGTTGGGAATCTCGATACCGACAAGAGACTTGCCAGGGATAGGGGCCTCGATACGTAGAGGGTGAGCAGCGAGCGACAAGGAGAGGTCGTTTTGGAGGGCGACAATGCGCGAGAGCTTGACCCCTTCGGCTGGCTTCAGGGCATAACGAGTAACGGTTGGTCCAATTGAGACCTCGTCCATCTCAACAGTGATGCCGAAGTTGCCGAGGGTGCGCTTGATGATGTTCGCGTTCGCTTTAATATCGCCGGCGTTTGGTTTGCCACTATCTTGTTCAAGCAGGGAGAGGGGTGGGGGAGAGAAGTCGCCTGCTGAGGCGCGTCGGCCTAAGAAGGAGAGCCCGCCGAAGAGGCCGGCTTCACCCCCCTTCACCTTGAGGTCGGTATTTTGTTTGTCATCTTTTTTGTCACCAGTCTTTGCTTCTTCCTCTGTTGCCTTGGTGACGGCCTTGTTGTCGTCTTCACTCTCACCGTTAACCTTCAAGTTCTGTTGTTCGTCTTCGACAATCTCCGTTTTGCGTCCGAATAATTTCTTCCAGAGAGCGAGACCTAAGATTTGCGGTGTGTCGAGGGCGACAAGCAGAGAGACAAGAACGACAGCGCCTAAGAAAACGAGACTGGCATAAGTATCAAAATAATTTAAAAGAGGGGAGGCGACATGTGAGCCGATAATCCCACCGGTCTCAGGTTTATTGATAATGCTCAAGCCACCCAAGACAGCGACTAAGAAGAGGGCTCCACTGATCGCCTTAGTAGTGACCAAGCCAACCTTAATTGAGCGAAGGAGAATAACGCCAAAACAAAGTAATAAGAAGGGTACGAGGTAGAAGCCCCAACCAAAGAGTTTGTCTAATAATTGGTAGCTCAATTGTCCAGCTCGGCCACCAATATTGAAGCGCGCTAGGACAAAGAAAATGGAGGCCGCGAAGGCAAAGACGGCAATAATGGCGCGCTTGGTCTCGCTCTTCAGGAGCTTAACTTTTTCTTTGGTCTCATCCTCTTTTTGTCCTCGAAGTTCTTTCTTTTGTTTTTTGCTAACTTTCATTTGTTTCATTCTTTAGATTATAACAATTTTTAGTTATCCCCACCACACTTTTTCCTTTCCCCGCCAGGCCTCGGACTCATTTGAGGCCTGGCGGGAAGAAAAATTGATTATTGGACAAACGAAAATGAACGGTGTATAATAAAGGACAATATAAAGGCCAGTTAATTAAGGACAAAAGACAGTAAAAAGACCTATATGGATAACCAAAAAGACAATCACAAGTGGTCCCATTATGTGTCCCTTAAGGGTCATAAATTAACCCAAGCTGTTTACCTGGTTACTTCTTTGTTGCCAGACAGCGAACCTCTCAAGTGGCGATTAAGAGACATCGCTCTCGATGTCTTATCGGACGTCTCTGTTTTGGATCCAGGCTTTGACCATTCCTCCGGCCTCTCTTCAACCGGGAGCAATAGCCAGCTCTCACCACTCTTCAAGGTTCCTGTCCTTGAGTCAGCTAGTACCAAAGTTGGTCAGCTTATTTCTTGGTTCGAGGTGGCTCTGGCGGGCAACTTCTCGGCTGATCTCAACTTGGTTCTTGTGCGTAATGAATACCAAGAATTCAATAAACTTTTGCAGGAGAGAATCAAGTCGACCGGGCTTAATAAACTTGTCCACTTGAGTACCGATGATTTGCTTTTGCCGGCATCGGCTCCCGCCACAATTTCTCCCGCTGAAGAAAATAAAAAAACTTTGAGCAACATGTCTCATAGTTTGTCCCATAAACAAGAGTCTCATCCTATGGGACACAAAGAGGTGGGGGAGAGCCCTTATCAGAAACTTAGTCGCTTGCCTCATAAGAGTCGCGATGTCGCTAAGGACTCTCGTCGCTCTTTAATTATAAGCTTTTTGAAGGGAAAAGACTGGACATCAATAAAGGACATTACCGAAGCAATTAGCGGTTGTAGCGCCAAGACAATCCAGCGCGAGCTCTCCGACCTTGTCCATCAGGGTGTCCTTAAGAAAAAAGGGGACCGTCGCTGGAGTCGTTACCTGTTATCTTAAAAAATCCCGCCATCAGAACATGCTTCTAAAAAGTCCTCGGATCTCCTCAATCTACGATTTCCTTTTCCCTTCCCCGCCAGACCTCAAGTGAGCCCGAGGTGTGGCGGGTGTAGCCCTCCCTTGGTTGCTAAAAATAGCATTTTAGTGTAGTATATTAAGGTCTGTTTTGGACCTAAAAGTATGGCGTTCCCGTATATGTTATCAGCTTAGCTATAGTTATCCACAAACAGTTTTTGCTTCCGCTTGTAGCGGGCTGTATAATAGTAGGCAAGGGTCATTGACAACCGAATCTTCGTTTTAGTTGTCTTTAAAAAAGTGTCGTTTTTGCTTTGCTCGGTCGCCCGTCAATTGACGGAAAGCAAGGCTCCAGGTTCGTCAATTTCGTCCCCAACTAATAGCCTAAAAGTTCTTAGCTAAAAGCTATAACCTTCAAGCTAAAACCTTTCTGTCTGCTAGTTGGTGTCGAGGTGTACGAGCCAACAAATTATTAGGGATTATAAGTTTAGTTATTATAAGTAAATTATAAATCATGAAAAAAATTGCTTTAGTTCTCGGTCTCGTGTTGGCTTTCTCCATGGTGAGTGTTGCCAGCGCTGCCACCGTTGCTGAATTGCAAGCTCAGCTCGCTGCCCTTACAGCTCAAATCGCTGCTATGGGTGGTAGCACTGCTTCTGTCAGCTCCGCTCCTTCTATTACCAAGTCCTTGACTATCGGTTCCAAGGGTGATGAGGTCACCGCTCTCCAGAAGTATTTGGAGGACGAAGGTCTTCTCGTTATGCCTGCTGGTGTTGATTACGGCTACTTCGGTGCTCTTACCAAGAAGTCTGTTATCGCTTGGCAGAAAGCTAACGATGTTAGCCCAGCCTCCGGTTACTTTGGTCCTCTCTCACGAGCTAAGTTAGCTGGTTTGGTTACTACTGCTCCTGTTGGCGGTGTCACTACTCCTGTTGTTGGCTTGGATCAAAAGGATGGCTCTGTTACTGTCGCCATTAACACTTCTCCTGCCAATGCTACTGTTGTCAAGAAGGGTGAGACTAAGGATGTCATTTCTTATAACTTCAAGGCTACTGCCGGAAATGTTTCCGTTAGTCGTATTGATTTTCGTTTTGACACCCGAGCTTGGCTTTACTTCAACAAAGCTGATTTAGTTGATGGTTCCGGCAATGTTGTTGCAACAAAGAACCTTACTTCCTCTGATTTTACGGAGATTACTGCAAACACTTCGTACATGATGAGAATGGAAAATGTTAACTTTGTTGTTGTTCCAGGTGCAGACAAAGACTTAACCTTAAGACTTACAGCTGCTCCTTCTAGTGACAGAACTGCTACCACCATCACTGTTACTTCTCCTGCTGGTTCTATTAGAACTATCAATGGGAAGGGCTTTACTGATTCTTTGGGTGATGTCACCTTGTCACGTACAATTAGCTACCAAGCTGCTTCTACTGGTAACTTGATTATCTCTTTGGATTCAACAACTCCAACTGCTGGGATTGTTGGCGTAAGCCAAAGCTCTGAGACCGTTGCTCCTTTAGCTGTTATTAGTGTTAGAGCTGAGAACAACGATGTTACTCTAAATAGCTTGGCTGTTAAGTTGACCGCTACTGCTAATTTGGTCACTGCCTTGGATCTCTATAAGGGCGATGTCAAAATTGCTTCGGCTGATCAAGTTACTGGTACCTCTACCTTTAGTGACTTGAATCTTACCGTTACCCCTGGCACTCAGAACATTGCTAAGTTAGTAGTTAAGGCTCGTCTTGCTGGACAAGGAACTTCTCCTATCTATGCTGACGGCGCCACTGCTTACATTACTGTAGACCCAGACGGTGTTGGTACCGTCCCTACAAATTCAAGTGTTTCTGCTACTGATGCTTTGTTCAACACCGCTACTGTCTCTGGTTCAACCTTTAACAGTTATGTCCAGACTGTTTACTACAAGTCTGTTGGTTTTGCCAAGCTCTCAGTTAACGGTCTTACTGCTCTAAGAAATTCCACGACCCAGGCTTTGACAACTTACAATGATCCAACTAAGGATTATGTAACATTTAGAGTCACTGCTGGTGATTATGACACCTATTTGTTGAAGGGTGGTATTGCTACCACTTCAGCTACTGCTGCTACTTCTACTCCTAACTATGGTGTTATCTTCTCCACAAATGCTACTACCACTACTAGTGTAGTAGTTGACCACTTGGCTGGTTCAACTTACAATTCGTCTGAGGATGGCACTTATACCTATAAGGTACCAGCTGGCCAATCTCGTGACTTTATTGCTAAGATTGGTATGAACACTTCTGGTCTCGCTGCTGCTACTGCTGCTAATGTTACTGGTCAGGTTATCGGTTTTGGTTGGGCTTTGTCAGATACCATCAGTGGTACCTTGTATAGCTCCAATATGACTGATTACAAGTTCCAGTCTAGCGCCTTCGCTTACTAAATTTAACCTCTTGTGCTTCAGTTAACTTAGGTTAGCTGGTGGGTTATCAAAAAACCGCCCCGAAGGGCGGTTTTTTGGTGCAGATTAATGGATTAATGGGGTCAGTCACCATTTTCTTATTCTTCTTTTCTTTATATAATATATCTAATGCCTAGATTAGAAAGAATTGATGTTGGTAATAATGTCTATCACATTCTCAATCGAGCCAATGCCCGAGCCCAAATTTTCTATAATGATAATGACTACAAACTTTTTGAAAGTATTTTAGAAGAAGCGGTTGAGAAGTTTAAGATGCGTTTGTTGGCATATTGCCTAATGCCCAATCATTGGCACCTCGTTCTCTATCCAAGGAATGATGGTGACCTAGCTCTTTTTATAAGTTGGTTGACCAACACTCACACCCGACGCTGGCACACCGAGAAGGGAACGGTGGGTGAGGGGCATCTCTATCAAGGACGATATAAGTCTTTTCTTTGTCAGGATGATGGCCATTTCTTAACCCTTGTTCGTTATGTGGAGAGAAACGCTAAGAAAGCTAAACTAGTTTTGAAGTCCGTGGATTGGCCGTGGTCTAGCGTCTGGCGTCGAGAAAAAGGGACAGATAAACAGAAGAAAATTTTGGCCCCTTGGCCAGTGCCTCGACCAGAAAATTATCTTCTTTGGTTAGATCAATCACAGTCTGAGGAAGAAGAGGGGACGATAGAAATGTCTGTACTTAAGAGTAGCCCTTTTGGTTCCCTGGATTGGATGGAGGATGCTGTGAAAAAATTTAACTTAGAACAAACCCTGCGAAGAGTGGGGAGACCAAGAAAAGGGGGCTGACCCCATTTTCATTTTATCCATTTTACTTACTGTCGCTTATTTCTTATAATTAGAGTAATAAAAAGTCTATGTTTTATCCACAATTAAATTTCTAACGGGATGGCAGATGCACCAAGTAGTGATGGGGGAGGCGCGGGCGCCTTTTGGCTTATCTTTATTATTCTTATTTTGTTCGTGATGTGGATCCAGGGTGGGGGTCCTTCACGAGGCAAGCATGAGAGTCTCTTTACCCTGTCCACTTCTTCAGAGAATTCTTCTCTTTCACAATCTTCTTCTGGCGGTAGTGCTGGTAATGACGAGGGATCAGTGGCGAACCCTAGTCCTTATAAGGGTCAAATTAGTATAGAGACCGGTACAGCCGCTTCGACTGACCAGCCAAATCAAGAGTATATTGTTTTGCGCGCTGGTGGTAGCAATTCGACTTCGATTAATATCGGTGGCTGGACCTTAAGTAATGGTCGCAGCGAAAAAACTTTTGACATCAATGGCAATGCCGTCTCGGGCCAATCGGTTTACGTTCTGATACCCAAGAAGGGGATTGCCCTCTATAATCCCTATCAGCCGGCGAGCAATATTTTGGTTCCCATTACTCTTAAGCCTGGGGAGAGTGCAGTCATTACGACAGGGCAACTTCCTTCAACGGGGTCTGTTACTATTCGAGACAATTTCAAGGTTAATCGTTGTTTAGGTTATGTGGCCGATAATACAACTTATCAATTTGTTCCTGATCTTAATTATCGCTGCCCCGATGTCAGCGAAATGGTTGGCCTCAGTGACCTAAGTGATATCTGTTTTGATTTTGCTCAGAGTATCAGCGCTTGTCATGAACCGAAGTATTCCTATGTTGAAGATCAAGGCGATTGTCTTGAGGGTAATTGTAGCCTGAATAGTTACTGTCAAGGTGTAATTAAGAATAATTTGAATCCCCAAGCCTGCTTTAAAGAATTTTCTAAAGATAAAGATTTTGTTGGTCCAGAGTGGAGGGTCTTCCTCAAGCGAAGTCTGGAACTTTGGTCTGAACGTCGCGAGACCATCTCGCTCTACGATGCCGCTGGTCGTCTTGTTGACCAAGCGACCTATTAATTAAGGGGCTGTGGATAAGTGGGGTGGCAGAAGAGGTGGGTTTTCTATATTATTAAAAATAATTTATGGACAAAGTGGGGAGAAAATGGCGAAGTGGTAAATTGATCTCTTTAGGATCAGTTATTTTTGTCCTTATCGTGGTTGTCGTCGTTTTGCAGACCAAACTTATCCCACGACTTATTCAACATTATAATGAACAAAAAGTTTTGTCTCAGATTGAGAATCTGAAGCAAGCTTATCGCAACGATACCCTCGGGGGCGCAACACCCGAAGAAACTTTGAAAATGTTTGTCACGGCCTTCAAAGCGGGGGACCTGGAGCTCGCCAGCAAATACTTCATCCCCGAGAAGCAGTCCGAATATCTGGCCAAGATGCAAAATTGGGTGAAGTTGGGCAAGAAGGAGGAGATTTTAAGGTCGCTAGAAAATTCGAAAATGTTTGGACAGTTGAAACCTGATAGTTTCCAAGCTGATATGGGGGAAGTTGATAAAAATAATAGAGCTGTAAGTTTTGTTGAATTTATAAAAAATAAGTTCACTGACAAATGGAACATAAGCGGCATGTAAAGATAATCCTAATTCTAGCGTTGGCGCTCTCGCCTGCGCTAGTTTTTGGTTACGATAATACCAAGACTCACCCCATGCTTACGAGTGAAGCAATTAAACTTAGTGAGGCGAGCGGACAAAGCAATTTTAATGAGAGTGAGAAGGAGCGCATAATTCAAGGCTCAATCGACGAGGATAATGTGCCCCGTTGGCTGGAGCACTTCTATGACCCGATTAATAATCGGGGACTAAATAGTGGGCAATTCAACACTTCGAAGGCTTGGGCCCATGGCCGAGCCCTTGTGCCCAATGATTATACTTGGGACAATTCTATCTATGACTATGCTTATGGTGATAAGAATCAGGGTCTCTATGCCTTGGGTCATGTCATCCATTTAGTGCAAGATGCGACCGTACCCGATCATACTCGCGATGATCCACATCCGATTGTTAAGACTTATGAGACTTACTCTTACGACCAGAATTCGGTGGCCAAGAGTAGCCCAATTTATTTGAATACTATTGATGCTTATTTTGATTCGGCCGCTAATTTTGCCAATGGCAATTTCTTTAGTGATGACACTATACTTAAATATTATGCGAATCCGAAGATCATGAATGAGAAATGGGAAAGAGATTCGACTGGTGTTGATGTGGATTTTGGAATTGGTAACTACGGCAGAATAGTTCTTATAAAAAGGCTCAGGGATAATTTCGGCGTCTTAAGAACAGAATACTCCCTCAAAGATACAGACAACAAAGTCATGTCCGATTATTGGAATACTTTGGCGCCGAAGGCTGTGGGGTATAGCGCGGGGATAATTAAATTATTCTTGGCTGAAGTTGAGAAGGAGAAAATGAGCGGGGCGCTCAAAGAGGCTCGCACGCCGTGGTGGGAGAAGCTCTTGAATCTGGCCAAAGTTAGAGTGGATCAAGTGCTGGCCTCGGTTAATCTCTCGATAAGTGAAGGGGCGAAGAGTGGCCCGGCTGGGACAATCCCACCTCCTTCAACTAATGGCGAAACAGCGACGGGGGATTCGGGGGAGACAAGCTCGGCTCAAACGGATCAGGATAAATTAATTGAGACGCGAGATAAATTGCAAAAATTGCGCTCGGATCTTGATAACCTGACCGGCCAAGGTGAGACAGCTATCCTACCAGTTATTCATTCGGTCAATTCGGCCTTGGCTCTTGCTGGAGCGCCAACGCTTGATACTGACAAACCAACCACGACTGAGCCTAAACCTGAGGCGGTTATTATCCTCCCACCTATTATCACAAGCCCCGCCGATTTTGCCCAAACTTTTGCCACCAGTTCCATCACCTTTTCTGGTACGGCTTCATCCGGCTTGGCTATCCTTAACAGTTTTAATAATGAGCGAGCGACGACCAGTGAAGCTGGTGAGTGGACCATGGTTCTTAATGATTTACCTCAAGGCACCAGCACGATTAAATTCTGGGCGAGTGATAGCGATGGTAATATTTCTTCAACAACTGATGTTGCTATAAATATTGACTCCATTCCTTTAGAAATTAATCTAACAATTAGTAATTGTGCGAGTTCCTTGGCCAACAATTTTTGTTTGCTTAAACCGACAAGCACCCTTAATTTTTCTTGGTCGGCCACTAAGCCGGGAGATTATAAATATGATTTAATAAAAAGCGAGTATGATTGGGGCGAGGATTGGTATGAGCCGGAGATTGCCCTTGCTTCTGTTACAGAGACGAGTGGCTTGGCAAATCTAAACTTCGGTTCTAAAGATTTGTTCCGAGAATTCAAATGGCAAGTGGTCGCCCGCGATGCTAATTCGGGCGAGGTGGTGGCTTCGAGTAGCGAAGTTCACACCGTCTTCCATCCTCGCCCCGTGGTGATTAATGAGATTGGTTGGGCCGGGACCGTGAACTCTAATTTGGACGAATGGCTTGAGTTGAGAAATTATCTCACGAAGCAGGCCGTTGATCTAACTGGTTATTATCTAGCCGACAGCGCTAAAACTTGGACTATTAATTTATCTGGCGAGATACCGGTTAAAGGCTATTATCTGATTGAGCGAGGGAATGACGATGTCATTAGTAATCGTTCGGCGCAGCTTATCGATAATTTTGTTTCTGACCCGAGCCTTAAGGCTTTGGGGCCGGCGAATCTCAGTTTAAAATTGTGGCGCAAAACGTCGGTGGGCGACGAACTTGTTGACGAGACTCCGCTTTGGGACAAGACAGGGGCGGAGCCTGGTTCGCTCGAACGAACTTTCGAAAATGCGATTTCTACCAATCTCTCCGCTTGGAGCGATAACAGTGGGTGTCGCGCCTCAGATGGTTCTTGTGCCCTTGATCGAAATGCGACAACGACTTTTGGGACACCTGGTGTCATCAACTTCGCGAGCATCCCGCGTCGGTGGTAAAAAGTTTTTTATAAATTTAAAATAAATAAAATGAAAAAAATTATTCTCGTTTTTCTTTTTGCCCTGTTCTTGTTTCCTGTATTAACTTGGGCAATATCGGTTAATATTAATACTGCCGGCTTGAGCGAGCTTGATAATATTACCGGCGTTGGACCGGCTATCGCTCAGAAGATTATTGATTACCGCATCGCCAATGGATCGTTCAAAACCATTGAAGAAATAAAGAATGTTAGTGGTATTGGCGATGCCACTTTTTTAAAAATGAAAGATCAAATTACTGTTGGCGGGGAATCTGGGACAGGGGGTGGAGCGGAAGTAAAAAATGCCACAGACCAAACCGTAACATCTGATGACGGCACGACGGATGAACCATCCGTTAATACTAATCAGGCGAACCCAACTAATTATAGCCAGGAGACTTTCAAAATCGGGGCTGGGCGCGAGAGACTGGCCACGGTGCGAACACCAATTCTATTTTTTGCCACACAAAGTAAAAAGGGCAAAGACACAAATGCTTTTACTTGGAGCTTTGGTGACGGGACAAGTGCCACGGGAGCAAAAGTTTACCATATTTATCAATTCCCGGGAGTTTATAATGTTGTCTTGAATGGGGCCATAGATAAAAATGAGGAAGCTGTGGCAAGAACAAAAGTTACTGTCTCTGAACCTAAAATTAAAATAACGGACGTTAATCCTGAACTTGGTTTTGTCGAGATAATGAATAGTAGTGACAAAGAACAGAACCTGAATAACTGGATTTTATCATCCTTGGAGAAGAAATATGTTTTCCCAACTGACACAATTATTAGCCCCAAGACTTCACTCAAAATTCCACTCGACCTCCTTGGGTTTAATCGTAAATTATTGGATAACCTTAACCTTGCCTATCCAGACGGGGGAGTGGTGAGTGTTGCCAATTCGCAAAACGGTAGTAGTTCTGGGCAATTGTCTGAACTTAAAAAGAAGTTGGCAAAAATCAAATTGAAATAAA
>CAIPHT010000008.1 GCA_903864935.1 Candidatus Vogelbacteria bacterium
AGGCACGCCTTTTGCTACCATTAGCTCTGACCAAGTTCAACAGGTCGTACGCCTCTTGAACAACCGGCCGAGAAAAAGGCTGGGCTACAAAACACCACGGGAAGAATTTAGAAGGTGTTATGATTCAGATTAGAACTTAGGTCCTTCTACAATTGCAAAAAATGTTGCCCAAAATGACGGTCGTCTAAAACGGCAACATTTTGTTTAAATTTGGTATGTACAAATCGAAAACCCCTAGGCATTGCCTAGGGGTGATTTTTGGTGAGTTTAAAATTTAGATTTAAGCCTTAGCTTGATTGACCACAACTTCGAAGGCTTTAGGTTCGGAGGCGGCGAGTTCGGCGAGCATTTTGCGATTGATGGCGATATTCTTCTTCTTGAGCATCCCGATGAACTTGCTGTAGGAGAGTTCGAAGGGGGCGAGACCGGCCGAGAGGCGAGTCTGCCAGAGGGCGCGGAAGTCAGCTTTCTTGTCACGACGGTGAGCGAAGGCGTAGACACCAGCCTTGGTTAAGGCGACACGAGCCTCAATCTCTTTCTTGCTACGTCCAAAACGGAAGCCCTTGGCATCCTCAAGGATGTTGCGGCGGCGCTTCATTGATATTGTTCCTCTTTTTACTCTACTCATATATGTTTATTTAGTTGGGAAATAACGGCCAAGATCCTTGTTCTTCATGGTAATAACACGGCCACGCTTGTGGTTAAGCTGGGTCGAGCGACTCTCTTTGGCGTTGAAGTGGTTTTGGCCACCAGCCCGTACTAAGAGCTTACCATTCTTGGTGATCTTGATTCGCTTGGCTAAAGATTTGTTAGTTTTCATATCGCAAAATGGCCCTTAACAGGCCCTCCTAGCTTACTATAAAAGGGTTATTTTGTCTACTATTTGGCCCTCTCTATAATAACGGTCATGCCCTTAGGGCTCTTCTGGGGAGCGGCGGCAATTTTATAGTTCTCGCTCACAAGCGTTAGGATGCGGTCGAGGCGCTCCTTGAGGAAATTGGGGTCCAAGTACTTGGCGCGGCCAGGGAGGAAGAGGTCAATCTTGACGCGGTGGCCCTCTTTAAGGAATTGGGAGGCTTTCTTGGCCTTAAGCTCGAGGTCGTGTTCGCCAGTACCAATCTTAACTTGGAGGTTCTTGGTCTCGCCACCGGTTGGACCCTTAGCCTGTTTGACCTTCTTTTGCTCTAGATATTGGTATTTGCCGAAGTCCATAATCTTGGCGACTGGAGGCACGGCATTAGGGGAGACCTCGATGAGATCCATATCCATCTCGTGGGCCTTGTCTAAGGCATCGCCAAACGACAAAACACCGAGGTTCTCACCCTCTTCGTCGATGACACGGAGTTCCTTAGCACGGATCTGATTATTGATGCGGATAGGTGTAAACAAGTTATGGCAATAATAACAGGTCTTACGCAGAGAATCAAGTCGCCCCACCAGACCAAGCCTCTAAAAAGTCCTCGGATCTCCTCGTGTATCTCGGCCAGACATTTTTATCAGCTTGTCTGATGGGGCTTCTTCTCTCACCACCCCCCCCGCCAGACCTTGAGAGGCCGCCCAAAGGTCTGGCGGGGGGTTCTTAAACTAGGGATTTCTGTTATTATTATAGTGTGCCAAATTTAATTGAAAGCAAAAAAGCCGGGTTGAACTATGAATGGCTCGAGACCTATGAGACAGGGATTGAGCTTTTTGGCGGTGAGGTTAAGTCGCTCAAAGCTAAGCAGGGTTCACTTGAAGGAGCTCGGGTGCTTATCCGTGGCGGTGAGGCCTATGTTGTGGGCATCTTTATTCCACCCTATCAACCCAATAATCTTAAGGCGGTCGCCTATGATCCGAACCGCACCAGACGCTTGCTATTAAAGAAGAGCGAGCTAAGAGAGTTGGCCGAGAAAGGGGATCAGAAAGGATTGACAATAGTGCCACTTTCGGTGTATAATAAAGGTAGATTCATTAAGGTCAAGATTTCTCTCGTACGGGGTAAGAAGAAATATGATAAGCGCGAGGATCTTAAGAAGAAGGAATCTAAGAGGGATGTGGCACGTGATCTCAAGAGCTCGTTGACAAGATAAAAATGGGTATGTAACGGTATCGACAGGTAGTTTGTCGTTAGCTGTGTATGTGGAGATGTCGACTTCCTCCTTAAATTGTCGGCAAAAACGTTAAATGCCAACGCATCTAACAAGGGACTTGTGGCTTCGCCATATTTCTCTCCAGCCTTCGCTTTAGCGTAATGCTGGTGTTCGTTTGAGTCGCAGTCTGGATGACTCAAACGGGCATAATAAATTCTGGACTAGCAATCAAGACCGTCTCGGCTTGAGCGCAAAACTTAGAGACTCGTTTGTTTAAGCTCTTGGTTATTTCTGACTTAAACAAATTAAAGCTGTTCTCGAACAGTAGGGAAATAACCTAAACATATAGATGCGCTAAGGGTTACTATTTGCACGGGAGTTCGACTCTCCCCATATCCACAACAACTAAAAAGACCCACTTCGGTGGGTCTTTTTAGTTGTCTTGATGTGGGCGGGGAGAGTCGAACCAGAGGAGGGGTCGGGAGGACTGGGTGTCCTCCCGTGGAGGAAACCCGCCCGACTGAATGGTTTCAGCCGTTCGGGCGGGTTATTCAAAACCGTGGGTTTTGAAAACGCAGCGAGTGAAAACGAGCGAGTAGTGAGATTCTCTCCCCATATCCACCACTTCGCTTTCATATAAAACAAAACCCCTCTCGACAGACAAATCATTTCTGATTGTCTGCCGAAAGGGGTGCTCGCTACTACGTGGCAAGCTCGGTCACCACGTATTTGCCGTAGATCACTCCTCGACCGTACTCCACTTCGATTTTGTCCCCGACCTTGAATCGGTCGAAGGCTTTCTTTTTGACCGAGAATCTCACTTCTTCCCCGTCAATTTCGAAGTAGAGATGGTACTCTTCGAAAGAATGAATAATTATCGGCCCCACTGGCGTTAAGGAGGGATAGTTGCGGGCAGGGACAAATTCCTTTCTTTGGATTTTTGTCACCGTTCGCATTATCGTCTTCATTCCCGCTTCGTCGATAATATCAAGGACAGTCTTGAGGATTATGGTTATGATTGTGCCAATACTGATGATGGCAATTATCATAATCACTACTCCCCAGCATCGATCCCCAATAGACGAATAAGGGGTATAATACAAATAGTCGTCAAATTAATATTATTTTATAAAAATATGTCAAACGAGGAAATTAAAGGGCCAGAAAATCTAAGCACGTTCAATAAGAACGAGTTGGAGATTAAAGCAGCGAGTTATTACGGTTTTAAACTTGGTCTCTACAAGATGGGGAACAGTCAGACATCGGATGATCTTTTTGTCATAAATATACGTGATCCTAAAGTAAAGACAGAGGTTGATAGTGGCCCAATCTTTGATTTGATGAAAGAGAATCTTCCAGATGGTGATATTACCTTCGAGCAACTTGAGGAAGCGGCTAAAACGGCGATCACTGTTTTACCAAATCCTGAGAAAATTGAGATTTCTCTTACTGCCGATGCCGATACTCTGCGGGTTGCCCTAGAATGTTTTAGGGCCGATGATTGGGATCCGGCGGTTCGCGCTGGTAAGGTAAAGGAGATCGCTTCTCGAACAATGGGTTATGAGAGCGGACCTCTCTCATTTCTTCTAAAAGAACTTCAGTAAAATAAATTGTCTTTGACCACAGAAAATTCTGGTTTTCCCCACCCTGAGCAGGGCTTTTCTGTGCTACACTGTCCTTATGTCTAAAAAAACAAAGATTTTTCTTAGTCTCCCGTTAATTTTGGGTTTTATTTTTTTATTAGCACCCAGCCAAGCTCTAGCTTCTTTTGCCGGGGGGGCGGGGAGTGTGGGTGACCCTTACCAAATCTCGACCTGTCTCCAACTCCAAGAAGCGACTTCATCTCTAAGCTCAAATTTTATACTTAATAACGATATTGATTGCTCCGACACGGTTAATTGGAACGCGGGGGCCGGTTTCTCGCCAATTGGGGCGACCAGCGGGAGCCGTTTCACTGGGACCTTCAATGGTAATGGCCACAAGGTTGTTGACCTCTATATTAATCGGCCGGCGACAAGTGGTATTGGACTTTTTGGCTACACTTCGATTACGGCAAATATTTACCGTATTGGAATTTTGAATGGTAATTTTACTGGCGCGAGTAGTGTTGGTGGTCTGGTCGGCTCAAATGTCGGAACGACAAGCGAGAGCTATGCTATCGCCAATGTCACAACTACCGTCAATAATGCCGGTGGTTCGGCGGGGGGTCTCTTGGGCGACAACGTTGGTCCGGTCGCTAATTGTTACGCGCGGGGCACTGTCAACGGTGGGGCTAGCTCGCCGATTGCTGGTCTGACGGCTTATAATTTGTCACCAGCTAGAGTCACCAATAGTTATGCTGCTTCGGTCATCAATGGCCTCAACCAAGGGACTGGCTTTATTTCAACACAAAGCGCTCTTCCTACTAATTCTTTTTGGGACGTAACTATCTCTGGCAAATCGGGTTCTAATGGTGGGACGGGGACAACGACTTTGGCTCTTAATACCGCGACAACCTTCTCTGCTTGGGACATGACGAACATGTGGGCGATTGATGAGAATCGCAACAATGGCTATCCTTATTTACGCAACAATGATCCGGGTGTGGATACCGTGAGGCAAGTGGCCACGGTAACCGATTTGCAGAATATCTATCTTCACCCTGGAGATCGGTTTATCCAGACGGCTGACATTGATGCTACCTCGACCTTGACATGGAACGCGGGGGCGGGCTTTGACCCCATCGACTTGTTTTATGGCAAATATGAGGGCAACGGCTTTATTATTACCAACTTAACCATCAATCGACCATCTGAAGATTATGTCGGCGTCTTTGGCCAGAATCGTGGGACAATTAATAATTTCAAGATTGCTGACAGTATTTTTAGTGGTCGATCCTATACGGGGAGTGTTGTTGGTTATAATGGGGGAATTCTCTATCGAAGCAAGCTTTATCGTCTCAATAATTCGTCAAGCGCGGTCACTGGCTACTCTAATGTTGGGGGACTTACTGGTTATAACGCTTCGGGGGCAACGCTCTCTCAGAGTTATGCCGTGTCTAATGTCACAACCACTTTTAATAATAATGGCGCTTTGGCTGGTGGTTTGGTGGGGACGAATGTCGGGAATGTCTACAACTGTTATGCTCGTGGCTCGGTGAATGGAGGCGCTCTCTCGGGTATCGCAGGTTTAATTGCTACTAATGTTTCTCCTGCCGTTGTTGTTAATAGTTTTGCCGCCTCGGTTATTACTGGAGCGGTTGGTACCGGATTTATTTATAGTTCAAGTGCGGTCGACCCCGTTAATTCTTTCTGGGATCTTAATGTCTCGGGCAAAAGTTCGTCTTGGGGAATTGGGGCGAGTACTTCGGTCATGAAGACACTTAGTACCTTTACTAATGTTGGTTGGGATTTCAACGGCTCAATTTGGCATATGGATCCTCTTGGTCTGAAGGATGACGGCTATCCTTATCTTAATCCTCCAGTTTTACCTAATCTTGAAATTAGAACGGTAACTGATTTGCAAAATATAGCGTCTAGCCCTGATCGCAATTATATCCAAATGTCTGATGTTGACGGCAGTGCTTCGGCTTCGTGGAATAGTGGGTCTGGTTTTGCCCCGATTGTTAACTTCACGGGCAACTATAATGGTAATGGTTTTAATGTTACCAATCTAACCATCAATCGTCCGACTGAGGATTATGTAGGTATCTTCGCGCAGAATCGTGGAGTCATCAGTGGTTTGAAGATTGCCGGCAGTAATTTCACTGGCCGAACTTATGTGGGGAGTGTCGCTGGCTACAATCAGGGAACAATATATCGAAGTGGGGCTTTTACTGTGAACAATTCTTCTAATCAGGTGACCGGTTATTCTAATATTGGAGGTTTGGCCGGTTATAATAGTTCAGTGGGGACTATCTCGCAAAGTAGTGCAAGTTCAAGTGTTACCACAACTCTTAATAGTGGAGGAGCGAGTGCCGGTGGTTTTGTTGGTTATAACCAAGGGACAATTTCAAATTGTTATGCTCGTGGCTCGGTCTCCGGTGGGAACAGCTCGGGTATCGCGGGTTTAATCGGAGCAAATATTTCCCCCGCTTTAGTTAGTAACAGCTTTGCGGCTTCGACGATTACGGGCACTACTGGTGCCGGATTAATTTATAGCCAAAGCGCTCTTCCAACTAATTCTTTCTGGGACACGACAGCTTCAGGGAAGGCTCTCTCGGCTGGTGGGACAGGGACGACAACCGAGGGGATGAAGACCGCTTCTACTTTTACTAATGCTGGTTGGGACTTCAGCACTGTTTGGGGCCTACGGCCTGAGGAAAATGCTGGTTATCCTTATATTTTAGCGAACGCGCCTAATTATTTTTCTTTAATTATCAGTTATGTTGGTCAAGGTTCGACAACGGTCAACAGCGCTCCTTACTTGGCCCCTCTTAGTTTTGCTTCGGGGGCTTCGGCCTCACTCTTGGCCACGGCCAGATCTGGTTGGACTTTTGCCAATTGGGAGGATGATTCTAAGAATGCCAGCCGAACAATCACGATTGATGGTGATAAAAATTTGGTTGCCACTTTTAGTGAGAATGTCGCCACTTCATCATCAACCTCTACTCCGATCGTTCAGGGTAGCCACTCTTCAGGTTATACCTCCGTTTCTCGTTTGACCCAAACCTTGCCGACGAGCAAAGGCAAAATTATTTTCTTTACCAAAAATCTGTCACTTTATTCGGTTGACCCGGAGGTGAAGAGACTTCAGCAATATCTCAATAACCACGGTTTTGTTGTGGCTAAGACTGGCCCCGGCTCGCTCGGCCAAGAGACAAATAAATTTGGCGCCTTAACTAAGAAAGCCTTGATTAAATTCCAAGAGACTTATGCAAAAGAGATCTTGAAGCCCTTAGGCCTTAAGAAGGGGACGGGGACTTTTGGCAAAGCAACCAGAGATAAAATTAATCAAACATTGGCTCGATAAGGTTAATTTGTTTGATTCTTATTGCTCCCAGACGCAACTAGCTTTAATTCTTGAGAGGCTAGCAAGTTGTCGACAGAGATCTTCGAGACTACTTTTTTTCTTGAAGACGTGGTCCTCGTCGGGGTATTTTACTAAATTCATAACCTTGTTTTTTAGGCCAAAGATTTGGGCCAGATAATCCGCCTGACTAGGAGGTACTGTTTTGTCACTCGTGGCTTGAGCGACAATAATTTTCTGATTAGTAAGATTTTTTACTCGTTCGGCAATATCGGCTTGATAATAGAGACTACTGTTCTCTTCGCCAAGGAGACCCTTGAATTGCACGTTGAAGATAGAGTTCTCAAGTTTGTCGAGCAAGACAAACCAGTCGGTCACACCATTGATGGAGAGCACCCCGGCAATTTTTTTAGAAGCTTGGGGATCTACCACTGTGCGCAGAGCAAGATAACCACCATAGCTATTGCCCACGAGGTAAGTATTCGAAATTTTATAGAATTTCTTTAATTCAGTTTGGGCAGTCAAAACATCAGAGACATCACCTTTGCCCACTTGACCGGTGATGCTCTCGGCAAATTTGCGACCATAACCATAAGAGCCGCGATAATCGAGTTTGAGAACAAGGGCCCCATTTTTAGCCATTTCGCCAAGCAGCCAATCATAGACGGCATAGCCTAAGTAAGAGTGATAGCCGAGAGCGACTTCTCGATAGGGGCCACCATGAAGCCAGATAATTAATGGGTAACTTTTAGTCGAAGAATAGTTTTTAGGTTTTAGGAGAACACCACCTAGTTTGCTTGCCCCGCCATCGGCGGGGCCCAGAGTAACCTCTTTCTCAGTGTAGCCGGTAATTTTGGGATTGGCCGATAGAGCTGGGAAGTAACTAATTTTGTCGGTTGCTTGGTCTAAGAGAGCCGGGATACTTGAGTTATTGATAACCTGCATAAATAATAATTTCTTCTTGTCGCCAGAGCTGACCAAACGCATCTTTTGGTTGTAAGACACATTGTCAGCCACTTTTTTGAGATCCTTGGTGACTAAGTTGTAACGATAGAGAGACCACTGGTGCTTGCTCTCGCGGTTAGCGGAGAAATATATAACCTCATCGCCTAAGAAAATAAAATCAGCGACCGAATAATCTTTAAGGATCACCTGTTTCCCGGGAAGATATTTTGTCTGCTTTTTGGTTAAATCAACAAGGTAGGGGACAGAATAGCCGTTCTTGTCATCGAGGTACATTAATTTGTTGCCACTGGGGGAGAAGTTGAAGATCCTTAGCTCTTCAGAGAGAAGGTCCCAATAATTAACTTTGCCGGTGAGCTCATAAGTTTTTTTCTTCACGCCATCTTGCAGATTAAGGAGAACAAATTTGCGTGAGTTCTCTTTATTGGCGAGGGCTGAGTCGTAATAGACTAACCACTTTTCGTCTGGCGAGAGGAGAACGCGGGTGGCGTTGGTGCGGTCGAATTTTACATTTTTTATTTTAATATCTTGCTGGTCGTTGTTAGTAAAAGATTCTGAGACAACCGGTGGCGTGGTTGAACCGATATTCTCACAGGATAATTCGTCAATTTGGCAGATAAAAATGCTTGTTTCTTCTAACCCGCCAGATCGAAACAAAATTTGATTATCTTTGTCGCTGACTATTGTTGTGTATTTTAATTCCGTCGCTTGAGTTAGAGAACCAGAGGCCAAGAAACCGAGAAGAATTAAACTTAAAAGAGCTAATTTTTTAGAATTATTTATCAACATCTTTTTATTTTAACACACTTGCTAAATTTTTTATTAGGATTAAGATAAAAATAGATTGTTGGCCTGTCTCGGGATTAGCCTGAGATGAGAGTCATCAAGTAGGAGGGATTGCCCATGCGTCTTCTTTGGATTTTCCTTGTCGCTGCCCTGGTCGGGCTTACGTACCCCGCCCACGCAGCGGTTGCGGTGGCACCTGATGACAGCGCACGAGCTGTTTGTGCTGTCGCGCAGACTTTCGCAGCGTTCACAGACGCTGGCGCCGTTGCGACTTTGCCGGCCATTATCACCGCAATGTGTCCTGCCGGCGCGGTCGCCATGATCCAGTGCAAGGCCGAGGCGGCCACGGCACCGGTCCTTCGAAAGGAGGGTACGGCCGTTCGCCCCGAAATTGTCGTTGGCGTGGAGAGTGACGGCCTAACCGCTCACAGCGACAGCCGAGGAGGGTCAGCTTGCGCTGATAACCTCAAATGTCCGATGTTGGAGCGTGTGACTTAAATCGTCGCCTAGAGTGTGACGTTTCGAAAAACAGTTCCCCTTAGTAGCGCGACTCGGTTTACCGAGGCGCGCTATTCCTTTTCTTTTGAGGCGAAGAACGGCTTAACGTGCTCCTGATAGAAGAAGTAGGGGAAGGAGATGATAAAGATAAAAAGGTGGAATTTGTCCATATTTCTGTTATTATACAACTTATCCTAAGCTATGGCCAAGAATAAGAAACAACCCAATAATAAAGCCGTTTGGCAGTTCAGTAATCAATTAATTATTGCGGTTTTTGTGCTGGCTTTAATTGTCCTTATCTATACTAGCTTAGCAGACAATAAAACCAAGGCTGTCCCACCCCTGGCGCTCTCTCAGGTCGCCCAACTTGTTAATGAGGGCAAAGTGACAAAAATTACCATCTCGGGCGAGGATCTCCAAGTGACCCTTGTCGACAAGACTATCAAGACCGCCAAGAAGGAGACCGAGAGTTCTCTCTCTCAATCGCTCGTCAATTATGGTGTCCCGGCTGACAAACTTCAGAAGGTGGCGATTGATGTTAACGATTCCTCTTACGGACTAAACTTCTGGCTAACGACGGCTTTGCCTATTCTTATCCCGATAATCTTCTTCCTTGTTTTGTTGTGGTTTATTTTGCGTCAGATGAAGGGTGCTTCGATGCAAGCCTTCACCTTCGGTCAATCAAAAGCCCGTCTAATTGATCCCAATGATAATTCTCAACGTGTCACCTTTAAAGATGTAGCGGGAGTTAGGGAGGCTAAAGAGGAACTGGGGGAGATTGTTGACTTCCTTCGTAATCCTAAAAAATTCTTAGATATTGGCGCGCGCATTCCTAAGGGCGTGCTCTTAATGGGGGCGCCGGGGACGGGTAAGACTTTGCTGGCCCGAGCGGTGGCCGGTGAAGCACGAGTGCCTTTTATGTATCTCTCGGGTTCAGAGTTTGTGGAGATGTTCGTTGGAGTTGGGGCTTCACGCGTGCGCGATCTTTTTCTTATGGCCAAGAAGTCAGCTCCAGCCATTATCTTTATTGATGAAATTGATGCTATCGGTCGCCATCGTGGTTCGGGTATGGGTGGTGGTAATGATGAACGCGAGCAGACTCTTAATCAGATTCTTGTCGAGATGGATGGCTTCGAGCCCACCGAGAAGGTGATTGTGATGGCGGCCACTAACAGGCCAGATGTGCTTGATCCAGCTTTGCTTCGCCCGGGGCGCTTTGATCGTCGCGTGATGCTTGATTCGCCAGACAAGAAAGATCGTGAAGAAATTTTGTTAATTCATGCCACCAAGAAGCCTTTGTCCGAAGAGGTTAATATGAGTGTGATTGCCGAACGAACACCTGGTTTCTCTGGTGCTGATTTGGCCAACGTGATGAATGAAGCGGCAATTCTTGCGGCCCGTGAAGATCGCCTTAAAGTTACTCAATATGATTTACTTCGCTCGGTTGAGAAGGTGATGATGGGTCCAGAGCGCAAGAGTCACATTCTCTCTATCCATGAGAAAAAAATTACCGCTTATCATGAGATGGGCCATGCCCTAGTCTCGTCTCTTCTTGAATTTGCCGATCCGGTGCATAAGGTCTCTATCATTGCTCGTGGCAACGCCGCGGGTTATACCCTTAAACTTCCTTTCGAAGATCGCAAATTGCAGTCACGCAAAGAATTTTTGGCTGACCTAGCGATGTCTCTTGGTGGTTATGCGGCTGAGAAAATGATTTTTGACGACCTTACAACGGGGGCTTCTAATGATATCCAAGTCGCGACCGCGCTCGCTCGTGACATGGTAACTCGCTATGGGATGAGTGAAGAGATCGGACCAGTCGCTCTTGATTCGGGTGCGCGGGCTAGTGCTTCGGGTGGGTGGTTGGCCGAGAAGGTTATATCCGAAGATACTTCAATGCAAGTTGATCGTGAAGTGAGCAAACTTATGAATTCTGCTCTGGCTCAAGCTGAGGAGCTTCTCCTTTCTAATAAAAAAGTTCTAGACAATTTGTCTGAAGAATTAGTTAGGGTTGAGACTCTTGAGCGTGAAGATTTTGAAAAACTTTTGATCCTTAACGGCATTAAGCCTAAAGAAAAGCCGAAGGCCGAAGAAGGAGAAGTTTTTGCTCCCGGTATTTTATAAAATTGCGCCTGTAGCTCAATTGGTTAGAGCACAGAGCTTATACCTCTGCGGTTCCTGGTTCGAGTCCAGGCAGGCGCACAAAAAATCCGGTTAAGCCGGATTTTTTTTGCGCTTGCTTAGGCTCGAACGGGAGTGGGGTCGGGAGAACATTTGGTCTCCCGTGGAGGCCTGCCCGTACCGTACGGTACGTTCGGGCGGGAAGGCAGGGAGCAAAGCGACCGTCGGAAAACCGTGGGTTTCCGAGGAGTGAGATGTCCAGGCGCACAAAAATCAACTAGACCCAATCAATTTATTTCATCGGTTCAGAAATTTGCCAGACAATATTGAATTGCATCCGGATTAGGTTAGCAAAATCTTTACTATGGATCACGAAGCCAAAACCCTCTTTCTCTGAAGACAAGAAGGCGACCCTGTCTTCGTATAGCCAATAGCCCATATCCCAAGTTATATTTTTGGGGGCGAAGCGCAATTCTCTTAAATTTTCTTTACTAGCTCCTAGGTAAGGATATTTTTTCATATCCAATTTTTTATCTTGAGGCCAGATGGCTCGAAGCGAGATATTTCTCTTGACTCGCTTAACATTTAATTCTTCTAGGTACTCTGGGCCGAGAACCTTCATCATCTCACTCATTGGCCACATCAGAATAGTCTCTATGTCGCGGTTAATCATAATGGAGTTCATAACTTGTTTGACCCCTTCTTTGCCCGAATAAAACTTAATTTGCGGTTCAATAAAACTGACCTTCTTCAAGAGAGAGGGGAGAGACAATTCAAATTGGGTCTTTTCTTTCTCGAGACTTTTTATCTTCTCGTCGAGAAGTTCCTTGATATTTCTAACATTATCAATGCTAAAAACTTTTTTGCCCTCTTCCTGTCTTTCTAACACCAACCCCTTTTTGATCAGAATTTTTAAATGGTCATAGACCGAAGGGCGGGGGATACCCAAGCGCTCGGACAATTGACGGGCGGTCGAAGGTCCTTTCTCTACGATGTCAGCAAAAACTTGCTGAGTGATAGTAGCGAGACCTAATTCTTCAAAAATTTTGGTAAACATAAGTTTTTAATTGATGTTTGTTACTCCCCTATTTTAGCATTTCCCGTCATATTTGTCGAGATTCGACGACAACTTTACTAGATTATGCAATTGTAGTATGATGACGTCAAGCTAAGAGTCCTGAATTCCAACCTGAATCATAACACCCCGTGGTATGGTAGCGGTATACCATTACCAGCTAACAACACACGGGGATGTTACATAGACAATTTAACAGAGACAGTCGAATCGAGCTAGCGGTTCTGCTTAAGACGGGGAAA
>CAIPHT010000009.1 GCA_903864935.1 Candidatus Vogelbacteria bacterium
AGCACGCATGCTAGCGAGTTGAGCCTTGACCTTGGTGTCAGTAGCCTTAGTACGAGCGCTGTTAAGGGAAGTAAGAACAATACCGGACAAGATACCAATGATAGCGATAACGACGAGCAATTCGATAAGGGTAAAACCTTTTTTCATGAAAATTAAATGTTAATTAATAATTGTTAATAATGATAAAAATTTCGACTTATTTATTTAATACTCTATATTTTACACTAATTGGGGATGTCAACAAGATTATTGTGGGGATATCTCTGGCCCCACCACACCTCGGGCTCACTTGAGGTCTGGTGGGGTGGGTGGGCGGTGTGTCTGTCAACAAGATTATGGTGGGGATATCTCCTCTCCTATAGCCCCTGAGCAAGGTTATAGATCGGGACAAGGACCGAGGTTAGGAGCACACCAACACCCACACCCAAGGCCACAATTAGGGCTGGTTCGATCAGACCGACCAAGGTATCCACCTCATTACCTACCTCACGCTCATAGAATTTAGACAATTTCTCTAGGACAAAACCTAGTTTACCCGTCTCCTCCCCCACCTTGATCATCTGAACCATGACCCCAGGCACCTCTTTGTAGCGACCAAAAATATCGGAAATAGAGCTACCAGACTTAATTGCTTCGGCCGCCTCGGTGAGAATGTTCTTATAGACCTCGTTGCCCACCACATCACTGGTAATCTCCAACGAGCGCACCATTGAGATCCCAGAGGAGAGCATGGTATTTAAGTTGTCGGAGATACGCGCCAAATAGAGCTTCTGATAGAGTTTGCCAACATAAGGGATAGAGATCTTGAAGCGTGACCACATCAAGCGACCAGAATCAGTTGTGATATAACGGCTAAGATAAGTAAAGGCAATGCCCAAGAGCACAAGAATCGGAATGCCAAAAGTGGTCACAAAATTGGAAAGACCAATGACTGCCCGCGTATAAATAGGCAAGGTCTGTCCCGTCTCAACCAAAATAACAGTAAGACGTGGAATGACGAAGGCCACCATCAAAACCATAACCACGGCAAAAGAGGCAATGACGAAGGCAGGATAAATCAAAGCATTCGTGGCTCGAGTAGTAAGAGCATAAGATCGGTCCATATAATCAGCCAGATAGGTAAAGGATTCAGACAATTTGCCCGACTCTTCACCGGCGCGAACCATGTTGACGTAGAAGTCGGCAAAAACATTGGGATGTTTGGCCATCGCTGCCGAAATAGGGATACCCCCCTTGATATCATCGGTCAATTCAATCAAAGCGTTGCGCAAAACCGGGTTCTCGGACTCGGTCGCGAGTAGCCTGAAGGTGGCCAGCACAGAGACCTTGGCCTCGAACATGGTGGCAATCTGGCGCGAGAGCATCACAATCTCTTTGGTCTTAACCGGCTTGATAAACGGCAAATTGAAGGAAAAAGACCCCTTACCCTTCATCTCCTCCGGCTTGATTGAGACAATCACTAAACCTCGGCGCTGGAGTGACCCAATGGCAATATCAATATTGGGCGCATCAATACTCCCCGCCTGCTCGGCGCCACTCTTATCAATTGTTTTATAAACAAAAAGCATTTTTTAAATTAATTTGTTCAAGCCGTCAGGGTTCGGCGAATAACGGAAGGCGTTGTCAGCGGTAATCTGTCCGTCACGCACCAACTCAGAGAGAGAGCGGTTGAGATCCACCATCCCTTCTTGAGTGCCCGTCTCAATAAGAACATCAATCTCGGCCGTACGTCCTTCGCGAATTAAGTTGGCCACAGCGTCATCATTAACAAGAAGCTCATAAACTGGGATTAGACCCCCCGAGATGCGAGGCACTAGGCGCTGCGAGAAAATACCCAACAAAGAACCCGCCAACTGAACGCGGATCTGGTGTTGTTGATTACCAGGGAAAGAGTCAATGATACGGTCGATGGTCTGCGAAGCACTATTGGTGTGGAGGGTGGAGAGCACCAAGTGACCAGTCTCAGCCGCGGTCACAGCCATACTAATAGTCTCGGGATTACGCATCTCGCCAATCATTGCCACATTCACATCTTGACGGAACATCGAACGCAAGGCGGTTGAGAAATCATGAGTGTCAAAACGAATTTCGCGTTGATCAATAATTGACCGGTCGCTGGTAAAGATATACTCCACCGGATCCTCAATGGTGATAATGTGCTCGGCCCGTTCTTTGTTAATCATTTCTACCAAGGCGGCAAGCGTTGTGGACTTACCTTGTCCCACCGGACCCACCACCAAGAAGAAGCCTTGTTTTTTATTAACAAAATCCACCAAGCGCTCAGGTAAATTGAGTTCCTGCAAGGTCTTAATCTTCATCGGGATAAGACGAAGAGCAATCCCCGCCATCCCCCGCTGGAAGAAGGCATTGCCACGGAAGCGGATCTCCGCCGTTGGATTATAAGAAAAATCGACATCTCGCTCCTCTAAGAAAATTTTCTTGTTCTCATCGTTCAAGATCTCCATGGCCAAGCCCAGTGTATCTTCGGGAGTTAAGACCGGTTTCTTCACAATTGGGATAAGGTCACCCGAAACACGAATCGTCGGATGACGCCCTGCCGTTAAATGCAAGTCTGAAGCGCCCTCTTTGGCGACAATGAGAATTAATTCTTCTATTTCTTTACGATAATCTTTCATTTTCCAACAATTTCTAAAACTTTATCGACAACCTCACTTGGGGTCGCGCTCGCCTTCACAATATAACCGTCCGCCCCTAGAGCCAGGCCCTTCTCAACATCCTCCTTCTGACCAAGGTTAGAGAGAACGATAAGAGCCAATTTGCCCTCAAGCTTGAGATCTCTTATTCTCTGGATTAATTCAAAACCGTCCATCTCGGGCATCACAATATCAACCAAACAAATATCCGGTCGGAGTCCTGCCTCGAGCTTGGTTAAGGCTGAAGGACCACCATCAGCAATCTCCACCGTGAAGCCACGCTCGGTAAACTTAATTGAATACATGTCGGACAAGAACTTGTCATCATCAACGATGAGAATCGAATATTTTTTATCAGTTTCCATATTAATATTATATTATAATTTATTAACTTCTTCAAAAGGAATGATTCCTTGAACTGACTTAATTATCGCATCTTCCTTCATAGAGATAAAGCCCTGGCTACGAACATACTTATAAATCTCGTTTTCTCCTGGATTTTTCAAAATAAGACGCTCTAATTCTTTGTCCATAGTTAGGAATTCAAACACTGCGATTCGCCCCTTCGTCCCCGACGGACAAGTCGCACTCTTCTCGGCCCGATAGAGAGTGGAGGTATCGGGAATTTTGCTACGAAATTCAGTTGGGAGATCGGCAAATTGTTGGTCAATCATCACCTTCATACTATCCTCAATTGGCATCGCTCGCTTGGTATCTTCACAAAGAACGGGGGCCAAGCGCTGACCAATGGCAAGAATTAAAGTCGGCGGGATAAGGTAAGACTCCACCCCCATATCAATAAGACGTGGGATAACCCCAATCGAATTGTTGGTGTGGATAGTCGAGAGCACCAAGTGACCGGTAAGAGCCGCCTGGATTGCCAGTTTGGCCGTCTCGGCATCACGCATTTCTCCCACCATTACAATATCTGGATCCTGACGCAAGATACTACGGAGACCATTGGCAAAGGTATAATCAATCTCCGGACGGACCTGTGACTGTGACACCCCAGGGATATCATACTCAATTGGATCCTCAAGGGAAACGACATTATAACGCTCACGATCAAGATGGTTGAGCATCGCATAGAGGGTTGTGGTCTTACCAGAGCCAGTTGGCCCGGTCAACAAAATAAGGCCATAGGGCTTGTCGAGAGCCTGCTTCACTTGCTCTTGTTGTTCGGGCGAGAGACCAATTGAACCCAAGTTGACGCTACGCTTGGTTGGGTCAAGAATACGCATCACAATCTTCTCGCCCCAATAAGTCGGGAAGGTCGAGACACGGAAGTCGGCCTTACGTCCTTCAAATGCATAAGAGAAGCGTCCGTCTTGTGGTTTGCGTTTCTCGTCAAGTTTCAAATTACAGAGAATCTTAATGCGCGCCACCATCGACTCGTGCACCGCCATTGGCGGAGTAAGACTAGTATATAAAATTCCGTCCACGCGAAAGCGAACTTTAATTGTCCCGCCGGTTGGTTCAATGTGAATATCCGAAGCCCCGCCCGAGAGAGCATTCTGAATAATTACCGAGACAATCTTGGTGATAGGCGCGTCCTCAACAATGTCGGCGGACTTGGCTCGCACCTCGTCGGCACCACCTTTCTTAAATTCAGCTACCGACTCCTCGGCCGCGCGAATTTCCTTCTGAATATCCCCGACCACCACCCCAGACTCTTCGTTATAACCTGAGTAACTCTTCACCCCAGTGGCAAAATCTTTTTTAGAAATTAAATAAATTTTAAATGGTACACCAGAACGGGTGCCGATAAATTGGAGAGCATCAAGAGCTTCGGTATCCTCGGGGTCAACCATCCCCACTTGCAAAACACCGTCAGTAAAACCAAACGGGATAATCTGATAGGTTCGGGCTGATTCTTCAGAGATATACTTAAGAACCTCAAAAGGGATCTTGCTATCTTCAAGCTTCTTAATTGGGATATTGTATAAATTAGACATTGTTTACTGCGTGAATAAATTTGTCGGCGGAGTAGCTACTTTAGGTGTGGGTGTCGGTGTGGTTGTGGCTACGGCAGAAGTTTTGACTTGGGTAAAACTCTCACCACTAGCCGGAGCAAAAGGATTGGCTCGCCCAATTGGTCTATCCTCTAGCGGTTTGCCAAAATCTTGCAAACCAGTTTGGAACATTTTATTCGTTAGAAGAGATCGTTCGCTCAAAGTAACCTCCCCAACATTATCTAGAATCTGGATGAATTGATTGGCCTGATTGGTCACTTCGTCAACAGGCAAAGAAACGTCCTCTCCCGCCCCCGTTGTAACTGTCACACCGGCGACCTCTTTAGAACCTTTACTGCTGAAGAGGTGGTAGGCCCAGTAAACACCAATAAGGACCAGGACGATGATGACAATATAAGTTATAGTATTTTTCTTCATAATTATTTTATTGGATTACTTAACCCAATAGGTCTTAATCTCAAAATTATATTGATTAATCCCCTTATCATCGACAGTAAAGGAGAGCGCTGTAACATCGGCGACTCGCAAACTCCCGGCTAAACTATCAAGAAAACTGAGAAGCGACTGATAGTCTCCCGTCACCGAGAAAGAGAGATAGGTCTCAGCGATAATATTCTTACCCGAGGATGCGGCCGAGGCCACATCACTCTCTGGGGCAGAAGTTGCACCCACATCATCAAGTCCGCTATGAACTTTAACATCTTTAATTATCATCCCCTGTCTGGCGGCAATATTGTTGATATCAATAATAAGGTTAATATTATCAATGTGGTCAGGAATAAATTTGTCTAACTTAGCCAGGTCTTGTGGGGCAATACTCTTCTCCGCTTGCTCAAGACTAGCAATTTTGCTTTTCAATTTCTCGGCGTTAGTGATAGCCGAATTGAGAACTTTCTTATCCGCCAAGAGTTGATTAAGACCTTCAGCTTGGCCCCCTAAGAAAATTTTCTGCATCAGGGGATCGGCGCTACCGCCCCAGACTATCCCGCCAGCCGAGAAAATGATGAGGCCAGACAGAGCTAAACTTACAAGAATTAAGATAAGACGTGTCATATTATTGGTTTTGGCTATTCTGACTATATGATAATAGCGAGGGGTCGACCACGAGTGTCAAATTGAAGGCAACTTGCCCCTTAGGATCAAGCGCAAAGTCAGAAAAAGAAAAATTACGAATGAATTGTTTGGCCTTGGGGTCAGTGGTAAAAACTTTTTGTTGGAAGGCGATATCTTCATAACTCTTAGCGACACCGCTCAAGGTTAGGCCGGTACTGTTAAACTCGAATTTCTTGTACTGAATATTCTGACCGGTCACCGAGGCCAAGAGGTCAAAGAGGGGGCGAATGGCGACATGATTCGCCAAGACGCTTGAACCATTCTTTAATTTGGTATCGAGACGCTTAAGTGACTCTAGCTTGTCTCGCTCAAAATCTCTTGTCTCCACATCAAGCGAGGCCCGCAAACCACAGCTCCCGCCACTACCAGCATCAACACAGGGGCGATTGATCTCGTTGTAGACCATCGTGCGGTAGACATAGAGACTGGCAAAATAAACCAGTGACCCAGCAAAAATAACGAGGGCGACAAGACTCAAGATACTGACCGGCTCCCGTCTCGGACTAAGATCAGTGCGAATAGAATCCTTGGGGATAAATGATGTGGGGATTTTGCTATCCATAATATTTTTTATAAATCTTCGAGTTTGCGAAGGGCGAGACCAACCGCCACAGCGAACTCGGGACCAGCTTCTTTTAATACATTAGTGAGAAAAGCTGGTGCCTCAACTTTATCAAACGGCAAACCAATCACCACCGGCACACCAACAATTCCTCGTGCAACTTCGAGAATTCCCTTCAACATCGCTCCCCCACCAATCAAGACAACCTTATTGATTGAACGCTTGTTTTCTCTTTGATATTTTACCATAGTCTTACTCGCTTCGGCAAAAATATATTCTACTGTCGGACTAATCATCTCGACGAGATCACCCTTCTCCACATCTCCCACTAGACCGAGACGACGTTTAATCTCTTCGGCCTTAGCAAAAGGCAAACTAAGTGAAGAAGAAATCGCAAAAGTTATATCTTGCGAACCCTTAGGAATAGTGTGTGACAAACGGACAATACCATAATCAACAATTGCCAACTTAGACGAACCAGCTCCAATGTCTAAAATGGCTGTCGCCGATAAGTCATTGGGCATAACTGAGCGAATTGAGCTGAAGGTCTCAATCTCGAAAGCATCAACCGGCAAATTAAGTTTGACGGCAATGTCTTGATATTCACGGACAGAATCTTTGCTGATTGAAGCGATGAGGACCTCCATTTTGCGTCCACTTGCACCATCAAGAGGAGCCGCGGCCATTTCTGAGCTCTGACTACTCGCATCAAGCGCTGGAGCAAAATCAATCTGACTATGAGGAACAACCCACCAATCGAGGATAACTTCAGAGATAGGGACTGGGACATACTTGCGTGCCTCGATGGGGATAACTTCGGGCAAACGAGCTTCAGGAATCTCTGGCATCATCGTTGAGACAATTAAGCTGTGACTAAGTGGGATGGCAATCGCTCCAACCTTAGCCGTAACGTTCGCCTCTTTAAAGAGGTCGCGAATCAGCTCCACGAGTTTCTCAGCTGGGAGAGGCGTCGCTTGACCCACGGCCAAATCATTGTAGGGGCCACAAGCTAATTCACCATAAGTCTCAAGAACTGCCTTACCATGGTCCTTACGCAACTGCACAATCTTGACCGAAGAGATGCCAAAATCAATGGCCACGGCGCTTGTCTCCTTCTGACTAAAACTAGTGATAATTTTTTTGAGTTCGTCTAAAAAGTTCATGCGTAATACTTCGCTTATTTTGTTATAATTATAGCATGAGCGAGATAAGGCTTACTAATTTTTTCAAGCAGTTTATCCACACTTATGCAAAAATCTTGACGACCAGTCTTGACCTCCTTTTCCCCCGGCACTGCTTTGGTTGCGGTCGAGAAAAAACGAGACTCTGTTCTCGCTGTCTAGCCAATTTGCCCCGCAGTTTTTGCTCTGGCGAAGAAAAAATTTTCTCGGTTTTTGATTATAATTCACCGATTATAAAACAAGCGATTTGGGCCTTAAAATATAAGCGCGGTATTGATCTCGCCGAGACCTTTGCCCGCGCCATGAGTGACACCTTGTTTGAAGAATTAGCGGATGAACTCGTGTTGCCATCAAGGACCGACCTTAAGGCTCCCCAAGGTCGGTCCTTGATGCCTATTACCCTCATCCCCGTCCCCCTCTCCAAAAAACGCTTCCGAGAGCGTGGCTACAACCAAGCCGAAGAACTTGCCAAACAAATGGTGGCGCTTAATCCCGAACAATTCGTTATCGAGACGAGCTTGGTAAAAAAAGTTAAAGATACCCCCACCCAAGTCTCCCTCCGCGACAGGGCAAAAAGGCTCGCCAATCTTAAGGGGGCGTTTGAAGTTGCCAATTGGCCGCTTGCCAGCTCGAACACAATTTTCGTCATTATCGACGATGTCTCCACCACCGGCACCACCATTGGCGAAATCCGCCGACTCCTCCGCGAAGCAGGTTATTATCGCGTTTATGGCCTAGTTTTGGCCCATGGCTAAAATGTTAAACATCGGATGTTTAACATTTTTTACCAAAATTTGACAGCAATCGCTAGATATATTACAATATAAGGGTATTGTTCGTTTAGGAGGAGAGACAAAATAAGGAGACTTATGTTTTGACTTTCATGATGATTTGGGTGTTTGCCAGCGTGGGGACTCATAGTCCCATCCCGGCAATCATCGAAGTTACGGCTGAGGCAAGTGTCTACGGGAAAGAACTCCGTAAGCACGAGATGTCTAACGGGGAACTGTTTATCCCCGAAAAAATGACATTTGCCCACCGTAGCTGGCCACTCGGCTCCATTGTCCTGTTTGTCAATGAGGCCACGGGTGAATGGGTTGTCGCGGAACTGACAGACCGTGGGCCATTTATCCCAGGACGAGTAATTGACGTCTCGTCCGGAGTAGCCAAGAAAATCTCACTGAAACCCGGAGAATTTGGCACAGCCCCCGTGAAGGTGTATGTCCTCAAGTGGGGCGACAATAAAAGGAAAAGGAAATAGCGGGTCTCCAACGGGCCGATACGCAACGCGTATCGGCCCATTCTTTTTGCAGACCCGCCAGACCTTTGGGCGGCCTCTCAAGGTCTGGCGGGGGGCTAGGAAATTATTTTTTACAGACGACTACCTTATGTAGCTTTACTGACTCAGTCGTCCCACAAAATAATCCGGCAACATACGCTCGGCTTGGCCAGAATGAGAATCCCCTCGCCCACCCTTAGTATCATAAGCAGTAGTGGCATCTTGACCACAATAAGGGATCATCGTCTCGGCCCCCGCCGGATGCTGATTAAGAAATGGTGTAAAATCATAGACATTACCACTTATCGCCTGCCAACAATCAGAGGCGGTATTATGCTTGGCCACCAGAGCCAAACTAATAGTCTTGGCGCCTGGGCTAACTTCAATTGGAGTGGTAGCCGGCGAAGAAACCGGTTTCGAAGAGGCGGGCGTAGAAGTAGAAACAATAGAATTACCCAGATTTTGCTTAGTCAAAAATAACCCCCCAAGCAAAATAGCCACAACGATGGCAAAAAAGGCAAAAAGAGCAATTGAAACATATTTTTTCATCATAAGACTATTATAACAAAAATAAGCAATTCTACATCTCGGTAATCCGCGCCAGCACTACTACCGCCACAACCGTAATAATCAAACCTAAGTATTGATGCTTCTTTAATTTCTCGTGATTGAGAAAAATGCCAAGCAGGGCGGCGAGAGCAATATAACTCTCACTAATAGAAACCGCGATAGCAATGGGCAAATATAGCACACTGTAGGCGTAGGCAATCCAAGCCATATTATCAATAATCCCCACCGAGAGGATTAATCTTTTCTCGGTGTGCCAATTCCCCAGCGTCTTCTCCCACTCTCCAGATAAAGTTAAATAGAGGAGACAAGCTCCAAACATGAATAAACTAAAAAACCAATTGATCATCAAGGGATCAGTGGTGCGCGAAGAAACTCCAACCAGAAAATTGGTTAGTCCCATACCCACTGTCGCCAAGAGAGCAAACTTAACGCCGGTCTCCCATCTCATCTCTTTATAAAATTTAAGATGCTTGGTCGAGACTAAAAAGATACCGAGAATAACAAGGACAACAAGACAAATTTGTATCAGACTCAAATGCTCATTAAGAACAAAGCCAGCCAAAAGAGCGGTAAGGGGAACCTCTAAAGCAAAAACGGGCTCAATGACAGAAATTTTCCCCACCTTTAAGGCTTGGAAGTCGAAGAGAGCAGCGAGAAAGATAACAGCGCTCGTCGCCGTGAGTAAAATTAATTCTTTAGAGTTCGCCCAGACTACTGGCAAATCTTTAGCAATAAAAGGGAATAAGACAATGGTGCCAAGAGCGGTGATAAAAAATAAGGCCTGCCAATTACCAAAGCGACGGGCACTCTTCTGAATCAAAAAATCGCCTACTCCCCAAGAGACCAGCGCAAGAAATGCAAAACTTATACCCATATAGAATTATTATACCAAACTTCTAGTTTAAAAATAATCGGTAACATTTTTTACAATTGTAAATTTTGTTACCAAATTATAATTACAACACACTTATTTTTTACAGACGACTACCTTATGTAAATTAAATCAAACGAAAAACCGCCGGACGAGCCAGCGATTTCACGCTGGTCGTCCGGCGGTGACGGACCAAAGGTCAGGAAGGGACGGGGGCCGGTGTCTTGAGCTGGCAAGCCGGCAACACAGTTGCGGAGCCAGACCAGCTCATCCACTCGGACAAGTCCGGAAGCATGAACTCAACAACCTGCCCCAGGGAATCATCCCCTTCCTCGGTGTAGGTGTTCAGCTGGGTCGCCTCGATTCTCATCGTGACTCCACCCGTTGCGCCCGAGGGACAACTCCCGCGGTTATCACTGACGACTTCAGCTCCGCGAGCAATCCACTTGTTGGGTACTCGTGTCCAAAACTCTACCATGACCTTAACCTCCTGTTTCAAGTTGCGGGTTTCGAGCGGTTAACAATAACCTCCCAAATTCACCCTCCATTATCTATTATACACCCTTTATCACACCTTGTCAAGAGCACAAAAATAGCCTTATTTGTAGCCCTGCAGTTAAGCGAGCCCCGCACCATACGGTGCAGGCCGAGCGCCTACATAAGTAAGCGAACCAACCTTATCTCATCATACGAGAAACTCGCCCCTAAGATATTCTTAGCCGGGCCCAAGAGATACTTACCACCGGTGATGGTGCCGTTCTTGGTGAGGGCGGCGCGGATTTTCTTGGCGCGGGCCACCATCATATTCTGGCTCAGGTATTGAAGTGGGAGATCGGGATTCTGTTCTTTGATTTTCTCCAGATGGTCAAGAATAGTATCGATACTGAGTTCCCTCTCGCGCGCCATCTCATGCAAAGTCTTGCCGGCTTCAACCAGTAATTTTGTCTTATCAACCGTTGTCAATTTTTTAGCTTTGGTCTTCTTGCCATCTTCGCCAATGGCGCCAATCTTAGCCAAGAATCTTTTTTGCTTCGCTTCTTTTTCTTGTTTTGTCAGAGCACTTAATTCATGAGTATGACGACGAGAGGCTTCGCGGAAATTGTCGTTGGCCCGCAAGACGTCTTCATTCACACGGAAGGCCTGTGGGCCAAGACCTTTTAGAGAAAGTCCGGCCAAAGTGCGCACGCGAGAGAGGGCGACATAGCCCATCCCCGCTTCGAAGGCTTGGGTCAAATCAATCTCAGCAGCATCAAGCGATAAGCCTTGGCTCTTGTGCACAGTTATCGCCCAGGCTAAGCGCAAAGGGTATTGAGTAATCTCCGCCTTCACTTTGCCATCCTCTTCAATTCGCCAATTCGCGAGCGGGACATTAATGTTCTTGCCCTTCGAAGTCTTCACAGTAATCCCGTTGCGATCACAAGAGACCACTTCGCCCAAAGTACCGTTGGCATAACCTTCTTCATTGTTATTCTTCACAAACATCACTCGCGCCCCTTTCTTCAGTCTGAGATTCTCTGAAGCAAGGCATCCCTTCTTAAGGTTCTCCACCATTTTCTCTCCCCCATGACCGGCCATATTGTAGCTATAGACTTCGGAGGGAATCTTGGCTAATTCTCTCTCGTTCTCAGCATCAACATCCACGTTGTGAGTATAAAGCTTAGTGGGAACGACCGAATTAATCTTCTTGCCCAAACGTTCTTGCAAATGTTCGCCAAGCTCAGGAGTAAGGTCGTTGTCACGAATCGCATTTAAAATCGATAGATAGAGTTTGTCCTGCTGGCGATGCTGTTCTTCAAGATAACAAATTTTCAATCCAAGATTCTGCCAAGCCCCAGCCCGATAAGCAAAAGAACCAGCCTCCCCGGCCTTAGTCACTGGGGGCAATTGGCAAAAGTCACCGCAGAAAATAACTTGAATTCCACCAAAGGGTTCATCTATACGCTTGAAGGAACGCAAAATCGCCTCAATCATATCGAGACGATAATCATGAAGCATCGAGACCTCATCAATTATCAAAACTTCGGCCTTAGAGAGGCGCTTCCACAGATATGGCTTAGCCTCCAAGTCTTCAAGATCATAAGGGCTAAGTTTGTCGCGCACACCCAAGCCCGTCCAAGCATGGATAGTGGTGCCTCCAATATGAGTAGCGGCAATCCCGGTCGAAGCGGTTATCCCCACCTCCACCCCGTGACCCTTGAGATAATTAATATACTCATTTATAAGGTGAGTCTTGCCACTACCGGCGGCACCAGTAATAAAGGCATTATGCCCAAGTTTCAAAATCTCCAATGCTTCACCCTGTGTCATGGGTCTATTCTATCAGACCAACCCTTATAAGCTAAACTCCTCGGTGTTGATATTCTGGGCACTGACGCCTTTTTTAATAAATTGTTGTTTTAAAGAATTCATCATCGCTGGCGGACCACAAACATAGACACGGCGGTCAATCAAGGGGCCAGAAATTTCTTCAACGGCATTGGCCGACAAGAAACCTTTCTCCTTCGCAACATAAGGAATAAATCTAAATTTCGAAGGAAGAGCCTCCGCCAAAGAAACCAATTCTTCACAATAAACCAATTCCTCATCAGTCTTAACTGAATAGTAAAGATCAGCCGAACGGCCACTTCGAGACAAGTCTCGAGCCAGGCTAACAAAAGGGGTAATACCAATACCTCCGGCAATCCAAATCTCTGACGCCGCAGTCTTCGCTCCTCGGCCGAACATGCCGTACGGCCCCTCAATATGAACAACTGAACCGACTTTCAAATCTGACAGCGTCTTGGTGAAGTCGCCGAGCTCTTTAATGGCAAATTTGATTTCTGAATCGAAGGGGGCCGAGACAAAGGAAAAAGGATGATCCTCTCGACTCATCCCCTGCTGACGAAGAGTAAGGAAGGCAAATTGTCCCGCATGATAACTAAAGGGTTTGATACTGGGTCTAAGACTCACCTCATAAACCCCCTGAGCGAGTTGACGTAAAGCTGAGACGACATATTCGTGCTTACCCACTTCACCAAATTCAACAAGAAGACGATAGCCATAGGCCACCAAAGCCAAACCACCCAAGCTCAAAAGATAGGCCCTGAGGACAAGGCTTCGGGAAACATCGCTGGTAATAAAGGCCACATGGAAGATAGCGATTAGAAAAGCCAACGCCAAAAAACGATGAGAAAACTTCCAAGTCCCATAGCGCCAAGCTAAGTAAAAAGTAATGCCCAGCAAAACAATCATAAGAAGCAAAGAAACCGTGCCAAGGGCCTGTGGCCAAGCAGAGAGATTAGGCAAGAGGAAGAGGGCGGCCGAGCGCGCCGAGAAAGTGAAATAGCTAAGGGCCAAGAAAATGGGATGAGCGAGAAGCAAGATAAAAGCAATCGAACCAAGACGGTGATGTTCAATAAAAACACGATTCAAACCATACAAACCTCGCTCAATAAACCAGAGCCGTGAGGCAAAAATAATAACGACCGCCATCAAGGCAAAACCGACAAGCGAAGTGACTTGTCCCAAACTAGCCAGAATTTGAAAGGCTCCAGAGAAACGAGAGGAAAGCGGTTGCATCACGAGCCAGATAAAAATAGGGAAAAGACTAATAATCCCAATAACAAGCCAAGCTAACTTTAAAGTAGTATTTTTAGACATTAAACAAATTATAGAGCCTTTCTATCTCCCGAGCAACGACAAAGTCTAGTGATGTCACTTTGCCCCCCACGCTCACCCGCTGAAGTTCAAAAAGGATTTTTGTATAGTAAATATGAATATCGGGGTGATGATCTATCCGATCGCAAAATATAGCCAGCTTCTTAAGAAAATCTATACCCTCACGGAAACTAGCGAACTTAAATTCTTTACTAATCTTGTCGTTCTCAAAGGTCCAGCCCGGAAGAAGCCCGAGGTGCTCGGCAATCTCTTTGCGGCTTAATTCTCTTAAATCAGTTTCTGTCATACCTCCAATTGTACGACAGAAATTGTGATTTTTTGATTAAAAAGTTATGGGTAATTCGTAAGCGGCATCGTTCTGAGGCAGACCTGAGGGGTTATCTTTCTTGAAGATTATTGTCCCCTTGTTTGTACTTTGACCCGAGACATTAGCGGGAACAGTAAAAGTAAGCTCCGCTTCGAAGGGCACAAACTTCGTCGTCATCCAATCCGCAGTTGTTTTGGCAATACCGGTCGCAATAATTTTGCCATCCCAGTCAACGAGATTAATGGGGAAAGAGCCTTCGAAGAACCAACCGCCGCCAGACTCTCCCGTGATCTTGAGTGGACTACTAATCTTGTCACCGGGGCGAATATTTAGATGGAGAAAATGTTCTGAGTTCTCACTCACCGAGGCCGGATTAGCCAAACCGGTCTTAATTTGGTCTTTAGTATCCCCCGTCTTCACCTTATCAACTTTTGTTTGTCCGCAATACGGCCAGCAAGTAACGTCCGGCTTAAAAACTTTTAGAGCGATAAGGCCACCAAAAATGATGACGAGAATTAAAACTAAAATAACAATATTTTGCTTTTTCATAGTTCAAATATAACACCAAAAAAGTGTTTGGCATAGATTTTTGCTTTGGCGGGACAACTCGGGTTAAGTACTTTTAATGTAAGCGTTACAAGGCTATTCTAGCACATTTAGGCTGGGCAAAACTATGTACTCGGGTCGGGGCCAAAGAAACTATTCTGGAGATTTATATTTAGGTAGTGTTATAAGAAATTTTGTTCCTTTACCTTCTTCGCTTTCAACTTCGATCTTTCCACCCAGTATTTTTTCAATAGACCATTTGACAAAAAAGAGGCCTCTGCCAGTACCAGTCTTCCTGGTTGTAAATCCTTTATCAAAAATATGATCAATATTTTCTGGAGAAATTCCTCGGCCAGTATCAGCAACAATTACAGATACTTTATCTCCAATTTCTTCTACAGAAAGATCAAGTTTACCACCTTCAGCCATATGGTAAATGGCATTTTGTACTAACTCTCTTAATGATTCTTGGAGTATGCCTTTCATCTCTTCGACATATATAGGCTGGGCTTCACCTTCTCTAATAGTTTTAATAATTAGGCTTGTTTTTATATTACCCCGTTCCAATAATTTACTCATAACAAAAACTACGCTGTCTAACATTTCTCCTAAATCTTTGGGGTAAAAATTCTCAAAATCATCAATCCTTAGCTTAAGTTCCTCCATAAGCAATGGCAAATCCATGTCAACAGACAACGGTCCATTCCAAACACCAGTGTTATTGTACTGTTTTATAACTACATTAATGTCTTGGAATGATTCTAAAAGTTTATTTTGAACCCTATGAGCTCGCAACTCATAAGCCATAAAACTATCGGCCTCATCGAAATCATCTTTAGGCAAATTGAAAAAAGCTTGAACCATGCTTTGCCCAAGTTCATCAATCTTACTATTTACAAAACGAAGATCTTCGTCAGAAAATTTTCCCTTCTCGTCAACCTTATCTAGTATAAATTGTAAAACCTTTTTTAGTTCTTGAGACGTTTTTTCAACGATAGGGAGAACGTGATCTTCCCAATATTTGTTTACTTTATCACATAAATCCTGAAGCGTTTTTCCTCTATCGAGACCTTGGGTAAGGTCTTCCTCTGGATTTATCGGTTGAATAATTTTCTCCTCCATGTTATCTCTTGATTTTATTTTAGTACATTTAAGTTATTCGGGTCATACCGATACTAAATTGTCTTGGCGGAGAGGGAGGGATTCGAACCCTCGAGCCGGTTTAACCCGACTAACACATTAGCAGTGTGCCCCTTTCGGCCACTCAGGCACCTCTCCTTATTTTCATATAAACCTCATCATGTTTGAGATTATTTGTCCCGACAATCTCCCTAAATCTAGCCACATCCTCGAGGCTCTCAAGCCGAACATCTTGCTTGTTCCTGCTTATTCTGGCATTAAATCCGTTTTTTTTCAACCTTTCAGAAACTGTCTGGACAAGGATCTCGGACTGGCTGGTAAAGGAAATTTTGGGGTAGTAGTATGTTTTACCCTTACTCTGATATTTATGGATAAAAACCGACCCATCAGTGTCAAAAAGACCTCTCAAACAAGCTCGGCAAAAATCATTATCCCTTGCTACCCACTTAGGGATATCAAGATTTTGCTTTAACTTATTGCCAGATTTAAGACCAAGGCAAACACAAAATTCGACAATATTCCGACTGTGAACAATAACGTCCATGGCTAGAGAATTTTTCCTCTTGTAAATTTTTGGGTTAATCTTAAATAACTCTTTTATGAGTCGACAAACAAATTTAGAGTAGTTCCAATCCGTTTTAGAGTTTAAAGTTATTGAGATTCGATCTTCTGAGATGCCTCCATCCCCTATCATAATCCCGACAAATTCAGCTAGCTTAGGGCACTTCTCGGGCTCTGTAATTTCTTTTCTCTTGTACAAAATCCCTTCCTTCTTCTGGCCAACATCTTGCCACCACTTTTCCCATTGCTTTTCTCGATGTTCAGTTTGAAGAAACTTTGTATTATTTTTTGAGTAATTTGCTTCGCCACCCTTCTTGGCAATGTTTTTTAGATGATCGTCCCATGAGATAACTCCGGTATTTTTGGGAATGGGCACTTTTGAAATTATTGAGAGAAGAGAAAGCGATTTTTGAGACATATTAAATCTCCCCTTGGACCAATCTCTGAGCGTTCTTGGATTTACTTTGATAATTTCGGCAATATCTGTCCAAGACAAAGCCAATTCTTTTTTAACCTTCAAAAGAAAAATCTCTTGAGTTTTTTTGTTCTCAAAGATAACCCTATCTGATATTAGCGACTCAACCACCTCTCCATTATAACACCAGGGGCAAATAGAAAAAGTGGATAAAGCTTAAATCTGAATCCGCTTGAAGAAGTAGCTCCCCAACCAGAGGAAGATAGCGGTGATGACACCGAGAACAAGAATATCTACGCCAAGGCCGAAGTGGCCAGAACCGGCGAGGAGAACACGGAAGGCGTCGATGCCGTAGGACAGAGGATCAAGACTCGCAACAATGAGTAAAGCTTGAGGCAAACCCTGAAGCGGGAAGAGGGCCCCAGAGAGGAAGAAGAGGGGCATCACTAAGAAGTTCATAATGAGTTGGAAGCCTTGCATATCATCAAGCAAGGAGGCAATAATCGTACCGATGGCCGTGAAAAGGATGGCAACCAAGAACATCACCGGGATCACAGCAATTGCGCCAAGCAAGCTCGTCGGACGGAAGCCGAAGACGAGAGAAATCAACATCACAATTATTCCCTGAATTGTAGCCACTGTTCCCCCGCCCAAGGTGCGGCCAATCATAATATTGAGGCGAGAAACCGGCGCGACCATCACCTCCTTCAAGAAACCAAATTGTTTATCCCAAATAATTTCAATACCCGAGAAGATGGCGGTAAAGATTATGCTCATCCCGACAATCCCCGGCGCCAAGAAATCAATATAATTACCCTGCCCCGCTTTACTAAAGACCGGACCCAAGCCATAACCCAGAGCCACCAAGAAGAGAAGGGGTTGGGCAAGAGAACCAACAATACGCGAGCGTGAGCGCAGGTAACGTTTGAGCTGTCGGAGCCATAATATATATATCTTTTTCATTTGATTTTGACGAAATCATGCCGCGTTGACGTCGATTGAAACGCGGCGTTTATAATTAGCGCTTTTTTGTCCACTGACGGCGAGCCATACGCATAAAATCATTTGGGCCAGCCGCCTCTTCACGAATAGTCTTGCCGGTGAGAGCCAAGAAAGCGTCTTCAAGTGATTCTGTTTTTGTTTGCTCTTTCAGTTCGGCCGAAGTACCCGTCGCCACAATCTTACCATGATCAATAATGGCAATCCTCTCGGCAATCTTATCCGCCTCCTCCATATAGTGTGTCGTGAAGAAAATGGTTGTCCCCTCCTTCTCATTAAGGTCACGCAGGTATGTCCACATATGATTGCGCGTCTGTGGGTCAAGGCCAAGAGTTGGCTCATCGAGAAAAATGATCTTAGGATGATGCAGGAGACCTCGAGCAATCTCAAGGCGTCGCTTCATCCCACCGGAAAATTCTTTAACCAAATTATCTTTGCGATCCCAGAGTTCGACAAATTTCAACAATTGCTCAATGCGCTCGCCTCGCAATTTGTCTGGTACGTCATAGAGCACACCATGGAACTCCATATTCTCCCAAGCCGTGAGCTCGTCATCCAGACTAGGGTCTTGAAAGATAATACCAAAAGAGCGTCGCACCTCGTCAGGCTCGGTGACTGGGTCATGTTGATTTATTCTAATTCCACCACTGGTGGGATGAAGAAGGGTGGTGAGCATTTTAATGGTTGTCGACTTGCCAGCGCCATTCGGCCCCAGGAAGGCAAAAATCTCCCCTTTCTTGACATGGAAGGAGACGTCGTCCACGGCGAAAAAATCACCGAATTTCTTAGTTAGATTCTTTACTTCAATCATAAAATCTATTGTGCTAGAATAACTATATTATAGTATAACATAATTAATAAACTATGAATAAAAATAAGCTTTATTTGGGAGTCGTTGTCATCTTAATTGTTGTTGCTCTTGTTGTTTTATTTACAGGTAAAACTGCCGGACAGAAACCAGCAGAGAATCTTCAAGCCACGACCACCGCTCCGCTTGTTCATGTGACCAACGGCATTCCTGACAATATGGCCATTAGCCAAGAGCTCGGGGGCGGGAAAAAATAGCTCTAATGCCTTGGTTCACCCCATTCTTTAGGCCAAACTTAATCCAGCAAAAAGCTCTGGAGCGTTTGGGTCTTGATAGTGTGGAGAAACTTCTGCGTTATTTTCCCGCGCGCTATAACGAACCGGGGTCACAAAAAAATGTCGCGAATCTTATTGTTGGGGAAGAAGTAACCATCTATGGCCGGGTGCTCTCGAGCAAGACCAGCAAAGGTTTTAAATCTAAGATGCCCATGGGCGAAGCCGTCATTGAAGACGAGACGGGTAAGATTAAAGCAATCTGGTTCCATCAAGCTTATATGGCTAAGAAAGTGGTCGAAGGGCAACTTGCCGCCTTCCGTGGCAAGATTGCTGAACGCAACGGTGTCTTATATTTAACTAACCCTGAGGTGATTGAGAAATCGAGCTTATCGAATATTAACGGTAAAGAGACTCTTTTCTACGGTGAAAGTGAAGACAATTATCTAGTACCAATTTATCCAGAGACTAAGGGCATAAGCTCAGGCTGGTTTTATTATCACATCAAGAAATTAATCTCGCTTGGCGAACATGAGGAAATTGCCGACCCGTTGCCCGCAGAGATTCTTAAAAAATATAATTTGCCCAGTTTTGCGACAGCCCTCGTTTGGATCCACTCCCCCAAGAACATGGCCGATGCTACCGCGGCGCGCAAACGCTTTGCCTTCGAAGAAGTCTTCTTCCTTCAACTCGCTCGCTTGCGCGATAAGAAAATTTATCAGAGCAACCCAAGTTATAGTTTTAAAGTTAGTAAGTTAGAAGTTGATAAGTTTGTAAAAAGATTCCCCTTCAAACCCACGGCCGGTCAGAGTAAAGCAATTGAGCAAATTCTCTCCGACTTCCACAAAGACCAGCCAATGGTGCGTCTCTTAGAGGGTGACGTCGGCTCAGGCAAAACGATGGTCGCCGCTGTGACGGCTCTCGCCGCCGTGCAATCTGGTCTTGAAGTGGCTTATCTTGCTCCAACCGAAATTCTCGCCCGTCAGCACTTCGAGTCATTCATCAAATACTTTGAACATCTTGGCGTGCAAGTAGGACTTATCACTGGTAAGGAGTGTCGCAAATTCCCGTCTAAAATTAGCCCTCACGAGACCACTCATATTTCTAAACCAACTCTCCTTAAGTGGGTCGCGGGTGGTGAGATCCCGATTGTTGTTGGAACGCACGCCTTAATTCAGAAGCAGGTTAAATTTAAAGATCTGGCCTATGTCATTATCGACGAGCAACATCGCTTTGGAGTGATGCAAAGAGCAAAGTTGGTCAGGAAACAATCAGGGTCAAAACCTCTGCCCCATCTTCTCTCCATGACCGCGACGCCAATACCAAGAACATTGGCCCTAACGGTTTATGGAGACCTTGATTTAACCTTACTTGAAGAAATGCCTGCCGGACGCCTTCCCGTAATTACCGAAATCATTACCCCAGACAAAAGAGAAGAATCTTACGAGCGAGTGCGAGCCGAATTAAAGAAAGGCCGGCAAGTTTATGTTATTTGTCCAAGGATAGCAGAACCCGACCCTGACAAAGAACAAGCTCTCTTACTCAAGTCGACCAAAGCCGAAGCAGAAAGATTACAAAAAAAAGTTTTTCCTGAATACACTGTCGATGTGATGCACAGCAAATTAAATCAAGGTGATAAAGAAGAGACAATGAAACAATTTACTGAGAGCAAGATTGATATCCTTGTCTCAACCTCCGTCGTGGAAGTGGGGGTCAATGTACCAAACGCCACCGTTATCCTCATCGAGGGGGCCGAACGCTTTGGCCTCGCCCAACTCCACCAATTGCGAGGACGTGTCATTCGTTCTAATCATCAAGCTTATTGTTTTATTTTCTCTGAGACCAAGAGCACCAAATCACTGGCCCGGCTTAAGGCTCTTGTGACCGCCAAAAATGGTTTCGAATTAGCCGAGATTGATCTTGCCCAACGTGGCGCGGGCAAACTTGGAGGAGAGAAACAATGGGGTTTATCCGACCTTGGGATGGAAGCTATAAAAAATCTCAAGATGGTGGCCGCCGCCCGCCTCGAAGCGGAGACAATAATTAACAAAGACGCTGACTTGTCTCAACACCCTCAATTTACCAAATACTTAGCCAACCGAAAACAGGAGATTCATTTTGAATAGGCTATGCCCAATTAACAACCACACCGCCTGAAGATTTAGCTATTGCCTTCGCACCATAAAATTCTTCCAGCCAACTCATAAATTCTGGATGACTAGCAATTACTTCTTGTTTAAATTTTAGACCATCTAAATCATCATGGCTTTTGCCAGCTATTAAATCTCGGCTCGTTAAATAATCTTTTAAATAACCTTTAGCCTCTTCGGAACCAAGGCTATCTTTCCAGCCAATTTTTTCAAGAACGACATAATCATTTTCCTCGTCATCACTCGTTAGATAGTCAGCGGCAACAACATAGCCGACCACTTGGTTCCCAGTCCCAACATCAATGATAACCGTACTATAATTATCGGGAAAGTTCAGACCTCCATCACCATCATCTTCACCCTGGCCAATTTTACCCATTAGCCTTTCTATCTCATCCATTTCTTGCTTATCCTTGACTAAATCATAGACCTTTGACCGTTCCAACAAATCTTTGGCCAAACCAAAATATTTAACCAACGACTTATTCCCCCGGCTATTATAAAACTCATAAGCAGAAAAATGAGAAAAACAGTCAGAATAACTCAAATTACCCTGACGAGGTGTGGAATTTATAGGAACCAGAGGCAAATCACCAGTTACAACGCCACCGTCATCATTGTATGAAGTACCAATAATCAAACGCAATGGTTTGCCTAGGTAACGGCTAACTAGTTCATCCCTGAGTTTATCGTATGCTTCCTTAATGGCCGGACGCAGGTTGATGGCCCTATTAGCAATTTCAATGTTATCGATACCGACAACTTGTTCATTCTTATCATTTGGGTTTTCTGCCTCTACTAAAACAGACTGGGCGATTATTTCTTCATTTCCGGCCTGGTTAACCATCTTGATAACAAAATACGCCGTATCATCTCTCAAAAGATATTCTTGATTTTTCTCGGAGGTAAAAGGCATACAACAGTTGGTTTGATCCCCACAAGTCCAAGCGGTATAATCATCGCCAGAAGCAATTTCGGCTTTTAGGTTACGGCCCACACCGGCGTAACCAAAAGTTTTTAAGGCTTCCCTGATAGCCTCGTCATCGTTTTTATCCAGAGTAATTAGGCCCTGAGTGTAGGCGGCAAAAACGTCAGCTTTTTGTTCCAAAATTCCCTTGACCTTCAATTGCTGTAATTCTTTTTTATATTTTTCCTGACTAATGGTTTGGTCAATAATCGTTTTGAATTTTTTACTTTCAGTTTGCCGTCTTCGGTTGTTGATTCCAAGATAAAGCAGGTAGGCGGAGAGGGTCGCTTCTTGCCCAATAAATAGGTCTAAAATTTCTTTTGGCGAAGCTTCTTTGATTGTCTCCTTGTCAAATTTCGCCATAAGTTTTCCCGAACCTTCCAAAAGAGCGTTACGAAAAGGTATCAGATCGACGCAGCTATCGATAATTTCCCTTTTCTTAACTAAATCTGTCAAGGCCGAGTAAACTAGTTCTTTCAAACTTCTTTCTTCTAGAGCACTGGATAATTTGTCAATTAATTTATGCGAAAAAGCATGCAAAACCATAGACCAAGTAGATTCATTAAAATCGCTAACACCAGCAAATTCTTGATTACCGCCGTAGACTAAGAGTTGATTTTTTTTAATTTGCCGATTACTTTCAGCCTTTAACTTGTTCTTTTTGGTCGGTTCAGTTTTTATTTTTTCTTCATATTCTTTCTCAATTCCTTCAATTATTTCTTTATTTGCTACACCTAATACTTCGATGATACCCGCCAACGCACCTCCAGTATTACAATATTCCTGTAGTTTAACAGTTACATTATTAAGTGAGTGAATACCAACAGCAGTAAAAACTAAGCGATGAACTGGGTCCAAGGAAAAAGTTTCAGACCATGGTTTAATCGTTTTATTTTCATTTATTGGCTCATCCCCTTCAATAATATTAATAAGGCGAATAGGAAAATTCTCTTGACGTTGAGATCGATTGTCAAAATCTTCATACTCATCACCAGCGTAGCCTTCCCCTTCTTCGTAATTTCCGTCGAGCCGGTCATTCCCCTTACTTTCTATAATACCTTTTTTATAGTCATTGATCATTCTCCTCAAAAAAGGAACGTCAACACCTTTAACCGAAATTAAGTGTGTCATCGCCTCCTTGAATTCCTCGCTAGCCATAGTTGGAATTTGGATATCATACCTCTGCATCTCCGCCTCACGAGAAAAAACTTCAAAACTGGCAAATGGAACGGGTTTACCATCCATTTTTTCACGATATTTGCTAAGATCAAAATAACCCAAGAGTTCGTTTAGCTTAGAAAATTCAGTAAATCCACGATTAATAATTGGCTGTAAAGCAAGTTTAAACAGTTCTCTTTGTTCCTCCGCCACAAAAAAAGATCCTTCGGAATCTTTCAGCTTAAAATCCGGAGGAAGTACTGGGTTAAATAGGTCTTTCCTAACTTCCTTTAAAAGTTCGATTTTCTCTAAAAAGAGTAAGTTGTCATGGGGATTTTGCCAAAAAACAAGATTTTCTTTGATAATGCTCTCCCATTCCTTATGACCCCATAAAGAATTAGCTAACTGAAATTTCCCCGCAATAAAGGCATCCTTTTCCAGTTCTTGGATAAGTTCTTGCCAAATTTTAACTTTAAGACCAGAATCGACATCAAACAAAAGGCAGGCCATATATCCTTGGCTTGCTGGCAAATTTTCAATTATCCCTTTAATAATATCCGGAGGCAAATTAAAAAACTCATTGAGAACTTTCGTGAAATAAATATCCCCCCTTCTTAACATTTCACCCAACTTTGAAGAGGCGACCTGTTGAATCTCGACCGAAGCAATTACTTCGGTCGGCAGGGAATATCTTTTTGCCAAAACAATAGCATCATCAACTTTTACGCTTTTTATCAAAACATCAATCACCCTTTTTTTAACAGCTTCTTGGAACTCCTTCAGCACAACAAACTCTGGGTAAAGTTCTTTGAATTTATCTTCGTATTGAAAAATTAAATTGCTTTGTCCAGATTCAATGAGCTTTATAACTACCGACTGGTAAACAATACCTTGAAATTTATCTGTATTTTTAATAACCCATTCTCCTAGCCCGCCTTCGATTAATTTTAATGCGACTTCTTGACCAAGCCCACTAAACTTGTCAATATTTTCAACAACAGTTTTACTTGCACCCACATCAATAAGCTTTAGGGCGATTTCATTAAAATCAATCGCCTCGAATTTATTAAGGCTTCGAACAACAGTTTCAACATGGTTATACCCATCACCTTTATTCTTTCCTGCTTCAATAAGTTTTATCGCTATTTCTTGATCAAGGTTATGAAAATCGTCCAGATGAAAGCTGACAAAGGAATCTCCCTCATGCTCCATAAGACTTAGGGCGACCCTACGATCAAGATGTTTAAATTTAGCCCAGCAGCTCCTATTCATAAGCTGCTGTTGACACCCTCTTTCGATCAGCTTTAGGGCAATTTCAGAGTAATTAATATCTTTAAATTTTTCTATACAACCAACGACCTTACCGCCTTCACCAGCCTCAATAAGTTTTAAAGCGACTTCCTGGTCAAGTTCGTGAAATTTTTCTATATTTCGTTCAATAATGACATACTGCCCATAACCAGATTGAATAATCCTCAACGCTATTTCTTTACGATCAAGCCCGTGAAATTTTTCTATTGTGTCGGCGAGAATGATACTTTTTCTTGCCGCAATAAGTGCTAAAGCTATTTCTTGGTAATTAAGGCCTTGAAACCTGTCTATATATACACCAACCTTGTTGCCTTCTCCCTTCTCTATAAGTTTCAAAGCGACTTCATTACTAAGATTATGAAACTCATTCAAATGTTCTGCAACAGCTTCGACTTTCCCTTCCTCAATGAGTTTTAAAGCAATCTCATTAAAATCAATATTTTGAAAGTTTTTTAAGCTCCTCAAAAAAGAATTAACATTGGCTTTTCCTCTTTCAAGAATCTTTAAGGCTATTTCTCTATGATCAAGGCCCTTAAAATTTCTCAAATAAAAAGCGAGGTCGTCAACATCGCCGGACTCAACAAGCTTTAAGGCTATTCTCCTATGGTCAAGCCCCTTAAATCTATTTAGATAATACGGGATGTAGTGCCCTCTCCCCCCCTCAATAAGTCTTAAAGCTATTTTTTCATGAAACTTGGGTTTTATTCCATCTAGTTTTTCAAAATCAAAATTTTTCAAGTCTGCCAAAATGTTATCCAACTCTGTTTTATCCTGTTCGGTTAACTCTGACTCAAGACTCTCCTCAAGAGCGACTTCTTTGTTCAAATCCTCTTCATTACCTGGTTGACCAATTTCTTCTGGCATATCTTTTATTATTGTTCCATCCTACCAAAAAACGAGTTTGATTAAAAGCTTCAACTCGTCTCAACACCCTCAATTTACTAAATACTTAGCCAATCGAAAACAGGAGATTCATTTTGAATAACTATCAAAAATAAACTTTTTTTATTTAGAAATTAGAAATGCCCCGCCGACAGGATGTCGGCGGGGCACAGATACGAACTACTCCGAGGGTTCAGCCTCCTTTTCCCAGATCGGGAAAGCCCCAAGAGTATGGGAGCCCCAACCAAGATTCAAGGAGCCAGCCACCCTCAATTCACGGGCCCGGCCAGGCAAATCGGGTTGACGCTGGAGAAAGTCAACGACCGAAACGGCAAACTGTTTCTTCTTCTCGTCATCACCCCCCTGTTCCCCAATCTCAAGTCGGATGCCAAAAACTCTTTCCCGCCAGAAGAAGGTCACGAGTTTGGCCCGACCGAAAGAAAAAGCCAGTAGCCGATTGCAGGTGTCCCCTGCCAGATTACCAACGTCAGACACCCACTTAGCGAAATCAACCATCGCTTCCTGCTGAGCCGGATCGGGCGCAGGAGAAAACTGACTGTTGACCCTAGCCAAAAAGGGAATTTGCTCGGATTCCAGACCCTTAACCCAACGGTGGCCGAGGACTTCAAGCAGACCCCTAATCTGGGGACAGGCCTTGTCAGGAAGAAGACTATCAGAAACCGACATGGCCACAACAATGTTCGGGCGAGGCGCACTCCCATCTTTCTCCCTAACCAAGGCCTCAATCTTTTCTTTCTTGTCACTCATTGCTTTAAAGGAGTGTTCTCCCTCAACATACTCCTTGGCAACGAGAGAGAACAGGGACTCGGCCTCTTTGAGACTTTTGGTTTGGGACCAAAGGACAATGAAGTTCTCAATCAAGGCCATCCGGACATCAGCAAAGGCCTTCCGCCCCTCATTTGAAGAAGGAAGTGACCCGTAGATCTCACAAAGAAGTTGGGCCAAAAACCTACGCCGGTAATCTCGGTAATCAATCTCCTGATCACCATCATCCGACCAAGTGAAGAGGTTCTTGAGATACTCCAAGTAGCCCAAGATAATCCTCGCGCTTGATCCGGGAGAAGACCAGTCGAAAAGCGGGACCAAGATAGTAACAACAATCTCAACGAGCTTGCGGGCAATGTCCTCAAACTCAAGGTCCTTGAGTTGGGCCAGCAAGAGTAAATCCCCCTGTTGACCAAGAGATTCAAAAAACCGCCATTTACCTGTCGTGGCACTCATCATAACCTCCTTGCGGTCGCAACCGCTTCTAGTGTTAATCTCCCCGCAGGGAGAACTTGGAGTTCTTTGAGATGTCGCAACATCCCCGAACCCCGTCCAAAAATCAAATAGCAACTAAGCACACAGGCTTAATCCAAGCCCAAAATATCACTAATTTGAGTTTTGTAAAGAAAAATTAGAAATGAAAATCGGCTCGGTTCTCTGAAGAGAACCGAGCCGAACAAGTAACAGAACGGGCTAGCGCGATGGCAACTTAGGCAGCCGGAACGGGATGATCGGGGGAAGTTCTTTCCCGTCATTCCCCAACGGCTGAGCGAGAGAAATGACTCCCATCTCCAGTTCGTCTTCCTTTGGCCACCTTAGATAACGGCACAGGAGTGGCCGCCTCTTGCCATCAAGAATTCTCCCCTCCCCCCGTCGATAGAGTTCGTCCCATTCCAACGGGAGAGCCAGCGACGAGGCCGAGAAATTAATCCTGTCAGGCAGGACCACCCCCAACACACTCGGCTGCAACATAACCCTCACAGCCTCCCTGGCCTTCTCAGGAAGCTCGGGCCCTCTATCGTTATCCATCAAGAAATCGATAAACGATAGGACCTCCGCCTTCGAGAAGAACGGGTAGCTAGGGTACCTTTTGTGAATGATGATGTGGACATGCACCTCATCCTCTCGTCCCGAGCAGGGAGACAAATGCCAACCACTCGTGGAGGCAATTTCCCCCATCGCCATGGTACAATATTTCATGACATTTTTCTCCTTTTTAATTGCCACACTCCGACCCAAACAGATGGGTCAGAGCAAAGCAAAATCCTCCTTAGTTATAACACGTAAGGAGGATTTTGGCAATTTAAGATTGGTGGCAATGAGGCTTAGGGGAGAGGAACAAACTTGCCCTCTTTAACCACCTTAAAGAGAACGGGCTTAGACGCAATCCCCTCTTTATTGATAGTTATCTTCCCACTAGCACCAGAATAATCAGCGACCTTGTGAAGTTCAGTCATCAGACAATCGGTGTCGCCATTACACTTAACATAAGCAGGGATTTCTAAGCTTAAGGCATCATAGGCATTGCTCGAGAAATAATCGGCATCAACATTAAACTTTGCTTTGAACCGATCAAGAAAACCGGACGGGTTCTCACCAATGGCGGCCGGGTCAGCCGAAGAAATAATGAAGCCCTCAGCTGCTTTGCCGGCAACACCAAGCATGACGCTGTCTTCGTTTGAATTATTACCGATCATCTTAACTTCAATATTCATTTCTTTGGCCTCCTTAAGAACATTGCCCAAGGCGCCGGTAATTTGAGTAACGAAGATAACATCGGGCTTAGACGCTTTTATCTTGGCCAATTCAGTCCTGAAATCCATTTGAGAAAGCGGGGTCATCTCATCGGCGACAACTTGTCCACCAAGCTCTTCAAATCTCTCGGCCGTGTATTTTCGGTAATTAATACCAAGCTGAGTGTTGTAATAAAGAAAGGCACCTCTTTTAGCTTTAAGATTCTTTACTGCAAAATCAGCAATATTAATCGAATTATCTCGAACTGAAAAACTGGGCGAGAAATAGTACTTACTACCAAGAATTTCCTGCACATTAGCAGCAATCCCCGCTGTGACAATCTTGTTGGGCTCAGTAATAGCCAACGAAGGAACTAACCCAGGAACACAGAATTGAGCCCCGATGAGTTTGACCTTATCAATATTAATAAGCTTCTGAGTTGCCAAGACAGTATCGGACGGCAAACAATTGCCTTGATCCTCATAGATGAGCTCAATTCTCTGACCGGGGTTCTTGTTCTCCCAATCCTGCTTAGCTAATTCAAGACCATTTCTAATCTTGATACCAATTGAAGCAAAATTACCAGTTAGAGGAATTATGACTCCGACCTTTATTGGACTCTTGTCCCCTACAGGGGCAGACGAAATTTTACTAGATTGCCAAGACCAGAGACCGACGGCAATTAAGACCATAACGATAATTGCAACAAGCCATTTAACAATTTTTGTAGACATAAACTTATTTTTAACGATGAACTTTTAATAATACTTCAAGCTATGTTCAGCTCGAACTCCTAAGTTCTAATCTGAATCATAACACCTTCTAAATTCTTCCCGTGGTGTTTTGTAGCCCAGCCTTTTTCTCGGCCGGTTGTTCAAGAGGCGTACGACCTGTTGAACTTGGTCAGAGCTAATGGTAGCAAAAGGCGTGCCT
>CAIPHT010000010.1 GCA_903864935.1 Candidatus Vogelbacteria bacterium
ACGATTAGACGGCGCTATTCAGAGAGACTTTTTAAACAGCCTGTGACCCTAACTCCTAGGGACATCGCCAGATAAAAAGGCCTATAACCGCTATTGCGATTATAGGCCTTAAACTCTCCCGTTATGCTAGGAGAAGGATATTACTGGGGTCGCAAGAGTTACCTCCTGCGAACACTGAGCATTATAATACCTTTTGCCTGAATCAACGGGAGCTCCCCCGCACGAAGAAACCTCCCTCTTCTTATAAGCTTTTGTTCCGAACTTACCGCTATTTTCTTCAAGAACTTTTTTATTATAACACTCATCGGCAATTTTTTGTAATGTTTTATTCCATAACTCAGCATTCTCACCCCTATTAAAAGGCCTCCCAAATAAGCCAATCTTGAGTTTACCAATACCTTTTTTCTTATCGGTGATTTGACAGATAACTGAATTAATTATTCTGGGTAAAATTGCTTGGATACGCTCCCTATTATTTTGATTCATCACATAGTAATCTTCAAATAGCTGTAATGTCTTGATATAGTCATGAGCTGTGCCAGCCTGTACCTTTTCTACCTGAATTTCAGATTTCAGTCTGTTTTCTTCCAATACAAGCTCTGACTCGTCTTGATTTAGGGTTTCTAGCTTCTCCTTAACCGCATCAATTCCTGCCATCCCTTTATCTGTGAGTATCTCGACCAAATTAGCAATTTTTGTACGAACATCTTTGAGTCTTGCCTGAACCCTATCTAAATCGTCCTCCAAAACTCCTATTGTCGATGCAGTCGCTTGGTTAGCTTTTTTTATAATGTCTGTAACATTATCAGGATTCAAATGTAAGTGCCGTAGGATCTCTATAATCGCATCATCCACAGCCCCTGAAGCTAAATAATTGATTTCTTCGCAATCAATGCCATTAGTCTTAAATGCTTTCATGCACATATAATAGGGATAATATTTGCCGCCACTTCCGGTAGCCGGTCTTGAGATCATAGTCGACCCGCAATTACTGCATTTGAGTATACTTTTAGCGAGATAGACGTAATGACGATTTGAACTATTGGGGCTGTGATTAGTCAGTCTGTTTCTCTTGAAAATAGCCTGGATCGTTTTGTAAACGTCCTCAGTCCTTAAGGGTTCCCAATTCCCGGCATAAATTTCACCATTATGTTCCTGCTTTGCAATATAGCGGATATTCTGGAGAATACGTGATACTTGAGGCTTTGAATATGTCTTCCCCCGACGAGACTTATATCCCTTTTGATGCAGAATATCAACAACCTTTCCGGCACTTTTCACTCTCAAATATGTTTGATCAATAAATTCAACATGCTTCCTATGAATAGGATCGGGTTCAAAGGTAGTTTTACCGTTGACATCTTTGCTTATTCGATAACCGATGGGTGGCGGACCGATCGGACGCCCCTGGCTAAGATGTCTCAAGATGGTTTCTATGCTGTATTGCCCTATTCGTTCCGCTTGCCATTGAGCAAGATTTGCGTGATTGCGCATGATCATCTGCCCATCAGGCGTTGAAGTATCGATATCAAGATCGAGACAAACAAGCGCCACACCGCTCTCATTGAATTCTGCTGATATGTCTATGTAGTCTTTTACATTCCTAGCTATGCGGTCCAACTTTGTAACAATAACAACATCAATAAGCCTTAATTTTGCAAGCTCAAGGGCTTTGGCTAATCCTCTTCTCCCTTCACGCTTAGTTGCAGTTCGCCCTCTCCTGCTTCCATCCTGTTCTTCATTTTCAACAAAAACCTGAACAAGTTCCCATCTCTGCGGAGCATGCAGACTAGATTTAGAGTTTACCCAGTTTTTAAGAACCTCTTTTTGATGATCTAAGGACTCGCCGATTTTCTTAGCCTGTTTCTCTGTGGACACGCGAGCGATTCCAAAAACACGAACGGTTTTGGAATCCTTAAAACTATAGACAGTTGTGACTTTTCTCCAAGAAACCTTTTTAGTCATAGCAATACCCCTTAATTTCGTATAGGTATCATTATATCATTTATATTATTTATTGCAATCTTTTTTATTTCCAGAAATATCTCTGCTGGTTTCCCGGCACGACTCGGCCCAAAGCAAACCAAATATTTCAACAAATTCTCTTAGCCTCTCCTCATCTGACAATTGAGCGTAGGGATTATTTGGATTAACAAACTGTTCAGGAGCAGAGCTAGCATCAGAGATTTCGACTGTAAAAAATCTGATCACTTTTCCAGCTCGTTCTTTTTGTTTCATTTTATGCGGATCCATTCTTTGTTTGAATAACTCTTAAATTATCCACAGAATTCACAACTCTTATTTACTACTATTAGTTTCTTTAAGATTTTCTTTGTATTTATGACAGGTGGTCTCCAGACCACTATTTGCCGGTGGTCTGCTGACCACTACCCAGTGGTCTGGAGTTTCTGATACGTTCAGTTTTCCACAGCTGCCATGACGTGTATTGCTTATTCAAACCAATCCTATTCTCCCATTCTGTTTTTTCTTTAACCAACACGTTCTCAAAAATTAATTTATTAATCCGCCTTTTAATATAACGGATGTCCATTCTTAATTTTCTGGCTACCGAGCCATAGCTTATATATGACTTGCTTGTTCTCCAGCCATAGGTCCTCCGGATAATAAGCAGAATGATCCGCAATTCTGCGCAGGTAAATGGATATTCTATTATGGCTTCAAATAACTCATTAGCTATTCTTGTATAACCATTTTCTAATTGTGGGTTCGCTTTTTGGCCATTCATGGCAATAAAAAAGGGCTGGCATTCCTGAGAGTTTCCTCAGAAACACCAGCCCCCTGGTTCTTCCAATAGGACTGTTTTACTTCTTAAACCAAATTGTCAATTATAAATATACACTATAAAATCGGCTTGTCAAGTTTTTTCATTAAGTAGCTCTAATTATCCTTCTCAACCGAGCCTTTCTTCATGTTTTCTTTGATATCCTCTCTAAAAGGCACGG
>CAIPHT010000011.1 GCA_903864935.1 Candidatus Vogelbacteria bacterium
ACGATTAGAAATATTGTAAGTGTAATTAGCTAGCCTAATATCGTTAACAAAGGAACCCGAGACATTAGGATTAAAAGAACGGCAGGGATACATGGTGAGACCAGGCAAATCGTTGTTGCAAGTGATATGGCAATCGGGATACTGGTAAGTACCTTGGAGATCCCACTTAAGGTGGAGGATATCACCAGCAACTTGAGGTGAGGTGGTGCAGGTGGCGGGAGCAATTTGGTTGGGATATATATAGGCTGGGACAATGTCAGGGTTACAAGGGAGGCCGGTGGGAGCGACTTGAGCGTAGGAGAATAAAGGGAAAAAACAGCCCAAAATTAAGAGAGGAAGAAAAGCCTTGGCAAAATAGTTTTTCATTTTTTTAATAATAACATATCCAAAAAACTTTAAAAATTAAAACCCGCCTTAGTGGCGGGTCTCAAGCTCGAAAAAGGGAGGGAGCGGTTCGTGGCGAAAGATAATCGCAAGATCATCCTTCTTCAACCAACGAACCTTGGCTGGTCTCGATACGGTCGAGACGCAACCAGACAACAACACAAGAACAATAACAAAAAGAACGAGGCAGATCTTTCTCATAACTTTCGTCTCCTACAGTTATAAACCTAACTTAGTTCTATCACAGTTAGAGTGATTGGTCGAGGCAATTGATTGAGAACACCAAAGAACCCTGAGTTTTTCTCAAGGTTCTTAGTTTTATATAGTAGTAAGAATTCGCTCCTTAAAAATCGAGCACTTTGTGTTGGCGACTAGTTTACCCCGCCATTGCGGGGCGAGCTCTCCCTTTACGAGTACCATCGCTACCCGCCCGAACGTACGTTCGGTACGGGCGGGCGACCGGGCTTAACCCCGTAAGAGAAATTTAAAAATCGAGCACTTTGTGTTGGCGACTAGCTACTCTCCCCTTACGAGTACCATCGCTACTAATAGGCTTAACTTCCGAGTTCGGAATGAGATCGGGTGTGACCCTATCGTCAAATCACCAACACAAAAAGTTCGATTTATTGTTTGAAAACTATTTTGGATGGCGAAGTCTGACAAGCAGACTTCGCAATATTTTTTGGTGGGCCCGTCTGGGATCGAACCAGAGGCCTTCTACTTGGCAAGCAGACGCTCTAACCTACTGAGCTACGGGCCACCAGAATGAGAAAAGATCAACATCCAAAGTAGTTTTCAAACTAAAGGTAAAAATTCACAAAACAAATAATTCGAAATGATTTTCAAATTTCCTAATAGGAATGGACTTATTAGTACTTCTTAGCTAAACACATTACTATGCTTACACTTAAAGCCTATCAACGTAATAATCTCTTACGAGTCTCATAATGATAATTAATCTTGAAGTTGGCTTCCCTCTTAGATGCTTTCAGAGGTTATCCATTCCCGACTTAGCTACTCGGCGATGCTCCGGGCGGAACAGCCGATAGACCAGAGGTCAGTCCACTTCGGTCCTCTCGTACTAGAAGCAGATCTTCTCAATTATCAACGCCTGCAGTAGATAGGAGACCAACCTGTCTCACGACGGTTTGAACCCAGCTCGCGTATCTTTTTAAATGGCGAACAGCCATACCCTTGGGAGCTTCTCCACCCCCAGGATAAGATGAGCCGACATCGAGGTGCCGAACTGTGCCGTCGCTATGGACGCTTGGGCACAACTAGCCTGTTATCCCCAGAGTAGCTTTTATCCGTTAATCTCCGGCCGCGTCTAATACGGACCGTCGGTTCACTATGTTCTACTTTCGTACCTGCTCGACACGCACGTCTTGCAGTCAAGCCAGCTTATGCCATTGCACTATCGGCACGGTTTCCATTCGCGCCTAGCTGACCTTAATAAACTCCTCCGTTACTTTTTAGGAGGATATCGCCCCAATAAAACTACCCACCAGATACTGTCTTCATAGCGTTTTTCGCTACAAGTTAGAATATACCTCTGAGCAGAGTGGTATTTCACTGTCGGATCCATGATAACCAAGATCATCACTTCAAATCCTCCCACCTATGCTACGCAGTTCAAACGTATACTCAATACCAAGTTGTAGTAAAGCTTCTGGGGTCTTTTCGTCTAACTGCAGGTAGAGGGCATCTTCACCCCCACTGTATTTTCACCGGGCAAATCCTCGAGACAGTTTCCCAGTCGTTACGCCATTCGTGCACGTCAGAACTTACCTGACAAGGAATTACGCTCAGACACTTTGTCTTCGTGTTTATTGTTACAATCTCATCAAAATGAGACGGCAAGGATATTTCTATCTTGCTCTCTATGTCGCCATAGAGCTCGGACTATATCTTCTCTCAAAAACTTAAGAGTTTGGCATATAGTCTCTGGGGATTCTAGAAACGCTTCTTTTTGCGGTTCATCTGACTTGCTAAGACCAGAATTTTCTTCCAGCCTTTTTCCGTTAAGTGTTGTTTTTTACTCATTAAGTTAATTGCTCTTTTGAAGATAACAAAATCTTTTCTTTTTTCTGTCTGCAATTGCTGACGATTAAAGAAAGGAATAATTATTTCTCGCAAATCCTCAACTGATCTGACACAATAACGATATAAATTCTCGTTATGGTTATCATATCTTTTATTAAGGATAAGGCTACCACAATTAAAAAACTTTTTAATTTGTTTTAGCACTTTTAAGCTCTTAGCTCCTTGAGTAATCACAAACTCTGGGAAAATTTGCTTGCCAAATTTTGTTGTTGAATTATTAATGATTGAGATTGTAAAACAACCTTCGCCATCAACAAAACCAACAATCCACGAAGCGAAATCTAGCCTTTCCTGCTGATTGTCTGCACCGGACGCATTTTCACTTGGTTTAATCTTTACCATATTTCTATGGACGTATTATACCATAGTAGCGCCGGATACAACAGATGTTCCAGCATATAGCCAAATTTTACTAAGGCAGTTCATTCCCACCTTAGGACGATTATAGTTATCGCCGACATTCACCAGGGCTTATAAACTCAGCTCGGCCTTACGGCGTCACCAAACTTATTTGACCTTCTGGCATTGGTCAGGCGTCACCCCCTATACTTCCTCTTACGAGTTCGCAGGGAGCTGTGTTTTTGATAAACAGTCGCCAGGAATACTTTAGCTGCGGCCCACATATAGTGGGCAGGCCTTATCGCGAACTTACGGCCGCTTTTTTGCCGAGTTCCTTGAGGATCTCTCACCCGTTCGTCTTAGTCTTCTCGACTTAACCACCTGTGTCGGTTTGCGGTACGGTCTCGCTTAATTTATGCTTAGAAACTTTTCTTGGAAGGCTCTTCGCTAGAATTTCCCAACCCGAAGGAAGGAATTTGGTCGATCACGCTAGTTGAATTAAATCAATGATCCGGATTTACCAAGACCACCTAACTGAGACTAACCACGCAAATCCAATAATGCGCTCTAACTTGTATCCTCCGTCATTCCATCGCAATTAAACGAGGTCACGGAATATTAACCGTGTGTCCATCGGTTCCGGCTTTCGCCATCGCCTTAGGCCCGACTAACCCTTGGTTGATCAACATTGCCAAGGAAACCTTAGTTTTTCGACGCCATGGGCTCTCACCATGGTTGCGGTTACTTGTGCCAACATTCTTACTTCTCTGCGCTCCACGCCAATCTCGCGACGGCGCTTCACAGCGGCAGAAAACACTCTCCTACCACTCATCCGGCCAAGCCGGACGAATCCTCATCTTCGGTACTATGCTTTAGCCCCGATAATCTGCGACGCAAAATCTCTCGATGAGTGAGCTATTACGCTTTCTTTCAATGGTGGCTGCTTCTAAGCCAACATCCTCATTGTCAATGAAATCTCACCTTCTTAAGTGCACTTAGCATAGATTTGGGGACCTTAGATGGAGGTCTGGGCTGTTTCCCTTTCGACCAACGGACCTTAGCGCCCGTAGTCTTACTGCCTGGTAATTCCGCCATCCGCCAATTGGCGGAGGCGGACTCTGGTATTCG
>CAIPHT010000012.1 GCA_903864935.1 Candidatus Vogelbacteria bacterium
CGCGCGGCTTCGCGCTGCCAGTTGCCGATGACCGACGTCGGGCAGACTTCGGAGAAGGGTAAGTCTGTGATAGTATTAAAGCAAGAACCGAGTTGGTTTGGGAAAATAAAAAATGCAATATTTAAATAATAGTTTCTGGCGGATGATAGCGGGCTTCATGATGGTGATTGTGATGGCCTTGGCTTTCCTTTATCTTAGCCAATTTTATGATCAGAGTGGTCAAACTTCGCCTGATAATTTCATGGCTGGCTCTAAAGCGGGGGCCGAGGGTCAGTAATTGACTGTTTGTTAAAATGTGCTAAACTACTAAAGTAGCCGAAGAAAGCAGGTCTGTCCGCTAAAGGGCAGTTAAATATCCTACTGAGGTCGATCTTCCACTCCTTGTGAGTGGATACCACGGCTAATTGTTAGTCGTTTTATTTTGTCTAAATTATGGCAATTACTAAAGAAAAAAAAGTAGAGATAGTTAAGAAAGTTGAAGATATTATTAAGAAGGGGGAGTCCCTCGTCTTTGTAAACTTCCACGGTCTAACTGTTGCCGGGATTAACGAACTTCGTCGTCGCTTACAAGCGAAGGGGATGGGTTATTATGTCGCTAAGAAAACTCTCATCCGTCGCGCTTTTGCTAATGCTAAAGTCGAAGGAGAGATGCCCGAGTTGGGTGGAGAAGTGGCCGTCGCCTACTCAAGCGAAGGGGAAAAAGATTTGCTCGCTCCTATTAAAGAGGTTTACGATTTCCACAAGAAGAATACTGAGGTGATTAAAATCATTGGCGGTGTCTTCGAGGGAACTTTTGCCGGAGCTGAGAAAATGATGGTCTTAGCCAAGATCCCCCCGCGTGAGGTTCTCTATGCTCAGTTCTTAAATGTTATCAATTCTCCAATTCAAGGTTTGGTTATCGGTCTCGATGCCATTGCTAAGAAGAAGGAAGAAGCTGGTGCTTAATTAAAAATCTAAATTATTAAAAAATATTATGGAAGAAAATAAAGTTGTTGAAGTCCCTGCCAAGTTCAAGGCTCTCGTCGATCAAGTCGAGGCCATGTCTGTGCTCGAGCTTCACGAGTTGGTTAAATTGTTAGAAGAGAAGTTCGGTGTCTCTGCTCAGGCCACGGTTGTGGCTGGTGGCGCTGTCGCTGAAGCCGCTGAAGTTAAGGATAGCTTCACTGTGACCTTGACCGCCGCTGGTGATCAGAAGGTTCAAGTTATTAAGGCCATTAAGGACAAGCTTGGCTTGGGTCTTAAGGAGGCCAAGGACTTGGTTGATGCTGCTCCATCCGTGCTTAAGGCTGATGCTAAGAAGGGCGAAGCTGATGAGCTCAAGGCTGCCGTTGAGGCCGCTGGGGGGAAGGTTGAAGTCAAATAACTCGTTTAGCTTAACTGAAAAACCTCGCATTAGAACCGCCCCTGCCGGCGGTTCTTTGCTCTTCTCGTCCTCGCTCTTTTCTCGCTGCGCTCGAAAAACCATGCCCGCTCGGCCTCCGAAAGGCTTTTTCAGTTAACTAAACTTCGTCTGGTTGAGAGGCTTTTTAATCGACCGAGCCTCGTTTGACTGATTGGCCAAAGCTTGGTAGCTTTAAGGGTATGGAAATCTTACCAAAACTGTTTGGCAGCAAGGAGCGAGTCAAATTAATGCGCTTGTTTTTATTCAATCCTAACCTTTATTTCTCGCTCGGCGACGCCGTGAAGCGAACGAAGATAAGTACTGGGGCGGCTAAGCGTGAGCTCGGTCTTTTGGAAGAAATTAGCTTTATTGCTGTTAAAAAATTAATTGCTCCCGCTTCGACGGAGAGTGGAGGCAAAAAGAAAAAAACAAAAAAAGCGCCAACCAAAAATAATGTCTGGCAGCTTAATCCAGACTTCTTCTTTGTTGAACATTTGCACTCAATGTTCAATGCTGATTTTTTGGCGAGCCGAGAAGATTTGTCTGAGCGCTTCAAGAGTTGTGGCAAAGTTAAATTGGTTATTCTCTCGGGCCTCTTCGTCCAAGATGGGGGAACACGAGCCGATATCCTGATTGTGGGCGATGATCTTCGTCGGCCAGCCATTGAGAGTGTTATCTCGGTGATCGAATCGGAGATTGGCCGAGAGTTGACCTATGCTATCCTTGATACTCGCGAATACCTCTTCCGTTTGACCTCTAGTGACCGTTTTGTCCGTGATATTGTGGACTTCCCTCACAAGTGCCTGATCGACAAGATGAGTGGATAACCGGGGTGAATTCGGGGTTGCTCTGTGCTAAAATTGGGGGGTCGGCTATTTATTAAAAAGGTCATTTTTTATTAGTTTTAATTTTAAGAATTTATGTTAATTGAAACTTGGAGCCAGGCTCTTGCTAGTTCCTTCCAGAGTCTGTCTGGCGGTATTCTCGCCTTCGTTCCTAATATTATTATTGCGATCATCCTCTTTGTTGTGGGATGGGTTGTCGGCGAAGCGGTTGGGATGTGGATTGCCAAATTAATTCACTCGCTTAAGATCGACAAAGTTCTCGAGAAGCTTGATCTCAATGTCTTGATGCAACGGGCTGGCTATCGTCTGGATAGCGGTAAGTTCCTTGGCACTTTGGTCAAATGGTTTATTATTGTTGGCTTCTTGGTCGCCGCGCTTGATGTCTTGCAATTGCACCAGGTTAATATCTTCTTGCAGCAGGTTCTCGGCTATATCCCTCGCGTAATCATTGCCACTATCATTATGATTATTGCCGCTGTCTTGGCCGATGTCATGCAGAAGATTGTTATCGCTTCGGCCAAAGCCGCTTCGGTCTCTTCGGCTGAACTCTTCGGTGGTATCACTAAATGGCTTATCTGGATCTTCGCTGTAGTGATGGCTCTTGAGCAACTTGGCATGATGGGTCCCTTCCTTCAGATCTTCATGACTGGTATTGTCGCTACTATTACTATCGCCGTTGGCCTCTCATTCGGTCTTGGTGGTAAGGATGCGGCCGCTGGTTTCATCAACAAGATCCGTGGTGAAATTACTCGCCGCGACTAGCACCGAGGTGAGTCCTCAAGTGAGCCCGAGGTCTCTCCTCGGTGCCCAAAGTTAAAAATTCCAAACAACACCGGCACGAGGCTCCGCCTCGTGCCGGTGTTGTCGTTTGCCTCGCTTGTGTTATAACTAAAACAGAGGGGAAAGGTCTTATTTAATTTGAACAAGGAGATTCCACCATGTTGGATAAGAGAAAAGCTGAAGAATCTAACCCTGTAAGTTTCTGGCCTGGGCCAAAAGATGAGGACCGGTTGGCCGACAGAATCCAAGATCTTCAACTTCGTCTTGATCAAGAGATTGCCACTGACGAAGAAGACCATTCTGTTGGGTCAAAAGAAGAGGCCAACTAGGCCCGGGCGGAACCCTTCCGCCCGGGCCTTTTGTGTTTGTTTTTTTATGTGTTATAACTAAATTAGAAAGTATGTTAGTAGAGAGCGTCTGCTCTCGGCGTACTAAGTGTTTGAAAAGAGAAAGGAGGAATTGCCCATGTCTTCTCAAGATAAGACAGGGAGAGTCCTACCCGAACCACAACAGGTTAGTGAAGTTTTAACCATGGTTATGGGAAAGGTTGGCAAAGGCTTAAAAGGCCTTGAAGTCAGAACGGCCAAATACTGGCCTGGTCATGGCAACAATCCCAGGCTCCAGAAGGCGGTGAATGCTCTCTGTCAGGTTCTCTTGGCCGGGAGCGGGTCGTACAAAGACCTCTTCGCTACTTGGGAGGAGTTTTATCGGGAGGTCTTTGGCTTCACCATTCGCCAACCCAAAATATTTCCTGAAGCGGGATCTGAGTTTGGTTGGATTGTTTTCAGTAGTGGGAGACTTACTCCTCAGGCTGTCTTTGAGGTCTGCGAGAAACGTTTTCCCTCGTATTCTTGTGAGAATCTCGACAGCCCCTGTGTCAGCGTGCGTGATCTTAGGACATATGTCATTGCTGTTCGTGATATTGTTGAGGCTAATGAGACAAGAGATCTCACCTTAAGGCCTCATGCCGACGGAATGACAGTGAAGGAGAGGATGCTCCTTGAGCTCTGGTATCACTGGCTTACGGGAGAGCACCTGGACAACTCTTCGCTGACGATATGTTCTGGCTCTCGAACGGAGAAAGGTCAGACCTTTCGTGCTGGCTGGCATGGCAATGCTGAGTTGGGCGGCCCTAAGTTCAAAATAGCCTTTGCCGATGTTCTCTGTGTCCGTTATGGGCCAGACAGGTCTCAGTGGCGAGTTCGGGATGTTGTCCCTCTTTGATCTCGGTCTTTCTGGCCCGGGCGGAACCCTTCCGCCCGGGCCTTTTGTGTTCAAGAATAAGGCCCAAAACCCCCGCCAGGCCTCAAGGTAGCCCAAGGCCTGGCGGGGGAGGGAAATGGGGTTGACGGCAGGTTTTTTTCGTATATAATGGCTCTTGTCAGTATGAGTATTAAAAGAACAGCCAAAACCAAGCGGACCTAAAGCCAAGCTCAGTTTTGAGCTAGCCCTAGACCCCGCTTAGAGAAAGCGGTTTTTTTATTCAGAAAGGATAGATACATTGTCAATTGAATGCCACCACTTACCCGATCTTTCCATGCGAATGGAAGTGGGGTCTTTAAGGTAATGGAGGTGGAAAAAGGTAGACCGACACATGAAGTGTCGGACAAATTGTAATCACAGAAAAAACAAACGATCGAAAACTATCTCTGTCTTCAACAGAGAGAAAAATGGTTTTCAAATTTCCTAATAGGAAATTAAGAGCGCAGGGTGGATGCCTTGACTCTAAGTAGCGATGAAGGATGTGGCTTGGCTGCATTAAGCTTCGGGGAGGTGCCCAGCAACCTTTGATCCGGAGATATCCGAATGGGGAAACCCTCTTACATAAACTGTAAGAACTTTATCTTTAGATAAAGAGTAGACCCTGGGAATTGAAACATCTTAGTACCAGGAGGAACAGAAACTAATAAGAATTCCCTGAGTAGCGGCGAGCGAAACGGGAATAGCCCAAACCAACAGTGCTTGCATTGTTGGGGTTGTAAGGCAATGACGTAGTATTACTAGAAAAGTTACAAAATGTTAATTTAAGCGAACTGGCTGGGAAGCCAGACCATAGTGAGTAAGAGTCTCGTAGCTGAAAAATTAAACATCTTTTTTGTCATTGTTCTTGAGTACCTCGAGGAACGACAGCCTTGGGGGAATCCGCCGGCACTAACCGGCAAGGCTAAATATACTTAGAGATCGATAGTGAACTAGTACCGTGAGGGAAAGGTGAAAAGCAGTCCGATGAGGACGTTGAAATAGTACCTGAAACCCTGTGCTTACAAGGAGTCGGAGTCCCTCCATCGCAAGATGTCGGGATGACGGCGTGCCTATTGAAGAATGAGCCAACGAGTTTATGCATGTTGCTTAGCTAAGCTGCTTAGGTAGTGAAGCTTAAGGGAAACCGAGTATGAAAGTGCGTTTTTCAACTCTTAGTTTGTGAGATCGCTTTTGGTCTTACGAACTAAGCAAGTTGAATGGTAGCATGCATAAGACCCGAAACCGAGTGAGCTTACCATGAGCAGGATGAACCCCTCCGAAAGGTGGGGGGAGGTCCGAACCGTTTAGCCGTGCAATACTATCGGATGACTTGTGGTAAGGAGTGAAAAGCTAATCGAACTCGGTAATAGCTGGTTCTCTCCGAAATATCTTTAGGGATAGCGTCTATCGAACCCATTGGGGGTAGAGCACTGGCAGGACTGAATAGGGAGCAATCTCGTCAGTCCTATCAAACTCCGAATACCAATGATTATTACTAGGCAGTAAGACTACGGGCGCTAAGGTCCGTTGGTCAAAAGGGAAACAGCCCAGATCTCAATCTAAGGTCCCTAAATCTATGCTAAGTACACTTAAGGAGGTAAGATTTCTCTGACAATGAGGATGTTGGCTTAGAAGCAGCCATCATTTAAAGAAAGCGTAACAGCTCACTCATCAAGAGATTTTGCGCCGCAGATTATCGGGGTTTAAGCATTGTACCGAAGATGAGGATTCGCCCACTTTGAGTGGGTGAGTGGTAGGAGAGTGTTTTCTGCCGCTGTGAAGCGCCAGCGTGAGCTAGGCGTGGAGCGCAGAGAAGTAAGAATGTTGGCACAAGTAACCGCAACCGTGGTGAGAGCCCACGGCGTCGAAAAACCAAGGTTTCCTTGTCAATGTCAATCAGACAAGGGTTAGTCGGTCCTTA
>CAIPHT010000013.1 GCA_903864935.1 Candidatus Vogelbacteria bacterium
CCGCCAAGCGGGTCCTTTTTTAACACGCGGAGGCGGGAGGGGAAACGATTCTCCTTCGACTCAATTGTACGCCGTCGCGTCCAATTGGTCTAGGCACCAGCTCGCTGGTTTCTTCTGGTGAAGAAACACCGCTCCGCTGTTCGAATCCTCCACGCCAGCCAAGCAGTTGGCTTGCTCGCCTCCGCGTAAGAAAAAGGCCCGCCAAGCGGGTCCTTTTTTAACACGCGGAGGCGGGAGGATTCGAACCCCCGATGCCCTTTCAGGCATACATGTTTTCGAAACATGCGCATTCAACCACTCTGCCACGCCTCCTTTGAATACAAGCTAAATCGTAGCATTTTCTTGGCAATTTTTCAAAAAAATGATATATTACGTTCGTTAAGTTTTGGCCACAAAATTTGGCCCTATCGTCTAACGGTTAGGACGCCGGCTTTTCAAGCCGTTAATCCGGGTTCGATTCCCGGTAGGGTCACCAAAAAAGTTTCTTATCTTTATTTTATTCTAATTCCCCACAAGCCAAGGATTAGACAGCCGAGGATTATTAGTTTAAGAACCCAATGGTCGTTGGGTGAGAGGAAATTGTTAACCATTGGAGTATAGCGACCAACCAAGAGGTGGGCCACAATACTAAGGGGCAGGGTTAGGATAATCCAATTACGAGCAGGGACATGTATATGAATAACCCGAAATATTTTTGATAATAACGAGGAGAGGAGCCACATGCCTAAAAAGGAGAGGGCGAGGTCAAAAATGGCGTAACCTTCGAAACGCCAATGACGAAGATAAGTAATAATGTTCATATGCCGATATTATACCATTTTTGATCTAATTCTGTTATAGTTTTCTTATGTTAGTCTTAATCGCCATTGCCGCTTTTTGTTCCGCTTTTGTGGGCGGGCTTTCGGCCTTCTACTTTCGCGACAAACTCCACCTTGTTCTTGGTTTCTCGGCGGGGGCGGTGATTGGGGTGGCCTTCTTTGACCTTTTGCCTGAAGCTATTAAGTTAAATCAAGATATCTTTAGTATTGCGACCACCACATCTCTTGTGGCTTTGGGATTTCTTATTTATTTAATTTTAGATCGTTTACTTTTTATTCATCCCCACGAAGAAGAACATTGTGAGAACCCTCATCATGAGAAAAAATCTCTCTCGGCTTTTATTTTGGCCGTCCACAGTATGATTGACGGTCTGGCTGTTGGCCTCGCTTTCCAAGTCTCACCTCAGGTGGGATTGATTTTGGCGGTCGCCGTTTTGTCCCATAATTTCTCAGATGGCCTGAATATTGTGGGTCTCACGTTGAAGAATGGGGGAGACAAAAAGAAGGCCCTTAGATGGCTCCTAATTGCCTCTGTTGCCCCGGCTATAGGTATCTTGGCCACGCTCTTCTTTAAGCTCCCAGAGAGCCTTTTGGGCCCAATCCTCGCCCTTTTTGCCGGCTTCTTCCTCTATATCGGCGCCTCCGAATTGCTCCCTGAGAGTCATCATGGTCACTCCACCCGCTTCACCACCCTCATGACCATCTTGGGCCTCGTGGTCCTCTATTTTGCGATTAAACTAGCGGGACTCTAACTCTGTACACAATTTCTTAAATGTGTTAGTAATTAAGTCAGGAATGTTGAGGCCCGTTGCCTCTTTGCAAATAGATTTAGGGATTTTTTTTGTCTTAACTTACCTCTTGCTGAAGGGGTTACAGAAAGGGTCAAAGATGGACGTTGTTCACGCTGTAATGTCTGTGCTTATGCTGGTCTGGACGATCAATTTTCTGATCGGGAACTACCGAGAGAATGGAGGTCGGGTAAGATCTCATTATCTCGCCCAATTCGCTGTTTGCGTGGTCACCAATTTGGTGTGTGTAGGATTGCTTATCTTGTATCCTCGAAGCGGCGATTTCTTTGCCCTTGCCTTTCAGACGACTTTTGGGGTTTGCCTCATCGCTATCGCCCTACCCTATTTTTGGTACGTCGGGTTCCTGTCTGGGGTTCGGCGTCAGTATGTTGATAGGCTCCGAGTCAAGTGGCAGAGTCAACTCGATTGGCTGAATGAGCAGGATGACATCCATAAAGCAAGAGAGGAAATGTCCAAGCTTATTTCGCCTAAAACTCTTTACGAGGCCCTCCGTCAGACCTACTTCAAGAAAGACATGAAGAAGAGGAAGGCTCTTCAGAGGGCAAAGGCTGGTCTCGAGTGGAAGCTCGAGCACATCGTTCCTTGGATTATCCAGTAACTCAACCCGCCCGATTTAGTGCCGTGTAGAAAAACACCGCCTAGGTCGAAGGCGGGTTTTTCTATTTATTTAGACTTTAGATATTCGTAGATATCCTCAGCCGCTTTGATGGCATCGCCAGCGGCAATACCGTTCTGATGATACTTCACATCGGAGCAGTCACCGGCGGCCCAGATTCCTTCGAGTGAGGTCCTTTGAGTTTGATGATCAACGATGATATTCCCGATAGGATTTAGATTTACCAATTCCTTGACCATGTCGGTGTTTGGCAAGAAGCCAATCTCAACGAAGATACCAGATACTGGTAGCTCGACAATCTCACCCGTTTCTTTATTTTTATAACTAAGGCTTTTGACGAAATTTGCTTGTCCTGAGCTTGTCGAAGGATCGCCTTTAATCTCTAAGAGCTCAATATTGCTAATGGCTTCGAAGTTTGGGTTCTCTTTTAATTTCTCGACAGTCACTTCTTCGGCGCGGAATTTGGGGGACATTTCTAGTAAGGTAACTTTAGGGCAATAGGCTAAGAGTTGGCCGGCAGTCCCGAAGCCGGCGTTACCGCCACCGATAACCGCCACATTTTGTCCTGAGAAAAGAGGGCCATCGCACGAGGCACAATAGGTCAGACCCTTGTGCTCGAAGATATCAGCTCCTTTGGTGTTAAGTTTGCGACGAGCTCCACCCATCGCCATTAAGACGGTTTTGCCAGTGAAGTTTTCTCCATCACAAGCCTCAACATTAAAATTATCACCATCTTTCTTAACATTAGTGGCGACGCCAACTTTAATAACCAGATTTTCGCCTTCGTAAGAACGCAGATGGTCGACAAATTTTTTCGATAGTTCGGCGCCCGAGATACTAATCTCGCCCAACCAGTTTTGGACTTCGGGTGAGACAGCGGATTGACCACCAAGTTCTTGGGCAATCACAAGAGTTTTTAATTTTTTGCGGGCAGTGTAGACGCCAGCCGAGCAAGCAGCGGGGCCACCACCAATAATTATGACATCAAACATTGGGTTAGCTTTTAGTTATTAGCTTGTAGGTTTGAGGTTTGCTAAAAGCTAAAACCCAACACCTAAAAGCTGGCTGGTAATTACTTGGTCTTGGAGCGACGAAGAAAAGCCGGGATAGAAGACCAATCATCATCTTCGAAATTATCCTCTTTTTTCTCTTTGGCGTTTAGAATTATTTTGGAATCTTCTTTGTCTGCCTTTGTATTGTCAACAGAATTAAAGTTGGTCACCTTTTTAACTTCTGGCTCAGGAGTTTCTTTTTTTATCTCAACTTCTTCGGTTACTGTTGAGGTGGGAGTTGTCTCGGCACTAAAGTTGATTTTGAAATCGTCTCGCCCTTTCTTGTTATTGTCACTAGGAAAACCGCAGGCGATAACGGTAACCTTGACCTCGTTTTTCTTCATCTTGTCATCATGAATAGTTCCAAGAATAACCTTCGCTTCTGGGTCAATGGATTCGGTAATAATTTTAGCAGCTTCTTGCAATTCGAAGAGGGTCACATCATCGCCGCCCGAGACGGTGAAGAGGATACCCTTGGCGCCGGTAATGGAGACGTCAAGAAGGGGCGAACTGATGGCGGCTTTGGCTGCTTCGACGGCACGATTCTCGCCGGTGGCAACCCCGACACCCATCAAAGTTGAGCCGGAATTCTGCATAATGGTCTTGATGTCGGCGAAGTCGGTGTTGATTTGGCCGGGCATAGTAATGGTGTTCGAGATACCTTCAACCGCTTGTTTCAAAACATCGTTACTAATCGAGAAAGCTGAGGTCAGAGTGGTGTCTTTACTAATCATGTTGAGGAGACGATCGTTGGGGATAGAGATAATGGCATCTACCTCCTTCTTCAATTCCTCGAGGCCCTTGTCGGCGATATTTTTTCTCTGTTTGGCTTCAAAGTAGAAGGGGCGAGTGACCACGCCAATAGTGAGAGCGCCAAGTTCCTTCGCGACCTTCGCGATGACAGGAGCGGCGCCAGTGCCAGTGCCACCACCTAAGCCACAAGAGATGAAGACCATGTCGGCGCCTTTAACTAAGGCTTGAATATCCTCAAGACTTTCTTCGGCGGCGCGACGGCCCAAGTCTGGATCCATGCCGGTGCCTAAGCCACGAGTTAAATTCTTACCAATGTGTAATTTTTTATTAGCGGGGGAGTGGTGAAGATGTTGGGCATCGGTATTCATCACGATGAACTCAACACCTTGGACCTTCGACTCAACCATGTGGTTAACGGCGTTCGTTCCTGAACCGCCAACACCAACAACTTTAATACGAGCAAATGATTCGATTTCGGGGTTTATTTTAGGCATAATATTTTATTCCCCTTATCTTAACAAACCACTTAAAAAAGGCAAATTAAGGCATAAACTCACGAATCCAGCTCCAGAGTTTGCCTCGAGCTCCTTTTACCAATTTAAGGCCGAAGGATTCGTCGCCTCCTTCTTCAGTGGCATAAGCACAGAGACCATAAGCGACGGCCCAAGCGGTATCACGAATTTGAGATTTGGAACTAGTGGCGATGGTGGCGCTAGCGACTCGGGCGGGGAGTTTAAAATAATTTTTGGCGAGCTCCTCAATATTGCTAACACTAGAGCCTCCTCCGGTGATAATAATTCCGGCGGGTAATAAGCCGGCGACACCAATTTTTTTCAAATGTCTTTCGATAAATTCAAAGATGTCGGAGAGACGGGCTTCAATAATTTCGTCTAATTTTTTCTTGGTGCCGATTGGTTCGCCTTCACCCTTCTTCACGCGTTCAGCATCCTCAAGCGGGATGCGGAAGCCGAGGGCGATGTCGTTGGTGATGTCCATTGAACCAAGGGGGAAGACTTGAAGGGAAATTAGGAGTCCGTCTTCGAAGATGGCAATTGAGGTTGTTTGCGAACCAATATTGGCGAGGGTGCAGCCCGCCGTCTTTTGATTTTTGGTAGTGACGACAAGGCTGGCGGCGAGCGGTGAGGCTACGATATCTTCAACGGAGAGGCCGGCATTCTCGATAGCCCGGACGAGATCTTTAAGATGTTGATCGAGACAGGTGATAAAGAGAGTTTTAACTTCGAGCTTGGATCCGCGCAGACCGTCTGGGTGACCAAGCACTTTCTCGCCGTCAATTTTGAAAGCGACGGGGATACGATGCAAAACCCGGCGATTATTCATCTCCAATAAGTTCGTCTCGCTGGCGTCAATGGCGCGCGAGACATCACTGTTAGAAATTTCGGAATCTGGACGTGAGGCGATAATTCCTCCTTCGGTAATGCGCGAATCAAGAGAGACGCCACCGATACCAAGAATCACCTTCCGTACTCTGGTTTTGAGTGTTCGTTCGGCGTCAGCCACCGCTTCGCGAATGGCTTCTGTTGTTTCATCGATATTTACCACATAACCACGACGAAGACCGCGAGCCGGTTTCTTAACCATGGTTAGAACTTGAGGGACATTGTCGCCAGCTTTAAGTTCGCAAACAACCAGACGTATCCACGCGGTCCCGATGTCTAACCCGGCTATGATGTTGCGATTGGCCATTTATACTATTTAAATCAATTTTGAAAAGTTTTATATACTTCTTTTCTTCACTCTCCATTTTACTACCATGTGACAAACCTTTCAAATGCAAGAGGGCGTGGATAAACAAATGGGGGACCGAGAAGTCAGTGGTGGGCAGTTTTATAAAAATTTCGCCACTCTCTTTAGAGAGAGGGAAAGAGAGAACATTGGCCTCCTTATCTTTGTGGTGATAGTTGATACTTAAGTCGCGCGCCTTGGCGGGATTACAAAAAACCAAGGACAACTCATACTTTTTGCCCAGAATCTTCTCCTTGTATAGGGCAAAAGGAAGGTCTGGGACCTTCCTTTTGGTTAGATTAGCGATTTCTAAATTCACTTTCTTTGATTTTGCCTAATTTCTTTAGGCGCTCATAAGCAGACCTTTTGGCCATGCGCTTAATAGCTTCATTTTTTTGTTTGAGAGCAGACTTAGGTCGCTCGTTGTAACGGCGGCTACGAGAAGCGCGGACAATACCGTTACCTGAGACGCGCTTCGAAAAGCGACGCATCACGCTCATATTGGTCTCGACGGCTCCCTTAACTACCTCAATTGCATTGGTTTTTACCATACGTGACAGGATAACATTTTCTCTCAAAATTGGCAAATAATTCAGCCCCCGGCGCGCATAATGCGCGCCGGGGGCTGGCGGGGGCTCAATGTTTGTAGAAGACGTCTGGTGACGCTGTTGATAAGAACTTTGCCGCCTTGACTAGGACTCCTCCTGTTTCTGGAAAGATTGTCAAGACGAGGCCGAAGGTGAAGAAACCAACGGCAGCCATTCTTAACACCGCGTCCATAATTGATCCCGGTCCGAAATACCACGCCCCGAGCATGCTCAGGCCTCCTGCTACAAGGAGAAAAATGCCCAAGATTCGAAAAAAACGTATCACAAAGACTCTTTTGTCGGTATCCATTGTAGGGTCTCCTTTCTTTTCCATCTATATTTCTAACACAAGTTTATAAAAAACAAAACACCCGTACCTTTGTGGTACGGGGTCAGCTTGGCGGGGCCAAGGCTTCAGCTTAGTGTCGAAAGCGGTCCGGCATTTTGTCGAACGCTGCCGCTCCATCCTCCTCTTGGTCCCAGGGGACGGAGAGGTAGGGATAGCTTTCAAGTTCCCCTTCGTCGTTGGCTCGACGTGGCATGTCACCACTTGGGTCATCTGTGGCATCCATAATTTCTCCAACCATGGCTTTCTCCTTTGTTGCTCTTAAAATAAGGGGTTGTTCATCCGACCTTAAGTATAGCAGAAAAAAGACTCTGTGTCAAGCTATTGTTTTTTCTCGATATGGCTAACCGCGCCAAGTCCGATAATTAGGTCATCTTCGTTTATTGACTGAACAGACTTAGTTCCGTCAGCTCCAGCTTTTTCAAAAGTGTAAATCCCATCTCCTTTGCTTAGCAAGGTTCGATATGTTCCACTTTTGCTATTCAAGACGTCGCCTGCTTCTAACCCACGAATTATAGCGAGCCTCTCTTCATAAGATTTTGTTTCCAGACCTTCTTCGGGGGATGGACTAGGGACATTACTTGGAAAACTTTCCATGTTTTTATTATTAATTAATAATTTTACTTAATTTTCTTCAAGTATTCGGCCAATTTGACAATCTTGATGGTATCTTGAGCTTTATTTGTAGGGATGGATGGGTTCGCACCACCGACCTCTAGCGTATAAGGCTAGCGCTCTACTGCTGAGCTACACCCCTGTGTTTAATTGATCTGTCGTTTTTGAAACTCTCTTCTCTTAGGCCGAATTCTTTGGCCATGATGTATTTAGAGGCGAGAAGTTCGGGATACCAAGGGTTAAGTTTGGCATTTAACTCGATTAGTTCAGTTAAGAATTCTTGATTGTAAATTATGCCTAGTTTTTTGCATCTCTCGAAAAATTCACGATAAAAACCACGAATATATTCTTTTCTTCTCGTGTTTAAATCACTGTAGATATTACCATCAGCGATAATTTTATGAATAGCTCGGAAAGCTTGGATTATCACAACTGCGTCAGATTCTTCTTTCCCCTCAGACTTTTCTTTTACAAGTTCAATAAGGGGATAAATTGTATCAACTTCCCAGACATTACTTTTCTTGTTTAGAATTGTCGCGATTCTTTCTAATCCAACAACAGAAGCTCCTAGACAGTGGTTGAATGGGATAATATCTATAACCTTGCTCGTCTCGTCAAAGGTTGGACGATAAGTTAAATATTCAACTGTCCCTATATCCCAGAGTTTGTTTTCATAGCTATATAATATCTCGTATCGATAACCCCAAGGTGTAGGCAAACCGAAGACGTTTAGGGCCAGCATCGTGTCTCTTGTTTTGTTTGCCTCTAACTGCTCTGGTTTTAAGCCTAATTCTACCCAGTACTTATAATACGGGTCAGTTGGAAATAACTTTTCTATGTCGTATTTACCTTTGGTAGCCTCTTCGATCGGAGTCTCTGTGAAATATAGTATTTTTAACTTGCCAATATCCAGCCCAATCTTTTTTAGAAACTCTAACTCGGACTTCATGTGGAATTTTGCCACTTCTTCTGAGTTTTTTCCGTCTAGTAGTATCGTCATCCCGCCAACCCCAGCCATATCAAACAGATTTAAGTATCTATAACATTCGGGGTCCTTGCTGACTATCTTTTCCCAATCCTCATGGCGGATACAGGATTGAATTGTCGAAAAAATTAGATTTTTGTCATAATCTAAATATTGACCAAAAAGTTCATGCATTGGCCCTTCGCCAAAACTAAGGTTAAAGCATGATGGAAAACCCGAATTAACCAGGTTCGAGGGTTTAATTATTTCAGTGCCCTTATATTTAGGGAAATCCGTTAAAATTTCTCTTAATTTGGCTGTGTCCATTTATTACTTAATTTTCTTCAAGTATTCGGCTAATTTGGCAATCTTAATGGTGTCTTGGGAGCGGGTATCCATATTGCGCACAATGACGGTGCCATCGAGGGCCTCTTTTTGACCCAAGATAATGGTATAAGGTACGCCAATTTTCTCAGCTAAAGCTAATTGGGCTGACAAAGAATCTTTAGACAAAGAATGCTGGACGGGAATCTTGGCATGACGCAGAGCCTCAATAATCTCGAAGCTCTTCAATTTGGCATCGAAGGAGAGCTGGATGAAGAAGACCTTAGGTTTCTTGACGATGCGCGGTGCGTGACGAACATACTCAGGCAGTTCAATGATGCGGTCCACCCCTAAGGAAGCGCCAACGGCGGGGATATCTTTCTTAATGCCTAAAGCTTTGGCCAAGTTGTCATAGCGACCACCGCCACCTAAGGCGAGCGGAGTTAAGGTACCATCATCACTTTTGCTCTCAGCGAAGACCTCGAAGACGGTGCGAGTGTAATAATCAAGACCGCGCACGAGGGTGTTATCAACTTCATAAGAGATACCGAGAGCATCTAAGTACTCGAGCACTTCTTTGAAGTGAGCTTTGCAGGGAGCGCAGAGATAACCGATAGAGTCTGGGGCACCTTTCTTGAGCTCCACGCAGCCGGGGTTCTTACAATCAAGAAGACGAAGAGGATTGGTCTTCAGGCGTTCCTTACAATCAGCACAGAGGCCCTTAAGATTTTTCTTGTAATAATTAACCAAGTCGCGACGGAAGGTACCACGGCACTCACTGTCGCCAATGCTGTTGATTTTGAAAGTGAGGTTAGTGAGACCGGCTTCTTCTAAAATTATTTTTGTTAAATTAATGATGGTGGCATCGGCAATACTCTTCTTGGTGCCAAGAATTTCTAAACCGAATTGATAGAATTGTCGGTAGCGACCACGCTGAGGGTTCTCGTGACGGAACATTGGTCCAGAATAATAGAACATCAGAGGCTGAGGCTGAGCAAACATGCCATGCTCAACATAAGAACGCATCACGCTGGCGGTTCCCTCTGGCCTAAGGACCAAATGATCGCCACCCTTGGTCTTAAGGCTAAACATTTCTTTAGAAACGATATCGGTACCTTCGCCAACACCACGGGAGAAAAGTTCCTCCTTTTCCATCACCGGAGTCTCAATTGGTTTGAAACCATAATAAAGAGCAAGTTCGGCGGCTTTCTCAAAGAAACCTTGGTAAAGAAAAACTTCTTCGGCAATTAAATCGCGCATTCCTTTTGGAGTGCGTAGGTCTTCAGATTTGCTAGCTTTAGGATTAGGCATAAATATTAGTTCTTATATTGATAATAACCTGGCAAATAACCAATTTGGGTAAAAGGGAAGAGTCGGAGAAAGGCGCGCCCCTTAATCTTGTCTCGGGTTAATACTCCCCAATAACGAGAATCCCAGCTGACGGAGCGATTATCTCCCATAACAAAAAATTGATTGGGCCCGAGCTTGAGGTAAGCTTCTTTAGAGCTCTCACTTCCAATATAGGGTTGGTTAATGTTTACCGTCGAATCCCCCTTGGTAATACTTGTCTCACCGTTATGGACAGTGACCGTCTCACCCGGTAGGCCAATAATTCTCTTGATAAAATACTGGGATTCGTTTTGGGGATTTTTGAAAACAACGACTTCGCCTCGAACAGGGTCTCTCAAGAGGAAGGAGAGCTCGTCGACGATGAGGTAATCGCTATTATGGAAGGTCTCGTCCATTGAAGCGCCGTGCACAATAAAGGGCTGAGCCACGAACATTCTAAAAGGGATAATGATGGCTAAGAGTATGATCCCAAAGCGCAAGGCATCCCACCAAGTTTCTTTTTTTTGCTCCATAATCTGCCAATATTACCACACTTTTGCATTTGCACAAAATTGACCTTTTGTGTTAGTAATTGGTTAGGTATTGTTATCTTCAAATGTGTTCACCAACAACTTTGGTATGGACCAAAGGGAAAAGGAAATAGTCATGGACAGAGTATCGGTATTATCAACGGAAGATGTCAGAACAATCATTGAGCAAGCACCAGGACGCCTGAGTGAGGTGTTTGCCCAAATCAATCGAGAGCTCAAGGATCAGGGCAAAGAGCAGAAGTTGGGCGGCTATTTTGCCCTGGCTTCGGCCCTCCCCGATGGCGGCCCGCCACTCGCCGTTCTGAAAGTCGGGGCTCAGCCCTTGGATTCGGCCGAGAAATCTTACGGCTTTTGCCAGGAGAAAGTTGAGCGCCTGCGCCTGAATCCTGGGCATCTCACCAGTTCGCAAAGCCGAGACCCAGACAAGGAACGTTACGGCGGGGCAGTGGTCATTCCGAGGCTCAGACTGATCTTTTCCTACTCGGGCTTCCCTGAGGAGTACGACGAGAAGGGGATGATCTCGTTCCTCAATCCAAACTATTGGCGCGGCAAAATCAACTTTGTGCCAGAGTTTGAGGAAGTAGGGGCAATCAGGGTGGCGAGCGAAGGGGTCTATCACCCCGAATCGCTGGCCTGAGATGGTTATCGGCTCCCGAAGTTCCCCGCCCAGCAGAAGCGTTCCGCTCCTGCTGGGCGTTTCTTTATTTAAATTTTTGTTATAATGTCTTTAATATGAAAAAAGTTAAAACCAATTACCTTTTTGTGGGGCTCGGGAATCCTGGGGCAGAGTATGAGAACTCCCGACACTCGGTGGGGCGAATGATTTTGCTGGCTTTACAGAAGAAGGCCGTGGGAGAGATGGAGATTAAAGATTGGCGCGATGAGAAAAAACTTAAGGCCGAACTTTGCGATGGTAAACTTGGTTCTAACAAATTCCGCCTTCTCATCCCCAATAATTTTATGAACAATTCGGGCGGGTCAGTGAAGCCTCTTATTAAAACCAAAGCCGAAGCTAAGGATGTGGTAGTCATTCACGATGATGTCGACTTGGCCCTTGGCACGATAAAAATTTCTTACAATCGGGGATCCGGAGGTCACAAGGGTGTGGATTCAATTGTTAAAGCGCTCAAGACCAACGAATTTACCCGAATTCGAGTCGGTCTCTCACCTTCGACACCCTCCGGCAAAACCAAGAAGCCCACAAGCGACAAGGTTGTTGATTTTGTGATTGGCAATTTCAAACCCGCCGAACAAGACGAACTTAAGAAAGTAATTAAGCGTACCAAGGAGATCATCGCTTCCCTCGTCGAGAATGGGCTTGAAAGAACGATGAATAGTTTTAATTAAAAATTATTGTATGTATACAAATGGGGTACTGGAGAAATCTTTAATCATTGGGCCAATCCAAAATGTAATAAGTTGGATATTGCCCTTATTTGGTCCATACCTTTCTTTTTTGTTGATTATCATTATTGGGCTTCTTCTTTCGTCAGTTTATTTATTTGCGATGTTTGGCAGTAATGCCAATAATTTGAAAAAATTTTTGGCTGACCCTTTTAATTATATCCCGCCTTCTTATGAAGGGGAGACAAACAGCCATCCTCTAATGAGTTTTGTTATTTTAGTTTTGGTGACAATTGTAAGTTTTGCTGTAATTTGGGTTGTTTATCGAGGCTTTCTTGTCCCGCAGATTTGGGGTTGGCCGGTTCCAGAATATATTCAAGCTATTGGTAGGTACATTGGGGTAGGATTTGGTCAGGTTAACTAAAACCAAAAACCCCCGCCAGACCTTAAGTGAGCCCAAGGTCTGGCGGGGGTTTTTATTTTGCGGATTTTTTAGGTTTCTAGCCTTCTTTTTTCTTGTTTTCTTCAGCTTTGACGCGATCAGGGCAATCTCCAAAGAAGAGAGTCATGCGCTGGTCCTTAGACTCAAAGATGTTGATAGTAAAGGTATAATTCTTACCAAGCTCAAGCTTCTGACGAAGTTCGTCTTCAGATTTGAATTCCGAGATGTGCACCAAGCCGGCGACACCTTCCTCTAGGGAAACGAGAGCACCATGCTTGTTGTACTTGATGACGACACCAGAGACAACTTGGCCACGCTTGTACTTAGCCTCAGCCTCCTTCCAAGGATTACCACGAAGGGCCTTAATGGAAAGGGAAATTTTGTCATCTTTGATATCAATGATCTTGGCTTTAACTTTATCGCCCACACGGAAGAGGTCACGAGGATTCTCGACAAGGGACCAATCAAGCTCAGAGATGTGCACCAAGCCTTCGAGGCCATCTTGGATCTTGATGAAGATGCCGAAGTCAACGGCACCAGTCACCTCGCCTTCGACAACGTCACCTAGGGCATACTTACCGACAATCTCACGTTTCTGCTTATTATCCGGCCCTTTCTCAGAGAAGATAAGTTTACCCTCCTTAGGATCGGTACCAATAATCGAGACAGTTAGGGTCTGACCAATAAATTTCTTTAATTCTCCGGCAATGGCATCCTTATCGCCACCATCAACGCGAGGATAATGCTCGGGTTTGAGTTGGGAGGCTGGCAAGAAGCCATCCATACCATTCCAGTCCAAGATAAGTCCACCTTTGTTGGCATCCTTAACAAGCAGGTCAAATTGAGTCTTGTTTTTGGTCGCCTTCTCGGCATCACTCCAGACGATAGCTTGCTTGGCCTCCTTGAGAGAGAGCTCAATATAGCTTTCTTCACCTTCGGTCTCGATGACCTTGGCGGTCACGGTGTCACCAATGCTAATTTTCTTAATAATATCCTTGGCGTTCAAATATTCACGACCAAAGATAATACCGGTACCAAATGGGGGCACGTCGATATAGAGAGTCTTACCTCCCTTACCAATAACCGTACCTTCAATAATCGCACCAATTTCGGGCTTGTGAGCAGATTGCTTGATCAGGTCATCCATCAAGCGCTTAGGGACATCAGACTCAACACGCTCATCGCGCTCGTCGCCCTCGACGATCTCGGTCTCGACATCATTATTTATAATGTTTGTCATATGGGCGATAGTATACAAGATAAGGTCCTCCTTGGCAAATTACTGATTTTGGCTGAGATTTCCCCTTTGGTTTTTGAGTCTGCTTATGATATAATAGACTGGTAAATCTATGATTATTACTTATCACAAGGAGGGTTTTGTTAAGGTTCAGCAGGGAGACTTGGTGGTCGCCTTCAATCCTATCAGCCGAGAGATTGATCCTAAGGCCACCCGTTTTGGGGCGGACCTCTGCTTGGTCTCGCTCAATAATCCGTCGTTTAATGGTTGTGAATCGGTCACTTTTGGCAACAAAGACCCTTTTATCATCAATGGTCCTGGTGAGTATGAGATTGACGGTATTTTCGTTTATGGTTACCCAAGTGAGGGCGCAGATGGTCAAATTAATACAATTTTTACCACTGAGATTGACGGCATTCGTCTTTGTCACCTTGGTGCATTGGCTAACACCACACTTGATCCTAAGACTCTTGAAGATATTGGCGTTGTGGATGTTCTCTTTGTTCCCATTGCTGGTGGCCCCGTTTTGTCGCCTAAAGATGCGGCCAAGTTTGCCACTTCCCTTGAACCCAAGATTATCATTCCCTTAATGGTAGATGGGAAGAACGGCGAAGAGTCTCTCAAGACCTTCAATAAAGAAATTGGCGGGAGCGCTGAGAACCGTGTTGACAAATTAACAATCAAGCGTAAGGACGTCGAAGGGAAGGAGGACGAAGTTATTGTTATTCAGGCCAGTTAGAGTATGCAAAGAATCGGTAATTATATTCAAGATGTTCGCTCTCGAACCGAAGAAGAGAAAAAGCGGGTGGTTTTTTTGTGGACCTTCATTTTTATTGTTATTATATTTTTTGTCTGGGTTCTGTCGTTTGTGCTCTCGGTTGTTAATAATAATGCCGAGGAGGCACGTTTGCAGGCGGAGGCTAGGCAACAAGCGATGGCTAAGGCGGAGGCGGCTCTCACCGCTTCTAGTACTGAAGAGCAGAATGGGGTGTCCAATTCAGTGAAGGGGGTTATCCCTAACATGATTAGGATTGCTGGTGATGGACTGGACAATATTTATAATGGTTTTTGGGTCGTCGGTAATATGATACATAAATAATAAATAAAGATGGCTAAGAAAACAGAACCAAAAGATGTTATGAAGCCCCGTGAAGGGGACGAAATTATCCCAGTGGATATTGTGAAGGAGATGCGTGATTCGTATCTCGACTATTCGATGTCGGTTATTATTGGCCGTGCTTTGCCCGATGTCCGTGATGGCCTTAAGCCGGTGCATCGTCGCATTCTTTTCTCCATGAACGAACTTGGCCTTACTTATGCCGCTAAATTCCGCAAATCAGCGACCGTGGTTGGAGACGTGTTGGGTAAATATCATCCTCACGGAGATGCTTCGGTCTATGACGCCATGGTCCGCTTGGCTCAAGATTTCTCTCTTCGCTACCCTCTGGTCTATGGTCAGGGTAACTTCGGTTCTATCGATGGTGACCCAGCGGCTGCGATGCGTTATACCGAGGCCAAATTGTCCCGTCTGTCGGCCGAGATTCTTCGTGATATTGAGAAAGATACCGTTGATTTTGTCCCCAACTATGATGGTACTCGTGAAGAGCCGGTAGTGATGCCAGCCGTTGTCCCGAACTTACTATTGAACGGTGCCATGGGTATTGCTGTTGGTATGGCGACGAAAATTCCGCCACATAACTTGGGCGAATTGCTAGATGCTCTCGTTCATCTCATCGACAATCCTGACGCGACTACCGATGACCTACTCGAATTTGTTAAGGGTCCTGATTTCCCGACTGGCGGTCTTGCTTACAATCAAGCCGACATTCGTCACGCTTATGCGACTGGTAAAGGCGGGGTCCTCACTCGTGGCGAAGCTGAGATTGTGGAGAACAAGGCCGGCAATTTCCAGATTATCATTAAATCTATTCCTTATCAGGTAAACAAGTCGGAACTTATCATTAAGGTGGCTGACTTGGTGCACGACAAGAAGCTGGAGGGTATTCGTGATATCCGTGATGAGTCTACCCGTGATATTCGTGTCGTTATCGACCTTAAGGCGGGCATTCAACCTCAGAAGGTTCTCAACTTTTTATACAAACATACCGAACTCGAAACCATCTTCCACTACAACCTCTTGATGCTCGTTGATGGCGTGCCGAAGTTGATGTCGCTCGAAGGGATCCTTGAAGAATTCTTGAAGCATCGTCAGGTTATTGTTGTGCGTCGTACCAAGTTTGATCTCAAGAAGGCCGAAGACCGTGCCCATATCTTGGAGGGTCTTAAGAAGGCGCTTGATCATATTGATGAGATTATCAAATTGATTAAGAAGTCTAAAGATACGACCGTTGCCCACACGAACTTGATGAAGGAATTCAAGTTTAGTGACTTGCAGGCGACAGCAATCTTGGAGATGCGCTTGCAGAAATTGGCTGGCCTTGAGAGGCAGAAGATTGAAGATGAACTCAAAGAGAAACTCGCTTTGATCAAAGAGCTCAAAGCAATTCTCGCTGATCCGAAGCGTGTCTTGGCCATTATCAAGAGTGAATTCGAAGTTATCCGTGAGAAATATTCTGATGATCGTCGCACTCGTATCATTAAGGGTGGGGTCAAAGAAATTAATGTTGAAGATCTCGTAACTGAGAAAGAAGAAGTCTTAGTTGTGACTGAGGGTGGCTATATTAAGCGTACCGATCCATCTGAATATAAAGCACAGAAACGTGGTGGTGTGGGCGTGGTAGATGTGAATATGCGCGAAGAAGACTTCGTCACCATTTTCTTGACTGCTAATACTCACGACGACTTACTCTTCTTTACTGACAAGGGCAAGGCTTATCAAATCAAGATGTATGATATCCCTGAGGGCAAGCGCGCTACTCGTGGTAAATCAGTAATGAATTATTTGTCATTGTCACCAGAAGAAAAAATTACTTCGGTTCTTGCTTTGCCGAAGGACCTTAAGACAGCCAAGTTCTCCCTAATAATGCTCACTCGTGATGGTGTGGCCAAGAAGGTGTCAGCTGATAGTTTTAAAGATGTTCGTCGTTCAGGTCTTATCTCCATTAAGTTGGCTGATAATGATGAACTCCTTGCTGTCCGGGCTGTCGATAAGGGCGATGAAATTATGATGTCCTCACAATCGGGTCAAGCTATCCGCTTCAAAGAATCTGACCTTCGTGAGATGGGTCGCGCCGCCGCCGGTGTGCGTGGTATGAAGTTGAAGAAAGGAGATTTGATTGTTGGGGCCGAAGTAATTAAAAAAGAGGGAGCTAAGGGCGAGTACCTCGTAATGAGTGAGAACGGTTATGGTAAGAAGACTAAACTCTCTGAATATAAGACTCAAGGCCGTGGTGGCTCTGGTATTAAGACCATGAGTATTACCAAGAAGACGGGTCCCCTTGTTTCTGTCCGTGTACTTAATGGTGAGGAAGAAGAGGTCTTCGCTATCTCCAAGATGGGCCAAGTCATCCGCACTCCGCTCGCTGATATCTCCACGCTCTCTCGTGCCACTCAAGGCGTGCGCATTATGAAACTCCGCGAAGGGGATTCTCTCGCTTCGCTGACTTGTCTCTAAAATAATTATATGCCAGAAGCATTAAATCCACATAGTTCAGAGGATGAGAAAAAAGAAGATTTGCTGGAGGGATATGAGATTGGTAGGTTGAGAGAAAGAACCATCGAAGAAATTGAAAATTTTGATATTAACAAACCAGGTTTAGTGGTACATGGATCTGGTCTATACAGTCTTGAAAGTATCATTAAAAATGGACTTGGTCAGGGTAATCGCTGGGATATTGAAGTTGATTTTCATGTCGTTGGTGCAAAAGTTAGCTTAGTGCGGAAGGATTTTTGGGAAAAGAATAAAGTTGTTAAAATAGGGTTTGGTGATAATGATGTCTTGTATGGTCATCCATTTCCTGATTCAACATATGCTTTACCCCTCTACCTGGTGTCAGACGTATTCGAGAAAATGTACCCGGAGGTTATAGAAGTGATTATTGCTGGGACATCCGGAACCCCCCAGTCGTCACCATGGGAACATATCGCAGTGCCTAGAAAAGGTCTTGGTGTAAAAAATGAATATGATCTGGGGAAGTATGACGATACGCAAATGGGCAGCTATAGAGATTCAAGGGGATTTATGGCCTTTGTCTCTAGGGGCGCATCTTTTTTTGTAAAAATGCCGAAAGAAAACAATGAGGGCGAAATGTTGATTAAAAAATTATTATCTCCTAAATCTATAAATGGCATAGTAATTGCCAAAAAATGGACCAAAAAGATAGGAACGGAAGAAAAAGTTATGGACCAAGAAGCTATTTTAGAAGAAGTGGTTGAAATTCAAAATAGGCTTTTGCCTAAAGAGGAACAAATTCCCTGTTATTCTACAGATGGAAAATGTCTTTATAATCCATTAAAAATTTAATTCATGATTCTCGCATGAATATCCTTTTTGTTTGTCGGGGGAATGTGGCGCGGAGTCAAATGGCCGAGGTCCTTTTTAAAAAATATATTAAGGGTGATTATAATGTTCTCTCGGCTGGTACTAAGTTGAGTGGTCCCGAACAACCAATTGGTGAGCTCGGCCCGATTCTCGATAATATGATTGCGGGAATGAAGGAAGAGGGAATTGATGTTGCCGGCAATATCCGTAACCAATTAACCCCCGAGATGGTGGCGTGGGCCGATAAGATCTTTATGATTACTGACGAGAATGATCCTATCCCCGAATATCTTAGCGATAGCCCCAAAGTTACTCATTGGGAGTTACCAGATCCTAAGAATACTTCGCTTGAATTCCACCGAGACGTTAGAGACAAGATTAAAAAATTAATTTTAGAAAGCAAGTTCTAACTTCTCCAAGCCTTAATTTTAAGCTTATTTTTGCTATTGACAAATACTTTTTTATTCCATATAACTAAAGAGTATTAGATGTTTTGAAAATGGAATGACGAGCCGAAACGCATGCGCGTGGAGGTTTTTGACGAATTAAGGTTCGAATGCCTGCGGGCAAGGAGAAGAGAGATGACTTCGAATGAAAGCAGTGTTGACCGTGCCCTTGAGTCCGTCAAGAATGACCGGATTTGGCTTCATCGTCTGTCTTGGTTGGTGGCCATCGGCTTTCTTCTCATTGTCGGCTTGCTGGCCTGGTTTCTCCTGGTTCGGCCGGCCGTCCTAGACAACTGGGGCGAGGTTATGCCTAGCCCGGCGATGACAACCGAAGCAAGGACGGAGAAAGTCTCGGTGCCGAAGTTTATGGTCAAAGACCTTGGCTGGCTGGAGGTTGTAGAGGACCTTGGTCCGGTGAAGGAGGGCTCCAGCTTCATGGTTTATCGCTTCATGGTCAATGGGAGCACTGACCAAAGGGAACGTTCTGCTCTGAGGACAGTCATTGTTGACCTGTGGACCGAGTTCGACAATCTCGGGCCGAGGATCCAAGTTGCTCACCTCAAGGATGGGAAGACGATGATCCATGTCTATGCCCTTGAGCCAGATGACGCGGTATCAATTTTTGACGCCCTTGAGTTCTACGTCGACAAAGGGCCCTTCTCTGGTGATTTGGCTTATGAGCTGTGGCAACACGTTCAAGCCAAGAAGAAGTAAGCCGCTCTCCTTATCATGATCTCAGCCCCGCGCGAA
>CAIPHT010000014.1 GCA_903864935.1 Candidatus Vogelbacteria bacterium
AAGATCTCAAAGCCAAGGATGATGTCTATGTTCGCAATGCTCAGGCTGGCGATGACTATCTTGTTACCTGCCGCGAGAAAGACAAAGTCGATGCTGAAGCCAAAGTTAAGACGAGCGTGTTGGCTCGGGTGGTGGAGGGGACGCAAGGGGGAGCTTGCGAATTGCCTTGGAGTAACACAGAGGAGGGTCTTAAGCAAAACAAGCCTTTTCATGTGACAGAGGCAAATTTGAGTGATTGGGTTACCAAAATTCAAGAAAAAGATTTTTCTAAATATGGCTATGGCTCTGGTGACACGAGAGACATTTCTGATTTTATGATTGGCGGTCAGTGTGATTATACAGCTTGTATCCTTGGAAAAGGGGCTTGTCCTAAACCTATCTATTTTAGTTCGAAAATCATACCAATAAGTCCCATGGGTCAAGCCTGGGCAGATGCTTTAACTGCAGCCAAAAAAACTGTTAATATTGCAGGTCTTCCAAAGGGCTTAGGTATTAGGTCGCTAAACTGGGCAATGTCAATAAGTAACAACAAGCTTGTTTATACCGGACACGCGGTGATTCTTGTTGGGATAAATGACTTGGGAAATAACGTGTATAATTTCGATATTATTGACCCTAATATTCCCGATAGAGTTTCTTCTCTTACTAATTGCAAGTATGCAGAAATGGACGTAACTTCTTCTGGTTTGACCGGGAAAGATCTTGGCTTAAGTTGTGATCCTCTGGATACTAATGTTTATCCAGCCAAAGATGGTCCAGCTTTCATCTATCAAATTAGTGATTTGTACGATAAAGCATTTCTGGCTTTTTATAATTTTTGCCAAAATCCCAATAATGCGACTCAGTACAAAGATCTTTGTAGCCGAGACAAAGGTAAGAGTAGTATCAATCAGTGGCTTAAAGATAACTTAACTTCTTTTTCTAATATCAATTATGGTGGAGGAACATGCCATGCTTGGTCGGAGTTCTTTGTTAATGTCGCCTTTTTGGGTGATTTTGTTGGTACGGACTATCATCCTGACGATGGCAAAATTGTTGGTAAAGACTGTGATATAAATCATTATCCTTTCAAGAAAACGAGCGTAGCGAACTCTAATAACTGGTTGGCTAATGTCTGGGCTGCTTTTGGTCATCTTTTCCCCGTTAATCTCTAATTTAATTTTTGCTACTTTTGTGTTATCATCTAAGCACTTATGGCTTTATCTTGGGCAAGGCAGAGACAATTAAATTATCTAACCACCGTTGTGGCTTTCTTGGCGCTTGTTGGTTTGGTTATTTATTTTGTTTATAAACCCGTCCCGACCTGCTTTGACGGACGACAAAATCAAGATGAAGAGGGGGTGGATTGTGGCGGAGTTTGCTCTTTGGCTTGCTCTAACCAGATTCAAGCCTTGAAGATTGATTGGGTTCGTCCACTTAAGGTGGAGGACGGCTGGTATGATCTTACCGCCCAGGTTGAGAATCTTAATCAGAATTTAGGCAATCGTTATCTGCCTTATATCTTTTCTGTTTATGATACGGACAATGTTTTAATTACTAAGCGTGAGGGAGTAACTTTCGCTAACGCGGGAGAAAAATTTGTTATCTTCGAAGGACGCGTAATTACCAAAGATAGATCCGTTGGCAAAGTTTTTGTCGAATTTCCCACCTCCACCCCTTGGGAGAAGGCGGCACCGGTGGCCAAAGATATTTTTATCGAACGTCGTGAATTTGCCAATGAGCCCAAACCAGTTCTTCATCTCTCGGTCGGCAATAGTAGCCTGAAGACGATAAGAGATATTTCTATTATCACGGTTCTCTCTGATATTAATAATAACGCTTTTGCCGCTAGTGAGACGAAGCTCGATGCGGTCGAACCGAATTCGCGCCAAGAAACTTATTTTACTTGGCCCGAACCCTTCTCTGGCGATCCTTCTTACGTTGAGTCTTATTGGCGGGTGAATAGTTTTAATCCTAATAAATAATTTGGCCATGCTCGCTGCTTTGGGTAAAATTGGTCGATTAGAGAATCGTCTTGATTGGCTCTTGCTCTCGGCCACTGTGCCCTTGGTTCTCTTTGGTTTGGTGACCATGAATTCTTTTACTGTTGAGAGTTATTATTTTGCTCGACAGATTACTTGGATTTGTTTGGCCTATGCCTTGTTCTTAGGGGCAAGCTTTATTGATTGGCGTTGGTTGAGAAAAAGTGGGGCCGTGATAACTTTTTATTTTGCTGTTTTGGGAATTCTACTTTCCCTTTTTCTTATTGGCCAAGTTTCTAAGGGGGCACAGAGTTGGTTGGCCCTTGGCGGATTTTCCCTTCAGCCGGCGGACTTTATGAAGCTCGCTTTAATCTTAGTCTTGGCCAAATATTTTTCTAAACGACATGTCGAGATTGCTAACATCCGTCACATTATTGTCTCTGGTCTCTATGCCCTTATCCCGTTTGGGATAATTCTGGTTCAACCTGATTTTGGTTCAGCCTTAATCATCTTTTCTATTTGGCTGGGGATGATCCTTGTCTCTGGGGTATCTAAGAAGCACTTAGCTTTGTTGCTAATCTTAGGGGTGGCTTCGTCGGTCTTCGCTTGGTCTTTTCTTCTTCATCCTTATCAACAGAAACGTATTATGACTTTTGTTAATCCATTGGCGGATGTTCGAGGTTCTGGGTATAACGCCTTCCAATCCACTATTGCTGTTGGTTCGGGGGAGGTCTTGGGTAAGGGGGTTGGTTATGGGACCCAATCTCGACTCAAATTCTTGCCTGAATATCAGACCGATTTTATTTTTGCCGCTTTTGCTGAGGAGTGGGGCCTCATTGGGGTGCTAATCTTCTTCTTACTCTTTGGGATAATTTTGTGGCGCATCGCTAAGATCGCTATGGTGGGAGCGACTAATTTCGAGACACTTTTTGGACTTGGCTTAATTATTATGTTGCTGGCGCACTTCATTGTGCATGTCGGTATGAATATTGGGATACTCCCGGTGACCGGTCTCCCGATGCCCTTCATGAGTTATGGTGGGTCGCACTTGTTGGTTGAATTCTTGGGCCTTGGTATCCTAATGGGTATGCGCAAATATTCTCTCTCTTTTCACCGTGATGATGTGAAGAATGAGTTCATTGGGCCACAGTAGGCGCTCGGCCTTGCTTCAGTAAAACAACACAGAAAACCATTCCTGCGAACGGTTTTCTTACTCTCCGCGACGGCCATTTTGCCATCGTTCTTCGCTTTGCTCAGAACATAAATAATGGCAAAAGCCATGCTGGCCGTAGCTACGCGAGGTTGTTTTACTGAACAAGGCCTCGCTTAGCTGCTGGCTACAAAAATTTGCCTTATTCCTTACATTGTTCCTCCTAGGACCAAAGTGTAAAACATTAGAGACAAGAACCAACAAACATAAATTACTAAAATTGTTCCGAAAATAATTTTCAATATTTTTTCTAAGGTATTCATTTTTTAATTATTATATATTGTAATAGTTTTTTCGAGCATTTGCTTGAGGGAGAAATTTTGTTGGACTTGGTGCTTAAGATTCATACCAGCTAGGTGGCGGTATTCTTTTTTCTTGATCATGAAGAGGAGGGACTTTTTAATCTCTTCGATATTGCCCTTTGGCACGAGGATACCTTGTTCGGCATCGGTGATTAGCTCGGGGATACCGCCAACTTCAGAGGCTATTACTGGCAAGCCGGCGAGGCCGGCTTCGAGAATAGAATAGGGGAGAGCTTCGGTGCGGGAAGTGAGGGTAAAAATGTCGAAGGCTTTGAGATAAGAGCGAGCATCTTCAACTCGGCCAACTAAGAAAATGCGATCATCCATTCTCTTGTCTTTAATTAGTTTTTCGAGACGGGCCCGTTCTTCACCTTCACCGATAATAACCAAGTTTAAGGACCAACCAAGTGAATTGCCAAGTAGAGCTCGGACGGTCGCAGTGAAGGCTTCAATGAGATAATCCAAGCCTTTGTTTTTGTGGAGTTCGGAGATTGTGCCAATCCAAAAACGATCATTAGATTTTCCTAAAATTTCTTTTCTAGATATGGACCGTTCGAAGAGCTTTGCTGGACCAAGTCCATTATGAATAGTTGTAACTTTATCTCTTAAGCCAGACCAATTAACAATTTCTTTTTTTAAGCTATCCGAGACGGTAATTATCTCATGACTTAAAATCATGGAGAGCCAGTGACTGAATTTAATTAAAATTTTTTGCCAGCTCGGCCGGTCCTCGTTGGTGGCTAGACCGTGCACTGTGAAGATAATTTTAGGAATACGGGCGAGTCTGCCGGCGAGGGCACCGAGGCCCCCAATCTTAGAACTATTAAGATGGATAACGTCGGGCCGTTCTTTAAGCAAGATGCTTAGAATATTCCAAAAAGATTGAAGTTCAGCGAGAATGTTGACGTCTCTTTGGAGTGAAGAGATCTGTCGGGTTTTTATCCCGGCCGAGACCAGTTTTTCTCCCAGGATTTTTCCTTCACCAAAAATAACTGTGATATCAAAATCCGTTTTAGGTAGACTCGTAGCCAGATCATAGACATAACGTTGGGCTCCGCCGAAATTGCCCTTAGTGATAAAATAGAAAATCTTGGTTTTTGTAGCCATAAAAAATACCCTCGCGGTATGGGCTCAATATAGCATAATTTGACTTTTTGGTGTATGCTAGCCCTAATATGAGACTGACTTCTAAGAAGGAGACACTCGTTTTGTTGATAGGAGACATCATCCTCTTCTATGTGGCAATTTGGCTGACCTTGGTTGTTCGTAATGCTGAATTGCCAGCCTGGAGCCTCTTCTCCCAATTTTTTGTGTCCTTTGCCTTCATCTTTGCTTTATGGGTTTTTGTTTTTTATATTGCGGACCTTTATGGCAAACATACCTCCATCTTTCGTCGCAAGTTGTCTCGTGTCATCTTTAATGCTCAATTGGTCAACTCCTTTGTGGCTGTTGTCTTCTTCTACTTCATCCCTTATTTTGGGGTGACCCCTAAGACCCTGCTTTTTGTTGACCTCTTCATTTCTTTTCTTTTGATTTTTATCTGGCGCAGTTTAATTGTGCCCAAACTATATTTGAATGTTTCGGAGAAAATTTATTTTGCTTGTTCGGGCCAAGAGGTAGATGAGATTAAGGAGGAGATAAAGAATAACCCTTATTATAATATTAAGATTGCGAGCGAGATTGATTTCAAAAATATTAAAAATTCAGGCATTACCTCAATTGTTGTTGATCTTTATGATAAGGATATTGATTTGGCTTTAAAGAATTTTTACAGTTTAATTTTTTCTGGTATTCGCTTTATCCCTGTTACTAGTCTCTATGAAGAACTTTTTGATCGAGAACCGGTCACCTCGCTTAAAGAACAATGGTTTTTGGAGAAGATTTCTAATCGGCCGAAGCCTATTTATGATGCCCTTAAGCGTCTGATGGATATGGGGATTGCTAGCTTCCTCGGCCTTTTCTCCTTAATTTTCTATCCTTTTGTTTATGTCGCTATTAAATTAGAAGATGGGGGACCGATTTTTATCTCACAAGAAAGGATTGGTAAAGATAATAAAATCGTTAGGACTTATAAGTTTCGCTCGATGAGCAACAATGTTACTGACTTGAATTCAGAGAGCAATAAGACAAATCGGATTACTCGGGTTGGAAATTTCTTACGCAAGACGAGGATCGATGAAGTGCCACAATTGTGGGCCGTGGTTAAGGGCGATATGTCTCTCATTGGCCCTCGACCAGAGTTGCCATCTGGTGTTGGCTATTACCAAGAAGAAATTCCTTATTATAATATTCGTCACATTATCAAACCAGGTCTCTCGGGTTGGGCTCAGATCTATGGCGAGCATCCGCACCACGGTCTTGATGTTGGCAGCACGCTAAACAAGTTTTCTTATGATCTTTACTATATTAAGAATCGTAGCTTCTGGCTGGATCTAAGTATTACCTTGAAGACGATAAAAATTTTATTAATGCGCAAAGGAGAATAAAATGATTTTTGATGGCAAAAAACTAGCCGAGGAGATTAAGTCCGAACTCCGCTTGAAGTTAAAAGCTAAAAGCCAAAAGCTTAGTTTGGCCGTTGTCTGGGTAGGAGAAGATCCGGTGTCTGAACGTTATGTTGAGCGCAAGAAAAAATTTGGTTTGGATATCGGAGTCGAAGTTGTCGTTCATGAATATCCATCTGACGTCTTAGAAGAGGATTTGATAGAAGAAATAACAAAACTAAATAATGACTCTAATGTCTCGGGAATTATTGTTCAGCTCCCACTTCCTGATGATATTGATCAACAAAAAATTCTTAATTTAATTTCACCTGATAAGGATGTTGATGCTCTCAGCCAAGAGGCGAGAGTCTTGTCTCCAACGGTGGGAGCAATTAAAGAAATTTTAGAGCGGAATAATGTTGAACTTGCGGGTAAAAAAGCCGTGGTGCTTGGTAAAGGTAAGCTTGTGGGTAAACCCGTTGCCATTTGGCTCACAGGGGAAGGGGCGAGTGTCTCAATTATTGATTCAAAAACGGCTGATTCTGACAGCCTTTTAAAACAAGCCGATATTATTGTGAGTGGGGTGGGCAAGCCCGGCCTAATTACTCTAGACAAGATTAAAGATGGTGTTGTTTTGATTGACGCAGCCACATCTGAGCAGAATGGCAGTCTGAAGGGTGATGCTGATCCCGCCTGCGCCGACAAGTGTTCACTTTTCACGCCTGTCCCCGGTGGTGTGGGTCCGCTTACTGTTGTGATGCTTTTCAAAAATTTACTTGAACTTAATTAAGCTTGGTGCTACTTTTTAATTAGATTCTTTGTCATAGGCTGGGGGAGACCCTCGGCCTAAAACGTCGGAGGGGAGACCCCTCAATCGACAGAAAAGGAGATGTTCTCATGAATAAAGGATATGACGTTCTTGCTTTGTGGAGGGCTCTTTCTGGGTGGGAATCGAGGCTCGTGACCACCGGTAAGTTTACCCTGGAAGATCGTCAGAGAGAGGCCGTCAACCTTCTTCGGATTGTTGTAGAGAGGGATATCCTTCCCTCCCTGAAGAATGACCCGCTTGTTCCTTTCTGGTCTGCCAACATCGTCAAAACGAAGAGGGAGTTTGTCGAGTTCGTTTCTCTCAAGGGCTTTATTCCCGAGGGCGAAGATTGGTCATCTTGGTTCAAGAGGGTTGAGGTTGATCCAATGAAGGAAACGGCGGATTTCCGGGGAATTTACTTCTTCTTGGACGACAACGACGGCAACTTCGCTTGGGGTGTGACTTCCGGCGGAAAGGTTATCGTTTGCCGGGCTCACTTCATGTCCCACCCGACGGAGGATTTTTGCACCGTTATCAAGGATTGTGAAGTCCGAGGTGTTGGTTGGGATGAACTCGAAAAAGGGGATTTCCCTGTTGTCGAAATGATTGAGTGCCTTGACGGTTATCTCGAAGGTCTCGTTGCTCGTCGTGAGGAATTACTCAGAAAAGCGAAAGACCGGCGGCAACCGATCAAAGAGGCGTTAGACTTTTTCAGGCTGAAGGTTCAGGCCTCTGGATTGCGGTGATAAAATCTCTTCTCAAAAGCGGGCCCCACGTGGCCCGCTTTTCTTGTATATGAGAGATGGAAAAATTTTGATAAAATATAATTATGACTTTTTATGAATACTTAATTTATTTCTGTGCTGTAATTTTGCCTTGGGTCATGGGCGGGGGATTGATTGTTTATTTATTTTTCACCAAGAAAAAAATTAGCACTCTTCGTTTGGTTGGCCTGTCATTTTTTAGCGCGCTCCTGGCTTGGTTTCTCGCGAGTTTGGTTAAGTATAATATTCCGAGCCCCCGACCATTTGAAGTCTACGCTAATCTTAAACCACTTTTTACAACGGCTCATGGCGACGCTTTTCCTTCTGGCCATGCGACTTTCTTGGGAGCGTTCGCGGTTGGGGTTTTCTTGCAAAGAAAGAAACTTGGGATAATTTTTATCGTTGGGGCTGGTCTTGTCGCTATTGCCCGGGTCTTAGCTAATGTCCACTGGCCAGCCGATGTAATTGCTGGGCTCCTGTTTGGGGCCTTAGTAGCGGTTGTTGTGGGTGGGGTTTATCACAAAGTCTATTCGAAATAACTACCCCCCCCCGCCACACCTCGGGCTCACTTGAGGTCTGGCGGGGGAAAGGGGGTGGGTTTGATTTTCCCCCTTATTTTGCTAGAATAGCCCCATATGACTAAGACACGTTTTTGGGCCATTATCCTGCTTTTAGTGGGTATTTTGATTGGCTATTTTAATTATTATTCAGAAGTTAATCCCCAGTGGAGCTTCTATCGTCCGTTTAAGTTGGGTCTCGATTTATCAGGAGGAAGTCGCCTCACCTATGAGGCTGATGTCTCTAAGTTGAACCCGGCCGATGTCTCTGATGCCATGTCATCCCTCCGCGAGGTGATTGATCGTCGTGTTAATGCTTTTGGTGTTTCTGAGGCTATTGTCCAGACCGAGAGCTCGGCTCTATCTGGTACTGTCCACAATCGTTTGATTGTTGAATTACCAGGGGTCACTGATGTTAAGCAGGCTGCCAATATGATTTCTGAGACGCCACAGCTTGAGTTTAAGGTTGAAGGCGCTACCTCGACGGCGAACCTTGATGCCTCAAGCACTCCATGGTTGGCGACTGGTTTGACCGGACGTTATCTTAAGAAGTCCCAAGTTTCTTTCAGCCAGAATTCTTTGTCTCCTTCGATCTCTATTGAGTTCAATAGTGATGGAGCCAAACTCTTTGATCAAATTACTAAAGCTAGCGTTGGCAAACGTGTAGCAATCTTGCTCGATAATCAGATTATCTCGGCGCCGGTTGTGCGGGAAGAAATTCGCGATGGCAAGGCGGAGATCAGCGGTCAATTTACTGTTACCGAAGCCAAGGACCTCGTTCGCAATTTAAACCTTGGAGCTTTACCTGTCCCAATTAAGCTAGCCTCCACTCAGGTGGTCGGCGCAACCTTGGGTACCGAAGCGGCCAAGAAGGGGGTCGAAGCTGGCATCATTGGCCTTCTTCTTGTCGCCATCTTCATGTTGCTTTGGTATCGTTTGCCCGGTCTGGTCTCGATTGTCGCCCTATCTATCTATGTGATGATAATGTTGGCCATTTTCAAATTAATGCCTGTGACTCTAACGGCCGCTGGTATGGCTGGTTTCATCCTCTCCATTGGTATTGCTGTCGATGCGAATGTTCTTATCTTCGAGCGTTTCAAAGAAGAGTTGGCTAAGGGTAAGTCTCTCCACGCGGCTGTTACTGAAGGTTTCTCTCGCGCTTGGCTCTCTATTCGTGACTCCAATCTCTCCAGTATTATCTCGTCCATTATCCTCTTCTGGTTTGGGACAAGCATGATTAAGGGTTTCGCCTTAACTTTAGCTCTGGGTATCATTGTTAGTATGTTTACCGCTGTGGTGGTCACTCGAACTTTCCTTCTAGCGCTTGGCTTCCGGCAGTCGAACCGGCTAACCCGCTTCTTATTCGGTAATGGTTTCTTCAAAAATTAAATATATGTTTATTATCAAACATCGTCGTTATTTCTTTGTTTTCTCCCTTGTTCTTATCCTTGTTTCTCTATTCTCTTTAATGACCTATGGACTTAACTTAGGTATTGATTTTAAGGGTGGTTCGATTATCGAAGTTGGCTATCTCGCTCAACGTCCCGCTCTTGATCAAATTAAGACGAGCCTCGCCCCGCTTAACCTCGGAGCTTACACCTTGCAACCGGTAGGGGATAAGGCCGTTTCGATTCGTCTTAAGGAATTAGATCAGACTGGCAAAGATTCTCTAATGAAAGCCTTGTCGCTCAATGGACAAGCTCCCGTTAAAGAAAATCAGTCAAGCACCATCGGCCCTTCTCTTGGTAAGGAGCTCGAGACTAAGGGAATGATTGCTATCGTAATTGTTGTCTTGCTCATTATCATCTTCGTTGCCTTCGCCTTCCGCTCTGTCTCTTATCCAATCAAATCGTGGAAGTATGGGGTGGCCGCAATTATCGCTCTCGTTCACGATATCATTATCGCCGTTGGGGCAATGTCGCTCTTAGCTCACTTTTTTGGGGCTGAGGCTGACGCCTTGTTCCTAACGGCCTTGTTGACCATTCTTGGTTTGTCAGTTAATGACACCATTGTTATTTTCGACCGTATCCGTGAGAACTTGAGACTTAAGATTAGCAATAGCTTCGAAGAGGAGGTGGGGATTAGTTTGGGTCAAACCATTATTCGCTCAATGAACGTTACTTCGACTATCGTTATTGTCTTGGTGGCCATGCTTCTCTTTGGTCCAGTTTCGATCAAATACTTCACCGCCGTCTTGATTGTTGGTATGATCTCGGGTGCCTACTCGTCCATCTTCGTGGCCGCCCCTGTTCTTGTTGAATGGGAAATGTGGTCCCGCAATAAAGCGGTGGCTAAAATTAAACGCTAAAAAATCCCCGCCAGACCTCGGGCTCACTTGAGGTCTGGCGGGAGAAGGGAAAAAATGGCCTATTTAGGCCATTTTTTGGTGGTTGAGGGTATCTGGGGGAGGGGGCGAAATTGAGGTTGACGGGCTTATTTTTTCCTGTATAATGGCCTAGTCATCGGTTTTTCAACTGGTGGCTATTTAGACAGTCCTTTGACAATCGAATCACGCAACAATCAAAATTAATCCTGCGAAGCTTTAATAAAGCGAAGCAGGGCAAACCAGTGCAAATTAAATTTTTTCAGAAGAAAACCCCGCCACGGCGGGACAAGTATTTTTTCTTCTGTTCCGTTCTATTAAGCTAAATCAAATTGCTTTTATTTAGAGTTTGATCTTGGCTCAGGATGAACGCTGGCGGCGTGGATAAGGCATGCAAGTCGAATGCCACACTGTGGACAGGAATTATTTCGTGTCTAGAGTGTGGCATGGCGAACGAGGTAGTAACACGTGGGAATTTCCCCGGGAGTCTGGCATAACTGGCCGAAAGGTCAGATAATTCCAGATGGTCTCTATGGAGTAAAGATTTATCGCTCCCGGAAAAGCCTGCGAAGTATCAGCTAGTTGGTAAGGTAATGGCTTACCAAGGCTATGACGCTTAGGGGAGCTGAGAGGCTGACCCCCACCGATGGGACTGAGACACGGCCCATACACCTACGGGTGGCTGCAGTCGAGAATCTTCCGCAATGGACGAAAGTCTGACGGAGCGACGCCGCGTGATGGATGAAGTTCTTCGGGACGTAAACATCTTTTATTAGGGAAGAACTAAAGTGACGGTACCTAATGAATAAGGGGCTGCAAAACTCGTGCCAGCAGCAGCGGTAAAACGAGTGCCCCAAGCGTTATCCGGAATTACTGGGCATAAAGGGTGCGTAGGCGGTCTTATTAGTCGTGTGTTAAAACTCCTGGCCTAACCGGGAAGATGCATACGAAACGGTGAGACTAGAGAGAGTGAGAGGTTAGCAGAACTCATGGTGTAGGGGTGAAATCCGTTGATATCATGGGGAATACCAAAGGCGAAGGCAGCTAACTGGCGCTTATTCTGACGCTCGAGCACGAAAGCGTGGGTATCGAACGGGATTAGATACCCCGGTAGTCCACGCCCTAAACGATGATCACTAGCTTTTTGGAGTATCGACCCTCTGAGAGGCACAGCAAATGCGTTAAGTGATCCGCCTGGGAAGTACGGCCGCAAGGCTAAAACTCAAAAGAATAGACGGGGGCTCGCACAAGTGGTGGATTATGTGGTTTAATTCGAAGCTAAACGAAGAACCTCACCAAGGCTTGAAATTCAGTTGAAAGTCAGCAGAAACGTTGACCCTCCCACAAGGACAACTGGACAGGTGATGCATGGTTGTCGTCAGTTCGTGGCTTGAGTTGTTCCCTTCAGTGGGGAAACGAACGCAACCCCTGTGGCCTGTTACAAGTGTCAGGCCAGACTGTCCTGTTCAACAGGAAGGAAGCGGGGATGACGCCAAATCAGCATGTCCCTTTGACGCCTTGGGCTACACACATAATACAATGGTCGCTACAATGAGACGCAATACCGTAAGGTGGAGCAAATCTATAAAAGCGGCCTCAGTTCGGATTGAGGTCTGCAACCCGACCTCATGAAGCTGGAATCACTAGTAATCGCAGGTCAGCTATACTGCGGTGAATACGTTCTCGAGCCTTGTACTCACCGCCCGTCAAGCCAGGGGAGCCGGGAGTGCCCAACGTTCCACTTGAATGTGGACCTAAGGCAAGTTCGGTGACAAGGGTTAAGTCGTAACAAGGCACGGCTAGCGGAAGCTGGTCGTGGATTTATTTCAAATTGAACGGTCTTGTCGCAAGATAAGACAATTGGCGATTTCTCTCCTCAAGAGAGAAGCAGGTGATGATTCTATTTTCACCAATTGAATTCTTTTCGAAGGAATTCAAAGAACAATGAATCTGAGTTCTATCTCATTAATCTAGAAGAACGGAACAGAAGAAAGAATATTTTCTCTGGAGTTAGTTTTGATAACAAAAGAGGCCTTAATAGGGGTCTTTTTTGCGTTGTTTTTAAAGCCCTGCCCCGTGGGAGAGAAGCGACTCTACGGGGTTGACAAAGGCTGTGGTTATGCTATAATAGAGGATGGAAGGGTATTAAATGTTCTTAAAACCAGGCTCGCTTAGCGGGCCAAGCAGAAGGAGAAGAGAGATGAAGAGTTTCCTTAAAGGCCTCGCGGCCTTCGTGGCTTGTTGCGTTGTCTTCGTTGTCCTGGTTGCCGTTCTTGGCGGGCCAGTCCTGGGCTTTTTCCAGGATGAGCCGGTCATCTATGTCAAAACCTCGACGGGCGAAGCCTTCGAGGCGAAGACCTACGACCGGGAGGGGAAGGAAGTTTGGCATTCGGCCAGCTGGGCTCGGGCTCACCGAAACGAATGCCGGGCAGAATCCACCGGCAACGGCTATAAGGTCCACTCAGCAGAGTGGGTGGATTGACTCCTATCTACTGACCGCCCCTCAGCCTCTCGTGAGGTTGGGGCATGCGGAACTTCGAGGCGCTCAGTTCGGTTTGTATACCGGGCTGGGCGCTTTATTGTTTAGGTTGAAATTAGAGGCGTTTTTTGATAGGATTTAGATTGTCCCTCCTCGTTCGCCCTGGCGAACTTCGTCGGGACGCTAAATTTTTATAGTCGCTCCGCTTCTTAAAAATTTGCGCGTGTAGCTCAGGCTTGCCCGCCTTAGGCGGGTGAAGTTAGGCGCGTCACTGATATAATCAGTATACTGTCGGTTCGCTCGTTGAAAATCAAAAGATAGGCCCTTAGTGCTTTTGGTGCGCGTGTAGCTCAGGTGGTTAGAGCGCGTCACTGATAATGACGAGGTCGTAGGTTCGAGTCCTACCATGCGCACCAAGTGCAGTAGGCATATCTTTTGATTTTAACTCGATGCCAACAGTAATGACGAGGTCGTAGGTTCGAGTCCTACCATGCGCACTAGGGGGAAAACAGTCTCTGTTTAGGGTACTGTTTTTTGTTTGACTTAATTAAATATAAGTGGTACTTTCGAAGCAGACTGCTTGTTAGGCTTTGTGGCCTGATAAAAATAGAATCCAACCCTTGAAGGAGGTGATAAGATGAAGATTGCCATGATTAGCAAAAACAACTTTCTCCCTGGTCGGGGGGAGGGTTGGCCCAGAATTGTTAATGGTCACGAAGTTTACCTTATTCAGGGTCGCCCTGAAACTCCCGAGAGTCTTCGTCGAGACATGAGAAGGGCCGCTGATTATCCTCGAGTCAGAAGTGTCGACTCGAGACTTGAGGCACGTAGAGACTGGGAATCCCTTAGTCGACTCCTTCCCACACTGGATAGAGTGATTGTCTATGTTGGTACCGATGGGTCTGATGAGAACATCGACCTTGCTGCGAAGCATTGCGGTACGAGGGTCCCTGTGACCTTCGTCTTCTGTGATTGTAATCTTGACCTCAAGAAACAGCTTCTTGCGAGTAACGGATTTGACCGGGAGAAGTTTGTCCTATGTCTTTGCGGCGGGAAGGAGAAGATGGAGGAGATTTACGAAAGGTTCATAGAGACAGGGGAACTCCCTGTCTAACAGCAGCCCCTGGCGGATACCCATCCGCCAGGGGCTGGTTTTTGTCTCTTCGGGGACTTATGCTAGAATGCTTTATATGGAAATCAAATCTAGATTTGAATTTTTTAGACGAGATAATATTACTTATCTTGATAGTGCCGCGACAACTCAAGTTCCTGATCAAGTGATTCGATCAGTGGAACAAGTTTTGCAATACCGAGGCAACCCAAGTCGTAGCGCTCATTTAGTTTCTCTCCGCAATGAAGAGTTGCTAGCTGAGGCCAGAGCTAATATTGCCAAATTTATTGGGGCTGAAGCTGAAGAGATCGTTTTCTCTGGTAATGCTACTGGGGCCTTAAATCTAGCTGTTGATTCTATTGCTGATCTGATTAAGAAAGATGACGAGATAATTATCTCCGTGGCTGAACATAATTCTAATATGTTGCCTTATCTTAAGTTGGTAAAAAGAGGGGCGAATATTCGAATTGTCGGGATCAAAGATGGGGTAGTGAGTCTTGATGAAATTAAGAAGACCCTAAACGACAAAACAAAAATTGTCGCCATTGGCCATTGTTCCAATGTTTTGGGCAATATTAATGATGTCGAAGAAATTGGGAAGATTGTCAAAGATCATAACAAAGACATTTTTTATTTTATTGATGGGACCCAAGCCGTGGCGCATCTCCCCGTTGACGTGAAGAAAATTCAAGTTGATTTCTATGCTTTCTCCAGTCACAAGATGTATGGTCCCGATGGTGTGGGTGTTTTGTTTATTAAAAAAGATATTCATCATTTATTAACTCCTACTCAAGTTGGCGGGGGGACAGTGAAGAACGTGGCTGTTACTTATGGTCAAGAAAAGGATATTATTTCTCCTGAGTATCATCAATCTCTAATTACGTTAGAAGGGGGGACACCGAACACTTCAAATATTATTGGTCTTTCAAGAGCGGTTTATTTTATCCGTTCTCTTGGGTTAGAAAATATCAGGAAGCATGAATTAGAGTTATTAGAATATCTTATTGAGGGATTAAAGAAGATAGAGGAAGTTATCGTTTTTGGCCCTGAAGATTTTACTAAAAAAATTGGCCTAGCTTCTTTTGGCTTAAAAGACCATTCCGTAAAAGAGCTCGGTGATTATCTTGGCCGTCAAAAGATTTGTATTCGTTATGGTTCCCATTGCGCTTTTCCTTTGGCCGATAAATTGGGCCAAGAGAGTCTGCGTATTAGTTTTGGGGCTTATTCTGATATTGAGGACATTGATCGAATATTGGGCGAAATAAAACTCTTTTTTGATAAGAAAAAAGGTCTGATAAAAAATCCTAATTTAGAAATTCTTAAGAATAAAATTTATTACAAAAATACTTTTATCACTCAATCGATAGGGTCTATTTTGGATAAATTAAGATCTGCTATATATAATCCAGCTGAGACAGAAGTTGTTGTTATGGGTGGTCATTTCTTGGCTATCCCGGACATGCAAGATAATAAATTTTGGCCCAGTATCAAGCCGATGCTACCAGAGAGGCTTCATGGTTTACTTGAAGAGTTCGGGATGACTTCTTTCCCCCTATTTTCCTGGGAGATGGCTTGCCAGACTGTGTCGAAACTTAAAGAACAAGGCGTTAGGGCCAAGCTTCTTATTGTGGCTAACGATACCACTGGGATTAACGAATTGAGACTTTCTAGCGCTAATAAAAATTCTCGGACAGCCGAATCTTATCGAGATGAATTACTGGCTCTGTTTGCTGGGGATGACGGAATACCCAAAGAATATGTCGAGATCTTAAAGAAATACAAATTAAGCAAAAAGGACCTTATTAAAAGTGGTAAGGACTGCTTTATGCGGGAGACTATCTTACGCGCTAATTTCAAGAAATTTATCAGCGGAAATAAGAAATTCTTTGATGGGGTTATAAATTATTCGGCCGAGGAAGGGGAGAACATTGATGTCGCTATTAATATTCTTGATAACCAGCAAATAAAGACTTGTAGCTTCCAAACCTTTAATTCTAAGACGGGAGGAAGATTTTGTATCGCTGAAGTCGCCGAATTGATGGCGGAGCTATTTGGTAAGGCCCCAGATGTTAACTTCGATTTCTTAAAAGAAAAAGTTAAGGAACCAAAAATTGAAGGCAAACATAAAATTTTTGTCATGTATTCTCCGGCCATGTGTGATAACGCTATCACAAGAGGAGGGGAACTCTACACGAAGGTGTTTTTGCAAGAAAAAGGTGTGGGTTCCTTTAAATTCTTTAATATACCATTAGGCCCTAATGCTGAGAGAGATCTTGCGATAGGCACTGAGATGAAATATATTTCAGATAAGGATTCGCTTGAGGTCTTGAATGTTGAGACTGAGCCAAGTTTTGCTGATCTGTGGAAGATTACTGAATATAATCTTCTCTATAATAGTAGCGCTTATGCTGATGAGGTAGAAAGTGTTTTTGAGAAAATTGGTATCAATAAAAATTCTAAGATATTGGACACTTGTGTCGGCCCTGGCTTTTTCTCGACCGAATTACTGCAGCGAGGCTATAATTTAAGTACGGCTGATATTAGCGAAGAGACAATTAAACCATTTTATAAAGGTCTAGAGGAACTTGGGATTGAACATAAAGTTACCAAGTCTGCTTGGCTAGATTTGCCGAAGAATTATACTAAAGAATCTTTTGATATCCTCTTTAATCGTGGAAACTCGTTTATTTATGCCGCTGGCGGCTGGAATGAGGAACTTCCTGTAAACAAGGAGAAGTCGTTAGAAATTTTCTCGCAAACCTTGAAGATTTATTATGACTTACTAAAACCAGGAGCTTATCTCTATATTGATAAGTTTAGAGACTCAGAAATCCCCGACAAAAAAGTTGCGGCCAGACTAGAGATTACGGATTCTAAAGAAGAAAAGGATGTCATGTTTTTAGTAGAAAGACGCCCTGAAGAAAATACACGTTTTGCCCAATTGTCCTTGCGTGATACCTCTGATAATAAGGAGAAAATGATGTTGACGGGGTTGGTCTATGATCTCAGTGAGGGAGAAATGGAGGATTTGTTAAAGAATGTCGGTTTCAAAAAGGTAGACAAATTAAGTCTTAAAGAAGAAAGGCATTTCGTTGTTTGGTTGGCGCAAAAATAAGAGATTAGACAAATAATTTTGGAAGATACAAATAGCAAGAAAATTTTAGAAATACATGCCAACCCAACCTTAGATGAGGTTTGGGATTTATGTGTAAGGAATTTCCTTTATGATCAAAAAAAGTATGTGAACGAAGTACTAGAAATTTTTGCTCGACTTGGGATAACCAAAGAATCAAAGATCGCTGATGTTAGTGCTGGCGGGGGATTTCCCGCTCTTAATCTTATTGCTTTGGGCTACAAGGTGGATTGTTTTGATGGCTTTGCCACCGACTTATTTGATCAAAATGCCAAAAAAGAGGGGCAAGATGTGACATGTAAAAAGGCTCTTTGGGAGGAACTCCCTGAGCTGGTTTCTCCTGGCGAGTATGATTTTGTTTTTTGTCGAGGCAATTCATTTATTTATGCTGGCGGGGGTTGGTCAGAAACATCCGGTTTTGATATTGAGAAGGTTAGAGCTGATTATATTAAAACGGCCAAAATTTTTGCCGGGATGTTAAAGGCCGGTGGCTATATGTATATAGATAAATTCAAAGATAGCGAACTTGGGTATAGAGAAAAACTTGCCACAATAAAAGTTGGGAGCAACCTTGAGGACTTAGTATTTTTTTCAGAAAGATCCCCTGAAAGTAAGTTAAGAAAGGCTTCTGTCCAAAGAATGGCTGGTGGAGATGTAACTAACTTTGAGGTAAAAATTACTTATGATCTATCAAAAGAAGAATTAATTAATTTTTTGAAAGAGGGAGGATTTTCTGATGTTGAGGTTATTAATTCTGAGGTCCCCGAAGAGAAGCATTTTGACGTCTGGTTGGCAAAAAAGTAGCCATCTCTTAGCTTTTGGCCTCTTTCTTGTCTTGTGCTAAAATGCCTTTATGACTAGTTATAGGGGCTATTTTAAGGATAAAAAAATTACCGTGCATGGGCTTGGGCTACTTGGCCGGGGGATTGGCGATGTAATTTTTTTGGCCAAAGAAGGGGCGGATTTGATTGTCACGGATTTGAAGGTCAAGGATGATTTGGCCGATTCGTTGGTAAGAATTAAAAAAGAATTAGGCGAGACTTTATATAAAAAAATTAAGTTTGTTCTTGGCGAACATCGGCTCGGGGATTTCAAAAATCGAGACTTTATTTTGAAAGCAGCGGGAGTGCCCTTAGATTCGCCATTCATTGCCGAAGCGCGCAAAAATAATATTCCTATTAAGATGGATGCCTCGTGGTTTGCCGAGCTGGCGCCGGAAGGGGTAATTATTGTTGGAGTGACCGGGACGAGGGGGAAATCTACTACGACGCACTTAATCCATGAAATTTTAGAAGCTGCCCAAGGACTCTCCTTTGGGAACCTCTCAAGGAAAGTCCTTGGGCAGGAGAAGGCGGCTCTCGGCAAGATTTTTCTTGGCGGTAACGTACGAGGACTTGCGACATTGCCCTTGCTTAAGAAAGTAAAGGCGGGGGATATTGTGGTGATGGAGTTGGACTCGTGGCAACTGCAAGGCTTCGGTGATTCTAAAATTAGCCCAAATATCTCGGTCTTCACCAACTTGATGGTGGATCATCAGAATTATTATGGTTCAGCGGCGAAGGCTATGGGAGGGGATCCGATGGATATGTATTTTGCTGATAAAGCGAATATTTTCTTGAATCAGAAAGAGGGAGACGAATTAGTTTGTAGTAAGGAGGTTTTAGGTTTGATAAGAAAAAAATACCCCGTAAAACTCGCGAAGCTCGTAACGGGGCAAGTAAGAAATTTTGCTGGCCAAGCGATTGTCCCCGATGCTGGAGTGGTGCCTAAGAGTTGGAAGGTAAAATTACTCGGTGAGCACAATCGCTTGAACATTGCTTATGCGGTGACTGTGGCGAGAATCTTAGATATTCCCGAGAAGATAATTAAAACAGCGGTAGAAAATTACGTCGGCGTACCGGGCCGCCTAGAATTTGTCCGCGAAGTGAAGGGGGTGAAATATTATAACGATACTACTGCGACAACACCGGATGGGGTGATTGCGGCGTTGAAGGCTCTTGGTGGTTCCCAAGGACGGTCCTTTGGGGGCCGTTCAAGGACCGTCCTTGGGAACATTGTTTTGATTGGTGGCGGCCGCGACAAAGAATTAGACTACAAAAAATATGCGCCAGTTGTTAAGAAAAGTGTTAAATCTCTGGCTCTTTTTGCTGGCACCGGTTCAGATAAAATAATTAAAGCTCTTGGAAAAACAAAATTCCCCGTAAAAGTTTTTGATAATATGCCCGAGGCTTTCGCTTGGTCTAATAGCTTTGCCAAGAAAGGGGATATCGTTTTACTTTCTCCCGGCGCGGCTTCTTTTGGTGTCTTCAAAAATGAATTCGACCGTGGCGATCAATTTGTCGCTCAGGTTAAGAAATTAAAATAGTTATGGAAGAGGTTGATAAATATGCCAAGATAATTTGGGAGTATATGCTAATGCACCACAGCCTCGAACCAATGGATGCAATTTTTGCTCTTGGCTCAAATGATATTCGTGTGGCCGAAAGGGCTGCCGAACTGTATCTCCAAGGCCAGGGGAAATACGTGATATGTTCTGGCGGTAACGGTAAGGCTTCAACTCTACCGAAGACGGAGGCAGAAGTCTTTGGTGATGTGGTACTCTCTAAAGGGGTTCCTCAAGATAAGATAATATTAGAACCTAATGCGACGAATACTGGCGAGAATGTTATTTTTACTAAAAAACTTTTAGCTGAAAAAGGGTTAAACTTTGAGTCTTTTGTCTTGGTTCAAAAGCCCTATATGGAGAGACGAACTTTTGCTACTTTTAGAAAACAGTGGCCAGAAGCAAAATGTGTCGTCACTTCGCCTCAAGTCTCTTTTGAGCAATATTATAATAAGGATGAAGATCTGAAAAATAGGTTTATAAATGTTATGGTTGGAGATCTACAAAGGATTAAAGAATATCCAGCCAGGGGTTTTCAAATTTCACAAGATATTCCAGCGGATGTTTGGGAAGCTTATGAAAAATTAGTCTCCCTCGGTTATACTAAGTATGTAACTTAAATATATGAATTTCAAAGATACGGAAAAAGTTTATTTTATTGGGATTGGAGGAATTGGTATTTCAGCTCTGGCTCAATTGATGCACCACGAAGGGAAGACTGTTTCTGGGACAAATGATAATCCTAGCCCCGAAACCTTAGACCGAGTTCGAGCTTTAGGTATAGAAATTAATATTGGTGCCGATATAGATAAGGTGCCCAAAGATGCGGATTTGATTGTTTATAGCTTGGCTTGGGATGATCGCGAGCCAGAATTTATGAAGGCTGTTCGTGCTCTTGGTATCCCGGTTTTCTCTTACCCTCAAGCTCTTGGTTTGGTTTCGGTTGATAAATATACTATTGCGATTTCTGGTACTCACGGCAAGACCACGACTACTGCCATGATTGCCGAGATGATGATTGAAGCGAAGCTTGATCCGACAGTGATAGTGGGGTCGCTTCTTAAATCGGGCTCCAACTTTGTTCCTGGTGAGAGTAATTATTTTGTGGTTGAGGCTTGTGAATATCGCCGTTCATTTTTAAATCTGAATCCTAATATCGCAATTATTACCAACATTGATAATGACCACTTAGATTATTATAAAGATCTCGCTGATATCCAAAGTGCTTTTGTCGAGTTTGTTGGCAAACTTCCGGCAGATGGATTTCTGATTTGCGATACTGATGATTTGCTTCTCGTCCCCATTATTGAAGCCGCCAAGAAAGTCGGCGCGCAAATAATTAATTATCGTGCGCCGAGAGAAGAAAACAATGAACTTGGAGGTGAAACCTCCAAGTTGGATTTGAAAGTCCCCGGGGAGCATAATATTAAGAATGCAATGTGCGCGCTGTCGGTGGGGGAGATATTGAAAGTCAGCCCCTCGACTGCGCTCGGGGCACTAAACAAGTTTAGTGGCACCTGGCGGCGTTTTGAATTTAAGGGTGAGACGAAAGAAGGAGCTCTGGTTTATGATGACTATGCACACCATCCGACCGAGATCAAAGCTTCTATTTTAGGGGCACGAGAATTCATGAAGAAGCGGGGATTGGAGGGTAAATTAATTATTGCCTTCCAACCCCATCTCTATAGCCGAACGAAGTTGCTCAAAGATGATTTTGCCGAGGCCTTGGCTCTGGCGGATCAAGTCATCTTGCTTCCAATTTATGCCGCCCGCGAACCGGTTGACCCGGAGATAACTTCAGACATTTTAGCCGAATTAATTAGGGCTAAAGGCGGAGCTGTGGATAGCGTCCAGAACCCCCTAGAAGCCTCTAAAATGGCCCTAGAACAGGCTCAAAGGGGCGATTTGTTGATTACTATGGGGGCAGGAGATGTTTCCCAATTGGCCTCAAATTTGCTATAATTACCCCTATATGAGACACATTATTTGGCGCAATCGAGCCAGTGCGATTCTAGGTGTTTTTGTCATGCTGATCCCTTTTACTGGTTTCCCAGAGATTATCAGGGATTCTCTCGTCGTCTTATCGGGGTTCTTAATTGCCCTTTTTGGTTTTTATCATAGCTCGTCTAATTATGCCCTTGTCGAGGTTGAGGAGGCACACCACCACGCCAAAAAAGGAGACTCTAGAACCAATGAAGAAACATCATCTCTCGGTTAGTCGTCATAGCCTAACATTTTTTGCAATCACGCTGGGACTCTTTGTCTTTGTTTTTATTGCTTTGTCATCTTTTCTCTCAACGGGAGCGATGGAGAAAGATAAAGAACCTGGTCTTTATCCTGAGTCAGTCGCTACTTCAGCCCCAGTCGCTTCGTCTGTCTCTGATTTTTCCCTTCCGCCGACGCTTGTTAGTCATAAAAAAACTCCTCCCGCTACCAAGGCTATTTATATGTCGAGTTGGGTGGCCGGATCGAAGGAGGCGCGTGAAAAAATGTTGAAGAAATTTGAAGGGACACAAATTAATACTGTCGTTTTAGATATTAAAGATACGACGGGCAAGATCGTTATCAAATTAAATTCTCCAACTCTAGCTAGATATCAGTCTGAAGAAAGTCGAGTCTCGGATATCAAAGAATTTGTCGAAGAGCTACATGCTAAGGGTTATTATGTTGTGGGACGCATTGCCGTCTTCCAAGACAATTATCTGACTCGGGTTCGCCCCGATCTCGCGATGCGGCGCAAAGATAATAATGAGCTGTGGCAGGATGCGAAGGGTATGGCTTGGCTTGATGTTAGCCAGCAAGAAGTTTGGGATTATACCATTGCCTTAGCGAGCGAAGCTTATGCTACGGGGTTTGATGAATTAAATTTTGACTTTGTTCGTTTCCCAACTGATGGGGATATCTCACAGATTCGTTATCGTAATTATGATCCAAGCAAAGAGACAAGGGTTGAGGCTCTGCGTAAATTCTTTGTTTATCTCCATGAACATATCAAAGATATTGGGGTGCCAAGTTCGGCTGATGTCTTTGGGATGGTGACAACGAACGACGATGATCTGGGTATTGGTCAAGTGATGGAGAATATTGCGCCTTATGTTGATTATATTTCACCAATGCTTTACCCCTTCCAATATCCTAAGGGTTGGCAAGGCTATAAGAGGCCGGCGACTGTCCCTTATAAAGTGGTTAAGATTAGCCTTGATCGTGGTATCAAAAAAATTGAGGCCCTCGGTTTTTCTAAAGATAAGATTCGTCCGTGGTTGCAAGATTTTGATTTGGGTGCCAATTATACTTCGGGCATGGTCAAAGCTGAGCAACAGGCTGTCTATGATGCAGGACTTTCTTCTTGGATGATGTGGGATTCATCCAACAAATACACACTTAGTGCCTACCAAAAATAATTCAATTAACTTATAATAGAAAGAGTTTATGGCGGAAACTTTAATAAATTATTTTGGACAAACCGATTTTCGCGGCAAGCGACTTCGCTTTGGTATTAAAGATGAAGACCGGGCCAAGCACGTTTATATTATCGGTAAGACGGGGATGGGTAAGTCGACCTTGCTTGAGAATATGGTCATCCAAGATATTAAGAATGGCGAGGGCGTAGCCTTTGTTGATCCTCACGGTAAGTCGGCTGAATTCTTGCTTGATTTTGTCCCGCCGGAGAGAGTAAAAGATGTTATTTATTTTGCCCCCTTTGATCTCGAACATCCTATTTCTTTTAATATTATGGAGGATGTGGGGCAAGACAAGCGCCACTTGGTGGCCAACGGCTTGATGTCCTCGTTTAAGAAAATTTGGCCGGACGTCTGGTCTAGTCGTATGGAGTATATTCTGAACAATTGCCTCTTGGCCCTTCTTGAATACCCTGAGTCAACCCTGCTTGGTGTCAATCGTTTGCTCTCAGATAAGGCCTACCGTCAGAAGGTGGTGGATAATATTACCGACCCTTCGGTTCGTTCCTTTTGGGTTGACGAATTTGCTAAATATAATGAACGTTATATGCAGGAAGCGGGGGATGCGATTAAGAATAAGATTGGTCAATTTACCGCTAATCCTTTGATCCGTAATATTATTGGTCAACCTAAGTCCACGATTGATTTGCGCCAAGTCATGGATGATAAGAAAATTTTGATTGTGAACTTGTCTAAGGGTCGCCTGGGAGAACAGAATGCTAACCTCTTGGGGGGCATTCTGATTACGAAGATTTATTTGGCGGCCATGTCGCGAGCGGGAGCTGAATCTAGCGCCTTATCACGTTTGCCCTATTTCTATCTCTTCGTTGACGAATTCCAATCTTTTGTAAACGAGTCTTTTGCCGATATTTTGTCTGAGGCCCGCAAGTATAAATTAAGTTTAACAATTGCTCATCAGTATATTGAGCAGATGCCGGAGGAGGTGAGGAATGCTGTCTTTGGCAACGTGGGTACAACCATTGCTTTTAGAGTTGGCCCCTTTGACGCGGAGGTGCTCGAGACAATCTTCTTCCCCACTTTCACTAAAGAAGATCTGGTTAATCTTGGTTTTGCTCAAATTTATTTAACCTTATCGATTGATGGTGTTGGCTCGCCACCTTTCTCGGCCACAACCTTGCCACCAATTCAAGTAGTTGGGGAGTCACTTAAAGAACAGATTATCGCCAATGTTAGACGTGTTTATGCCAAGCCTCGAGAAGTGGTTGAGAAAGAGGTGGTAGATTGGTATATCCCTGAGCCAAGTGCTGGTTCAAATAAAGGAACAAGCTCGACCTCTGGTGGAGGAGGGGCAAGTGCCCCGGCTCGTGTCAGTACCGGAGGAGGGGCCTCAGCTCCTTCACGAGCCAAGCCGGTTGAAACCACCACTCCTTTGCCAAGTAAGTCTCAGGTTACTGCACCCCTGCCTCCCAAACCCCTTACTCCATTAACGCCAAAGGAAGCACCCAAATCTTTTTCCTTAGGAATTTTAAATAATAAACCAAAAGATAATAGAAATAAGAATGAATTAAAGAATTTTTTGGATGAGATTCTGGCCGGTAAAAAAGAAAAGGCTGTCGTTGCTCCGAAGGTTGAGGTTAAACAAATGCCACAAACCCAAGCTCCCGTGCAAAATCAAGCTCAGAATAGTATGGAAGCGAAACTAAAAGAAATTCTAAAAGTTGACTCCGAGTAAAGAGAGTATTTTTACAATGAAGAGACGGATTTCTCTTCTGGTTAAAGCCCAATAGAAATTTGGGTAATGTTCTCGATATTTTTTTATCAGCTCTAAATTGAGGGTCATTAATCTTATCCGGTCGGTAAGACTGATATTGCCCGGATGTTTTCTGTAGCCAAGATCAAGCGAAGGCAGATTGTGGAGTTTGTACTTTGCTCCGAGCCGTAGCCACAGGTCATAATCCTCAATACCGTTTAAATTAAGAGGATAAGCCCCAAGCTTAAGCGCTACCTCCCGACGGTAGAGGGCACTAGAATGAGCAAAAGCATTTTTAGCGAGGAGACTATTCTTAATGGCAACAGCGCCTTCAGGATTAACATAGCGCTTAATCTCTTCTCCTTTCTCGTCAATTACGACAACACCTGTTCCAACCAAAGCGTATTCATAATTAAAATCTAAGAAGTCGACTTGTTGGCTCAGTTTGTCTTTGGCGAGCCAGACATCGTCGCTATCAAGGACGGCGATATATTCGCCAGTAGATTTTTCTAGGGCGCGGTTGCGAGTAACACAGATGCCTAAATTTTTCTCATTTTTAAAATATTTAATCCTCTCATCTTTAAGATAGGGGAGTAAGACTTCGTGAGTATTGTCGGTTGATCCATCATCAACGATAATTAGTTCCCAGTCAGTAAAGTCTTGGGCCAAGATGCTGTCTATGGCCTCAGGTAGATATTGGCCACGATTGTAAGTGGCCATATTGATACTGACTTTAGGTTTTAATCGCGGGGTAATTTGATCCATGTTGAGGGAATAATATCGTCAACTTTTATACTACCATTAGTAAACCAGACATCTGGGGCAATGACAATTTTGTTTGGATTTTGATTGAGCCAAGCTGGCCACCAGGCAAAACTAGAATTGGCGATAATATTGTGTTGGCATTTACTCATTAGCATCATTTCTTGATAATCGGTAAGGGGATTTTCTTGTTTTTTCTCTGAGACATAGGTTACCGGATGCCCGTTAAAAGAAATGTTTTCCTTGATCCAGGTGATATCTTCGCTAAAGATGAAGAAGGTTGGGTTTTCCACTTTGCTCTCAATATATTTAACTGCTTTTTTGTAGTAATTTTCTGAGCAAATGCCAAAATCTTTTAAATTTTCTGGCCAGAGATAATCTCCACGCCTAACGGCGAGGGCGATAGAGTTTGTCGAGTTTATCTCGCGCAATAGATCGGGGTGAGTTTGCTCGAGAGGTATTTTGAGGGAAAAATCTCGTGCCAGAGTCTCTCGGACGTTATCAAAATATTTGTAGCTTTGCCAATAACCATTGAGATAGACATCTTTGTCGCTGGATATTTTTTCTATTGTTTTTTTGACAAAATTTGTCTCCCAGCCAATATGGTAATTTCTTAGTATCCTAAATTCAATGGCTCGACGGATTTTTCTAAAAATACTCTTATCCTTTCGGCCGGGGTCAACTTCCTCTATCTCGTCTAAACTGGCAAAATTTTCAATGATATTGAAAATTCCTAGGCCATATGAGCGGTAAGTATCTCGCTCGTAGTCTAGTTTATCTAACTTGAACTCTGTCTTTGTTTCGAGCGATAACCTTCGACCAAACGAATATTGGAACATCTGGTTACCGAGCCCACCTTTTAAATTAACGATAATCATTTCTTTGACATTATTTTTTAATAAACCAGAAACAGCCACAAGCATAAGAGCTTTTGTTCACTATTTCTTCCTTCTCGTTAACCACCGGGTCTCCCGATTCTGGGATAAAATAAAATTCTGCAAGTTCTAGGTCAGAAAAAAGCTCTTTAATCATTCGATAAGAATAAATACGATGAGCATTGAATTCTATTTTAGGTTGGCCAATCGGGACAACAAAGAGGAGGGAGCCACCTTTAGCCAAGACTCTCTTTAGTTCTTTGATTGCTTTAAGATCGCCGTCTGGGTCGAGGGGGTCGCCATAGCGCCCAAGACCGATATGCTCTATTGTGTGCATGCAAGATAAGGATTCAATACTCTCGTCAGGAAAGGGCAGCTTTGTTAGGTCGGCGGAGTAAGATTCAAGATTTGAGAGGGTTAACTTGGCTGGCCGGTAATCATAAAATTTTACCGGTAGCGAAGCGGAGAGAGTTGAGCTAAAGTAGAGGCTCGAAGAAATGTCGGTGTGGAAGTTTGGTTTGAGCTCAAGAACTTTTCTCACGGCCCAGGCTACATGGTAGACATAGTGACGATCGAAATTTGTGGTAATTGTTTTGTCTTTGATTTGGGGGTAAAAATCTTTTACTTTAATTTCAAATCTCTTCTTATTGTCCGCTTTTTTATATACCAAATAATCTCTTAGAACAAAAGGAGTTAGAGTTATCCGAATAGTTTTTTTGATGATTTTTTTTAGTTTGTTGCTCATATTATCCTTAGTAAGTTGTCGATAGCTTCTTTTGCATCCTCCACGCTTATTCCCTTTATACAGGGGGCCGGTTCGTCTGCTTTTAGATTTTTACTGCATAGCCAATTATCATTCAAGCACTTCATCTCTTTGTTGTAAATGATTAAGTTTTTTGTTAAATCCCCGTAAGGGAAAAATCGTTTAAAATGACCTCCTCCCATAAGACATATTGCTGGGGTTCCGGCGGCGGCCGCTAAGTGGAGAATCCCAGTATCGCTTCCAAAATAAAACCTAGATTTTGAAAGAAGGCCGAGCAATGATCCAATGCTAGTTTGACCGGCTAAATTTATAAAAGAGTCTTTGCCCGCGAGCTGTTTGGTAATGCTAGATATTACTGAAAGGTCGTCCTTCGTTCCGCAGATCACCGGGGTAATCTCTTTTTGTTTGAGATAATTGATAACCTCGACATACTTGTTAGTGGGCCAAACTTTATAAGCTTGTCCCGCCCCGGGGAAGATTACACAAAATCTTTTTTTTGTTAGATCGTTCTCCTTAATTATTGCTTCGGCTTGGTCCAAGTCATCTCGCTCAGGTTTGATTGTAGGGAAAGATATTTCGTTAATTGATGCCCCGAGAGATTTAATAAAAAAGATATTCCTTTCGAACTCGGTAGTGGCATTTTCGGGCACTTTTATAAGTTTGGTGTAGACCTTTTCTGAATGTTTTTCTTTTTTAGTATAAGAATAGTCTCCGTCAAAACCGATTTTTGTCTTTGCTCGACTAGCTGAGACAATTGCATCACCGATTACTTCTGGCGAAAATACGGGGTAGATTACTGTTTCGTACCCGTGTTTTACGATATCTAGGATAAAACGTCGGCGATAAAGGAAATTCTTTGAGAACCTCTTGTTATCTAGAATGACAAATTTATCTATACCTTGAATCTTGGGGATTAATTCTTGGGCAATCTTACTGACAACCAAGCTTATCTCGTGGTTAGGGAAGACCTCTCGGTAGTGCTTTAAGACAGGTAAGAAAATAATGTAATCGCCCAACCCGTCTTTGCGAAAAATTAGCAGTCTCTTGATATCTGATTTTTCTTGTCTTGCAAAACCGGACTCAAAGTTAATCCAGCTATCAATAACGTTTTTTAAGATTGATCTCATCTTACTTGGCCAAAACTTTTAATTCAAATGAGTATACTTCTGGGCTTGGTTTGTGGTATGAGCTGGCGGTAACTTTATTCCAGAATTTTTTATTGAGCTTGTAGATTTTGAGGAAGATTTTTTTAATTATTCTGGCTATCGGGGAATGACGGGCCAGGTCAGCTGGGTCAAGAAATTCTATTGTGTCGAATCCCGCTGATCTTAGGACATAGATTAGACTGCCAGAAGTAAAGATTGTCGTATGAGTAAAATCTTCAAACATCCAGTATGACCCCGTGTTTGATTGAGCGTTTGGTGTGGTTAGATATAGTGCGCCCGTTGCTGTTAAAGTGTTTTTGATTTCTGTTAGGGTTTTAATGATTTCTTCTTTGTTAATATGTTCAATGACGTGAGTCATAATGATGAAGTCGTATTTTTTAGTATTCTTGCTAAAGAAGTCTTCAAGGGACGATATCTGTTCAACGTTTAGATTAATATTGTGGCAATGCAAGATGGCTTCATCTGAAATATCAATTCCTGACAGATTTGTGTAACCGAGAGACCTTAGATTATCTAGAACATGACCAAAACCACAACCAACATCGAGGATTGCCGCCCCTTTGTCTTCTGGCAAAATTGACAGCAGGTAGGGGGGTATCTTGTATCTCATCATAGATTCAGCTCCGATATTTCTATTAGCGAAGTATTTTTTATTTTGTATGCTACGGTTTAGGTTGTTCATATTTTTGAGGCTAAATATTTGCTATCTGAGCTCGTTTTGCTTATTAATATTTTTTTTATAATGAGATCCAGCTGAAGCCGGGAAAGCAATAGTATTAATGTGAATAACCAGTTAGGGATTTTTTTCTCAGTTAGTAAGTGTATATTTTTGCCATCTGAGCAGAGGTTTTTATTGAATTTTTTTGCTAAAAATTTTAGTGTCTCTGGAGAATAAAAAGAAATATGTTGACCGTGTTCGATTCCGTAATACTCCCAATTATCGTCAGGTACTTCTTTTGGAAGAAGTCGAGTTGAAAAAAGAATATTTGAAGAAATTTTAAACATATCACCAATCTCTTCGAGGGGTGACAGCAAATGTTCAAAACACTCAAAGCAAGAAATGGCCTCTATATTTTCTCTGTCCTCGTAATCAAAGCCTTGGGCAAATAAGTTTGGAGTATATTTGTCATGATGTCGGAAATCTAGACCGTAATCACGCATTAGTCTCGTTAACACGCCGTAGCCTCCCGCGTAGTCTAAGTAGGTGTTTTTTCTCCCAAAAAGAGAAGTGAACAGAAGCAGTGTTTTTTTGGATAAATAGACGTTTCTTGATATGTAGCCCGTGTCACTGACATTTATCGGCTTCTCGTAAGCTTCTTCGAGCCAGGTTGGATTCTCTATAAACATGAAACTGCAATCGCTACACTTCTCATAGCGGGCCTCATATTTACCCCTAATAACTGATTCTTTGACTATTTTTGCTTCTTTTCCACAGATTTTACATTTCATATTCCTAATATTTTTCTAATCCTCAGTCTTATCTTATCAGATGTGCTTACTAAGTAAACTTTTTTAAAGAGCCGAGAATCTGCCTCTTTGTTCACAATTGTTTCTATGGGGTGAGTTATTTTACTTAAGGGACTAGATTTTTGTCCCAATTTGCTACTTTTTTCGTTTGTGTGAGTAGAATTGTTTCCGAATCCTATGTTTTCGACCAAGTTAATATTGGGAGTTATCGCTATCCCTGACGCATTCATTATTGAATATGCCCATTGGGCATCCCAGGTATCTATTTTTTTATCTCTAACGTGCAAGAAGAGGGAATTTAAAAAGCGAGACATTCTCCTATCTTCAAATAATGCGTAAGCTTTATTGGAGGTGACGAGTTTTTCAAGACCTCTCATTTCGATGTCGTATTTCTTCCAGGCCCTTCTCCATGTCGCCCAGCCCCAAATGTGTGGGAAATGTGAAAAGTAGTAACTTCCTTGGCCAAATTGTTCCCCGAACTGGAGATTTAAACCACTTATGTGCATTATCCTCCCCTCATCTCTGTATCTCTCAAGTAACTCCTGGCAGAAAAGAAAGAAACTTTGGTTGGGTAAACAGTCATCTTCTAGAATTATACCCTCTTCAACATTTTGGAAAAACCAACTAATTGCCGAACTGACGCTATCTTTACAGCCAAGGTTTTTTTCTCTGAATAAGGTTTTAGTTTCGCAAGGCCAGTCTATCTCAGTGGCGACCTCTCTGGCCTCTTGGCAGAGTTTACCTTCTTCTGGTTTTGAGCTCCTTGGGCCATCCGCGGCGATAAAGAGCCTGGCTGGTTTTATTGATCTTATTGCTTCAAAAACGCGACGAGTTGTCTCGGGTCGGTTAAAAATAATAAAAAGAATTGGCACTTGATAAGATTGTGGGGATTCGATGTTCATTATTGTTTACTGCAAAACAAATAATAATTATCTTTAGTATAAGCGGTTTCTTTATTGTAGATAGTCTGATAGTTATGGCTGGTATTTTTTATTTCTTCCGCATAAGAGAAGCTGGCATTTGATTTTTGATAGGCGAGGAGTAGATACTTGGCCTTAAAATAATCAAATTCTTTGATTAAGTCCTGCATGTTTTTATTTGACTCAGATAAGGCCCAGGTGCTGATAAAGAGATCGCAATTTATGACAGGGCCAATTGATTTGATTGTTTCTTTGTCGAGGGGGATAATATTTATTTTCCCAGCTTTGACTATTGGATTTTCTCTGCTCACTAAATTAACAGTCGCTCTTCCCAGTATGGTCTTAAGATAAACTATTTGGATAAAAGAGAAGATGGGGATATCTATTATCGTGTAAGTTACCTCATTGTTAAGTTTTTTAAATAATTTGGCCATATTGCCATACCCGCCACCAACTTCTACAATCGTCTTAAAATCAGAGGCCTTGGTTTTTGTTTCTTCAAAAAACTTAATGAGGTGGTAGAGATGGTGGATATTATTACCCGAAGAAATATACTCAATGTCATTAAGGAGAGGTTTGCCAATCTTATATTCACGAAGAATCTCTCTTGCTTGGTTTCTAGTAAGATACTTGGCAATAAGAGATTTTTGAATATTTCGCCACGGCTTAAAAGTATACATAAACATCGTGTTTTTTATCACGGGGTTGTTTAGAAAAGAAAAAGAAAATTTATTGAGAAAATACTCTTCAATCGCTAGCATATTTTGGTTCCAGTCTGGCATGACAAAATCTGTGAAATCATAATTTCCCTTGGTTTCTAGATAAACCTTCTTGGTCTCCTGGTAAACATTCCAGAAATCTCTTCGGTTGATTCTTTTGGTAAGGGGGGAGAGGAGTGCCGAATAACCATAACGGTAGGCCTTAGCTCCGAAGGAATTTATTTTTGATTTTATTTTTTTTAACATATTTTTTAATTTATGTTTGATTCTTAAATAATAACCGAAGAAACTATTTCTCTTGATATAGATCGCCGGGGGAAAAACAATGGGGAGGGGAGGATGATCTTTACCTAAAGTTTCAATAAAATTGGGTTTTAATGTGTTGCCCATATTTATTAATTCCTCCATGATGTTCCTGGTAAAATCTTGGTAGTCAAAATTGGTTATAAAATCAAGAGCTTCTTTGGTAAAAACATAATAATGTTTAATGAGAATGTCTCGCCAATTATAATTCGTTTTGCCATTATTATATTCTCGTAAATAATACGATTCGTTGAAGTTTATGCGATGCAAATATTCAGCTTCAGGACAAGTGTAGGCCTTGAGACCAGCGCCTAAAAAATTCCAGGCAAAACCTTGGGTGTCATAACCGTGGTCTGTGGGGTAGCCTCCCGCTTTGTCGAAAGCTTCTCTGGTATACATAAAATTAACATAGAGAGGGAAGAAGCCTTGGTTGGGAGTGAGAAGTGTCGCTAGTCCAATCTCTTGTCCGGGATAGAGTGAAGTGTCGACATGGTGAATATTTTTTATATTATTACCGCTAAATTTTATTGAACGATGAATTGATACTCCGTCACACTTTTTCTCTTCGAGAAAGCCTACCATCTTCTCGAGTGTCCCCTTGGGCAAGAGGTCATCGCTGTCTAGACAAAAAATAATCTCACCCGTGGAGTTTTGGACCGCGGTGTTTCGAGTTGCTCCACCCCCCTTATTTTCTTCATGGCGGAAGGTTTTGATATTAGGGTGTTGTTTTTCTAGTTGTGTGATTAGAGTAGGGCTATTGTCGGTTGAGCAGTCGTCTACGATAACAACTTCAAAAGGGAAGCTTAAATTTTGTTGGTAAAGAGAAGTTACCGCTTCTTCAAGAGTTTGAGCGCAATTGTAGCAGGGAATAATAACTGACAGTTTCATTTTATCTTGCGGGTTCGATAACCATCATATCCCGAATAATTTTGAAGGAAAAGCGCTCTTGTTTGGCCACTAGCTCGCGGATCTCCTTAATCGTTGGGTAGTCGTGAGTGCCATCAAAACAACGAGCATCATCAATCATAATAACGTCTTTTTTATTTTTTCTGGCAAATATGGTTAGCAGTTCTTTGACGATGGGTGTCTCTATTGCCGCTTTGGCGGTGCCCTCGCCTGAATAGTGGGCATCAAGCCAGAAGAAGACGGGTTCAGTAATCTGAGGCAATAACTCAATGAGTTTTTCTCCACTGTCACCGTGAATGATGGTTATGTTTTTGTCATCGGCAAACATTTTTTTAGCATTCTCGTAAAGTTCATCAAAGAGTTCAATTGAGATAATTTTAGAGAATGTTCGACGAACGGCTTTAACCATTAGGCCCCCGGCCGTGCCTGTCTCAATAAAGGTTTTTAAGCCATGCTTTTTGCCTAAGCGGCGAATGATTCTGTGTTTGATTGGATCGGGGGCTGGATCTGGACGGCCCGCTAAGTACCATTTAATATTGATGTTTGTTTGTCTCACTTTTCTGACAATAGTTTGAGGAATTATCGCCTTTAAAAAGGCTCTTATTTTTTTATACATATTCACAATACTACTTAAAAATTTTTAATCTGGCAAACTATTTTTTGGGCCAGTTCTTGAGGACTTATCTCTCGGATATTGATGCGGGGAATAATAAAATTATCTCTTGTCTTTGTGGCGAGAAATCCAGTATTAGTATAGGCAAAATCAAAGCCGGATTCTTTTACTATCCCTTTCGTTGTTTTATTAAAATCATAAGTTCCTCCAAAGGGATAGGCAAAAGTTTTTATTTCTTTTCCCGTTATCTCTTCTAATTTATTTTTGCTGTTTAATATTTCTTTTTTTTGCTCTTCTTGTTTAAGATTGGCTAGATTTGGGTGTGTCTCAGTGTGAGCTCCAATGTCAATAAGAGGATGCTTGGCCAGGGTCCTTATCTCCTCTTCAGTTAGGAAAAAGGCTCGGTCATCTTCTGGGTACTTCTTGTCCCAATCAAAATTAGCTTTTTCTCCAATATGACCAGTGGTGATAAAAATCGTCGCTGGTAGATTATATTTCTCAAGCAAAGGGAGCGCCTTTGTTAAATTGTCTTGGTAACCGTCGTCAAAGGTAATGGCCATCTCGTTTCCCTTAATTTTGCCGTTTGCTAACCTCTGACTTAATTCTCTAAGTGAGATAATGTCATAATTTTTTTTGAGAAACACAAGATGTCTTTCAAAGTGCTCTGGGCTGACACACAACATCAGAGGATCTTGGGTTGGTGTAGCAATGCGATGATAAAGTAAGATTGGCGCTGTGCGGTAGAATTTTTTAGACAATAAATTAGTCACATTCACCTTTAATTCTAAAAGCAAAAAGAATAAGTGATGAGCTTGTTTGTAAAAGCCAAGAGCCTGGAGCGGCCTTTTAAAATATTTTTTTAAAAAATCTTTTATCATTTCTGAGCTTTAACTGTAATAATTAAAGGGAAGTTAGGGTCATTATCTTTTAGAGTTTTTGTCGAGGCGTCTTCTTGGGCCAGACCAGCGTAGAAATATAGACCAGAACGCACGTTGCCAAAAGATTTAATTTCTGTTTGTTCTGGTTTAAATTTTTTGCTAAATAAATATGAAGCTGAAGCGACCGTAAAGCGCCAAAAATCGCCACCAACTCCGGAGATTGGGTCAACTCGGCTTAGTGAGGGGAGGGTTGCAAGAATTACACCGCCTGGTTTAAGTACTCGATAACATTCTGATATCACGGCTGGGACGTCGTCGATGAATTGTAGGACTTGAGTCAGGATGAGGCAGTCATAGGTATTATCAGCGACACTCGACAAATTTCTTAAATCATCAATAATTGTTGCGTTTTTGTTGGAACTGTCGATATCTAAGATGCCACTTTTGATGACATTTGTTCCACCATATTTGATTGTGTAATCATTGTTTAGTAACTCAAGACAAACCCCTTTGATGAGCCCCTTGTTTCCTTCGAGAAAATTTTCGATATAAAAGCGGTCAAGAGGTGCCCCGCGGTCGAAGCCATGATAAGCGCTAAGTGGCTCAGTGCGATGGCTAAGAAAGTATAAAAACTTAGGCTTTAATATCCGCCGGATAAATTTCTTGGTGCTATCAGAAAGTGGTATTTTATTGTTCATTATTTTTTATAAATAAAGCATCATTTTCCCCAATTTGTTCAAGGAGTTTATAGCCTTGGGGAATTAAGAAGTCAGAAATTTTTTGAAGCTTAGCATTATTTTGTATTTCTACTAATATATAAGCAGGTGAATTCTTGGAGAAATCTAAACCTTGAAGAACCTCCAGTTCGTAACCTTCAACATCGGCGATGAATAAGTCAATTGCCACTTTCCCTTTGGCTAAGGCTTGCTCGTCAATGATAGATTGAATTGTCTTGGCTGGGACAATAATTTCACGGCATTTTATATCTTGGCAGGATTCACTGGCCTTTATCCAGCTAGAGCTATCTTCAATGCTACCCTTAACAAAAGACATGGCACTGCAGTCAATAAACGAAACAGTTTTTTCTGGATAAGCAAAAGAGACACAAGCGCTCTGGACAACCTCCGACCTTCGGCGATTTTTTTGACAAATTTTACTTAGAGGAGGAAGGGGCTCGGCAATAATTCCTCTCCAGCCTTTAAATTTTTCGAGATAATAACTGGGGTCATTGCTATAGCCTTCGTGCCCGCCACATTGAACGAAGAAGCCGTTATTTTTATTTACATATTTTAATAAAGCTTCGTGGCCGGAATATGGGTGAGAATATTTCTCTGAACCAAAAAATTCATACAAATCTCTTTGGTAGGGGACGAGCTTGCTCTTTAAAAAGGGGATAATTTTGTTGGCATTCCCCTTGGGGTTTGAGATAAGCTTTCTTATTTTTTGGATATTTGTCTCGTGGTAGGCCATATTTATTTTGAAATAATTTTTTTAACTAGTTTTGTTATTTTTAATTTTACTAGGATCTTTATAATAAAATGAATTACTCGCTCGCTTTTTCTTGTACTTCCTTTGCCCACGTTGCGGTAAAATTCTCTTAGCAATTTTGTTGCTTCTAGATTCTCTTCTATATTATCTTCAAAAATTATCTCTCTTTCTTTCTCAAGATTTAACTCAAAAGGGTTTTTTCCAGATAATTTGTTTAGAATTGTAAAATGAGTCCCGTTAAACAAGCCATTGTTCTTGATTAGGGGATAAGGGGAATTAACGGCTAAACCATTATTTATAATAATTGCGATATTCCAACAAATGTCCCAAGGAATGGGTTTGGCCTTTAAGCTACCCAGACACTTAAAAACTCCACCCATCTCAATCTTATCTTTTTGTTCGGGCGAAAGAAGAGAGAGGCCTTCTTCTTCATTTTGGAACCAGGTGAATTTGTCCCAACGATTTCTCCAGGTACCCCAACCCCCACCGGTATTTTCTGAATAAGTGGTAAAGAAGGTCTTGTTGTTGCTAGGGGCTTTGATAAAAGTAAAGGTCGCGATATGCATCACTTTGTCTTTGTATTCGTAAAAATCGAGAGCATCGTTCATAAAGTTGAGGAAATTAGGGGCGGACACACCGTCGTCCTCTAAGACAATAATTTTACCAAACTTGTTTATTATTTCGGTTACACCATCGGTGATGTTCTTCTCGATATAAAAATTTTCTGGACGCTCAATAATATTAAAAGATTTGAAGCCTGTTACTGTTTTGAGATATTGGCGGACCTCAGCCACCTTTCTTTCATTGGCGGGATTTTTAAGGATATTTGGTCCATCAGAAAAAACAAAAACATCGGTGTCTTTGGCCAAATAATTTTTCTGCAAAGCCTCAATAACCCCTCGAGTATTAGCTAGTCGATTGTAGACGAAGATGGCAACCGGGGCTAAATTCTTATCCATATTAATGAATTATTGTATTTTTTTATCTTTAGCAGCTAATTCTCTTTCAAATCTACAAGGGGTATTGAATAATACTGCTTTGCAACTGAAGACACGCTTTTCTGGTGGTGGCGGTGTTAGGTAATTACCACCGTACATAAGAGATAGGTATTCGTGTGCTTTGTTTGGGGCTGGGTATAATTTGCCCTCAAATTCGATCTCCTTTAAGGGGTAAATAAGAGATTGGGGGATGGTGTAGAAATACCAATTATCTTCGACCGTCTGACCAACCTTGTCACTTTTGATAGGGGATAAGACTAGCCAGATAAATTTACATAGATAATAAATAATGTAATTTAGAAAGATTTTTTTCTTTAAAACGTAGATGTTCCCATAGGAACGGCCAGTGATGTATAGGAGCCCCTTCCTTAACAAGTCTGGCATTTTGGGATAATTAGCCGAGGGAAAGATATCCATATAGATGCCTTGATGGTGATTTTCTTCGTCTGTCTCAGCTGGATGAATAAAAGTAGAATTGCGATTACATAGTTTTGTAAAATTTTGATGATAGTTTTTGTCTGTTTTGGGTGTCTGTAAAAAGATATTTTTAGGTAATTCTTTTGGTGCAATTTCTAAAAACTTTTTATAGTCAGTCATTGGCATTGAGACATCAACGTCGTCGTCCCAAGGGATAAATCCTTTTTGCCTGACAGCTCCCAAAAAGGCTCCAAAATCTAGCCAGTAGACTAATTTGTGCTTGTCGCAAAGAGCCTTAAAATCGTCCAGAAGACGTATTTGAATCTCTCTCAATTTGGTCATGTCTTGCTCCGTTACCATTTTCTTATTTTTTTGTCGCAATTACTCTAATAAACTTTTGGTTGGCTTGGTTGGCCTTGTTTGATGGAGCAAACCCTGATTTTTCTTCGGCCATAACTATCTCGAAGCCGATTGATTTTAATTTTGCAACAAGCTTGTCAATATCTATAAAGCGACGATAATGACCCTCGTAAATATAAGAATCTGTTTCTCCTTTTACTGGTTCACCTAATTTATAGAATTCATTCTTTTTACCCCTTGCTTCTATTAATATTTTGCCACCCTCTTTTAAATTTTTATAAGCCCACTTAATTACCTCATCCTCTTCTTTTTCTGAGATTGAGTGTAGTGTGAAACGGGAATAAACATGGTCAAATGTTTCTAATTTTTTTAGTTTTGTAAAATCCGCAGAAATAAAATTTAAGGTTGAGAGATCGTTTTTTTCTATTAAAATTTTAATTTCTTCTTCACACTGGTCTATGGCGACAACATTTATCCCGTGACTGGCGAAAAAAATACTATCACGGCCGTTTCCGCAACCAAGTTCAATAAGGGAGTGCTCACTTCTTAGATGGTTGTCTAGCACAAACTGAGCAAAAGGCGATGACTCCAGCGGTGCCCCTTGGTGTTTGTAGTATTTTTCCCAATATTCTTTATCCATGTTTATATATTATTATCAGGTAATGGTAATTATGCAAAGATTTTCATTATACCATCTCTCGACTTTTTGAAGAAAAAGAGACTCAAGACAACTGACATATAGGATAACATTGTTCCCCAAGCAGATCCCTCTGAGCCAAAAAGGGGAATCAAGATAAGGTTAAGAACAACATTTGTTGTCGCACCAATGATACTGGTATATAAAAAGATACGGGTGAAGTTCTCGGCGATAAAATAATGTTGAACTAAAACCACGAGGGTTATAGCGATACTCGTCCAAAGATAAATTCGAAGGATGGGCGTCGCCCCGATAAAAGCTTGGCCGAAGACAAGTTTAATGATCAAGGGAGCAAAGATAAAAAGAGGCAGGGCAATAATAGCAGTAATCCCAATTGTTAAACCGGCAAGAGCTCGGAATCTCTTGGCGTAGAGAGGAAAATTTGTTTTTTTGGCATTAACAATTGCGGGGAAGACCGAGCCAATAATCATCCCGGGTAAGAAGGCCCAGATTTGGGTCAATTTAACAGCGACACCATAGATACCAACCGTGGCTGAATCGATTAAATGGAGAAGTAGAACTTGGTCTATCTTGGCATAAACATAACCAGAAAAACCAGCCAAAATTAAGGGCCAAGAATCTCGAAGAAGCAATTTAAAGGTATCTAATTTAAATTTCCACGAAGAGGGCTTGTTGTGGAAACGGGCAATATAAACATAGATAGACCAAAGGGCCGAGATAAAACCTTCGATAAAAATTATTAAAGCAAAATAAATTAAACCTCGATTCAAAAAGATGACGAGGATCTTAAGAGCGGGGATAAAGAAGGCCAAGAAGATTGAAATTTGTGAGCTATACTTAGCTTTAACCTGAGCATTAAAAAGGACACCGACTGTACCAATGGGGTTGATAAGGAAATTCAAGGCACAAATACCGACAAGAGTCGTCAGGAGTAAGTTGTCACCCAAAAGATGGGAGATAGTAACGGCGATGATAAAAGCGATAAGACCAAAAAATAGTTTAGCAAAAATAGCTGTTCCTAATAATTCATTTTCTTTCTCTGGATAGCTTATTAAGTCACGATAGAGAATCTGGTCAATGCCGAGTGAAGAGAAGATTGAGATAATTGCCACGAAACTTTGGGCATAATCGAGCTTCCCTAAATTTTCTGGACCGAGATAGCGGGCGACCATGGCCACGGTGAGGAAGGAAGTGAAGAAAGAGGTAATTCGGGCCGCAAACAACCAGCCGGTATTTTTAAAATACTTTTGAAAGCCGGCGTGTTGCCACCACTGCTTAGTGAATGTTTGGGTCTCTTTGTAAAATCTCTTGAACATGTTTTACCAATTAAGAATTTTATCGGCGACCTTCTTCTTTGTTTTTAGGTATTTGTCGATTGCTTTTTCTTCAAGCTCTGGTGAGACTAAGCGGAGGATTTCTTTTCCCATAATGCGATATTGTCCGCCAATTTTGTTGGCCCGGATGGCTCCATTTTTGAGTAAGCGCTTAATTGTGCTTTCACTAATGCGGAGCACCTTTTGGGTCTCAGTGGTTGTATAGACGGCGAGAGGTTTAATTTCTTCCATTAACCGCTATTCTAGCTGATAGGTCAGAAGGTGTCAACGGGTGTCAAGTGGATTAGTCGCGAATTATCTCCCTCATAATCTTCACCCTAATCGATTCAGGCAAGGGCTCTTTGGTGATGCAGATGAGATAACCTCCGCCCCCAGCGCCGGAGAGCTTGTAGCCAAGGATATTACCTTTGCTCTCTTTTATCTTGTCTTTAATAAATTGCTCGATTTCTTTATTTGTCATTAAGGGAAACATTGCCACTTGGGCGCGGAAGCTTGCGGTTACTCCTTCGGCCAATAGGTTTATATCCTTGTTTTTTATTGCCTCCCAAACTTTTTGACTAGCCTCGCTTAATTTCTTTGTGCCAGATTTTGTAACTCTTGTTTTTTCTAGGACGCGGAAGTTTTGGCCTCGTGGGGTAAGGGGAAGAAGAAAAATGTGGTCACTTAAGAATTTTATTGTTGAAGGGGTGTTGATTGTCTCTATTTTCTCTGGCCAGTATTTACCATTATATAGAGAGTTGGTAATGCCCGGGATAACAATACCGATTGAATCTTGGGAACCAGCCACCTCAACTGTGCCCGGTGGATTCTCGTGAGCAAAGAGAATTTTGGCCAATTTAAGAGGATCGCCTTTATCAATATGATTACCCCAAAGGTCGAGGGCCTTTTGTCTGGTGCTTGTGGCCATGCCGCTGCGCAAATTAAAAGTAATTGTTCTTTCTATATTAAGCGATTTGTCTTTAAACTTAAGAGGTACCCCAAAGATAGGGAAGGTGATGACCGAGCCTGGGTAATTTTTGGAAACATTCGGTTGATCAAGCCAACCCCCAGCTAGATCAATGCGATAGGGGATCTTAATTATCTTCTTAAGGCCTGTTGTTGATCGGGGGGTTAAGCCTTCGGCTGGGGTTCTACTTAAAACAACATACTTAATACCCAGTTTCTCGACGAACTTTTTCTTTTTGGGAGAATCGCCATCGGTGTTTACGATAAAATAATTAGGCTTTATTTTTCTGATTGATTTTTTTAAATCGAGAACACCCATTTCTTGAGAGATAAAGGCATCTTTGACATAGCGAATGGCTTTAACCATAAAAAGTCTTTCTCCTTCTGTATTTGTTGGTCTCCGGTCTTTTAATTGAGAAATGTTTTTATCTGAGCCAATAGACACATAAAGATCTCCATAAGCCGAAGCCTCTTTAAAAAATTGCACATGTCCCGAGTGGAGCAGGTCAAAACAGCCACTGATCATCACTTTTTTTGCCATAAACGGTTTGAGCATAACACGATTTTGTCGTCTTTACCACCTTTTTATTCCTTGAAAATCTGTGTTATATTAGAGCCATTATGACAACTAACAAATGGCTCAAGTATTTTATATACGCCGGTATTTTTGTAATACCGTTTATTCCGTGGATTGTAGCGAGTTCCTCGTACTTTCCCTTTATTACTGGTAAAGGCTTTGCCTTTAGACTTATTGTCGAATTAATTTTTGCGGCCTGGGCAGTTCTTGCCCTGCGCGATAATTCGGCTCGACCCGAGAAGTCTTGGGTTCTTTATTCGGTCCTAATATTGGGGGCTGTTGATATCTTGGCCACTATCTTTGGCCTTAATCCCTACCGCTCCTTCTGGTCTAATTATGAGCGTATGGATGGTTTAGTCACAATCTTGCATCTTGTGGCTTACTTTATTGTTCTCATTTCCGTTCTTAAGGATAAGATGAAGTGGTTCTACTTAGCTAATGTTGCTCTTATCGCCAATGTCTATATTGCGCTTTATGGTTTCTTACAACTGGCCGGCAAGGCTCAGATTCACCAGAGTGCCGCCCGTCTTGATGCTTCACTTGGTAACTCGGCTTATCTCGCGGTCTACGTTCTCTTCATGATCTTCATCGCTGGTTATTTGTTGTTCTTGACTTGGTCTAAGAATAAGGCTCTCGCCATTTTCTATATCGTGATGATGGTGCTCGATATTGTTGTCTTGTATTATACCGCAACTCGTGGAGCCATCTTGGGTCTTATTGGGGGAGTCTTTTTGACTTGTCTGCTTCTCGCCATCTTCAAATCAGGGGTGACGAGAAAGATTGCGGGAGCGGTTGTTATCTTGGCAATTGTTTTGGTTGCCGGATTCTACTCAATTAGAAATACTGACTTTGTAAAAAGTAGCCAGGTTCTCTCACGTTTTACCGATATCTCCCTTTCGGGTGGTACGGCTGGTTCACGTCTAATGATTTGGAAGATGAGTTTACAGGGCTTTAAGGAGCACCCCGTGCTTGGTTGGGGACCAGAAAATTACTCGATGGTCTTTAGCAAATATTATGACCCTGGTATGTATGGCCAGGAGCCGTGGTTTGATCGCTCTCACAATATTTTCTTTGATTGGTTAATTAACGCCGGTCTCTTGGGTTTGCTCGCTTATCTCTCTGTTTATATTAGTGCGCTCTACTATCTCTGGTTTGGTCAAAAGAAAAAAGAAGAAGAAAAAGTTTTTACGAGTTCACTCGTTGCTAAGAGTTTGCTGACTGGTTTATTCGCGGCTTATTTCTTCCACAATATTTTTGTCTTCGATAATCTTATTAGTTATATTCTTTTCTTCTCAGTGATTGCGTTTATTCATTTTCTTTCAATCAGTAAAGATTATGAAAAAGAAAAAACTCTAGCGGTAAAAAAAGATTATCAGGTTAAGAAAAAAAATAATGACGAGATTGATTTGCTTGCGACAGGAGGAGCAATTGTTATTGTCATTGTTTTGCTTGGTTGTCTTTATTATGTTAATTACAAACCATATCAAGTCTCAGTTAATTTAATTCGGGCCATCGCGACGGGTACAACCCAGGCCGATAATAGCCTAAAAATTTTCCAACAAGTTTTTGCGGCTGATACTTTTGGTTCGGGTGAGGCACGCGAGCAACTTATCTCCATGACAATGGGTGTGCTTAATGATTCTAAAATTTCGAACGAGACCAAGACCGCCTTCGTTAACTTAACGGGCGAGCAAATTAAGGCTCATCAAATACATTTTGCTGATGATGCCAGGTCTAACCTCCTCTTTGGCTCTTATCTCTCGGCTCTTGGTCAGACTGACGCTGGCCTCGTTTTCCTTAAGAAAGCGGAGCAAGAATCGCCAAAAAAGCAACAAATTCTCTTTGAATTGGGGGGCGCGTATATTCGGAAGCAAGACGCGGCCAATGCCGTTAGAGTTATCAAAGAGGCTTATGATCTCGATACTAATTATGTCGAAGCGAGAAAAATGTACGCCATTGTTTCTCTTATGACGGGCCAAACTAAATTGGCGATGGAACTCTTGGCTCCAATAAAAAATTCTCCTGATTATTATAATGATGATCGGTTTGTAAATTTGTATCAGCAAATGGGTGATAAAAAAGATTTGCAAGAAATAAATTTATTGCGCGCGAGTTCAACAAAAAAATAATTAATAAAAATTAATTTAAAATAA
>CAIPHT010000015.1 GCA_903864935.1 Candidatus Vogelbacteria bacterium
TTATCGAATTGCTCGTCGTTATCGCTATCATTGGTATCTTGTCCGGTATTGTTCTTACTTCCCTTAACAGCGCTCGTACTAAGGCTACTGACACCAAGGTCAAGGCTCAACTCGCTAGCATGCGTGCTCAAGCTGAGATGTATTTTGATGGTAAGGGGGCTGGGACTTATACAAATGTTTGCGCCGACACCGATGTTACAAGTTTAGCCAATCTTTTGGCTGCTTCTCCTGCCGGTACTGTTTGTGCTAACGCTCCTACAACCTGGGTTGTTGAAGCTCCGCTTAACTCTGGTTATTATTGTGTAGATAATACTGGAGCAGCCAAGGCTGTCACCGGAACTATCACAACCTCTTCAACCGTCTGCCCAGCTTCCTAATGTTCTGTTAGTCTTCCCAAACAAAAAAGCGAGCTCGTCTCGCTTTTTTGTTTGGTTTTATTGGGCAATAGTTTTATAATATAAGGTAATTAATATTTCGCTTAAGTAAATTATTTTTTTATGAAAAAAGGTGTTTTTGGTCTAGGTTCAGCGAGAGGTTTTACTTTGTTAGAGATCCTTGTAGTAATCGCGATTATCGGTATTATGTCGGGGATCATCCTAACTATCGTTAATGATTCACGTACGCGGGCCAAAGATGCTCGTATCAAGACCGAATTGAAGAGTATGAAGACCGTTCTTGAACTTGGCTTTAATGGTTCTCGTTACCTTGATCTAACCTCTTATGTCTCTGGGGCGACTGGCCCGGCTATTCAAGGGGCACTAGTGGCCGCTCCTGGCGGTCCTAATTATGTGGATTTGAATAAAATTAGAAGTGATATTAAGAATCAAGTTGGTCCCAACAACGCGGTTTATTTTGTCGTTAGTAAAAATTCTTCTGGTGTTACGGCCTACGCGCTTTATAGTCAACTGGCTTCTAACGCCAAACTTTATTATTGCGTTGATTCAGCTGGGAATGTTAATCCTAAAGCCCCAACAAATACTGAGATTGTTTGCCCACCGGCTGACCTCCCTTAATTTGCTCTGGCCAGTGGATAACTCTCTGCCAAAGCTTGGTCGGGTTATGATACAATAAGGTTAATTAGCCGTTGATTTAAGGTCTCAAAGATGAAAAATAAAAAGAAATTTGGTTTGCTCGTTCTTCTTGGCCTAGCTTTGGTCTTGGCGTTTAGTTTCTTGCCGGTGAACCTTAAGCAAGTTGAAGCGGCGACCCCTCTTTCTGGTAACGTTGTCGGTTGGATGTGGAGCTCAGATATTGGCTGGCTTAAGCTTGATTCTAATCTTAATACTCCGGTCAAGGTAGTAGACAATAACCTTGTCGGCTATGCTTGGAGTTCTAATCTTGGCTGGGTCCGCTTTGGCACTGATCTCACTGGTCCTGTTGGTAAAGGGGATAATTGGGGAGCCAAAATTGCCGACGATGGCACTGTCACTGGTTGGGCTCGCGTCTGTTCGGTCTACGTTAGTGGTTGTAGCGGTGTGGCGAAGGATGTCTCTGGCCCCGAGCTTGGCGGCTGGGACGGATGGATTAAAATGACGAATGCTCGCTATAATCTTAATAGTCAAACCTTCTCGGGCTATGCGTGGGGGAGTTTGAATCTTGGCTGGCTACGCTTTTGGCCGGAGAATAATCCTAATCCGGATTCTTGTACTGATCCTGTTATTGCTAATCGTCCAGCCAATTGTAACCCAGCTTGTGTGGGAGGGAGTTGTGGCGGGACAACAGATACTCTTTCTTGTTCGGTGAATCCTCCTTCGGGTGAGGTGGGGGATACTTTTTCTTGGACGGCAATTTCTTCGGCAGATCCTTCTGGGACAAAGGGTACTTATACTTGGGCCGGTGAAAAACTTGTCGGTAAAACGGGTAAGACGGTCACCGCTGTTTATGATGCTAAGGGTACTAAATCTGGCTCAGTAACGGTTTTGCTAAATGGAATTCCTCAGACTAAAGTTTGTGCTACTCAAGCCACTGTTTGTGCTAAGGGTGAGACCGTTGATGCCACCGGCAATTGTTCGGCCAATGTTGTGGCCTGTACTATTACTCCTGGGAGTTCCAGTCGCATCTCTTACTATCAATTAGATTCGGATAATAAGTATGCACAGAAGGCCGAGATCGTCATTTCTTCTGGTTGTGCCAATAATACAACGGTGACACAAAGTGGTACTCTTAATGGCTTTAATTTGGTTTGTAGTGATGGTGGTACCTCGGTTGATTGTTCGAAGTTATCCCCAGGTAATTATCAGGTCTGGGTTACTCCACCTAGTCCTTTGCCTACCGCTGGTTTCAGGAACTTATTGTTTTCTTTGTCCGCTGGTAAGGGCTCATCTGTTAACCTCAAATTCGATTACCTTGTCACGCACCAGAATTAATAGTTATTACTTATAGATGTTAATTATTGTCTTCATCCTTGGGCTCATCATTGGCAGTTTTCTAAATGTCGTGATTTTGCGTTATAACACCGGGCGAAGCTTGGGTGGGCGTTCGGGGTGCTTCTCTTGTGGCAAAGTTTTGCATTGGTATGAACTCTTGCCGGTAATAAGTTTTTTGGTCCAGGGTGGCAAATGTCGTGGTTGTGGGAGTAAGGTGTCTTGGCAGTACCCGTTGGTGGAGTTTGCCACTGGTCTACTTTTTGCTTTAGTTTATTCTGTTTTTGCTTCGGCTGGCGGGATTTTGATCGCGCTCTACCTTATTGTTGCCTCACTCTTGGTCGTCATTACAGTCTACGATTTGCGCCACAAGATTATCCCAGATCTATTCGTTTTTCTTTTTATTTTTTTGGGTTTACTTCAAGCCTTCTTTTTGCCAGGATCCCTTCTTGTTAACATCGAAGCCACAATCATTGGTGGTTTGGCTACGGCTTTGCCTCTCTTCTTGTTGTGGGCGGTCTCGCGGGGGCGCTGGCTCGGTTTTGGCGATGTGAAGTTGGCGCTCGGTATGGGCCTCTTCCTCGGTGTGCGCAATGGTCTCTCGTCGCTGATGCTTGCCTTCTGGTTGGGTGCGATTATTGGTGTGGCACTAATCACCATTCCCAAATTGTTAAAAAAGAAAAAGAAGGGGGCTTATCATATGAAGAGCGAGCTTCCTTTTGCCCCATTTCTCATTGTCTCTTTTCTTATTTCTTTACTGCTTAATTTTAATGTTATCAATGTCTTTCTTTTCTAAAAAATTAAACAAAAGGTTTAACTCGAGTTTGTCGAGGGGCTTCTCTATCCTTGAGCTGATGGTGGTTCTGGCTATTTTTGCCATCATGACGGGAATTCTTATTGCCGATATTCCCAATTTCCGCGAGAAGAGCTCCCTTGATTTAACGGTTAACGAGGTGGCCACTTATATTCGTGGGGCTCAAGTCTATGGTGCGGCTCAGAAGGGGGGCGTGGCTAACGCTGGAGTCACTTACGGTGTTCATTTTGACAAGGGTAGTTCAAGTTTCTATCTTTTCAAAGATAAGTATTTTAATCCACAATCGTCTGAAGAAACTTATACTCTTAATAATTTCAAAATCGCTGATATTCTTGTCCGTCACGATGGTCCTGTCCCCGGGACTTCGGTATGGGCTTGCCCCCTAACAATGCTAGAGACCTCTTATCAATCCAATGCCTATACTGAGAATATTGGCACCGCTTTAGAGGCCGCTTTCTCGGCTCGTGATTCGGGCGGGTCAGTGAGTCTTGCTGGCTATGATTATGCGGATCTTAAGGTTAGGAGTTTGCGTGATTCGAATTTTGAGGGTTGTCTGCGTATCTATCGCAATGGGCAGATTGCGCCAATTAGTTGTGACGACCAGAGTTTCAAAGCTAATTGTCCAGCAGATTAATTTAATAAAAAGATGTTAAAGTTTAGAAAAAATAATAAAAAATTTAATAAAACAAGAGGCTTCACCTTAATTGAGATGATGGTCTCGGTTTCGATTTTTGTTATCGTTGCTTTCATTGTTGTTTCGACCCTTCTTACAATGTCTTATGCTTATAAGCGAGCACAGAAGATGCGTCTCTTGATGGACAACTTCAATTTTGCCTTGCAATCAATGTCGCTCAATATTAGGGAAGGCAAAAAATACTCTCTCTGTTTGGATGGTAGTTGTATTAAACTCAAGACACTCAATGGTCCCGAGATGTGTTATTCGCTTGAGACGATTGGCTCTGGATCCGATAAACGGGGGTATATTAGGGAGTGCACTTTAGACAACAATGTGAGTTGTCCTTGTGTCAACCGTGGTTCTCGCTTGAGCTCTGCCGATATAGATGTCAATAAATTGAATTTTACCCTTCTCGATCCTAATCCTAATATCCAGTTGAAGGCGGTCAAGATTATGATTGGAGGCGTGGCTGGGGCTGGCACCAGAGCTTCAACTTCATTTTTTATCCAAACCACAGTTTCGCAAAGAAATGTTAATTAATCTTCGTATGGCAAATCTAAACAAAAGACAATCTCGCCCCCATCTAAATCAGAGTGTCGGTTTTACTTTGATTGAGACTTTTGTGGCGATTACGGTGCTTGTTATTGCGGTTCTTGGGCCAATGACACTCTTGTCCAAGGCACTTCAAAATTCTCGTTATATTAAAGATGAGATTGTGGCCACTTACCTTGCCCAAGAGGGGGTGGAGTTGATGATTAATAATCGCAACAATGAAGGCGGTTCCCAGCTTGTTTCTGGTACGGCTCAGCCACCATATTCATGCCAACTCTATCTCGATACTAATAATCAGGGTTATAATTGTGATAGCAAAGGTGCCCCGACGATTTTTACTCGGACAGTCAAAGTTGATCAAATTGCGGGGACAGAACAATACACTATTACCTCGACGGTTGAGAGAATTAGCCCCCCAGAGGCTAGCAAGAAGGTGACCTCTAGTAGTATAATATTCAAATAAGGCAATGATTATTTCAAAAGATAAAAAAGGTTTCGCTTTGCTCTATGCGCTGTTGTTGACAGGGGCAATTCTTGTTGTTGGAGTAATATTAATGAATATCATTACCAAGCAATTAGTTTATTCCTCAATCAATAAACAGTCTGAGCTGGCCTATTATTATGCGGCCAATTCTGGGCGCGAGTGTTTGGCCGATGCGATTAAAAAAGGAGAATTTCTTATTGATCCGGGGGCGCTATATCTAAAAACAAAAGGTTCTGTCTCCTTAACCTGTTTTGGTTTGAGCCAGCCAATAACATTGACCGCGGACAGTAGTGGAACTTTTAATTCTGACCCGAGTGTACCCGTAAAGTTTAATGGAGCAAAAGTTGATTTGGCCGTTTACATTAATGAAGATTGTCTTAATTCTGGGCCTAATTGTAATACTCAGAGCAAAGATCTTAAAACTGCGAATTCTTATCTTGCTATCGCCACTGGTTATAGTAGTGCCAATAGTAGTCGAGCGGTGAAGCGTAGCGCCGTTTTTGTCCAACCTTAAAATTTCCTCTTTTCTCATATTTTCTCTATAATTAACCCTGTGGAGTAGTTTGTTATATTCCACAGGGTAAACCTATGGCTGACAAAAATGAGGCAAAAAAGCGTATAAATAAGCTCCGGGAGCTCTTGAATTATCATAGACATCTTTATCATGTCGAGGATAGCCCCGAGATCTCGGATACGGCCTACGACTCGCTTGAGGAGGAACTCCGGCTCTTGGAGGAGCAATTTCCCGACCTTGTCACCGTTGATTCGCCTACTCAGAGAGTATCAGGCAAGCCCTTAGATAAGTTCGAGAAAGTGCGGCACGCTGTCGAACAATGGTCTTTTAATGACGCTTTCTCGCCAGAGGATATGCGAGCCTTTGATGAACGAGTAAAGAGGATGTTGGGCAAGGAAAAGCCGACTTATGTCTGCGAATTAAAAATTGATGGTCTTCACGTTGTCCTTACTTATGAGAAAGGAATTTTGGTCACCGCTGCTACTCGTGGCGATGGCGTGGTGGGGGAGAATGTGACCGCTAATGTGCGCACGATCCAGAGTGTGCCGTTAAAATTGAAAGAAGAGGTTGATCTGATTGCCGAGGGAGAGATGTGGCTTGCGATTGATCAGTTAGAAAAAATAAATAAAGAAAAAAGAGAAAAGGGTGAACCTGAATTTGCTAATCCGCGAAATGCGGCGGCGGGGACCATCCGCCAACTTGATCCGCGAGTAGTGGCGAAGAGAAAATTGGATACATTTATTTATGACTTGTCCTCCGTAGCTTTAGCGAAGGAGGATTGGCCGTCTACTCAAGCCGCTGAACTAAAATATCTCGCCCACCTTGGTTTCAAAGTTAATAAAGAATTTGCTGTTTGTGAGAATATCGAAGAAGCTATCAAATATTGGGAGAAGTGGAATAAGAAAAAAGATAAAGAGAATTATCTGATTGATGGCGTGGTGGTTAAAGTTAATGAGAGAAAATTACAAGAACAACTGGGCTATACTGGTAAGGCCCCTCGTTTTGCCATCGCTTTCAAATTCCCGGCCGAACAAGTGACAACTGTGGTAGAGGATATTGTCTTGCAGGTTGGACGTCAGGGCACCATTACGCCGGTGGCGAATCTGCGACCAGTCTTGGTCGCGGGGTCCACTGTCTCGCGAGCGACTCTTCATAACGAAGATGAGATTAAGCGCCTTGATGTGCGAGTAGGCGATACCGTTATTTTGCAGAAGGCCGGTGATGTTATCCCGGATATCGTGCGGGTGCTTACTGAGTTACGCACGGGTAAGGAAAAAGTTTTTAAATGGCCAACGAGTCTTGAGGCTTGCTCGGGCCCCATCGAGCGTATCCCGGGACAAGCAGCATGGCGTTGTGTCGATAAGAATTCTTATGCTCAACAGAAGCGCAAATTTTATCACTTTACTTCTAAGCATGCCTTCGATATTGAGAATCTCGGCCCGAAGATTGTTGATCAATTGATGGATGGGGGCTTGCTCGCTACTTATGCTGATATCTTCAGATTAGAGAAGGGCGATCTCTTGGCTTTGCCTCGTTTTGCGGAGAAGTCGGCTGACAATTTAATCAAGTCTATTAATGAGCGCCGAACAATAGAACTCTCAAGATTTATTGTGGGACTCTCTATCCCTAATGTGGGCGAAGAAACGGCCGAAGACGTGGCCGAACATTTTGGCACTCTGTCTAAAATTCAAAATGTAAAAGTAGAAGAACTCCAAGCGATAGAGGGTGTAGGGGGGATTGTGGCTCAGTCTATTTATGACTGGTTCCGTGATTCTAACAACAATAACCTTGTCCAGGCATTGCTTAGCCAAATTAGCATTTCCCACGAGACTAAGTCTCGTGGCAAAGAAGCTGGGAAGTTAAGAGGCAAGACCTTCGTCCTGACCGGCACCTTGCCGACACTCTCGCGAGATGAAGCCAAGGTGCTAATTAAGAAAAATGGCGGCGAAGTCTCAAGTGCTGTCTCGTCTAAGACGAGTTATGTCTTGGCGGGCAGTGAGGCAGGCTCCAAACTCAAGCAAGCTGAGCGATTAAATGTTACAATCATTAGCGAAACAGAGTTTTATAAATTGATAAAGTAAAAAATGATGTTAACACTTTTTGACGGCCGTCAAAAAGTGTTAACATTAAGAAAAATTATGAGTGATTTAATTAACTACCCCATTCGAATAAATAGATATCTTGAGCTACAAGGTGTAGCGACTAGGCGTGGCGCGGATGACCTGATTGCTGAAGGTTTGGTTTTTGTGAATGGCAAGAGAGCCGTCCTCGGTTATAAAGTTAATAAAAATGATAAGGTTGAAGTCTCGCCCAAGGCGGGGATTAAGGAGAAGGTCTTCGAATATTTTGCGTTCTACAAACCGCGCGGGATTGTTACTCACTCACCACAAGAAGATGAGAGAGAGATTTCGGATCTAACTAAGCGCAAAGATATTTTTCCCCTTGGACGTCTCGATAAAGAATCTGAAGGTTTAATTATCCTTACTAACGATGGCCGTATCACCGACCGTTTGCTTAATCCGAAGTATGAGCACGAGAAGGAGTATGAGGTAGAGGTAAAAGAGAAAGTTTCTCCCATGCATAAGAAGATTCTTGAGGGTGGGATTATTTCGCTCCGGGAAATGCTCAAAGCCAAACACGTGGAGATTACGGGGCCAAGCACGATGACCATACTCCTAACTGAAGGTAAGAAGCATCAAATTCGCCGCATGTTAGATGGCGCTCATTTGACAGTGAAGAGCCTAAAGAGGGTGCGAGTGATGAACATAAAACTAGGCAAATTACGCTCTGGTGAGTGGCGCGCTCTTGGTGGTAAAGAACTCTCTGATTTCTTCTCCGAAATTGGCCTAAAATAAGGAGTTTTTTGGCTCTTGACAAGTAGGGTGTTTTGGGTGTATAATAAAAAGGTATTTGAACATGTAAAACTGTATGCAGGCTTTGGCCGCGTACTTAAGAAAGGACTGTCGTGAAAAAGTATGCTATTTCCGTTGCCGTTTGTCTTCTCGTCTCGGCCCTCATTTTTGGTGGAACGGGACCGGTGTGGTGCCTCATCGGACTTTTCGAGGCTTGGGCATTCGGAAAGATGAGCCAGTCGACCTACACCCTCCTGCTTTGGAAGAGCACTGACAGAGAAGGTCTCTCTTACTGGAAGAGTGGATACCGAAAAGTGTCGGGCTGGATCACCATTATGGTTTTGGGCCCACTGGCCATCTTCTGGATGATGGGCCGGTATGCCCAGCTCTAGGCCCACCGTTTTTTTTGCCCTGTTGCGAGGCCCTGCCTCCAACAGGGCCTTCGTGTTTTCAATTTTCAAAACTTATTTTTAATGCTATACTGGCCCGTATGTTAGAGCGAAAAGATATTGATAATCTGGCGAATTTGGCCAGAATTGCCTTGTCTGAAGAAGAGAAGGACAAGCTCCAGAAGGATATGGAGTCTATTTTGGGCTATATTGGCGAATTGCAAAAGGCCCCCTCCTTCGCTGAAGCTTCGGAGGGCAAGCCCGGTAATCATTATCTTCGTAACGTTATGCGTGAAGATGTTGAGCCTTTTGAGGCGGGAGCAAATACCGAATCAATTTTATCGCAAGCGCCTAAGCGTCGCGGTGATTATTTTGTGGTGAAGAAAATACTCGACAATTAGATTGTCTCAAAATTTCTAATTTCTAATTTCTAAATTTAAAAACTAACAAATGAAACTAACTGCAGAAAAACTAAAGGATTTGACTATTCGATCAGCGCACGAGGCGTTGATGAAGGGGGACTTCACGGCGGTTGAATTAGCTGAGGCTTACTTGGCCGAGATTGAGAAGAAGAATCCCGAGCTCAATGCTTATCTTGAAGTTTTTGCGGATGTTATTGATCAGGCTAAAGAGGCTGATAGAAAAATTGCTGAAGCCAAGAAAGAAGGGAAAGAAAGCGAGCTCGATATTTTGATTGGTATTCCCATGGCCATTAAAGATAATATTTTGATCAAGGGGCGCATTGCCTCATCGGCCTCGAAGATGCTTGAGAATTATACGGCAACTTATAGTGCTACTGTTATTGAAAAATTAAAAGCCAAAGGGGTTGTCTTTTTGGGCCGAACAAACATGGATGAATTTGCGATGGGTGGTTCTACCGAGAACTCTGCTTATGGTATTACCAAGAATCCCCATGACCCTACTTGTGTTCCTGGTGGTTCCTCTGGTGGCTCAGCGACAGCCGTTGGAGGTAATATGTGCCTCGCGGCCTTAGGTTCAGACACTGGTGGTTCGATTCGTCAGCCGTCGGCCTTTTGCGGGACCGTTGGTCTCAAGCCAACTTATGGCTCGGTCTCTCGTTATGGCGTGATGGCCATGGCCTCATCGCTCGATCAGATTGGACCGATTGCTAAGACGGTGGAGGATGCGGAGATTATCTATGATGCTATTCGCGGCTTCGATCGCTACGACTCTACTAGCTATGACTTGCCCGAAATACCCGCCTCCGCTAAGAGCTTCGGCGAGGCGAGGAAGATTAAAATAGGCGTACCTGAATCTTTCTTAAACCAAGGTGGTATTGATGAAGTTGTACTCAAGAACTTCCGTGAGACTCTGGCTAAGTTAGAGAAGGCGGGTTGTGAGATTAAGACGGTTGAGATGCCTAATCTCCATTATTCTCTCGCCACTTATTACATTACTGTTTTCTCTGAAGTCTCGGCCAATATGGCTCGTTTCGACGGGGTGCGTTATGGCTCGCACTTAGAGGGCAAAGATTTGCTCGAAGATTATATGAAGACGCGTGGTGAGAAACTTGGCCGTGAAGTTCGTCGTCGCATCATGCTCGGCACCTACGTGCTCTCGGCCGGCTACTATGATGCTTATTATAATAAGGCGACACAAGTGCGCGAATTGATTCGTCGTGATTATGCTAAAGCTTTCGACGAAGTGGATATCGTGGCGACCCCAGTTGCTCCGTCATCAGCTTATCCGATTGGCAAGAATACCAATGACCCGCTCCAGATGTATCTAGAAGATATCTTCACTGTGCCGATCAATATGGCGGGTGTCCCTGGGATGGCGGTGCCAACCCGCCTAGGCTCGTCCGAGCTTCGGCGAGGCGAGGCAGGCAACACGGATCACTTGCCACTCTCGATCCAAATAGTTGCCCCCTGGCGCAGGGATGACATTTTGTTCACACTTGGTAAAATAATAGAATCATGCCGGGCTTAAATTTTGATTACCTCTTATATGTATTTTATGACTTCTTGGCGACCTTGTGGCGAATGATTTTCGATCCTTCTTTGCGATCGGGTCTCTTTAGTTGGTTTGATTGGTTGTGGTGGGTTTGCCTTATCGTCTCTTTGCCTCTTTTGGCTGGTCTCATTTATTTTGTTTATAGTTACGAACAGATTCTGAAGGAACAACGCGAGAGGGTCTATGGTAAGCCTGGTAATATTGTGGAGGCAGTTAAAGAAGATTTGGTTGTCGCTCCACCGGTGCGCAATGAAGCTTGGGAAAGGGTAACGAAGTTAATTGGCTCAGATAATCCAAATGATTGGAAGTTTGCTATTATTGAGGCTGATAAAATACTCGAAATGGTTGTTGATACTTTTGCTGTGCCAGGAGATAATATGGGAGACAAAATGAAGAATATTGAGCGTGGCGATTTCCAAACTATTGATGAGGCTTGGCAAGCACACAAGATTCGTAATCGAATTGCTCACGAGAGTAATTATCACATTAGTCAAAGAGAGGCCCGAATGGCCATAGCCAATTTCGAAAAAGTTTTTCAGGAATTTGACTTTATCTAGCTTGATAGTATAATTAGAGAGCGGGGTAGAGTAATGGTAATTCGTAAGGCTCATAACCTTGAGACGCCGGTCCGAATCCGGCCCCCGCAACCGCGTAAAGAAAAAGACAAGTTGAAAAACTTGTCTTTTTCGGTTAAGATGTACCCATTGTCGGCGTAGCTCAGTTGGTTAGAGCGTGGGACTCATAAGCCCAAGGTCGGAGGTTCGATTCCTCCCGCCGACACCACGTAAAGTCTTACTTTAGCGTGACCACGTGGCATAGCCCCTTTGATTTGATAATCTTGGGAGATTATGTCAAAATAGGACGTCTGCGGTCGTAGCTCAATTTGGTTAGAGCATCCGCCTGTCACGCGGAAGGTTGCCGGTTCAAGTCCGGTCGACCGCGCAGAATAAGTTCTTTAAAATAGAAATACATGCCGTTGTAGCTCAGTTGGTAGAGCACGTCATTGGTAATGACGAGGTCGACAGTTCAATCCTGTCCAACGGCTCCGAGCAATAAAAGGTGACCATCTCAAAATTTGACACTGGTCTACGTGTTTTATATAATTAAGACATGTTGAGACCGAAGATAGCTAACGATGGATGTTTGGTTTGTGGCAAAGAGAAAGCCCGGGCTAAGTATAAATATTGCAGTAATGCCTGCCAGATTGAATATCAGTATCAATCTTATATTAAGAGTTGGAAAGAAGGTAAAGAGAGTGGATTGCAAGGCTTAGGTATCGTCTCTGGTTATGTTAAGAGGTACTTAAGAATAAAATTCAAAAATAAATGTTGTCTATGTGGTTGGTCAAAAATTAATACGAAAATAGGATATTCTCCATTGGTTGCGGATCATATTGATGGAAATTGGCGAAATAACAAAGAGAGCAATCTTCGCTTAATTTGTCCAAATTGTGACTCGCTGACGTCAACGTATGCGGGATTAAATAGAGGGAAAGGAAGGGGTAATCGGGTTAGAAGCAAAAGGGCAACAGAGGGTCGTGGTTATGCTACAAATAAGCCGTCCTAGCTCAATTGGTAGAGCAATGGTATCGTAAACCATAGGTTGTCGGTTCAATTCCGACGGACGGCTCAGTATGGATGAAATCAAACAAAAAATAGAAGCGATAGAAGCAGAGATGCTCCAGCCGGATTTTTGGTCCAATAAAGATTTGGCCCAAGAAAAAATTAAAGAGCTGAATCAACTTAAAGAAGATTTAGCCGGGGTTAATAAATATGACAAGAGTGATGCCATTATCACTATCTTTGCTGGAGCGGGGGGCGATGATGCGGAGGATTGGGCGCGTATGCTCTTCGAGATGTATTTTAAGTGGGCCGATAACCACAAGTTTGAGTTCGCTCTTATCCACCAGAATATGAATGATCGCAATGGTTATCGCAATGTCACCTTCGAACTTCGTGGTAAAGGTGTTTATGGTTTGCTTAAGAACGAATCGGGCGTGCATCGCTTGGTGCGCATCTCTCCTTTTAACGCCAAGAGCTTGCGTCACACCTCTTTTGCTTTGGTTGAAGTTATCCCGCGCTTTGAGAAGATGGGAGAGATTAAGATCCCCGATGACGACCTGAAGATTGAGTTTGCGCGTTCCTCTGGTCCGGGCGGTCAGAATGTTAATAAACGAGAGACGGCGGTGCGTATTGTCCATTTGTCAACAAACATCGCTGTCCATGTTGATTCAGAACGGTCCCAGCTCCAGAATCGAGAGAAGGCGATGGCGATTTTGGCCGGCAAGCTCTACAAGAAAGCGGAGGAAGATCGGCAAAAAGCGGAGAAGGGTATGTATGTGAGTAAGACGACCGAGATCGAGTGGGGTAGTCAGATTCGCTCTTATGTCTTGCATCCTTATAAAATGGTTAAGGATCACCGAACAGAAATAGAGACTAGTGATGTGGAGGCGGTCTTGTCTGGGGATTTAGATGTTTTCCTTGAAGCCGAAAAAGGTTTATAATAAGGACAATGATTTACTTTGATAAAGTTTGCAAAATTTACTCTAATTCAGTGGCTTTAGAGGACGTGACCTTCACTGTTCTGCCAGGAGAGTTTATCTCTATTGTTGGTCATTCTGGCGCCGGCAAGACAACTCTCCTGAAGATGATTCTGGCCGAAGATTGCCCAACTTCGGGTAATGTTTATTTTGACTCTGTCGATATTCATAAAGTTAGCAAAGGTAAATTGCCGTTACTTCGTCGTCGCATCGGGTCGGTTTTTCAAGACTTTCGCCTTTTGCCCAATAAGACCGCTTATGAGAATATCGCTTTTACTATGGAGGCCTCTGGCCGGCCAGACGACGAGATTAAGTCTGATATTCCTCACGTGCTTGAACTTGTGGGCTTGGGGGGCAAGCTAGCTAATTTCCCACACGAACTTTCTGGGGGGGAGAGACAGCGCCTGGCGATTGCTCGGGCCATTATCAATCAACCTGACCTTCTTATTGCTGATGAACCAACAGGCAATCTTGATCCGATTAATACAGCGGAGATTATTGAAATTTTCAAGAAAATTAATCAGATCGGCACGACGGTGATACTTACCACTCACAATAAGAAAGTCATCGATAGTCTTGGTCGACGAGTTATCACTTTAGATCAGGGCCGGGTGGTGAGAGATGACAAGGAGGGTAAGTATGCTTTATAATTAAAATAATGGTTTGGATTAATATCAAAAGAATTCTTAAGCTTGGTTTTGTCAATTTTTGGCGCAACGGCTTAGTCTCGGTGGCTTCGGTCTTTGCTATGACCATTACTCTATTTGCGATTGGTTCTATTTATCTGGGGACTAATTTCTTAAACTCAGCTTTGAGCGAAGTTAAGAATAAGGTGGATATTAGTATTGCCTTCAAGCTTGATGCGCCAGAGGATCAAATTGTCGCCTTGCAAAAAGATTTGACTCTTTTGCCCGAAGTTAAAGAAGTTGTTTATTCTTCTAAGGATCAAGAGCTCACCGCTTTTCGTGCTCGGCATCAAGACAACGCTGTTTTAATTGGTTCTCTCGACGAAGTTGGCAATCCTTTTGGCGCGCGACTTAATATCCGAGCAGTTGATCCGACCCAATATGAAAAAATTGCTCGCTTTATCGGTACTAAGAACGACCCGTCCACGGGTGGCGGCAACATTATTGATCAGGTTAGTTATAAGAAAGATGTTGTCGACAAGATGGCTGATCTTATAAACACGAGTCAGCGTGTTGGTTGGGCAGTGGCTCTGGTTCTAGCCTTGCTTTCTATTTTTGCCGTCTTTAATACCATCTCTCTCGCTATCTATACTTCGCGCGAAGAAATCTCAGTGATGCGTCTAGTGGGGGCCGGCAACCCCTACGTTAAAGGTCCCTTTATGATTGAGGGCGTTATTGCTGGAGTTATTGCTTCACTCTTGGCCCTAATCTTGCTCTACCCGAGTGTGCTCTGGGTGAGAGATACCACCGTGGGTGTTTATGGAGGGATTAATCTCGTCTCTTTCTACTTCAGCAATTTTGGTATTATTCTTGTCTTGTTGTTGGGCTCGGGCATTCTTCTTGGACTTCTCGCCAGCTACTGGGCTGTTCGTCGTTACGCCAAAATTTAAATAAAATCATATGAAAGACACCAACATCTCCTCCCCACCATAAACAGGGGGATGAGGCCCGTTGGTTCTTTTTGTTATATTAATAAAGTCATTGTCTAATTTTTAAAAAGTAAGATGAAAAAGCACAAGTATATTTTTGTTTTAGGGGGAGTGATGTCGGGTGTTGGTAAGGGGGTGACGGCGTCGTCAATTGGGAAGATCCTGCAATCGCGCGGTTATAAAGTTAATCCGATCAAGATTGACCCGTATCTTAATGTCGATGCCGGGACAATGAATCCGATTGAGCATGGCGAAGTCTTCGTGCTTGATTCGGGGCTCGAGTGCGATCAAGATATGGGCAATTATGAGCGCTTCTTGGACGTGAGTGTGCCCCATGAGAGTTATATGACAAGTGGCATGGTCTATAAATATGTGATTGATAAAGAGCGAGCCCTAGGTTATGGCGGTCGTTGTGTGGACCCCGTGCCTTTTATCGGTGAAGAGATTTATCGTCGCATTAATCTCTCGATTAAGAAGACAGGCTCAGACATTACCATTATTGAGATTGGGGGGACAATTGGTGAATATCAGAATGTGATGTTTATCGAAGCAGCCCGTGTGCTTAAATTAAGGAATCCTGAAGACGTGCTCTTTGTTCTCGTGAGTTACTTGCCGGTACCAAATAAGATTGGCGAGATGAAGACCAAACCAACTCAATCGGCCGTGCAAACTATGAACTCTTATGGTATCCATCCTGATATTATTATTGCTCGCGCTGATCGCCCGCTTGATACAAGACGCAAAGAGAAGATCGCTTTCATGAGTAATATCACGACCGAGAGCATTATCTCGGCGCCGGATATTGAGAGTATTTATGACATCCCCATTAATTTTGAGAAAGATCATCTTGGTGAGCGTTTGCTGAAATTACTTAAACTTAAATCTAAAACCAGTGACCTTAAGGCTTGGGCCAAGATGACCGAGAAAGTTAAGAAAGCGAAGACTGAGGTAAGGATTGGGATTGTGGGGAAATATTTCAAAACGGGGGACTTCGTTTTATCAGATGTTTATATTTCAGTAATCGAATCGCTTAAGCACGCGGCGACCTCTCTTGATAAGAAGGTGAAAATTGATTGGCTCGATTCACATGATTATGAAGAGGATCCAAAGAAATTAAAAGATCTAAAAAAATATCAGGGCATCTTAGTGCCGGGGGGTTTCGGCGAGCGGGGGATAGAAGGTAAGATTCGCGCGATTCAATTTGCGAGAGAGAACAAGATTCCTTATTTTGGTTTGTGTTATGGGATGCAATTAGCGGTCATTGAATTTGCCCGTCACGTGGTGGGGCTTAAAGACGCCCACACGACCGAGATTAATCCCGAGACCAAGAATCCGGTGGTGGTGATTATGGATGAACAGCGCAAGCTTATGGCGAATAAGAATTATGGGGGCACTATGCGCCTCGGGGCCTATCCTTGTCTTCTTAAGCCCAAAACCATTGCCCTAGAGGCCTACAAGGCCGGTGGGAGGCTAGAGAAGGGGGATAAAATCAGCGAACGTCACAGACACCGCTTCGAGGTGAATCCGGCCTATGTCGAGCAATTGGAGGCCAAGGGGCTCGTTTTCTCCGGTACTTCGCCCAATGGTGTCTTGATGGAGATTGCCGAGTTGCCTCGCAAAGATCACCCCTTCTTCTTAGGTTCCCAATTCCACCCTGAGTTCAAATCCTCACCCTTAAATCCCCACCCACTCTTCGTGGAGTTCGTAAAATCCGCCAGCAGACAAAAATAATCAAGGGCGTGCCTTGATTAAAAAATAGGCTAGTCTTATAATTATCTTCATGCAAAGAAATTTTTCTTTTAGTGTGGGAGAAATTTATCATCTTTATAATCGCGGAGTTAATAAACAGCCTATTTTTTTAAATGAACATGACAGAGTTCGTTTTTTAATTTTGCTTTATCTTTGCAACGGGAGCAATGATGTCCATATTAGTAACAATAATCAAGGGCGTGCCTTGATTGAGCGAGAGTACTTTGATCTAGATAAGGGGGAGCCTCTTGTTGAAATTATTGCTTACTGCTTAATGCCAAATCATTTTCACCTTTTAGTTAAGGAAAAAGAAGAGGGTGGTATTTCTAAATTTATGTTGAAGCTTCTGACTGGCTATGGAATGTATTTTAACAAAAGAAATCAAAGAACCGGACCAATTTTTGAAGGTCGTTTTAAAGCGAAACATGTTTTTGAAGATTCTTATTTAGAATACTTGCTTGCTTATATTCATTTGAATCCTGTTAAAATAAAAGATGAAGAAGGTTGGAATGGAAAAAGTATCCCTGATCTAGCTAGGGCGAAGGAATTCCTTGAAGACTATCGATTTTCTAGCTACCTATTTTTTCTCGGTCAAGATCGGCCAGAAAATAGCATTTTTAATATTGAAGCTTTATCAGAAGAAGTTTTGGGAGAGCAAAAAAATCTTAAAGAGTTAGTTAAGCTTTGGTCAGACTTTGAAGTTTAGATAAAAAATAATCAAGGCACGCCCTTGATTATTGGGGAGAGGTTTGATTTTTTAATTCTTCAACAATTTGCTCGTGAGATTTTCTCTTTGGCCAGACTAAATTACCATCAGTATCATAAATAGGGATTAAGAGCTCCGGGGTATGGCCATACGTTCTTAGTAAAAGATTTCCTAAATCATCAACAACTCTGTCTGCATCAATAAAGTCTTTTTCGCGAAGAGAGATTAGGTCAATGACAATCCCTCTAAAAGATGTTGGTTTTATGCTTGGAGTTAACACAAAACCATATTCAGAGGTTGGAACAGGCCGGCCTTCTTCATTGAAGCTCCCAACCATATACCCTTTTTTGTTTCTTAAATCTTCCCTGGTAAGATCTCTGCCTTGAGCTTTTTTCATTTCTTCGTAAAGACCAAAGAGTTGGGGGTCATTGTGTTGGTATTTTTTCCCCTCAATAATTTTGTCTTTATTTCTGTAAATAGAACTTTCTTTCCCTTCGCCAGGTAACTCATCGAAAGATTCTATGTCGAATAGTAAGGCAATAGAATTTGGAGAAATCCAGTGAGAACTAGCAATTTCAGTTTTACCTATAGAAAAATATTTTTTTTCATGTCCGCCTCGACCAGTTATATTAAAATGAACAAAAACATTTTTACCCCCTTCAGGGGATCGGTTCTTCTCATATGAAGTTAGGGCCTTATCTATAAAACCTTCTCTATCTAGGCGATCATCGTCTTCATAATTTAATCCCAATAACCCACGATTTAAGATTCTTCTTATGTTAAACAATTCTTTTCTCCAGTCTTCCTCGAAAGCTTCTTTCTCCCGTTCCGGCAAACTGTTCCACATTTCCCATATTTCTTGTTCAACTTGAACTCTGGTCTTTCCTTTTGTTGGCCAATCTCTTGTTTTTTGCTCGGCTTCTTTCGCTAATCTGTTAGATTTCCATATTGCAGCTATATTCGAATAGGCGGTCCCTTTTGCGTCAATATCCTGGACTTTAGTCATAATCTTTTCGATCACCTCTGGTGTTAATTTAATTTCTCCTTTATGAGGGACAGCTTCTCTCCGTTTAATATCCAACAATTCATCTTCAAGATCATATTGACCGCCAGAAAATGAACCTTTTTGTCCTGGATGTTTTTCACCAAGACTTGTTCTTAATTCCTCGGCTTCTTTGAGGGCGTCGCCTAAATTTAGTGGTTTTTGTTCAAATTTTTCAGGCATAATTTTCTAAGTAACTAAATTAATTTCCCTAGGTAGTGATTGAGCGTATAAATCCAATCTTCGTCATCGGCTTCGCCCTCTAATTTTTGCTTCAGGAGCCATTCGAGATAACCGCGGTCGGTCTTGGCGACATCGGCGATAGCTTCGTCTTTGTGCTTGCCAAAATTAAACTTCTTGTAGAGAGCCGGCGTGTTCGAAATCTTAATCATCTTCGCGATGGTCTCGTCGTCACTTAAGCCCTCGGACTTAATCTTTTGGAATTGACGGTTGAAGATGGCTTCGAGCACATTCACATCACCTTCGGCATCATGCGCCCCACCCTCGATCTCAAGATCAAGGTAATAGCGTAAGAATTGCAAATTATACTCGGGGATAATCGCCTCGGTATCAAGATAGCGAGCCACGCGCAGGGTACAAATAAAGTGGGGGACCTTGAGACCCTCGGCCTCGAGAATAGCGATATCAAACTTGGCATTATGGGCGATTAAGACGTGGTCGGCGAGCAAGGTCTCTAGTTCTTGCTTCATAGCGCTACCTTCGAAGGCAGGTTTGTCTTCAACCATCTTGTTAGTGATGTGGGTGATACTTGATGACTTGGTTGAGATAGGAAGCGGTGGTTTGAAGTATTCGGTTCTGGTCCCGTCTTTGGTGCGATAACAGACTTGGCAGAGACGATCCTTGGCCACTTCATTGCCGGTGGTCTCAGTGTCTAAGAAAAGTAGATTCATATTGTTTTATCTTTAGTTGCGATTAATGCCTTCGATTAATTTTGGTTTGCCACTGGTGTCGATAATTCGTGCCGGGGCGCTGTAGTTATCCGTCTTAATCTTGCTTTGATCTAAAGTGAGGACTTTGGTTTGGGCGTCATCAACTATTTTTTTGTAACCATCAATTTGAGTTTGGGTTAAGCCTGAATCCTCCGGAGAGAGTCCGCTGATCGCTGCGCTGAGATCGTTGAGGTAATCTAAAACAATCTTACGATTTTCTTCGGAGAGACTCTGGAGACTTGAGTTAGAGAGAGACCCTGGTTCGGCGATAAGTTTGGCCCAGTCTTGGAGGAGCTTGTTTAACTCGGCTCTTTTGGTATTGATTAACTTTTTATCATTAAGATTAGCCAGACGAATTTTGATCTCGGGGTTAGGCCCTAGGGGGTTAGAGAAGAGACTGTCGGTCCCTGATTGAAGGGCGTCTCTTGCTCCGATATAAGTTAGGGCGGGGATATTAGAGCTTTGGTTGCTGGAGTTTTCTTGAATCATTTTTTCGATCTTGGCGTCACTTGTTGCTTGGGGAGTAATGGCCGGGCTCATCTTGTGGAAGAACCAAAAGCCAATAATAATGATTATTAAGATAAGGCTAGTGATTAAAAATATTTTTTTCATTCCATTTATCTTACACTACTAATGAGCTTGGGTGAAGAGGACACGGGCAGGCCCGTCAGCCTTCTTGGTCTTCTCGTTATAGTCGTGGAAAGAACTTATAAATAATTGGTAACCATAGCGATGACCATTGCCCTGCTTAAGATCCCCCGGGTCGTTTGTTAAGAACTCCTGCTTGCTGTCATCATAACCACGAATCACCATCACGTGATAGGAGGAACCATTCGGAGCAAAGGGGATATTGGGGTTCTTAAGATCAAAACCGTGGTGGAAGCTGACAACAGGGTGACCTTCTCTCAATTCATTTTTAATTTCTTCGAGCGTTGGATTATCTTTTATTACAGCGCGATAAGATTCATAATTATTTATCAGATAAGCCGTGCGCAGGGCAGAGGAGTTGTCGTTGCTACCATAGAGTTTGTCTTGGGTGGCAAAAAGAATTTTCATTGCCTCGACGGCAGTGCTTGTGCTAATGGTCTTATCACCTTGGTAGAACTTCGCAATCATGGTCATGCTGGCCTCTTCGCAGGCGTTGACCCAGGGGCGTTTCTCTATCCCCTCGGGCATCTCGCTGGCATAAGGAACGGGCAAGTCTACTTTATTAGCAATAGTGACAAAACTTTGTTCGCTTGATTTTGTTGGAAGCTTAATTTCAAAATGCGTAATTAAGCCATAGGCAATTAGGCCGATAGAAAAGATAAAGAGAATTAAATAAGTAAAAAACTGTTTTGGCGTAAACATGTTCAACCTGGACTATTGATACTGAATAAAGCTTGGCTGAGGTTTAACTCTCAAGACCTCGGTGGGGGTCATCATGCGGCCTCCCTCCTCTTTATAATCATTTTTATAGAAGAGCTTGAAGCCGGTAAATTGGATAGGATAATCGTAGATGTAGTTTTTATAAGTATTCAATTTGCGCGCTTGCATGCCCCAGCCATCCATATCCATAACAATCTGAACTTCAGGCAAGGGCTTGATACTCATGGCGTTGGTCACCATGTTTTGGGTGAAGCGATGAACGATGAGAATCTTGGGTGGGAGATTGTTGTCGCGCACTAACTTGGCCAAATAATTGGCCGTCACATTTACCTCGCTCCCGTCGACCGTGCCGATATAGTCGCCCGGCTTCTGGCCGTTCTTCATGCAAAATTCGGGATCAATCGCGAGGTGCACTTGAGGAAGTTTGAGATAGGGTTCGAGGACCTTAATCTCTCGCTGGAGATTACCAAGGCCCGGTTGAACTTCTAAAATTACGATAGCCTGCTTCTTGGCGGCCATCTTGATAACCTTATCAATCTCGGTGCTTGGCATACGTAAGCTATAATCTCCGTCTTGTCCGGCACTGCCTTGGGCGGTAGCGACAATATAATCAAGCGCGGGTTGCACGGGGGTATTGGGGTCAGCGAGTTCCCACTTCTTAATCTCAACTTCGAGACGTCTTAACATTTCCGCTTCGGGATACTCACCAAGAACCCCCATCCTGGTGGAGTAGAGGTTGCCATAATAAGCGACGACTCGTTTGAAGGGGAGGATGGCGCCGGCGTTAGGGTAAACGGCTTTGGCGGGCCAAAGACTTTTTATTTTTTTGGTCGAACTAGCGGTACTACTTGAGATTGTTGCTGAGGGAATATTTTTGCTGGTGGTGGCATTAGCTAATTGCCAGAGTTTGAGATCATAGGCGACCTTATCTAAGACAGGGACAGTGTTGACGGGCAGAGTACTGGTGGAGCTTGTGGCCTGATTGACTAAGGCGAGAGCCTCAGCTTGGTTATAGTGAGCGGGGAAGAGGTAGCCTGAATACATATAGCCAAAAACCAAAAAAGCGCCCAAAAAGGTTATTCCCATGATTCGAGTCCGAAACCCTTTATTGTGACGTTTTTTTGTCATACTGAGCCCTAATTGTAGCATAAATAAGGAAGATAACGATGAAGATGGCGAGGGGAACGAGAGTGAGGGTGGCCCCATAATTCTGAAATTGATCGCCAAAAAAATAACCGCCCAAGCTGAAGAGGGCGACATCTAGAGCTTCGCCGATGAGGTCAATAAGTAAAAATTTTTGGAAAGAGATATTGGAGGACAAACCTGACAGAACATTGACCACTGGCCCGGCCGCTGTGACAAAACGACTAAAAAAGATTGTGGGAACGGGATGTCTTTTGACATATTGCTCAGCTTCTCGGTAATAACGATATCCGGCGACGCGCCTAATCCCCCTAAACTTCAGAACTTTTGGCCCGTAGAAACGAGCAAGAAGGAAACCCGAACAATCGCCCAAAACGAAGCCGAGAAAAGCGACCACGATGGTTAGAGGCAAACTAACATAACCGCTCCCGGCAAAGACGCTCATGGCGGTGAGGCTGGTGGTGGCTGGAAGGGGGAGGGCCAGAGATGCTGTGAAGCAAATTAAAAATAGGGCCCAATACTTATAGACTAAGACGAAGGGGACTAAGGTATCAAGAAGGAGAGACATAGTTTAGGTAATTACCGATGGCACTTCGAACTTCTTCTAAGAATTTGAGATGATCGAGCTTGTGGCGGTCGGCATAAGCCTCGATTGAGATATTGGGATACTTGCTGTCGGGAGCGGGGAGCTGGCTCTCGAGATAGGTTGGTGGAAGGCGGAAGACAAAATTGAGATAGTCAAAAGTGAGCCAAGACTGAACTCGCCCAAGATCGTTCTTGGTCCAGGCTTGATGTCTTTGTGTGGGGCGAAGATGGAGGGGCTGGCTTGTTTTGTTGACGAGAAAAGCGACGCCACCAAGAAGAATCATGACAATAATAAGTGCCAAAAGGATCTCTTGTTTGGGCTTCTCCATCTAGAAAGTATAGCGCAATTTAGAAGCCGAAGATACGTCCAAAGAATTGTCTAAACATCCCAACTCGAGGGGCCACTCGTCTGTCGCTTGTTGTCGCTAGGGTTGAGCTAGCCTTCCCCTCCTTATGGCCAAATATTTTTTCTTTGTCACCAAGCTTGATTCTTGGTCCACCAAGTTGACCTTCACGAATCAAATTGGCGGTGACGCTGGTGCCACTCACTGTCCCAGCGATCATGACAGCGTTACCGACAGTGAGACCTGAGATTGTCCCGGTGGCATTGTTCTTGATTACAATTTTGGCTTTGCTGGCATCTACCGTGTAGCTAACTAAAGTTGAAGTACTATTGTTCCCCATCATGGCTCGGCCTTGGCGACCAGAGACGGTGAGGGTTGTGCCGTTAATAGCGGTAATCGTGCCGAAGATGCCATTAAGACCCGGCTTTTCTCCTCGTACAAGGTTGCCAATCCCGCGCATTAGGCCAGGTCGCCTCGCTTCGGGCTTGGTAGTGCTACCATTCTCGGCCGCCAGAGCTTGCCCGGCGAAGGCGGTGGCCGCAATAATGGCTAAACTTAAAGCGCCCAGGGCATATTTTTTGTTTTTCATATTTTTATTTTTCCCGTTAGACGGGTTTGATTAATAATCCTACCTTACTTCTTAATACGCACAAGGAACTTAAAAAGTTTCAAAAATAGATGGGAGTTCTTATTTGTTGAACTCCGCTTCAGCCCGGGAGGCGAGATCCATGAGTTTAGAAATATCTTCGGTTGAGAACTTGCGAGGTTTGGTATCCTTAATACATAGAACGCCAATATTCATTCCCATCTTGTCATAGAGAGCCACGCCGGCGTAGAAGCGAATATAAGGTTTGCCAATGACCATGGGGTTATCTTTGAAACGTTCGTCCTCCAAAGCATCTTCAACAATGAAGACGTCTCGCGACAACATGGCATGAGCACAAAAAGAGATGGCTCGTGGTGCCTCGGTGCTGTCTAAACCTTGGCGAGACTTATACCACTCGCGGTCCTTGTCCATAATTGTGATTGTTGAAATAGGTACATTAAAAGCGGTCATCGCTTCACGAGTGATAGTATCGAAGCGTTCCTCTGGTGCACTATCTAGTAGCCCGAGGTCCATAATCTTCTTCAAGCGCTCGTCTTCATTTGTTGGTAATGGTGCTGATTGCATGGGTTAATTATAACAAATCTGAATCTTTTGGGAACAACATCCCCAAGTGTGCAACACTAAGTGTTGCACAGTAGCCATCTTATTTTTTAGGATTCAAAAATTCTTCCATTTCTTCATTGGGAACATAAACTGTCGCTTCGGCGGGGTTTAAAAAAGTTGTATTTAGATAAAGCTCTTTTTCTACTGGCTCGCCAATCATTGGGTCGTAAATTAAATTATCATTTTGGCATACTGAGTGGCCCCCCCATGTTACCCTCCCCGAATAACGACGAGGGATAAGATCTTCGGTATTGCCTCCAAGATCGGTCTTCCTCCCCCTTATGTCTAGTATCTGAGGGTGTCCACCTTCGGCTATTAACAGTCTTGCAACATCACACGCAATAAGACTGCAGGCGTGATTTGTGCCATAATCATTCTCTAGTTCAGAGAAGTTATCCTTCAGGTATTGCAAAGTTTTACCGAATCTCACTTCTTCTTTAATTTGCCAAATATCTTTTCTCTCATTAAATTTCTCTCTCTCAATTCTCTCTTCGTCAGGATAGGGGATGCCGGCTTTGCTCCCAGTAAAAACTATATGAATTAAGTCAGGGTATCCTTCCCATAGTCTAACTGTTCCTACCTGTCTCTCGCCGTCATAGCGTCCCCAAGGTTGGAAGCTTACTTCTTTGCCCTCGCCAAATTCTACACTCCCCAAAGTTGCCAATTGATCGAAGTCTTTAATATGGGCTTCTTTTTCCTCTTTCCCTTCGGGTAATTCGCTGTTGTTATTCATATCGACATTCAAGTATGGAAGACTATTTTAAGACTAAAATGATATCTTTTTCTGTTGTCTGATCTTTCAAAATATCACTATGGGCAACAGTCATACCCATTTGTGAAAATGACGGTTGGAAGCTGGACCATATGCCGCTTTCGTCAGGATATACCAGTATTACTTTGTCCATCAGGTCACCCCATTTCTTAAAAGCCTCTTGATATTGTTCAGAACTTAATGAGTCAATTCCGCTTAGGGAATTAAATATTTTACCGGCAACATCTTGAATATCACGTGTTCTGAATTTGGGAATTCCCGGAAAGCCACCAGCTTCGAGTCTCTCTTTTTCGGCAAGACGAGCTCCTTCACTTATATAATCATCTCCAGATTCAATATCTTCATGGACTTTCGTCGTTAGACTACCGTCAAGGACTTTCAAATTATTGACTGCAACCCCTGACAATTCAATTGCCCTTTCGATGTTTCCTCCGTGTAAATGTAGCCTAACTATATTAAAGCCTGCGACTGAAAGTTCTTGCTTTTCTATCTGACTTCCGTCTTCAGCTCCTTGTTTTCTTGACCCCTCACCCCCTAAGGTTTCTTTAGTTGTTTGTTGTTTAGGATTTTCCATATTATTTAAAATAATTACTAATATCTAAATTTTATAGGATAGTCCACTTATTGTCCATGTCGAAATTGGGGTGGGCTCGAGCTAGAATCTTTTTGTGCGCCACTTAGTGGCGCACAGCAGTAAGGGCTTGGTAGGGCTAGATTTTTAGCCAAATTCTTGCTAAATTGTACTAGTTATTGCCAGATCGTCCCTGGCCGGGCAGGCTAATGATGGGACACATTGCGATAATAAAATATTGCCGGATCATCTAATGGTAGGATTCACCCCTCTGGAGGGTGCTATCTTGGTTCGAGTCCAAGTCCGGCAGCAGCCAATTTTTAACGAGCGAAGCGACTATAAAAATTGAGCTTCCCGAGCATTTGCGAGGGACAGGATTTTTCAATGAGCACATTTTGACGAATAAAATTTATGTATTTTGTCTATATCCTTGAATGTGCCGACGAGACCCTCTATGTTGGTTGTACCAATAATTTGGACAAGAGGTTGGAGCAACACAACAATTCCAAATCGGGCGCTCACTATACTAAGATCAGACGACCGGTAAGCTTGAAATATAAAGAAGTTTTTGAGACACTGAAAGAGGCTCGGGCGAGAGAAGCAGAGCTAAAAACTTGGCGAAGAGAGAAAAAATTAAATTTGTGCCTAACTGGAAAATAATATAAAAAATTATGAAACTATTTCTTGCTTCATCTCTCGATAAGACAGCTTCGTTATTAAAGCCATTTTTGCCGAAGACTAATTGTCGCGTGGCTTTTATTGCTAATGCTGCCGATATCTATAAAGGAGATAATTGGTGGATTGAGGCTGACAGGAAGGCTCTGAAGGAGATTTGTTGTGAGATTGTGGATGTCGATTTAAGACAAATGACCGAAGAGGGCTTCTCCGAGATTTTAAAAAATGTAGATGTCGTTCATTTCTGCGGGGGAAGTGTTCTTTATTTAATTGGGTTAATAAAAGAAAAGAAATTAAAAGATCTGATTGTTGATTTTGTAAAAAATGGCGGTCTGTATACTGGCACCAGCGCGGGTTCAATGATTGTCTCGGCTGATTTAATGTTGAGTACCGCCGATCCGGAGGAGAAGGACTATATCGAGACGGCGAATATAAAAGAATATTCGGGGCTTGGCTTAGTTGATTTTCTTATCATTCCACACTGCAATAATCCCGAATTTGTCGCCGGTAACAAAGATTTGGTAGAATTGATGCCTAAGACCAACAGGCCTCTTGTCTGGATATATGACAATCAGGTTGTTGTAGTGGAAGACAAAAGTTTTCAAATCATTAATACTTAAAGTAGCATGTTTATTAAGAAGACATATTTGGATAAATCGGCAATTCAGGGCATAGGGTTGTTTAGTGGAGAAGAAATTAAAAAGGGTGAACTGGTTTATAAACATTCGCCCAAGCTCCAGCAGGTTTTGACTCCCGAAGAATTAAATCTACTTGAGGAGGATGAGAAAAAAACTTTTACCCATTATGGATATCTCTGGGAAGGGAAATGGTATTTAGATTTTGATGATATAAGGTTTCTTAACCATGCTGACGAACCCAGCCTTGCTCTGACCCAAGAAGGTATTGTTGCCACGAGAGATATTGCCAAAGGGGAAGAATTAACTCAAGATTATAAAGACTTCGAAGATAAAATTAGATTTTAAAATTTTAGCCTGGAACGACTATTCTCATCTGGGATAAAACAAAAATCTAGTGTATACTGGACACGATAATTTATGAAAGATAAAAAAGATAATAATCCAATCCCCCAAGAGATACGTTTTGCCGCTTTAGCGGTGGATATTGTTTGCTTCCGCGTTGCCGACGGGGATTTAGAAGTTCTCTTGGGAAAAGTCGCCACCGATAATAATAAATACAAGGGCTGGTGGGCTCATGTCGGGGGACTGGTCCAGATAGACGAGACAGCCGAACAAGCCGTTGATCGGTTATTGTCTGATAAGGCTGGTATTAACAAAATATACAAGGAACAACTTTATACCTTCAGCGCTATCAATCGCGACCCCCGTGGCCGGGTTGTCTCGGTTGCCTACATTGCTCTAACTGACGGGACAAATACTCAAGACTTGGCCAAGGCTCGTGTCGAGACGGTGTGGAAGAGGGTGGGGAGCTTGCCCAAACTTGCCTATGATCACGACGAGATAATAAGAGTGGCCATTGAGCGTTTGCGATCTAAGATTATGTATACCGATATTGCCCGCTATTTCATGCCTAAAGAGTTCACATTGTCTGAATTGCAAAAAGTCTATGAGGCCGTCACGGGGGAGGGGGTTGATAAAAGAAATTTTAGAAAGAGGATAATTGCTCTCGGTATTTTGAAGGATACCAGACGAACTATTAAGAAGGGGGTGATGCGACCAGCCTCCCTTTATACCTTTAAATAGCAACGTATTTTCGTCTTTTGCTGTCTTAAACTAGGCCCCTAATCGGGGTTTTATTTAGTGTACACTTGACACCAAATATCCCCTCGTATATAGTGTACTCAGAACACTAGGTACACTTCGTACCTCAAATTTGGTCCTTTACAACTCACACAGGAGATACAGCCATGTTGAAGAACATCTTGCTCATGACGGATTCCTACAAGGTTTCCCACTACCGCCAGTACCCGAAGGGTACCACCAAGATCTATTCGTATCTCGAGGCCCGCAAGGGTGGCGAGTACGCCGAAGTTATGTTCTTCGGTTTGCAATATCTGATCAAGCGTTATCTGTTGGGACAAGTTGTTACCCAGCAGAAGATTGATCAGGCCGAAGCCCTCTTCACGGCACACTTCGGTGATGCCAGCCTCTTCAATCGTGCTGGCTGGGAACACATTCTCAATGAGCACGACGGCAAGTTGCCGGTCGAGATCAAAGCGGTGCCCGAGGGAATGATTGTTCCCGAAGGCAATGTGCTCTTGACCATCGAGAACACCTGCCCGGATTGTTACTGGCTGGTGAACTACCTCGAGACGCTCTTGGTGCAGGTCTGGTATAGTTGCACCACGGGCACCATCTCGCGCGAGATGAAGAAGCTCATCAAGAACGCGCTGGTGAAGTCGGGAACCGACACTCCAGAGAACCTGGCGTTCAAGCTCCATGACTTCGGCTATCGTGGTGTCAGCTCTTCGGAGTCGGCAGCTATCGGTGGCGCGGCCCATTTGGTCAACTTCATGGGTACCGACACTCTCGCAGCAATCGAAATGCTCATGGAGTACTACGGTGCGACGATGCCGGGCTTCAGTATCCCGGCGGCCGAGCACTCGACGATCACGACCTGGGGCGAAGAAGGGGAAGAGGCGGCATATCGCAATATGCTTGACCAATATCCCACCGGCCTTGTCGCTGTGGTCTCGGATTCTTGGGATATCCGCAATGCGGTGGAGAACATTTGGGGCGATCGTCTTCGCAACAAAATCATCTTCCGTGATGGGGTCCTCATTATCCGGCCTGACTCGGGCGATCCCATCAAGATCTTGCCCGAACTCTTCGAGAGTATCGGACGACGTTTTGGCACCACTACGAACGAGAAGGGTTACAAGGAGCTCCACAAGAAAGTTCGGGTCATTCAGGGCGACGGCATCAATCGCCGCAGCTTGGGAAAAATTCTCGACGCACTGATGGAGCACGGTTGGTCGGTCGATGGCATTGCCTTCGGCTCTGGTGGTGGATTGTTGCAGAATTGCGATCGTGACACTCAACGTTTTGCGATGAAGTGCTCCTACGCTGAAGTGAACGGTGTTGGGCGGGATGTCTACAAGCAGCCCGCCACCGACAAGACCAAGAACAGCAAACGGGGCCGGCTGATGCTCGTGGAGAACGCGATATTCGAGACCACTCACGGTTCGAGGTTCGCGACTTTACCCGAAGGCACCAAGGGCTTCACTGACATTCTCGTGACAGTCTTCAGAGACGGCGAGTTGCTCTGTGATCAGACTCTTGATGAGATTCGGGTCAGGGCGGCGATCGCCTCCTGACGCAAGAGTTACAACCACAACGAGCCTCCGTATCCGACTTTGGGTGCGGAGGCTCAACTTATCTAAGGAAAAACCATCATGAAAATAAGAATCAGAGATTATGAAGTTCCCGTTAGGGGTAAGAGCGTTCGCCTGGCGATTAAGTCTCACCTCTTCAAAAAGTGGATTGAGTCCCTCGACCCTCTCTTCATTGTTGTCGGTATTGAGATCCAATCTGTCGACACGGTGAAGCGCAAGGGGGAAGAGAAGGTTCTCTTTCTCAAGTTGAAGGCTGAGATTACTGACAAAACGGGACGGATTTACCCAGGAATCTTTTTTCTCCGGGGAGACTCCGTCGCCATTCTTGTCATTCTTGAGACGCCAGAGAAAAAATACGTCGTGGTCATCGAGAGTCATCTCCCTTCTATCGGCAAGAGGAATTCTCTTCAATTGCCAGCAGGGATGATGGATACCGAGACTGATGCTCTGCAAGTGGCCCTACGAGAGATGGAGGAGGAGACGGGTCTTAATCCGGCCCTTGGCCAGATGATTCATCTTGGTCACATCTATCCCTCTCCCGGTGCCTGTGACGAAGCGATCCATCTTTTTCTCTTTGAGGCAAAGATGAGTGAAGCTGAGGTCATGCTACTCCAAGGCACGACAACGGGTCTTGCGGAGGAAGGAGAACACCTTGTCGTTAAATTGGTGGAGCTCGACGAGCTTTGCCCCAAAACTCAAGACCCGAAGGCTCATTCAGCGCATATGCTATATTGTGCCTTGAAAATGAAAGGGAATTACCATGAAAACGATTGAAGACAAAATTGCCGCTTTGCATGCCGGGAGGCTGAAGGTCTGCCTTGTTTGCACCGGAGCGGGAGCTGGCACTCAGAACCTGATTGCTCAAGTTCCCGGTGCCTCGAACACTTTGCTCGAATGTCTCTTCCCCTACAGTAAGGAATCACTGGCCGACTTTCTCGGTGCCGAGCCGGAGAAGTTTGCCTCTGAAGAAACAGCCATGAAGATGGCGGCCAGGGCCTGGCGAAGGGGGCAAGAACTCGTGGTGAGACAAGGTGGAGACGTTAGAGACGTTGTTGGCTTGGCCGTAACAGCGGTTATTGCCACCAATCGATCACTGCGTGGTGAGCACCGAGTCTTCATTGCGGCCCGTACGGCCGGGGGATTCTTCGTCTCTCACGCTGGCTTCGCCAAAGGGGAAGACGGTCTCTCTGTTCTTGGCCGCAAGCGAGAAGGAGAACTCTGCGATATCCTCACTCTCAACATGCTTCTCTACTTAGCGGGCATTGAGCCGGTAAACGTCCCAGAGGATGTGACCCTCTCTCCTCGTCAGGTGGAATATCGGTTAGAGATTGACGAAGCGAAGTATTGTTTTGTTGAAGTTGATGGAACTCCGGCCGAGCTCTCCTCCCTCGATCCGAGCAAGCACGTTCTCTTTCCTGGTTCCTTCCGCCCGCTTCACTTTGGTCACGAGAAAATCGCCACTGAGGTGGAGAGTCTGGCTGGCAAGAAAGTTGTCTACATGATCACTAATTGTCACCCAGACAAAGGTGAAATCGAACGAGAAGAATTGCTCGGGCGCCTTGACCAGTTCAGATACGTGGCACCGGTTCTGGTGACGAACGATCTCAGCCTCTGCCTCGACAAGGCTAGAGCCTTCCCCGGCTTCAGCTTCATCATTGGCGCCGACACACTCAAGCGACTTCTTGACCCGAAGTATTACACGACAACGGTAGAGGAGGTTCTGGATGAGCTTCAACAACTTGGTGTTCACTTCTATGTTGCTGGTCGGCATGAGGGAGGTGAGGTAGTAGATCTGGAGACTCTGAGGGATATCATCCCGACACCGTTCTGGGGCTTGTTTACCCAGTTGGCCACTGTCATCCAAGTATCTTCTACTGATATACGAGGGGTGTGAGTTGAGAACACTAAAATCACGGGTTGCGCCTACATATAGGCGCAACCCGTTTTCTTTTGGTATAATTCTATATATAAGATATTAATTTATGAACCTCTCACAAGAACAAAGCATTGAATCCGAAAACCAGATTGAACAACGTCTCTTACTGGTGGCAAAAAATTTAATTTCAAATTTTGACCAAACGCTTGAGGCTATGGGCTATATTGAGGGTGCGGGCTGGTTAGAGAGGCAACGTGACATTCTGACTAATCAGAAAGAAGTCTCTTTGCCAACGAGTGTTGCTGGAGCGCAGAAATTTCTCGAAGAGAGGGCTGAGGACGAAGAAAGTTTTGGTCCGGATTCTTATTGTGTCTACGGTCAGGGCGGCTTCCATCGTTATTGGGTTATGTCAGACGGGGAAGTAATTTTTGACTCTTATTACGCTCAGGGTCAGGAGATCGAAAAAGCGAAACGGGTCGGTTTTAAAATAAGATAATATTCTATATAATCATAGTATGAATGAATCAATGAATTTTGGCTCGGGACAGGAGAATCAAGAGGAAGAGGATAATGCGCGTTGTGCTGATTATCTGGAAAGACATCCAACTCCGGTTTTTGTTCAATTAGAGAGTTCCCCTGATTTTGAAAGTCTTGTTGCCGATTTCGAGAAAAAGCACTCACTGGATGAATTGCTGGAGATTGGTCAACTTAGTGCCGGGCTTTTTGGTATGTTTTCTAAAGATCGAGATGTCCCAGAAGAAACGATAGAATGGCTGGTTAGCGCCTTATCACCAGAAGATGCTCAAAGGTACCGGGCAAGGACATCGGCCAAGCAAGACCTTAAGCCAATTGTTGAAGCTCTGAAGTCTCATTCTAGCGGTCGCGAAGCCTATATGAAGTTGTCACGAGCGGTTGGTATGATAAGTGGGAATGAGGTTGTTCATGATCGGTAAGAATTCAAAGGGAAGTAATTATCTGCCGGTAATGACCAGGCCCAGTAGAATATATTAATGTTGGATTTAATTTTTAGATCAGAATCTCCACAACTTGAGAAAGAGGCTCAGGAGTATATAGATATTTGGAGTCAGCAAGGAGAAAATATTTTGGGCGTTCTTGAGAAGGTCTCCGGTCTTGAATTTAAACAAAAGAAGATTGAGGTTCTCGTCTACGAAGGCCCCAGCTCTTCTGGGGGGCCGGAGATTCCAATGAAATTGCGTGCCAGCTACAGCAAGGAGGTCAAAATGGGCACCTTGGTCCATGAGCTTGGACATCGCCTACTTGAATCCCTGTCTTCTCGACCCGAAGGACTTGACGAACATCAGACCTTGAACCTTTTTCTTTATGATTCTTGGTTTGAGCTATTTGGTAAAAATTTTGCCGATATGATGGTTGGGGTTGAGAGTGAGAGAAAGGGAATTTACGATTACAAAAAAGCTTGGGACTGGTTTTTGTCCTTGTCTAAAGATGATGGCAGTTCTTTGCGGATAAAATTATCTGATAAAAATAAATAAAACAATGAACTCATCACACGAAAAAATTCTTGAATCGGACCCCAAGTGGGCCGAGGCTTATGCCGAGGAGGCAGAAAAACTCAGGCCGGTCTTTGGTGAGTCTTTGGTTGAGATTGAACATATTGGTAGCACTTCCATACCGGGCCTCGCTGCGAAGCCAATCGTTGATATTGCGGTCTTGATTAAGAATCACGAAGAGGCCGATAATTTTATCGAGCCCCTCCTTGCTCTTGGTTACAAGTTTGACCGAGAGATGCACGAGAAAACTGAATTTCCTGAGCGCCACTTCTTTCGCAAAAGTGAGCCGACTCAATTTCATTTATCTATTGCTTATGCTGACAAGGCAAAATTCTGGCCCAGGCAAATTCTCTTCCGTGATTACTTACGCTCTCACCCTGAAGACCGAGACCGTTATGGGGAGTTAAAGAAAAAACTACTCGAAGCCGACCCTACCGGTGTGGGTTCTTATATCTCTGGCAAGACTGAATTTGTACAAGAAATTCTTAATAAGGCGGGGTTTAACTAAAAAATAATCATGCTAAAAATCATTGTGAAGAAGGATATCGAGAAAGACATTGCCCTAATAAAAAGAGAGCTTTTTGATGGGGGAGAGAATTACCGTCAGAGGATTTTGAGTTATTATAAAACTTTGGCTGAAGAAATTAAGAACAAATCAAGAGAAGAAGCCGAGGAAATTGCCGATAATTTTTTCCGCAGGCAATACCATAAGATGGCAGAAGATATTGACGAGATTGTTAAGGAGAGCCAAGAAATTTTAGAAGATAGATCAGAAGCTTGCCTCAATAAGCTTGTCGAACTAATGGACTATAAAATAAAAAGGGACGAAGAGTTTGTGGTTATTCCTACGTTGTTACCATATTCTCCTTTCCATCGGCCAACCGTTTATTTTTCTTTAATTACTCGACTGTATTTGGGTAGAGGAAACATGATTTTGGATATCGCTATTCACGAGATATCCCACTTCTTATTTTTTGATATATTGAATGAGATTGGAGCGGATATCATAAAAATTGAACCTAAAGAGTTTGGCTTCTGGTATCTCTTTAAAGAAGCTCTGACAGGGATGCTCTTGTCAGAAAAAGAGTTAGAAGATTTACTTGAAAGAAAAGGTTATAAGGGTAATCCTGAAGTTGAGAATCTCTCTGTCCAGAAAGAGGGCTCGGCTGATAAGATAACGCTAAGAGAATATTTAAGAGAAAGGCTCAACGACCATAAGCAGAACGGCTCATGCTTTAATTCCTTTATTAAAGAGATTATTTCTGAACTCCGACCTCAAGTGGAAGCCTTTGAGGCAAAGAATAATTTTTGGGTTAAGAATGAGGAGGAAATAAAAAAATGGAATCAAGATTTAATTAGAGAGTACGAGGAGCCAATTTTAATTTAATTACAAAATGAAAAAGATTGGTGAAGGTTGGCAATATGGTGTCTATGATTTAGAGAACGGGCGGGTGTTGAAGAAATTTCACTCACCGCTAAAATCGTACTGGGTAATATTAAAAGATATTTTTCCTTTTAAACAGGATTCGATTTTTGAGATACCCGGTTTTTCGCGGGGGATGAAAGTTAAGGCCCTTGAGTCATTCGAAATTCTGAAAAAGAAAAATCTCCCGCCGGAATGGCTGGGGAATCCTAAATTTATAAATGATCTAGACTTCGAGCAAGATAAGGCCTTTCCTCTCCATGACATTTTTTCTCAATCCGAGGTTGAAGAAGCGAAGGGGATTATTGATAAATTTGTTGAGTTTAATAAAAAGTTATTAGAGAGAGGGGTGATAGATAAGAGCTTTAACATCACTAAGAATTATGGGCTAAATAGTGACGGAGAAATTGTCTTGATTGATATTGGAGAATTATTTGATAATCCGGAAAGAATAAAAGAACAATGCGCGGGTCGCGCTTGGGCCAAGGATTATGTTGCTGGCCGTATTGCCAATGACGTGGCAAGAGAGTATTTTATTAAGGAGATGGATAAGAATTTTGAATCTAATTAAATGAAAAAGAAAATCACCGTAAATGATTTAATGCAGAAGGGCTATATTTATTATCTCACGGAGTTAGAAGGGAAGAATTTTGCTAAAGACTTCAAACCGGATTTGTCGCCCAAACAAATGCTTAAGTTGGGTGTCTTCGGTGGGCGCTATATGCGTGATTGCCAGAAAGAGTTTCCATCAGACTGGTTCAAGGGGGCCAAACTCTTGCCGATGGGAGTGAGGGGTCATGATCCTAAATTAAACCTCTTCGGGGTAGATGCTTCGCAGCCACTTGCGGTGTGGCGCAAGAAGGGCTGGATTAATGAAGAGCATGACCCGAGGGGTTGGTTCCAATGGTACTGTCGTTATTATCTGGGGCGTCGTTTGCCAGAGGAGGATGAGAAACAGATTAAGCGTTGGCGCGCCATTAATCGTCATTTGGCACAGTTAAGAAAAAACTGTAGGGTCGGGGATCTAAATTGCCGCCGTCGCCAACGTCAGGCTGTTCTCCACTGGGCCTATGATAGTCGCAAAATTTAGGGTATAAATAATATATGTCTGAAGAAAAAAAGAGAGTGGGTGCGGGGTTTGGAGTTATTCTTGAGAAAGATGGCAAAATTCTCATGGGACTAAGGCACCCTGATCCGGACAAAGCGGACTCGGCTTTTAGAAGCTCTGGTGAATGGTGTTTGCCGGGTGGTAAACTGGAGTGGGGTGAATCTTTTGAAGATGGGGCAGTCCGCGAAGTTAAGGAGGAGACAGATATTGATATTAAAAATCCTCAAGTTATTTCTGTCCATAATTGCAAGAACGAGCATGCCCACTTCATGACCGTGGGCCTTATCACTCACGAGTGGCAAGGGGAGGCCAAGGTCACCGAGCCTGATGAGATTGTCGACTGGCAATGGTTTGGACTAAAACAACTTCCCGAGAAAATTTATTTTCCCAGTCAAGAAGTAATTGAGAATTATTTGCAAGGTAAGTTTTATATTGAGAGAAAGTAAATTTATGATAACTATTGAAGATTTTGAAAAAGTTGATATTCGGGTCGGGAAGATTGTGGGAATTGCCGATTTTCCTGAAGCGAAGAAGCCGGCTTATAAATTGAAGATTGATTTTGGTCCTGAGTTGGGGATTAAAGTCTCTAGCGTGCAGGCAGTCGGTGCTCATACCAAAGAGGAGCTCCTTAACTCTCTGGTTTGTTGTGTTGTTAATTTCCCGCCGAGACAGATTGGACCTTTTCTCTCCGAAGTCTTAACCCTTGGTTTTAAAAATAATGCTGGCACTGGTTGGGTCCTGATCACTACAAAAAATGGCAATGTCGATCTTGGTTCAAAATTAGCTTAAAAAATAACATGCAAAAAATTTCTACAATTTGCGTTTTTGGAGACAGCACCGCTTGGGGGGCTTGGGATATGGAGAAGGGTGGTTGGGTCAATCGGCTGTGGTTTTATATTGGTCAGAAAACTGATGGCGATTGCGAAGTTTATAACTTGAGTATCTCTGGCGGGACAACACAGACGATTCTTGACCGTTTTGAAGCTGAGGCAAAAATTAGGGATGCCGATGCTCTCATCTTCCAGTCCGGGGGCAATGACGCCTGCCTCTTGGGTAAGGCTGGCTCTAATAGAATACCTCTAGAACAATTCAGGAGAAACTTAGAAAAAATTATCAGCTGGGCCAAAAATCTAACAACGAATATTGCCTTCGTCGGATTTGATATTGTTGATGAGACAAAAACGACACCCGTGCCTTGGGGCGATTTTTATTATACTAATTCTGAAATTGAGAGGTATAACAAAGAGATGGAAAAGGTTTGCAACGAGCAGGGGATTTTATTTTTAGATATTTTTAATCTCCTTTCTAAAGAAGATCTCGAAGATGGTTTGCATCCTAATGTGCGAGGCCATGAGAAAACCTTTGTAATGGCCAAAGACTTTTTGGAGAAAAACGGCTGGTTTTAGGCCTTATTGGCGGACTTGACAGGCTTTTGGGTAGTTATTATAATCAAGAAAGTATTTTATTATTAATTAGTCACTAATTTAGATGAAAAACAAAAAATTGTTATGGCTCGTGGTTGCTGTCATTATTATTGTTGTTCTCGTTATTATCTTTAAATCTTCTCCTGCTAAGACGGCTCTCACTTCTGAGTCCGGCACCTTCACCGTTGGGGCTGTCCTCCCTATGACTGGTCCGGCTGCTCTCTGGGGCGAGACGGTTAAGAACGGTATGGAGTTGGCTCTTGCTAAGAAGTCGGGGATTAAGGTCCTCTATGAGGATAGTAAGTCGACGGCCGCTGATGGTATCTCCGCTTATAATTTATTGCAGAGCAAGAAGGTAGATCTCACTGTCTCTGAATTATCTCTGGTGGCCGTTCCTCTCTCTAAGATTGCTCTTGAGACCAAAGCTCCACTCTTGGTTTCTCTTGTGGCCGCTAAACATACCTCAATTGTTAATGATTATACAACTCGTTATTATACTAATCCGACTAACTATGCGACCCCCGCTTTTACCGATGCAATGTCTCCCGTTCTTAAGGCTAAGAAAATTGCTCTCCTTACTCGCAATGACGAACTCGGGATCTCTGTTCGTGACAAGATTAAAGAGTTAAGCTCTGCTAATGGCAAAGAGATTGTCTACCAGGATTCTTTTGTTCCGGCTGAGAAGGATTATCGCACAACCCTCTTGAAGGCTAAGAACTCTGGTGCCGACGTCTTCATCTTTGTCGCTTCAACTCCGGGCGAAGCTCTGGGGATTGTAAAGACTGCCAGTGAGATTAAGCTTGGCATGCCAATTGTTGAGTCATCCGCTGTTTTTGCTGATCTGGCTACTCGCAAGCAGGCTGAAGGGATTTCTTTCTACGCTACTTCTTATGATTTTTCTCTCCCCGGCAAGGCTGAAGACTTCAAAACTAGTTATCTCGCCAAGTTTGGCAAGGAACCGAATTTTGGTGCGGCCTTTGGTTATGACATGGTTAATCTGATTGATGTCTGTAAGGCTAAGAAAGAAGCGGTTCGAGATTGTCTCTCTGGAGTCAAACAACTCGAAGGTGTTGCTGGTGTTGCCACTCAAGTTGAAGCCGGTGACTTTGTTGTCCCAATGCATCTAGAGAAAGTAAACTAAGTTTCAAAAGTTTTAAGTATAAAAAGTAAAGCGCCTCGGGTCGAAACCCGGGGCGCTTGTCGAATGTTGGGAACGTGGACAGTACTTGTTGCGGAGGGCCTAGGCCTTCTTGCCTTCGGACTCCGGCGGGGTGGCCTCGTCTTCGGGTTTGACCAACTTTGTGACCTCGGCGAGGAGCTCAAGCAATGAGTCGCGGGCATCGCTGGCGTCGTTGATGCGCTCGGCGAGCCCCTCGAGGTCCTTGCGGTAGGTCCTGATGTTGTCCTCGAGGCTGTTGCCCTCGGAGTCCTCTTCGATGTTGTCGAGGAGATCCCCGATTTCCTTCTTGAGGGCGTCGATGGCTTGGAAGGCCCCGTAGATGCCGGTGTCGTTGTCATCCAACGCGACGGCACGGGCTTTGAGGGCCTCGAACTTGGCCTTCAACTCTTCGGCTGGGCCCATGAGTTTCTCTGCGGCTTCGATACTCGCCTTGTGGTCGGCGAAGTATCCGTTTATGCGGTTATACTTGGCCTTGGCGTCATTATCTCCCTCGTCTTCGAGGTTGGACAGGCCTTTGCGAATTTCGTCATCGACATTGTCGGCGTCAGACAGAGCCTGGTCGCGCAATCTCCGGGCTTCTTGCAACCGGTTGACTCGATTCTTGATTTCCTCTTGCCTGGCCACGAGTTCCTCAACTTGCCGCATTTGTTCATCGTGACCCAAGTTGGCTTTCTCGAATTGCTCCGTTCTGGCTAGCTGGTCGGCCAGCGAGAGTTTGAGTTCTCCCACTTTGTGGGCGGGACTTTCTTCTTTGAGACCCTCCATAACTTGTTCAATCTCTCTCCCTGTCCGGCCACTTTTGTTGAGCATGTAGTCGGTACTTGCTCTCCAGTCTCTCAGCTTGATGTTTTCCTGGACCAGCTCGCGTTTTTTGTAAGCTTGGACCAGGGAAATGAGCAGGATAGCCACGAGACTTAAGGCTATGGCACCGGCGCAGCGTTTGTCCAGATCGGTCGGGTTGTTGGCGACCATTTCGACAACGTTGTCGTTTTGGTGGAGTGATACGCGGGGGGTTGTGGCAATGACAACCAAACTCCCCACCACAAAAATCAAAAACAGCAATTTCACAAGGTTCATCTGACGTTCTCCCTCATTTTTTCCGCCGGAGCGGAACAAGTTTTCCTGAGCGGAATGCCCAGGTCTGGGCATACATATAGCACTAAAGGTAAGGGGTGTCAATGGCTACTTCTTGCTATTTTTTAAGAATAGTGATATAATTAGAATATATGAAAAACTTTAATCAAGGAGGAGGTAATCGCTTTGGCGGTAACCGTAGTGGAGGTTCTCGTTTTGGTGGCGGTCGCCCTGGTGGAGATCGTGGCCCGGTAACTATGCATAAGGCTATTTGTAGCGATTGTGGTAATTCTTGTGAAGTACCTTTTCGCCCTACTGGTGATAAGCCAATCTTCTGTAGCGATTGTTTCAGCGCCAAGCGTGGCGGAGATGCTCCTCGTGAGTCATCTCGAGCCGGTAGCTTTGGTGGCGATCGTTTACCTCGTAAGGACTTCAGCGATCGTGGCCCACGTCCTAGCTTCGGTGGTGCCTCTAGCGCCCCACGTGGCAATGACGATGTTAAGAAGCAATTAGAATTTTTGGGTCTTAAGATTGACCGTCTGACCAAGATTGTTGAAGGCTTAACTCCTGGGCATGCTCACACTACGCCAGAAAAATCTGCTCAAGTTAAGGAGGCTATCAAGGATGCCACTTCAACTAAGAAAGTTATGGTTAAGGAAGTGAAGGCTCCGGTTAAAAAAACTGTTGCCAAAACTCCAGCTAAGGCTGTTGTTAAGAAGGCTGTTAAGAAAACAGTCAAGAAATAAAACATAAAACAAAAAGGCCTCTCCGGAGGCCCTTTTTGTTTTTTTATTATTTATTACTCTCAGTTAATTCATCGAGCTTATCTTCAATCGTGTTTAATTCTCGGAGAACTTTTTTGAGTTGATCTTCTTCGCCCAATATTTCTTCTTCAGTTTTCTCAATTATTTTTTTCTCACCTTTAAGACTAGAGATGATGAAGCGATCTCCAATGAAGTAAGAGACGAAGAGGCCGGTGGCTAGCAGTATAATTATGCTAATAATTAGGGCATCTAGATTTGATAATCCCATATCTTCGGAGAGACCCCAAACCGCACGCCAGAAGAGGACTATCCCAATTCCGCCAATTAAGGCATAGGCAATGGGGAATTTGCTCAGAGACTTTCGGACATGGTCCTCTAATTTGTCAAAAAAGTTGAAGATTTTTTTGAATAACATATCTCGTATTTTACCGTTTTTGTGTTAAAATAGCCAATAGTAAAACATATGAGCAAGATTGCAATTATCGGCGCGGGAGAATTAGGTCAGGCCTTGGGGGAGATTCTTTCTTCTTCGCGAGAGGTTTTTTATTGGGATCGGAGTGAAGACCAATTGGCCAAGCTAAATTTACCCTTACTTTCTTTACCTGAAGTTGTGGCGGGAGCGGATTTTGTTTTTCTCTGTATCCCATCTTGGTGCGTAAGAGAGGCTCTCGCTTTTCTCTTGCCTTATTGGCCGGTCTCGGCGACCGCTGTCTTCTTCTCTAAGGGCATAGATGGGCCAACGGGCAAATTACCCTTTGAGATGGCACAAAAATTGTTACCTAAGAAAGTTGATTTTGTTGTCGTGTCTGGCGCGATGATTGCTGAAGAAATTCGGACCGGACATTTTGGCGCTTGTCTGGTGGCCTCTAAGGGGCTTGAACCAAGCCAAAGAGTGGCAGAGATTTTTGCGGGGACGAATATTATGGCCGTTCCCTCGGCCGACCTTAAGGGCGTGGCCTGGGCTGGTGCTCTTAAGAATATTTATGCTCTAGGTGTCGGTATTGCTGAGGGTCTTGATTGGACGGTCAATGAGCGAGGACTTCTCTTTGGTCAAGCCAACGAAGAAATTTTGAAATTGATTAAGCTCTTGGGTGGCAAACGTGAGACTTGGCTTATGGCCCCAATTTTGGGCGACTTTGCTGTTACCAGTTTTGACAATCATTCGCTTAATCATCAGGTTGGATTAGAACTTGGCCGTAATGGCCAGACCGAGAAGCGAAGCGAGGGCACCATGTCTCTGGCTCCGCTCATTGATCGCCTGAAGAAAAAAGGCCCCAAGGATTTTCCCATCCTCTTCAATCTTGCCCAAATCATCATCGCCCACGAAGATCCGAAGAAAGTCTTCGGAAAGTATTAAACCCTCCCCACCGCCCCCGCCAGACCTCGGGCTCTCTTGAGGTCTGGCGGGTTTCTATGCCCTTGACAAATAGGTCTATTTGGGTCTATAATGATAGACAGATAATCGAGACAGTGATGTCTCACAACAATCCCGTGAGGGAACCCGGTGACGGGAAGAAGGAATCTCGAAATGAACTTTGGCAAAGGTACCGTTAACGCCATCCTCCAAGGTCAGAGGAACCTCGACCAGATGAGAGAAGAAGTCAACCAGTTTCTTGGCATGCTCGTTGGTATGGTGTCGAGCGACGAGTGGGGCAGGTTTTTGGGTAAGGCTAACTCGGCCTCTATCCCCAGCCCGATTGTCACGGTGGGTGACTCCCCCTGTTACTGGGAGTTCCGGGTCAGCAGACCAGTCCCCTTCGAGTTGTGGTTTGTTTATGGACACAGAGGCGAGGAGGTCTACAACTTCAAGGGACAGTGGAAAGACCTCAAGTACGTGGAGTTGGTCCGTGGACAACTTCATGAGCTCTTGAAGCTCTTTGTTGATACCTTCCCTGGTCTTGAAGGCCGCCTCCAGCCCTTCCTCAAGGCCTCTAAGATGGTCTGATTACCGCCCCGCACAAGAAGCCTCGCGCTTCATGTGCGGGGCTTCTTTGATTCTTCCTCAAATTTATTAACATTACTGACGGTCGTCACAAACTGTAATAAATTTTCAATGTGAGTAAACAAAAAAGGAAATTAAATAATATCCGTCTCTTTAACTTCAAAAAATTTCAGATGAGGAATAAGTTTCATATATTTGAGATCCTCAATAAATTCTTTTGGTAATGGAGCTGGGCCAAGCCAGACACTTTTTTGTAAGAGTTTAAAGTTTAGATGGAGCAATTGAAGACGTAGCCAATTTCTATTTTTTCTCTCTGCTTCTGGTACGTCAAAAGTAATGATAATTTTTTTGTCTGATTTAGGAATAGGGGGATAGGAGGGATGCTTTTTATCTTGGCCTTGTTTTTTTGCTTTTTCCTTTCCTTGCCTCGTTGTCTCCCAAAAGTGACCATCATTCTTTACTAGCCCGTTTTTCTTGAGTCTTGAGAGTGTCACACGAAAAGAATTTTCTAGGGCTTTTATCTCTGCCCTTCTTCTTTTGTTTTGGTCTATTTGATCTTCTAAATAAAGATCACCCAGCATCAAAGATCTTAGCTGGCGATAATTTCCTGGGTGATTGGACAAGAGGATTAGAATTCTATCACTTATTCTCATATCTCTAAAATATTACACTAAATGACGGTCGTCTAAAATGTTAATAAGTGGATAATGATGAGTTGGTTGGGGGGTGTGACTAAAGGTGAAAAGAGAAAATATCTTTAGAATAAACTCTCCACCACTTCTTTAATCACATTGCCGTCGGCGGCGCCTCTGGCTTCTTTGGAGATGGCGCCGATGAGCATGCCCATCTTTGTTTTGTCGGTGACACCGAGTTCGGCTTTTTTGGCTTCGGCGATTTTCACAATTTCTTCACGAGACATCTGGGCGGGAAGGAAGCTCTCGACAATGGCGAGTTCTCGCTTCTCACTCTCAGCCATCTCTGGGCGGTTGCCAATGGTGAATTGCTCGATCGATTCTTTGCGTTGTTTAGCGAGACGCTTGAGTACTGTGAGAGCCCCATCGTCGTCGATAAGTTCATCGGGTTTCTTGCCCTTGGCCATTACTTCGCTAGTAAAGGCACTGACAATATTTCTAAGGGCACTTAAGCGCTCAGCTTCTTTGGCGAGCATGGCTTTCTTAATCTCGTCTTTGATTTGTTGGTGTAACATATTATGTATGATTATGTCTAATATTTAGATAATAGCACAATTTTGAACAGATTTGCTATAATCTGGAGAATGATTACCGAAGAATTTAAAGAAGCTTATAAACGCTTAAACAAGGCCCAGAAGGAAGCGGTAGATACTATCGAGGGGCCAGTCTTGGTAGCGGCGGGGCCGGGGACAGGCAAGACGCAGATCTTGGCCTTGCGTATTGCTAATATTTTACTCAAGACTGATGTTAAGCCTGAGAATATCTTGGCCATTACTTTTACTGAGTCGGGAGTGCTCGCAATGAGACGACGTTTGGCTGAAGTTATTGGGACACCGGCTTATGCGGTCTCGATCAACACCTTCCACGGTTTCTGTAATGATATTATTAAAGACGAGCCCGAGAGCTTCCCCAATATTATTGGAGCGACCAACATTACAGATGTTGATCAGATTCGGATTCTCGAAGAAGTGTTGTCCGAAGGAAAGTTTTCTGAACTCGTTACTCGTAATGACCTTTTCTATTATCTGCGCGCTATACTCTCGGCGATCAATGAGCTTAAACGCGAGGGCGTGAGCGTGGAGAGATTCCAAAAAGAAATTAAACAAGGTCTAAAAGATTTTGAGAGTATCCCCGATCTTTATAATGAGAAGGGCAAGTATGCTGGTCAGATGAAGACGAAGTACGCGGATGAGCAGAAGCGTTTGAGGAAAAATGAAGAGCTGGGTGTTATTTATGAAGCTTATCAGGCCAAGCTTCGTAAAGAGAAACATTATGACTATACGGACATGATTAGTGAGGTGGCCGAAGTTCTCGCCGAGAACCCTTCGACAAGCTCAGGGCCGGCCAATCAGCTCCTTCTTAAACTTCAAGAGCAGTATCAATATATCTTGGTTGATGAGCACCAGGATACGAATAATGCTCAGAATAAAGTGGTTGAACTTCTGGCTAATTATTTTGATAATCCAAATTTGTTTGTAGTGGGAGATGACAAGCAGGCGATATACCGCTTCCAAGGAGCCTCTTTAGAGAACTTTCTATATTTCAAACAAAAATATCCTGAGCTTAAATTAATTGTCCTTGAAGAAAATTATCGTTCGAGCCAGATGATTCTTGATGCTGCGGATAGTTTGCTTTCTGGCGACAAGAAGCTAAAAGCAAAAAGTGGTCACGAAGACGAGCCTGTGAAACTTTGCGAGTTTAGCCAGAAGGCGGTAGAAGATTATTTTCTTGCTCAAGATATTTCTAATAAGATAAAGTCTGGCATCGCGCCTGAACAAGTCGCTGTCTTTTATCGTGATAATGGCGACGTCTTTGCTATTGCCAAAGCTCTTGAACAAGCCGGTGTCCCGGTGGTAATTGAGTCTAATCAGGATATCTTGAGCGATATTGATTTGCACAAGCTTGTTACTATATTTCGTGCGGTTGAGAAGGTTGGTGACGAGAAATTATTTGCTGAGACCTTACATATCGATTTTCTTAATTTCCCTCCACTTGAAGTTTATAAATTAATTCAAGAGGGCTACAAAAAGAAGATTTCTATCATCGACTTAGCTAAAGATAATGAGGTCTTTTCTGCTTGGTGTGAGAAATTTATGAAGCTGGCTGGTGTGGCGAAGAATGAAGGCTTGGCCGAATGCTTCGAACATATTGTTCGCGAGAGTGGATTCTTGAATTACCTTTTGTCTAAACCCGAGACGGTCGAGAAACTTGAGAAATTGAATGGCTTATTCACTGAAGCCAAGGGCTTAATCGAAAGGCATAAAGAAGGGCGGTTGTCTGATTTTATTAGCTATCTCGATCTTCTCTCTACCCACAACATCTTACTTAAGAAAAGTGCTGAGGCCGTTGCTTCGAAGAGAGTAAGGTTGATGACTGCTCATAAGTCTAAGGGCTTGGAGTTTGAACATGTCTATATCACCTATGCTTATGACGGTCACTGGGGCAATAAGAAAAAACGTGACTTAATAAAATTGCCGAGACATATTTTTTCCCTTACCGAAGATAAGGCTGTCGAAGAAGACCCTTCGACTACGCTCAGGGCAAGCAACGATGATGAGAGGAGGTTATTCTATGTTGCTTTAACTCGAGCCAAGAAGACGGCCACAATTACTTATTCGCGCCAAGATGAGAATAAACGGGAATTATTGCCATCGCAATTTATTAGTGAGCTTAAGCCCGAACTCGTAGAGAAGATGGATGTGTCTAAATATGAACAGAGTTTTGCTGAGCATCCCGAGATAATTTTTTCTCCGCGGATTTCTAAATCTGTCTCGGTGCAAGATAAGGAGTTCGTTAAGACTCTTTTTGAAGAACGGGGTCTGGCCGTGACTCATCTCAATAATTATCTTAAATGTCCGTGGAATTATTTTTATACTAATCTTTTGCGTCTGCCTAAGGCGCAGGCCCCACACTTAATGTTTGGGACGGCGATTCATGGGGCGCTCGAAGATTTTTTCAAGAAGTTTGGCGGAGATGAAGATCCTGACAAATCGTATCTGTTGGCACGTTTTGAAGATTACTTAAGCAAGCAACCGCTCATGGCGCGCGATTACGGTTCTCTCTTGGAGCGAGGAGAGAGGGATCTTGGTGGTTATTATGACTTCTGGCAAGGACAATGGCGCACACGAGTTCTCACTGAATTTAATATTCCTGGAGTGGTGCTTACTCCGGAGATTCGTCTGACTGGTAAGGTAGACAAGATGGAATTCTTTGGTGATGGAGGAGAAGTTAACGTCGTTGATTATAAAACTGGCAAGCCTAAGACTCGCGGTTATGTGGAGGGTAGCACTAAGAATTCTGAAGGGGATATCAAGCGCCAAATTGTTTTTTATAAATTATTACTCGACAATTATATGGATGGCAAATATAAGATGGTGAGTGCCACTATTGATTTTGTCGAACCGGATGAGAAAGGCAAATATAAGCAGGAAAACTTCACGGTAATGCGTGAAGAGGAAGAGGAATTAACTGCTCTAATTAAAAAAGTCTCAGCCGAAATCTTGAATCTCGACTTCTGGGACAAAAAATGTGATGACCCGGATTGCGAATTTTGCTCTCTTCGCGAGATGATGCAATAATAGATGTTGTGAAATTAGAAAATAACCAAGAAAAACATGACCCCATAGCAGACTTACGAGTTTGGCGTTTTAGCTATTCGGACGAAATACCAAAAGAAATTATTCGTGGTTCTGGACACGCAATAGAATACAAAGTCAAGAAAACTTCCTGGATGATTCCTGTTGGGTGTTTATCCCTTTTAGTTTATTCTGGGAGGTTAGATGGGGAACTTAAGGAAGAAGCCGAAAGATTTATAGAAAAATTTAGTTCAGAATCTTTTAATCAACGCTTAGTTACTGCTGAAGACATCGCCGAAGCTAATTCTCTTATTGATAGAGTTTTACAATCAATAAAATAAAATGTTATCAAAAATTGACGGTCGTCAAAAAGTGTTAACATTGGGATTTATTGCTGGGCCTAATCTTTTGTGCTAGTTTGAGGTCAGACTAGAAACTCAAGTGGCTCTAAGGGGCCCTAACTAGTGGAGGATTTTGTTATGAAAAATGGCAGGAAGAAACCGGTATTAAAAACCGGAACGAGGAGTCTGGCCGATGTCCATCTTCCTCACATGGAGACACCGCCCGTTCCTCGGCAGGCCATCCGTGGGTGTGGCGTCATTGGAGGGCGGTCTGTCTTACCTGATGACCTCTCCAGTGGGTCAGGTTTTGTCGCCCGGGAGATTGATATCCTCAAGGGTGACGAGAGGTAGAGTTTTCAGTGTTTGTGCCCCGCGTCGGCAAGCCGACGCGGGGCAGTGTCATTTATAGATCACTTAAAGAAGGACAAGTTAACAGGTAATAAACTGTTCACGGTCGTGAGCGGTTTATTACCATTCACAAAAAATGTTATCAAAAGTTGACGATCGGCAGGGATTGATAACATTACCCCCCCTCATCATTCCTCGCCATACCCCAAGGGAGCCCCGCCTGCCTTGCGTTGCAAAGCATTGCGGTCAGGCCGAGGTGTGGCGGGTTTTTTGGTTTTGTGCTAGTTTGAAAACAGATTGAAAACTCAAGTGGCTCTAACGGGCCCTAACCAGTGGAGGATGTTGCTATGTCTCAGAAGAAGGTTTCAGTCAGGTTTTTGTACGGTTTTGGGTTCGACTCACCCCGCCGTCGTAGCGGGCCCACTGTTGCAATAAACCTCGGGGCGTTATTTAGCCTTGTCTATAGATTTGCCGAAGAGATATCTTTGTTGGCAGACAAGGAGGGGGGCTATTTCATCATTGAGGCCGTGGTCGACCAGAACGGGGAGAATTTTTCTTCTAGACCTGACGTCAAAGGGTGGAAAGACTCATGCTTCCTCGGCCGAAGACAGGACGACTTTTGTATTCGAGAAGGGAAGCTTCTGGTCTCGAATAAAGAAGTCACTCCGGCAGAGGCCTCCAGCTTTGTTTGGAATAAGTTCAAGGAGGCTTCTAAGGGGTAATCTTGGTAAATTTGTGCCCCGTGTCGGCTTGCCGACGCGGGGCACCTTTTATTTTGTATCCACCAAGTCCCAAGCGAATTTGAAGCCGAGGAGCATGACGAGGCCGAGACAGATAAAAATATATTTGAATTCGAACGAAGTAAGAATCAGCGAAACAAAAATTGGTCCAAGGAGATAAGAGAAAGGAACGCTGATGCGAGAGAGAGCCACAATTCCTGAATCTTTGCCCGAGATTTTTTTGAACAAATAAGTCTCTTTCATAATCTCAATACTGGCGGCCCCGGTGCGGGTGATGAAGAGAAGGATGGCCCAGAGGACCCAATTGGTAGTATTCAAGAAAGAGCAGGCGATGGTTGAGGCGACAATAATGAGTATCCCGCCAATGAGAATCTCTTTCTCGCCAAGATATTTGTCAGCAATACGTCCAAGCGGTAGCTCGAAGAGAACGAAGGGTAGAAGCATCACGGTGAAAGTGAGACCAATCTGTTCCCAAGATAAGCCAACATGATTGTGAAGATATAGAGGCATATAAACGACCATCACGGCGTAGAAAAAATTAAGCAAAAAATCAACCACAAGAATCCGATGGATATTGCCCGCTTCGGGAATCCTCTTACCCCAGATATTCTTGAGGCTCGCCCAGACCGAAGCGCCTGGGACCACACAGTGGGGGCAACTCGTCTCCTTAAGACCAAGAGTGATGATTAAGAGAAGGGGGATAAGGATAGTGCCCGCGAGTCCATAAACCAAACCATAATTGCCCGTGCTGGCGAGGTACCCAGCAAGAAAAGGTGAGACCAACCAAGCGAGATTGTAGAAAGTTGAGTAGACGCCGCGGATAAGACCGGTTCCCTGGTCGGTCGAGATATTCTCAAGATAAACATCAAGCACGTAGCGCACCAGGTAACCAAGTATAATATAGAGACTGAAGGCTCCAAGCGCGACAAAGATCGTTGGGGTGTAGCCAAACATTGGTCCAGCAATTGGGAGAATGGAGAGAAAAGAAATAACCGTGAGCCAGAACAAAACTTTTCTATTTCCAAAATGGCTGATGAGCCTTGGTGTGGAGATCATCAGGATTATGGTAATGATTGAGGTGAAGGCGTAGAGGAAACCAATCTTTGTTTCGGGAATATAGTTTGCGAGGAACGAAGAATTAATATAAGCCGGGAGCGAAGAATAGGCCGCCATAAAAACGGCACCAATATAAGTGTAGATGCGTAATTTTTTATTTAACATTACGTTTATTATAACGTAAAAAGTTTTAGACTTCTATCAACACGGGGAGAATGATTGGACGCTTGTGAGTTTTTTGGAAGAGGTATTTGCCAAGTTCTTCGCGGACAGTATTCTTCACATAATCCATATTGATAGGGTGCATCTTCGCGGCTGAGTCCTCAATACTTTTCTTTGTTAAGATACGAACATAACGTAAGAGGTCTTGTGATTCTTTGAGATAGACAAAACCACGCGAGATAATGTCGGGTGATTTACGCACCTTGCCCGTGCTCATATCAACCACAGCGATTAAGACAAACATGCCATCTTGGGCGAGGAGTTGGCGATCACGAATGACTACCTCTTGGACGTTACCGGTCCCAAGGCCATCCACCATCACCAAGCGTGAGGAAGTGGTATTCTTGAGCATGGTAATCTTCTGTCCGCCTTCTTGAATCTCAATGATTGAACCGTCGTCGGGAACAACAATATTTCTCTCGGGAGTGCCTATGCGCTCAGCCAGATCAGCGTGAACGCGGAGCATGTAATGATGACCGTGGGCGGGCATGAAGAACTTAGGTTTGATCATGCGGTGGATCCACTCCAACTCGCCTTGATAAGCGTGACCGGAGGAGTGCACATCGGCAATGCCATAGTGCACAATCTTGGCTCCTTGGCGGGAGAGATTATCCTTGAGCTTCTGTACTGCTTTCTCGTTGCCAGGGATAACTGAAGAGGAGAGGAGGATCGTGTCACCCTTCTTTAACTTCACATTGCGATGTTCCTTCTGTGAGATACGCATTAGAGCGGCATATTCGTCGCCTTGAGCGCCGGTGGCGAGAATGACAATCTTATTATCAGGGTAATTATCAATATCTTCGGAACTGATAAAAACATTTTTATTAACTTTAAGATAACCAAGCTCCTTGGCAATCTCAATATTAGTCTTCATCGCGCGACCTTCAACCGCCACCTTCTTCCCTAATTGTTCGCAGGCCTCAATAATGGAGATGACGCGCTCGAAGAGCGAGGCGAAGGTCCCGATAATAATACGACCATGAACTTTCTCAATGATACTCTTAAGATTCTTCTGAACCTCTTCTTCGGAGAAGGAAAAACCAGGCTTCTCCACATTGGTAGACTCGGCAATTAGGAGGAGATTTTTTTCTTCGCCTAATTTCTTGTAAACATCATTCTCAATTTCTTTAATTTGTCCATTCTCGTGCTCAAGCTTGATGTCGCCGGTGACGATAATGTTGCCGTAAGGTGTCTCGACGATAATACCGATCGAATCGGGAATAGTGTGGTTGGTGGCAAAGAAGCGAACAGTAAGATCGCCTAATTTTAATTTATCTTTAGCCTCGATCACTTGGATGTTGAGACGGGCGACATGAGGGAATTCTTCTTGGCGTTTCTTAATCATTACGGCCGTGAGGAGTGAGGTGTAGATGGGCGGATTGCCCATTTTCTCCATTAAGTAGGGGATGCCACCAATGTGGTCGAGGTGGCCATGGGTCACGAGGAGGCCACGAATTTTGCTCTTTCTTTCTTCAAGATAAGTGGTATCGGGGATAACATAATCTACGCCCGGAACTTCTTCGCCGGGGAGGAGAAAACCGGCATCCACCACAAGAATATCGTTGCCGTATTCAATCATGGTCATATTTTTGCCAACTTCTTCAACCCCACCAAGAGGAATAATACGAACATTGCCAGGAGCGAGTGGTGGGACCTTCTCTTTTGGTTTATTATTTTCTTCGTCGCGATTCTCGTTTTTGGCAAAACTAAATTTGCGTCCACCGGGAGATCGTCGAGGAGCGTGTGAGTTGTGGGGCGAACGGGGGGCATGAGGAAGACGAGGAGCTTGAGGTCCTTTGATTGCGGGAACTTTTTTCTTGCCGGCTTCGAAAGTTTCAACGTTGCCGTTACTGTCGACGCGCATGCGTCTGATTTTTAACATAAAAGGGTGTGGCCCCCGCCAGACCTTAAGGGAGCCCAAGGTCTGGCGGGGGATTTAATAATATTAATTAACTAATAATGTACATAATAATTTAGAAATAAGAAGCCACACGAGCAAAAATTGTCCACACCCGATCGGTCTTGAAGTACCAACGATAGATGCCCGAGAAGCGGTCTGAGGGGCTAGCGATGATTGGTAGCTGGACGCCCTTTAGGCCACTTGGTATGGCATAAAGAAAATCTGGCTGATAAAGGAATATGGCCGGTTGATCGTTGTTGATCTCGGTGGCGAGGGCTTGATATTTACTCCCTAGATCCTTGATCTGATTAGACTCGCGAATTTCTTCAAGAAGTTGGTCGGCTTTATTGTTGGCATAAAGAGCAATATTAAGACCGGGATCTAGGCGCTGTGATGAGTGCCAGAAGGGGTAGAGGTCATAATCACGACCAACAACTTCGCCAAAGAGGATGGCATCATAACGACGGGGACGAATGATGTCTTGATTTAAATCGCCAGGTTCGAAAATTTCGATATTAACCTTGATTCCTAATTTGCCCCAATCTTGGGCGATTAGCTCGGCGGCAGTTTTAAGCTCACTAATATTAGCGGTCGCGAGGGTAAAGCTGATGGGGCCTGAAGCGGCGCTCTTGGTCGTGACCGTCACCAGTTTGCCTTTACTATTCTTGACCTTACTGGTCGTAATCTTTGCTTGCTTCTCTAATTGACCATTGGCGTTTATCTGCCAGCCATTAGTCTGAAGGAGAGTTAGAGCCGGACCTATCCCCTTGGTCGTGATCTGGCTCTGACCGGCAATGGACTCAGGGAGAACACCATTTAGTGGGACACCATAATCTGAGAGAACATTCTTAATAATTGCCTCACGATCAATGGCGAGATTAAGGGCTTGGCGGATGACGGGATCAACAAAGATCTGATTGCGGCTCTGGTTTAAGAAGACGGCAAAAGTTCTTGGCAGTGGAGCTTGGATAATTTTTTGGCCACTGCTCGAAAGTTTCTTGGCGGTATTTGGGGTGATGGCACTAGCGCTCCCAATCTCACCGTTATTTAGACTCGAGATAAGTTCTTTCTCATTATTGTAAAAACGAAGGGTCAAATTAATTCGAGGTGTCCCTAAGGCAAAATTTTTAAAAGGTTTAAGATTATAACTCAAGGGGATACCGGCTCCGTCTCGATTGACGTTGGTCACTTCATAAGGGCCACTACCAATAGGGTTGATGTTGAGACTAGAGAGAGGAAATTGCTCGGGCTTGATCTTATCCCATAGATGTTTGGGCAAGATACCCAACGTTGTATTCTCTAAGAAAAAGTTGTAAGGCTTCTTGAGGGAGAATTGGATGGTTTGGTCATCAATTTTTCTCACGGTCACCCCGTTCCAGCTGCCACGCTTAGGACTCTTGTAGTCTTGATCCTGAGCTTTCTCAATGGTGAAGATAATGTCATCGGCCGTCAACTTCTGTCCGTCGGACCAAGACAAATTTTTGCGGAGGTGGAAGGTGTAGGTTAGCCCATCGGTGGAGACCTCATAACTCTCGGCTAGGTCTGTCTCATAACCTCGTCCGGGCGCGAGACGTAAGAGCCCAGAATAGACAAGGGTCGTGAGATCACGATCTACATCGGAGGTGGCAAGAAGCGGGTTGATAAAACGAGGAGAGCCAACAACCCCCTCGGTCAGGGATCCTCCCGTGATAGGCACATCGGTCATTAATTTGTTATTTATTTTGCTGGCAATGGCTAGTGTACTGACAACGAAGATTATCATTAAGACGATAAAAACTTTTTTTGTTGTTGAGCCAAGAGTCTCAAAAGCAAAAAAGAGTTCCTCGCGAGAAGGTAGATTCAAACGTTTAAGCCAAGAGAAAAATTTTTCTTTCACGATAGTTTAAAAATAGAGGGAGTTGTAAAACTAATTAGTAGTTATTTGAAGAGGGCGAGAACGGCTGAGATGGCAAAGAGAATGGCGATAACAATAGTGGCAATGAAGAGTTGCTTCTCAAGACCGCGCTTGGTGTGCCAGCCGGAACCACTCTGACTCCCGCCAAAAGCGGAGCCGAGACTGCCTTCACTTTGTTGCAACAAAATAGCGCCAACCAAAAGGACGGATAGGATAATTTGGACGTACGGTAAATAGGTCGCTAACATTGGTTTCTAGTATAGCAGAATATCTAAAAAAGGCAATATTTATAAAATCTCCACTACTTTCGCCGAAGAAGTGTGACCGGATTTGATAGTGATGAGGGGCTTGGGTTTATCAAAATATTCAGCCAAAACGCGGACAACGCCCTTGTTGGCTTGGCCGTGCTGGGGTGGCTCTTTGACCCAGACTATATAATGAGTGTCGTCAGTTTTATCCACCTTATCACCCCCGGCCCCCGGCCTCGTTTTCACAAAAATTCGCATTAGGCTTATTCTAGCACACCCACGCTCCCGCCAAACCTCAAGTGAGCCCAAGGTCTGGCAGGACAAAGCTTTTAGTGGTATTATAATAGGGTCAAAATTATCATTAATTATTTTATAAAATATTATTATGATGTGGATTCTCTTAATTATCGTTGTTGTTATCGTCGCTTGGCTTGCTCTAAGTTATAACGGTTTTGTTCGTCTGGTTAATCAGACCAAGGAGGCTTGGGCCGACATTGATGTTCAACTCAAGCGTCGCTATGATCTTATCCCTAATTTGATTGAGGCCGTTAAAGGTTATGCTGCTCACGAGGAATCGGTTTTTGCTAAAGTTACCGAAGCTCGCGCTAATGCGCTCTCGGCTCAAGGTCCTGTTGAGAAAGGTAAGGCTGAGAATATGCTGACCGATAGTCTTAAGAGTGTTTTTGCTGTCGCCGAAGCCTACCCAGCTTTGCGTGCCGTGGAGAGTTTTACTAATCTTCAGAACGAACTCTCGGATACTGAGAACAAAATTCAAGCCGCTCGTCGCTTCTACAATGGTAACGTCCGTGACTTGAATATTAAAGTTGAGACCTTCCCTTCTAATCTTATTGCCGGCATCTTCCACTTCACCAAGCAAGAATTCTTCCAGCTTGAAGAAAACTCTGTCGAGAAACAGCCTGTCGCCGTTAAGTTCTAAATTAATTTAAGCATGGCGACTTTGTACACACAGCAGGCGAGTAATACTCGGCGCACCTGGCTACTCATGGCCGTGTTTTTGGCATTGGTGGTGGCGTTGGGTTATCTGATTAGTTTTTACTATAACAATCAGGCCATACTTTATATCGCAATTGTTTTTAGTTTGGCCATGAACTTTGCCAGTTATTGGTGGAGTGACAAAATTGTCTTAAGTTTGGCTGGGGCGAGACCAGCTGACCATGATTCGAATACTGAGCTCTATCATATTGTGGAGAATCTCTCTATTACGGCCGGACTCCCGATGCCTAAGCTCTATATAATAGAAGATAGTGCACCAAATGCTTTTGCCACTGGTCGTGATAAGAAGCATGCGGTGGTGGCGGTGACTTCGGGCTTGCTCGCGATGCTAAATAAAAATGAATTAGAAGGAGTCATTGCCCATGAACTCTCGCATATTGGCAATCGTGACATCTTATTGTCATCAGTGATTGCCGTTCTTGTTGGCTTGATTGCCATTTTGTCGGACATGTTTATTCGGTCCCGATTTATTTTTGGTGGGGGAGATGATGATAATAAAGCTGGGGGAGTCATGGCCATTGTCGGCATCATCTTTATTGTTTTATCTCCAATCATTGCGACTATTATTCAACTCGCTGTCTCACGTCAACGCGAATTCTTGGCCGATACTGATGGCGCACTCCTCACTCGTTATCCCGAAGGTCTTGCCAGTGCCCTAGAAAAAATTGGTGCTTATAATCAGCCAATGACCAAGGCCTCCAACGCTATGGCCCATATGTACATTTCTAATCCCTTCGGTGCCAAGGCGGCTAAGGGCATTAGCAAACTCTTCATGACTCATCCGCCCATTGAAGAACGAGTGGCTAAGTTGCGAGGACTAAATTCTTAAAACTAGTCCCTTGGTCTTTTGGGTTTTGCTTTGTTATAATTAAAAGCAATATTATGAAAAGGCCTTTTTCTCTTGCCTCCTCTTTTCTTCTTGGTCTAATGATTATTTTTAGTTTTCCGGCCTTAGCCAGCGCGGCGACGTATTATGTTCGTGCGGATGGGACAGTGACTTGTGCAAATAAGGCGAATGCTACCAGCCCAGATTTAGCCAGCACTTCGTTAAGCGTTTTAAGCAGTGCAAATGGAGTTAATGGTTGTAATACTTTTTTACCTGGCGATACGATATATTTTTCTGCCAAAGGAGGCTCATACACGGCGGTAAATAGTGCCATTGATGCTATCCCCACAGCAATTTATATACCCCAGGCTTCGGGAGTAGTTGGTAATCCTATAAATTATATTGGACTTTCTGACAATTCCTCTACTACAACTTTAGCTAACGGAGCGACAAATAATTATCCCCTTGTTGATGTCAGTGCTGTTGCTGGAGGAAATGGTGTTACAGGGGGTTCTGCTGGGATAAGAGTTGCTCATGTCAATTATGTAACAGTTCAAAATTTTAACATTAAAGGTAGCGGTGGCTCTGGCGCTGCTGTTTTTCAAATGGATAATTCTTCTGGGACAGCAGGAAACGGATACACTAACGTATTTACAAACATAAATGTGCTTCAAGGTTATGGTGCCTCAACTGGCAATGATGATTGCTTTGGGGGCGGATCCTCTGCCGGTGAGAATGCGCAGGGTGTCTTTAATAATATTTATGCTAGCGGTTGTCGGCCCAATCCTCAATCCTCTATGAGTGACCAATGCTTTACTCTCCACGAGAACGCCAAGGCTCAAATCAATGGTATGTATTGTACAGATTCTAATAATGGAATTACTGATACTTTGAATACCCAATTAACAGCGACAAACATTACAATTAATAATGCTTATATAAATGTTATCTCTGCAGGTGGAATGACAAGCTCTGGTTATGTAACAGTTACAAATTCAACCTTTAATGTTAATGGAACGGGTGATTTACTTAATATCCCCGCTGGCAATGGGGCGGTTGTCGTTACAATATCAAGCAGTACAATTAATGCTACTGCGGGTGGTACTGGTTTTGTTTTTGGGGGCATTGCTAATTTTATTAGCAATATTTGGTCCATTAATTCATCTGCTTTTCAAGAAAAGGCTGAAGCTGGTGGAACAATTAATATTATTGGGCAAAATATTTTTTCTTTAAGTACAACGCCTTCGTCCGCGATGTTTTATGCTGATTCTGGTTCACCGGTCTCAACTCTTAATATCTCAGGAGCTACTTTTAATGGTGGTACTGGCGGGGGCGATTTAATTGCCAACACTGGAACGGGGACTGTTAATGCCCATAACAATATTTTTACTAATTTTGGTGGGCTAGAGGCTCCTGGTTGGGCTTTTAATGGATCAGGAGTTTCTAATTGGTTTAATAATACTTTTTATAATACAAGCAAAACAGGCTCTGCCTTTCGTAACCAGAGTCCTTTAGTTGCCACCATAAATAATAAAAATAATATCTTTTATAATGTCGCAAACCCGTGTTATGGAGGAGACTGTGGCGCTACGGGTTATACTTCGTCTTACAATGATTATTACAACTATACGGCGATAACTAATCCTGGCGCGGGGAGTATTCTAACTGATCCAAAATTTATAACCCCCGGAACCGACTTCCGTCTTCAGCCAACGTCTCCCGCAATTAATATGGGAACAAATGTTTCTTTGACCTCTGATTTCTTGGGCAATAGTGTTCCTCAAGGTTCGGCTCCAGATATCGGAGTTTATGAATTTGTCATTCCTTCTGCTCCATCATCTCTTGCTCAATACAAAGCCGATGGGACAACGAACATCGCTTCCGGCCGATGGACTAGTGACCCAACCGTCGTGCTGAAGTTTTTGATGTCTTCAGTTAATGGTTCTGATTCTTTAACTCCGCAAGTAGAAATTCAACCGATGGGAACGGCTTTTACTAATATTACAACTAATTCAGGCAATGCGGTTGCTTATTCTGGTTCCTCGGTAGTAGGAGTAGTTACAATTGCTGGCTTAAGTTCTGGTCGAACTTATCATTGGCAAGCGCGAGTTAGTAATTCTGTCGGGACAAGCTCTTGGTCGGCAATGGGTGGTAATCCTGACTTTGGGGTTGGCTCTTCTGACGCTTCGCTTAGTAATCTTACGCTTAGCTCTGGCACTTTAAGTCCGACTTTTGCTTCTAGCACGACCTCGTACACGGGTGAAGTCTCTAATAGTGTTAACAGTTTAACCGTTATCCCGACCGCTGGTCAGGCCAGTTCAACTATAACGGTTAACGGCACAACTGTTACTTCTGGTTCGACTTCAATACCCGTAAATTTAAATGTTGGCAATAATATTATTAATATTGTCGTTGTTGCTCAGGACGGCTCAACCACTAATACCTATACGGTTAATGTGGCGAGGGCGAGCGGCTCTGTGGTCTCTGGTTCTTCATCTGGCAATTCAGTCGCGAATCAAATCGATAATCTCAATGCGATGGGGAATACCAAACTAGCGGGTGACTTGAGGCTCAAATACAATCTTGCGACTTCTACCCAATCCCGTAAAGTCGCTACGCTCCCACGGGACGCAGCCACCATCACTCGCACTCTAAGTTACAAGATGACGAGCAAGGAGGTGAAACTCTTGCAACAATTCTTAAATACTCACGGCTTCGCAGTCGCCAAGAAGGGGACAGGCTCGCTCGGTCACGAGACCACCTACTTCGGTCTCTCCACTAAAGCGGCCGTCATTAAATTCCAAAAGGCCAACAAAATCAAACCAGCGAATGGCTTGGTGGGGCCACTGACCAGAAAAGCGATTCTCAAACTACTTTCTTCTTAGTTTCGAATATGGTTTAATTTAGAAATATGGAATCTTTAGACAAAAATATTGAACAGCAATTGGCTGAGGCGCAAGAATTATTGCGCCAAAGTGAGGCACGGATTATTGAACTAGAAGGAGAAAACAAAAAATTAAGGGAAGATTTAATTCACGATGCTTTAACTGGTTTGAAGACACGCTCGTTTCTTGAAGCGCGAGCGCACGAGATTCTCTCGGAGATGTCTTCGTCTGAAGAACGCCGGCGGGGCCTTTATGAGAATGTCGGTTTTGTCTTTTGTGATATTGATGACTTCAAATTAATTAATGATACTTATGGTCATGATGTTGGAGACCTCGTTTTGAAGGCGGTAGCCGAAGTATTATCTAATGGGGTCCGCGAATCAGACGTTTTTTGTCGTTGGGGTGGGGAAGAGATGGTGGGGATAATGTTGGGGGCAGACTTGGCTAATTCTCACGAGAAAGCTGAGAAGTTAAGACAAGATGTTGAGGCTCTTAAATTTCCCGATTATCCTAACCTTAAAGTTACCGCCAGTTTTGGCGTTTCGTCTTTCTCGGCTGAGGGAGAGAAGTCGTCGGCGACTGAGCTCGTTAAGCAATTGATTGATCAGGCTGATGAGGCCTTATATTTGGCCAAGAAAAACGGGAAGAATCAGGTTAGGTATTTATAATCCTTTGTGTCTCTCTGGTGATTATAATATTTGCAAAAGAGGCGTTTTTTCTGCTATCCTGTAGGGGTTGGAGGGTCGCCCCGCCAAGTGATTTAAGCTTAAATCACTTGGCGGGGTAAACATAGTTGGTCTAGTTTACCCCGTAATCTGCGGGGTGCGCATAAAATGTACCACGTCTATATTTTGAAAAGTCTCAGAGACAACGGATATTATATAGGGTGCACTTCTGATTTAGATAAGAGAATCCGCGAACATAATTCTGGCAAAACGGTCTCTTTGCGAAATCGGCGACCACTGGAAATTATTTACTCTGAGAGGTATGATAACCAGGCAGAGGCTTATAGTAGAGAAAAACAAATAAAGTCATACAAAGGAGGTTCTGCCTTTAAAAAATTAATACACGGAGAGGTCGCATAGTGGTCTAGTGCGCACGCTTGGAAAGCGTGTGAGGTGTCAAAGCCTCCGAGGGTTCGAATCCCTCTCTCTCCGCCAAGAAAATTTAGTATCGGTGTGACCCGAATACCTAAAAATGCTTATGAACGACATAACCAAAATAATCTATGATTTAGAGCTATCGCTCTTGAAACCCGAGGTAAGATCTTCGAAGGAAGCTCTTGATAAGTTGCTTGCTGATGATTTTATAGAATTTGGAAGTTCCGGTAATAAATATACAAAGCAGGATATTCTTGAAAGACTCCCAAATACTCTTGAAAAGGTTGAATATTTGGTGAGCGATTTCAACGTTGATACACCTTCTGAAAATATAGTCATCGCAACATTTAAAACAGTGAGGACTACGGACGGCAAAGATAAAGTTGTTTCTCTAAGAAGTTCACACTGGCGAAAAGCCGATGGGAGTTGGCAGATGTTTTTTCATCAAGGAACCCCGATTCAGTAGAATTTGCGAAAACTCGGTCCGACCCACACACCTTATTTTTACCTCCAAAAGTCTGCTAAAATACCCTTAGGGTATCTCACCACTTTGGTACTGAACCCACAACCCCCGCCTTCGGTCAGTTGGGTTTTCATCTGGCAAATCTTATTTCTCTAACTCCTCCAACCTCTTTTGCAAACAAGCTTCTAAATTTTCTATACCAAGTCTATCAGATAGGATGAGGGTTCCAATTAGCAGATTAGATAGTTTCTCTTCAACTCCCGCCTTATCCTCAGGATGATTTAAGGTGACTGTCCATAGCTTTGTTAGAGCTTCATTTAGACCGAGAATTTCTCCTTCGAGGCTGAGCTTTTTATCGAACTTAGCAGTGACCTTTTTAACTTCTTGGACCCAATTGTTTAAATCGAGCATATTTCAATTTTATTAAGCTAATAAAAGGGGATTTGTACTACTAAGAAGTCTATTCTTTTAATTGTTTTGTGACAATTATGGTTATCCCCAAGTTCTTATTTTTTCTTGCAACTTTTGTGCCCTTTTCTTGCTATAATTAGAGAGTCCAATGCTTAAGTCAAAGACCAACAGACTGGTCAAATTTTTGGCGCTATTTTGCGGTAGCGGGATTTTGCTATTAACCCTTCTTCCTCTTACTACTACAGCCGCTTTTACTAAGCAGATTAACTATCAAGGCAAATTATCTGACGGCACGGGAGCCTCCGTGGTTGATGGGACTTATTCAATTACCTTCAAACTCTATGATGCCCCAACTGGCGGTTCAGCTCTCTGGACCGAAACCCAGTCCGTGGTTGTTGCTTCAGGTCTCTTCTCCACCATGCTTGGCTCGGTTTCTTCGCTTGATAATATTAATTTTAATCAGGCTCTTTACCTTACTTTGAATGTTAATGGCGACGGCGAGATGAGTCCGCGCAAGGTAATTGGGGCTGTCCCGGCCGCCTTCCAAACCTCGCGTTTAGACGGGAGCGCTTCAACTACGGTGGTTGATGTTAGTGATTATCTTTCGGTTAGTGGTCTAACGAACTTAGCGACCACGAGTCTTAGTGGCGACATTTTCATTAATAGCCTAACGAATTTGAGCGGTACTGATTATCAGAATTTTGTTCAAACTGGTTATGTCTATACTGACGACTGGGCGGGAGATACTGTTGCTTCTCTCTATAGCCAGTCAGACAGTGGCGTTGGCTTAACTGGCCAAGGGAATTATGGCGTTATAGGTCGTGGCAGTATTGGTATTATCGGTGAAGGTTTGGATATTGGCGTTGCTGGTATAACTAAGAATGATTCTAGTATTGCTGGGGAGTTTTATACCGATGGTAATTATTCCACTGGCCTTAAGGTTGAGACCGGTGGCCTTGGAGGATTAGGAGTTGATATATATACCGGCAACGCTGAAAAGGCTTTAAATGTCTACAATAGTAGCTCCACCGCTTACTCTATCTATTCGGCAGGGGGGTTAAATCAATTTGAAGGTAGCACTGTTTTTGGTTCCAGTCCTAATACCTTGAGTATCTCTCAAGTTGATTTTGTTCCAGGGCTTCTCTCTGGGATGGAGCTAAGCGGTATAACGAATCTTGGCTTACCTTTCTTTAGTATTAAGAATGGTCTTTTCTTGCGCGGGGCCGATGTTTATCCTGGAATAACTTTTGGTGATAGTACTTTTACGTACCAGTCGAGCATTGCTTATTCTACTACGACGCGAGCAATGAATTTCAATAACGCGAGTGTCTATAATTTTGATCAGGATCTCTCAGTTAGCGGTACAGTTAAAGCCACCTGTTTCTCTAATGACGGAGGTCTTACCTGCATCACGGGTGGCGCCGGTGTCAGTGGCGGGGGAGATTCTTTGTGGGCCACAACGTCTTTGTCTGGGAGAGTTATTCATCCAAGCGTCTCTAATGTTTATCCGGTGGTTATTGGTGACAACGCGACGACTTCTGATTCGATCTTCGAGGTCAATGGTGATACTAAATTAAGGAATAATTTAACTGTTGGGGGTCTTTCCTTCTTATCTGGGGTTACGGTTTCTAGCTTGAGTATCGGATCTCTCTCGGGCCTACTTTTCGGTGTTGGTGGAGCTGTTGGCTCTTTAGCGACTTCTTCACTGGGTTTGATCACTACCAATGTCGCGGAGGGTTCTAATTTATATTGGACAAATAACCGTTTTGATTCTCGCTTAATGGCAACAACTTCGTTGCCTAACCTTGCGACTCTCTCCGGCCTCTCAAGTCTCGGTTCTTCTACCGGACAGACAACGATCTTGGGCAAAACAATTTTAACCAACGCTTCGACCACGGCTCTCTCTGTCTCTGGCCAGACTTATCTTACTGGCCTGCTAACGGGGGTTAATGCTAACTTTACGGGGACCCTTGGGGTAACTGGCAAGACAACTCTGGCCAACGCTTCGACCACGGCTCTCTCTGTCTCTGGCCAGACTTATCTTACGGGTAATCTTGGTATCGGTTTGACGAACCCTTCGACAGCTCTGTCTGTTCTCGGTGTTGCTTCTTCAACTGGTCTCCAAGTTAACGGAAATGGATTTTTGACTGGGGCTCTCTCGGTCGGGACGAGTTCGGTCGCTTCTAAATTTAATTTGCAAGGATCGCCAGGTCTCTCTGTTCTCAATATTTCTTCGTCAACGGGAGCGTCTATTTTTACCATTGCGGGTAATGGGAGTATTGGTATAGGGACTTCAACCCCAAGCTCTAGTCTGTCAATTGCGACAAAGAATGCTGGTGATGGATTGAATATCGATGGGACTTCGAGTTTCTCTCCTTTTGTTACCTTTAGTTATAATTCTACTCAAGCTGGAGGGCTTGGTCTGGCTTTGGTGGGGAACCATGGAGTCACAGGAGCCAATCCTTTTGATATGGTTCTCTTGGCCAAGAGTGCGGGGAGTAATTTGTTGTTTGGGGCTAGCAATACCGAATATATGATGATTTCTGGCAACGGTAATATTGGTATGGGAACCAATACTCCGGTGGCGGCGCTTGATATTTATAATTCACGCAATCTCACTGACTTTACTTCGGTGATTGATTCAACGACGGTCTCGGTGCCCTCAAGTCCTCTGCTTAGCGCTGGTTATAAAATAAATAGCACCGGCCTTAATTCGGTTATGTTGGGAGCCTACTCAACGAGCTCTATGGCTTACACTTTTTCTTATGGTCAAAATAATCTCTTCACTAGACTTGGCATTGTGGGGGAATACGACACCGTTTTTGGATCTAACAATCGATTCAATGCAAGTATGGGTAGCTTAACCGTTGGTAACAATAATAATTCGCACCTTCTTGGTAGTTCTTATCTTTTTGGTAACAATAACGACGTCTCTGGTATTGGAACAAAACAATTTGTTTTGGGTAACGGCAACCTTATCTCATCCCTTTTTGGAGATAATTATGTCTTCGGTTCTGACAACAACATGCATTCGGCCGAGAACTTTGTCGTTGGGAACAATAACAATCTTTCTCAGGAGGGATCATATGTTTTTGGTAGCAATAATTATAATGATGATGGTAACACCAGCGCCCCTTCATATATCCTTGGTTCTAATTCCACGACAACAACGGGTTATGCTTTTGTCTTTGGTAATAATCTGTCTGTAACAGCGACGAGCTCTTTCCTCTTTGGGGTTGATAATGGAACCTATGCGGTAAATAAAAATTATATTTTATCGGTGATGGGAGCAAGAAACGGTATTGGCTTTGGGACAACGACACCAGCTTATGCTTTCGTCGTCGGTAGCGGAGCCAAGGCGGCCACCTCATCTATCCAGGTTCCGCGGGGTGGCATTTGTGTTGATGACGATGGTTGGTGTACTCCTACTGATGGCAAGGTCTCAGCTGTCAATTATACGACTGGTCACTCGGACTTAGCGGAGAATTATCCAGCTTTTGAAAGAGACCTTGGTGCTGGTGATATTGTCTCTATCTCTTCTCTTAATAATTCGGGTCTTGCTTTCAAGGCTGATTTTGGGGTTAAGAAGGCGGTGTCGGGAGAAACGTCCTTGGGAGTTATCTCCACGAACCCAGGCATTACTCTTGGTCTTGATAATGAGATTAATAATATTGGCCAAGTCCCAGTAGCTCTGTCCGGCCGAGTTCCTGTTAAGGTTAATCTTGAGGGGGGGGTCATCAATGTGGGTGACCGCATAACCCTCTCGTCTTTTGCCGGAGTTGGCACCAAGGCAACCTCTTCAGCTGAGACTATTGGTATCGCGTTAGGAGCCTTCAATGCCCTCTCTCCTCAGACAAATGGTATTGGACAAGTCCTTGTCTTTGTTAATCTTGGCTATGCTCATCTTGATACTTCATCTGTCAACCGACCGCTTGGCACCTTCTCTGATTTCTCGGGTCAGACCCTGGCTAATGTCCAAGCCATCATTTCCTCGAGTGGTAATTGGAGTATTGATAGCTCTGGCAATCTCACGGCGAAAACGCTTACCGCAGACAAACTTTGTCTCGGGTTGACCTGTGTGACAGAGGGGGAGTTGAGGACAATCCTTGAAAAAGCCGGCCTCCTCTCTTCACCGGTTGTAACTCCGTCCCCTGATCCGACAAGCTCAGACCCTGTTATCGAGACCAAAGACACAGCCCCTGAGGCCACAAGCTCTGAGTCGATAAGTGTTGACCCAATTATTACCCCTGAATCTCAATAGATACGACATGAACAAAAAAATTTTTCTAGCCCCGTTATTTTTATTTCCAGTCATTTCTTTTGGAGCTAATTTTACCGATGTGCGAATTAATGAATTTTTGCCTCAACCGACGAGCGGTTCGGGTTGGGTTGAACTTATCAATTCCTCCTCTTCGGATATAAATTTAGCCGGCTGGACGATTGGCCATCTTAACTTTACAGAAGAATCTGGGACAACAACATCACGTGAGGCCCTTGGTGGCCTAATTCCTCGAGGGGGTCTCGTTTCTTTTGATATTGATCTTCGGCCGGAAGGGGATCAATTAATTCTAAGTGATGAAGATGGGGCACTTATCCACGGGGTCAGTTATGGTGATGCAGTTATCTCAACGACAGACTCTTTTGACATTCCCCCGAGCTTGGGTCAATCGGCGATAACGGCCAGTAATGATGGTGGCTTTTGGACCACAACCGACATGCCTAGTCATAATTGGTTTAATCAGTCTCCGACGAAGACGGATATTTTGGATACTTTGCCTGCTGGCGTCTCTAGTAATTTAGATGTTTCTTCTGATTGGACAATTTTGGGAGATATTATTTTCTCTCGTGAGGGCTTTGAGCCTGTTATTTGGACTGGCCCACACAATCTGACTGGGGCCGTCGAGAGGGCTGAGTTTGCTCGTCTTGGTACGGAGTTAGTTAATCGTGTGGTTCTTCCTGTTTTGCCATCAAGCGGCGGAGGTGGAGGAGGCGGCGGGAGCCCTACTGCTTCAGGAGGGGTGGTCGCTACCCCAGTAGACCCTTTAATTGGTCTTGTTTTAGGGACCTCAACTTCTCGTCGCCCCTTTACCTTTAGCCGTATTTTGCGGCCTGGGATGCGTGGGCCAGATGTCCAAGAATTGCAGAAAATTTTGCAAAGGGACGGCTTTTTTAAAGCTCAAATTACCACTTATTTTGGCCCCCTAACTTCTCGAGCCCTAAGTCTCTGGCAAAAAAAGAATAATATTCGACCGGCGACCGGGGTGGCAGGGAAGCCGACTCTGAGATATCTCAACCTTCTTGGGAGCTTGGACGGATGAGTCTAAAACTGTGGATAAATATTGTTTTTTCTGGCACAAACGGTGTATACTTAGAGTTAATATAAACAGTCATTTTATTATAAACAACAAAATTTTATGAACAAATCTATCCTTGCTTTTACCACTGTCTCCTTTGTTCTTTTTTTGATGATCTACCCTGCGCTTGAGGCTGGTTTGGCAACAGCGGCTTCTACGGCGACAGTAGTGGCTAAGCAACAGGTAACCTCAGAGATTTCATTAACGGTGGCGAGTTCAACTATGGCGCTTCTCCCGGCTATCCCCGGTCTTACTGGTGGTACGGGTAATGCCTCAACTTCGGTCAACGTTATTACCAACAATAAAGCGGGCTACACGGTGACCGTCCAAGGCGCGGCAACGGCGGGGAAGACCGCGGCAATGGTTGGAGATACGACGGCAGGTGTTATTGCTGATTATGCTACGACCACCGGCCCTATCACTGATGCTACTTGGGCTGATACAAGTACTAACGGTGTTTCGCAATTTGGTTTTGGTATTACTAACACCTCATTGTCTTCAGCTAATGGTGCTCCTGGCTATGGCACTTGCACTCTTGTGGATTCTTGTTGGATGAAGTTAGGTACTACTACGACTCGGACAGTTGTGAATGTCTCTACTTATACATCCAACCTGGGGGACACTTTTCATCTTAAGTTCCGCGTTCACTTACCAGCCAACTCCAACCCTTTAGTGCCCCAAGATTGGTATACAGCCACTACCACAGTAACCGCTATTGTCACTTAGTTTAATTGTTCTTAATTATTATTATTTATAAAAAATATGCTTAAATACTCTCGTTCTTTGATTTTTATGGCTTTGCTTCTGGCCAATGTGGCCATGGCTTCGCTTGCCTTTGCTTACGCCACAGAGCCCGTGCAGATTGATCCTAGTCGACAAGATTTCGTCGTTGGTCCGGGTAAGACCGACCTCACTCTTACCCCTGGAGAATCAACCGTTGTTGAGTTGATGGTCTCTAACCGTACAGGGGTTGATCGTAATTTTGAAATTAAATTTGAAGACTTTGTGGGAAGTCAAGACTTGAGTTCCCCTGTCGTTTTTACTAATGAGAAGGGGGCGACAACGATGGCCGATTATCTTTCTGTCCCAGAGAAGACATTTTTCTTAAAGAATGGTGAGAGAGCGCGTATCCCTGTCACTATCACTGTCCCAGCTGGCGCTGAGGCTGGAGGCCGCTACGCGAGTGTCCTCATCTCAACCTTGGTCCCCGTTGAGAAGACGGCGATAAATGGTGATGAGAGAAAGGGTGGCGTGCCACTTATTACTCAGACCGGAACTTTAGTCTTCGTGACAATCCCTGGTAATGTTAAGAAGGAAGGCGCTTTAACAGAATTTTTCACTCAAAACAAGAAATCATTTTTCTCTGTCCCCAAGGATGTCGTCTTTAGTTTAATTTTTAGCAATACCGGCAAGATCCACCTTAAGCCATCTGGGACGATCTCGGTCAAGAACATTTTTGGTCAAGAAATTAAGAACATTGAGGTCACGCCTTGGTTTGCCATGCCCAATTCACTTCGCCTTCGTGAGGTCAATTTGATTGCCGACCCAGTTAAAGAAAAGCCGTTCATGCTCGGGCGTTATGTGGCTGAGGCCAAGATCTTCCGCGATTACGATAATCTTACTGATACCAAGTCCTTTGCTTTCTGGATCATCCCTTGGAAGTTGCTTCTCGTAATCTTCTTAATCCTTCTTGTCATTGTCTTCTTAATCAGCTTGGGTGTTAAGTATGTCTCTTCTCATTTTGAATTTAAGGCCAAACCGACAGAAGTGAAGCCAACAGAAGTAGTTCCTCCTCAAACATCATAATGAAGTTAACATTTCTAAATCATTATCATTCCCCTTTGGCATTGACCTTGGTCATCTTCTTTCTCCTGCTCGCTGTTTACCCAATGGTTGAAGCCGGTTTTGTCACGGCGGCCTCTAGTGCGACTGTCGTCTCTAAACAACAAATTACCTCAGAGATATCCCTGACGGTGTCTAGCTCGACAATGGTCCTCTTGCCATCTATCGCTGGTCTTACTGGTGGCGCGGGATATGCTTCAACAACGGTTAATATTGTCACTAACAACAAGAATGGGTATACGGTGAATATTCAAGGGACGACAACTCCTGGTGAGTTGGGGGAGATGAGTGGGGATACCACCGCTGGTTATTTTGGTGATTATCCGGCCACGGTGCCCGAGACTTGGGCGAGTTCTTCGGCCAACGGTGTGTCTCGTTTTGGCTTCGGCATTACCAATACTTCACTGTCTTCGGCTAATGGCGCATCTGGTTATGGGACTTGCGCTGGCTTCGAGTCTTGCTGGTCTAAGTTGGCGACCACAACAGCTAAGGCTGTGGTGACAACCAGCACCTTCACTCCTTATTCTGGCGACAACTTCCAGCTTAAATTCCACGCTCAGGTCCCGGCCAACTCTAATCCGCTTGTCCCCCAAGACTGGTATACGGCGACGACCACTTTGACAGCGGTTGTGATTTAGTTTTCTATGAAAATCTTTAGAGTGTGGCTGATTTTACTTTTTTTCGCTTTTGGTCTGTTTAACGGCCAGCCGGTTTTGGCTTCTACTGCGGCGGATGTCACTGCCAAAGTTTTTGTCTCTTCAGAGGCCACGACTTTGTCGGCCCCAATTAATCTCTTAGCCGTAGTGGTATCTAGCACCCAGATAGATTTATCTTGGTCGCCACCTGAAGATATGACTGGGGTAGCGGGTTATTATATTTATCGCGATGGTGTTCGTTTGGTTAGCACCAATAATTTAGCTTATTCTGACCAGAATCTATTACCTTCAACGACATACCAATATTACTTAACCTCGTTTGATAATATTGGTCGAGAGTCTTTGCCTACCCCAACGGTCACCGTTACGACAAATGATTTTGTCACTCCAGCCCCCGTCCCTGTTGTTGAGACGGGGAGCCACCTCTCAAGCAGCCTCTTTCGTCTGACTAATTTCAAAATTGTACCAGTTAAGAATAATGGTCGGCGTTCTTTAGTTGTCTCCTTCGATACTAATTGGCCGACGCTGGCGACACTTCGTTATGGTCTAAAGGAGGACACGTCACTAGCGATAATTAATGGGACGGGCTATGTTCAGCATCACAGCTACTCGCTAGATTCTCTCCCTAAGAGTTTGCAGTATTATATTAATATTAAACTCATTGCTTCGAACGGGTATTCGCCCACTTTGAGTTTAGTTTATGTCGACGGGAGAATCTTTGGCGATATTTTTAGACCCGGAGATGTCAGCGATCTTGACCTAAGGGCTCAAGGGAACTCAATTATTTTGTCTTGGCAGAATCCTGAGGCCACAACTTTTGAAAATATTTATGTTGTTCGTTCGGATAAATTTTATCCGGTAACACGATTTTTTGGTTTGCCTCTCTGGCAGGGTCAGATGACAAGTTATGTTGATAAGGGCTTAGAATTTAATAAGAATTATTATTATGGAATTTTTGTTTGTGATAAGGATAAGATCTGTTCCCTCGGTTCATATGCAGTCGCTTACTTAGAGTCGGGCAACGGATTAAATTTGATTACGGCAACAAGCTCTGCCCAAATTGTCGGGCGTTATTGTGAGCAAAAAAAAGTTTTTAGTGGTGACAAATTTTCTCTTTCTGTCTTGGCTGATAAGAGGGAGGATAATCCAAGGCTTTGTCTTGTCCGTCTGACTAGGGGAGGGAAGATTATTGGGCTGCATCAATTGCTTGAGACCGAAGATGGACTTTTTGAATCCTCAGCTTTTTCTATTACGGAGGCGGGGATTTATCGTTATAATGTTGAATGTTATGATGCCTTTGGGTCCAATTTGAATAAAGTTGCTTGTGGAGAAATTACTGTGGCTGGGGCCAAACCACTTACCGGGGGAGCTCTCCGGTGTTGGATTAGTTGGTTTATAATTTTGGTTATCCTTATTTTGATTTGGTATTTTTTATTAAAATCAAAAAAACAAAATAAAAAATGACTCTTAAAAAAATAATTTTCTCTACCTCCCTTATAATTGTTGTCTGGGCGACCCACGGTGTTTGGGGTGCGATGACGGGCGGAACATACAAAATTGACAGTGATAGCATTAATTCTGGTGGGATTGAGGACTCATCTTTTGGGAATTATAATCTCAATGATACGGTAGGTGAAATCTCCATTGGTAATTCTACCAGTTCTAATTATCAAATGATGGCGGGCTATCGACAGATGGAGGACGCGAGTCTGGCGATTGGTGTCTCTTTGCAGAATATCAATCTTGTGCCGGACCTTGGCGGTATCTCGGGTGGGACCTCAACCGGAGCGACCGAGGTTATTGTTACTACCGATGATCCGGCCGGTTATTCTCTCACGATCCAATCCGGTAATACTCCCGCTCTAACCTCTGATAGTGATACGATTGCTGATTATTCGCCGGCCGGAGCTATTCCCGATTACGGCTTTGTGGTCTCGGTGGGGCAATCTGTCTTCGGCTTTACCCCAGAGGGACCAGATATCGTTGATCGTTATCGCGACGATGGCAGTGGCACCTGTGGCATTGTGAATGGCGGTGACACGACCAATAAATGTTGGGATGGTTTGGCCACAATCGCCAAGCCCATTGCTTACCGTGGCTTCGAGACGCCAAATAATGGAGCCACCACCACCCTACGCTTCTCGGCGGGGATTGGTGCCAATCGTCTCCAACGCAACGGCTCTTATTACGCGACAACCACAATTACCGCTCTAGCGCTTTAAAACCTTTTGTTTTTTATTTTTCTTGGCCTGGGCTTGGTTTTTTTGATATACTTTCAAACAGTGATTAAGTTTAAATTTTTTCTTGCTGTTAGTTTTTTGATCGGAGCGTTTCTCGGGGTTTTGTCGGTGTCGGCCGCGACGGTTGGTTCAGCGAATAATCTTGGCTTGGTCGGTTATTGGCCTTTGGATGAAGGCCGCGGCACTTCTGTTGGGGACATGAGCGGTAAAGGTAATAACGGTTCAATAATTGGTAGCCCTGTCTGGTCTCTGGGTAATCGTTCGAGAGCCTTAAGATTTGACGGAGTAGACGATAATATCCAAGTTCCTTCTTCAAGTAGCTTAAATCCGGGGCCAGATATGACCATGGCCGCTTGGGTTTATTGGGCTGGAGGGACTGGAGACAAAAATATCATAACCAAAGAGAGTTCTTATGAAATGAGAGTTAATGGCGGTTATGTTAATTATGCCACTACCCCTTGGGATTGGCGGGGAGGAACAAGTTCTCCGGTAAGTCAAAATCAATGGGCTTTTGTTGCCGTCACAAATGATGCTGACGGGCTACAAAAAATCTATATCAATGGGGTAGAAAAGTTCAGCTATTCTTCTGGTGGAGCGATTGTCTCTAATACTAATCCTTTAGAGATTGCTTCTCGTTATACAGGAACAATAAACTTTTTTAATGGCCTTATTGATGAACCAAGAGTTTATAACCGGGTTTTATCAGCGGATGAAATTTTGAAGTTATATCAAACGGGGGCGGTTAATTATAACGTTTCGCGAACAAATAATCCGCTTACTTCTAGCTTGGTCGGTCACTGGACCTTCGATGGGAAAAGTCTGACAAACACTACCGCACTGGATCTTTCGGTGTCTGGGAATAACGGATCCTTGGTTGATGGAGCTGTACCTGGAATTGGTAGGATAGGTCAGTCTATTAAATTGAATGGGCTCAATAGCCGAGTTCATATTTCTGATGTGGCTAGTCTTAAATATGTCGGAGGAGATATGACAATTTCTCTTTGGACCTTTATTAATCCCAGCGAGACAGGAGGAGCGACTATCGTGAGTAAACCATGGAATGGGTCTGGCCAGTATAATTATCGAATAACTTTGACAGCTGCTAGGAGAATACAAATTAACTTGTATGCCGACGCTGGTTTCACTTCTGCTCTTAGCACTAATGCCCTGACTGTCGGGGAGTGGCATAATATTATATTGAAGCTGACAACTGATAAAAAAGTTCAAGTATTTATTGACGGTAATCTTGAGATTAATGACTCGCACGGATTCACTAATTGGGTCCCTGGTTCTGGAGACTCCAATGTGTTTTTGTGCCTCGGCAGTTTGTATCCATATGGAAGTGGTTGGGCAGGGAATACAAGTTTTTCTTTTGACGGAGCAATTGACGATGTTCGTATCTATAACCGATCCCTTACTTCAGCAGAAATGAGAACTTTATATCAAAGCGCCGCACCAAGTTCTAACAACGTCGGGGTCTCACCAAGTACTAATCGTTACAACAATGGTCTTGTCGGGCACTGGACCTTCGATGGAAAAAATTTAACAACGGCGACGGCGACTGATTCTTCGGGGGCAGGGAATAGTGGAACACTCTTCAATACTCCTAAACCTGTGATTGGGAAAATTGGGCAGGGCCTTTCTTTTGACGGCGTGAACGAATATGTTTTAACTCCAAACATGAGAAATAATTTTGCCAATGAAACTGTCACTTTCTCAACTTGGTTTAAGGCCAATGGGGCTGGAGTTATTCTTGATGAACTTGGCGACAGTACGACAACCGCTCCCTGGCATGATAGTCAGATCGAAGTTTTGGCAACAGGAGAAGTTAAGGTGCGAGTTTGGAGCCTGACGGCTGTTTCTCTCGGCACCGTAAATTTTGGCGAATGGCATCATGTGGTTCTCAGATACAACAAAGCCACGTCGAATCTCGACGGTTTCTTAGATGGGGTTGAGGCGGCGACAGATATATCTGGAGACCGACAAGCTCCTTGGGAGGCCTCTTATGGTCAATACTATGCCCTTGGTTTATCTGACACCACAAAGATGGGGAGCGGATCGTATTTTAACGGCTCATTAGACGACGTTCGCATCTATAATCGAGCCCTCTCAGCGAGCGAAATCTTGGCCCTCTATAATGCCACCAAGAGTGGCAAAAACGCTCCTTAAAATGACCTAAAAAGGTCTTAAAAAAATATCAAAAGTTATTCACAGTTTTGGGGCTAATTTGTTACGGCAAATTGGCCTTTTTTGTTATAATTTGAGTAAGAAAAGACACCTCGGATATCCGAGATACCGCCTAAGAATAAGCTTTTTTTGAAATATTTATTTTAATGCCAGATTTTCTTACATTAAAAGACGCTGCCAAGCACAGTGGCTATCACCAAGACTATATTGGGCAGCTTATTCGTGACAAAAAAGTTGTCGCTATGAGAGTAGGGAAGAGCTGGTTAGTTGACCGCAGTTCCTTCATTTCTTATCTCAATCAGGTTGGCAAAGTTCCCCTGAATAAAGAGATCCTTTTGCCTCATGCGATTGAGAAGTCCAGCTCCTCTTGGCGGACGATTAATCTCCTTAGGCCGGCAACAAGTCTCCTCCTCTCGGGTTTGCTAATCGTGGCAATCGCTTTTGCGAGCGGTATCAACTTCACGGGTAATATTTCTCGTTTCTTGGCTAGCGTCCATTTTGCCGATTTTAGCCGAACAATAAATTATCAAGGTAAGCTTCGCAATGTCTCGACCGGTCAGGCGGTGACCGATGGTAATTATAATATTACCTTCAAACTTTATTCGGCGGTCTCGGGGGGGTCACCACTTTGGACTGAAGTTAACACTGTTGCTGTTAAGAACGGACTCTTCAGTATTCCTCTTGGCGCTAGTTCTACTTTGTCAGGAGTTAATCTTAATCAACCACTTTATCTCGGAGTAGCGGTTGGTGCTGATTCAGAAATGTCACCACGCAAACTTCTCGGTGCTGTGCCGGCCGCGATTGTCGCTGAGCAATTGAATGGACACTTCGTTGACGAATTTGTTTTGAATAATGCGACCAGTACCATCGCTTCAAGTTCGGCCCAAACAATTCTCACCATCAATCAACTTGGTGCGGGAAATATTTTTGAATTAAAAAAATCTGGAGTCCTCAAGTTTCTTGTCGACAACAATGGCAACTTAGGTCTAGGGACAAGCACGATCGCGATCACAAACAAATTTGAAGTTGCTGGTTCGGGTTATTTTTCTGGCAACTTAACAGCGGCTGGGATTACGGCTACTGGGTCACTAACTGTTCTTGGCAACACTAATCTCTCGGGTGTCGCGACAATCAACAATGCCTCAACTTCGAATATTACCATTTCGGGTTTTGCTAATTTAAGTTCAATTGCTGGCAGCTCTTATCTCTCGGTCTCTGGTAATGGTACAATCATCGCCACCACTTCACCTCGCAATTCTATTTCTTCTTCGGCCACGGGCCTTACTTACACCGCGGGCTCTGGTATCTTCTCTCTCACTTCTGGATATGAAATTCCTCTCACCACCTCAACCGCCAATTGGAACACCGCTTTTGGTTGGGGCAATCATGCTTCGGCTGGCTATGCTATCCTCACCGCTAATAATAATTTTTCTGGAACGAATACTTTTGCCACTATCAACGTTACCGCCACCTCAACTCTTGCTGGTAATGTCGTCTTCGGCACCGGCGGTCTAACTTATGATGCTTCGCAGAATTTGACCACCATCGACAATGTGCAATTGGGTGCGCTTAATTTCGAGGCCGATGCCGGGATCTTGAGTTGGATTGATATGCCGGTCACCTCTTCATCTTCAGCTGGGACAGTTGAGAGTTATACCGCCCAGCTTGATGGTAACGCCGTTCTCACTATTTATGGCGAATCGAACGGTACTGGCGGGGTGCAAAATTTGCGCGTGGGTATTGGCTCTTCTACTCCAACGGACTCGCTCTCGATCGCGGGGACCATTAATCTCACTGGTGCCTTCAAGACCAATGGTTCAGCTGGCACTTTGGGTCAAGTGCTTCAGACGACCGGGACAACGACACAGTGGGTCTCGACCTCAACCCTTGGTTTCTTGGCTACCTCAATTGCCTCCGCCTTAACCAACGGCTTCCTCGCTCGTTGGAATGGTTCGGCCTTGGTCAACTCAATCTTCCGTGATGATGGGACAGTGGCCGGTATTAATGCCACCTCTTCAAGTTACACTTTTAACGTTCAGGGTAACTCCGGTCTCGCCGCCTTCAACGTCTCTTCTTCGACCGGAACATCAATGTTGACCGTCTTGGCAAATGGTAATGTGGGGATTGGTATCTCTAATCCCGCTCAGTTATTGGATGTTGAGGGGAGGATAAGAGCCAATTCTCTTGAGTTTGGCGCTAACAATAATTATCTTGGTTATCTTGATCAGGGTGGTTTAGTTTTTAATTCGACAGTGGGGACAATCTATAATGGTTACTCTGGTTCCAATTTATTTTTATCAAGTAATGGTGGCAACGTGATATTGGGAATGAGAGATGATGGACTCGCTTCTTATAATGGTAAAGTTGGTATCGGCACCACTTCGCCATCAGCCAAACTTTCTGTTCACGATATGTCTGGCCTTGCTGGTTCTAACCCCGTCTTCATCGTCGCTTCTTCCTCCTCGGCTGGCCTCGCAACAACAACCCTCCTTACTGTCTTGGGTAATGGCAAAGTAGGGATTGGGACAAGTATCCCTTATAACCGCATGTCTATTGTCGGCAGTGGTGTCAATGACGCCCGGTAATGTGCACACACTTATGGCGGTTTTCCCCTAGACTGGGGACATGTGCATAAGTATGGCAACAACAATCAAAGAAGAACGCTTAAGATGGCTTCAGCCCATAATTAACAAGGAGATTAAACTGGTCGATATGGCCAA
>CAIPHT010000016.1 GCA_903864935.1 Candidatus Vogelbacteria bacterium
CCGGGGGCTTTTATTTTATTATAAAGACAGTTAATCAGGTCGAAAGATTATCAGAAACAAAAGATTTACTGCAATGCATCAAGATCAAGAATTCCTCGACTTTGTTGTTAAGGCTCTGGTTGATAAACCTGAGGCTGTCAAAATCGACCGCAAAGTTGATGAGATGGGTGTCTTAATGACTCTCGAAGTTGATCCGATTGATATGGGTAAGATCATTGGTCGCCAAGGCAATACCGCCAAGGCTATCCGTACCCTTCTTCGTGTTGTTGGGATGAAGTTTAACGCTCGCGTTAACCTTAAGATCAACGAACCAGAAGGTTCTACCCGTCCTGCTTATGTCCCTAGTGCCACCGCCTCCGTGAGTAGCGCTCCTAGCGCCACCAGCTCGGTCGACGCCGCTATGGATGACCTTAAAGATCTCTAAACCCGCCGATAGGGTCGGGCAAGCCTAGAGCTTTTAAAAAACAAAAAACCGTGCTATAATCATAGGACGGTTTTTTGTTTTATTAGCTAATGGGAAATTTATGAAAAAATATATAATTAGTGTCCTATTCCTCGCTTTTGTTATTGCTCCGGCTTTGTCTTATGGTGCGACTATTGATGCGGTGGCCCTGGCTCAATTGCGAGCCCAAATCGCTGTTCTGCAAAGACAAATTAATCTTTTGCAAAGTCAGACCGTGTCGAAGTGTCCGCTTAATAAAGATCTCACTTATGGTGCTGGCAATAACGATGGCCTAAACGCTGACGTTGTCTTACTTCAGAATTGGCTCCGGGCTAGTGGTTATCTCAACATCTCTCAGTCGACCGGTCGGTTTGGTACCCTCACTCGTTCGGCTATTCGTAATTGGCAAAAGGATAATAATTTGTCGACCACTGGTAATATCGGGATTGAGGAGAGATTGATTCTTTGTGGGGCTGTCGATAGCAATGCGACAACCACAGTATTTAGAATCGCTCAGTAAAAATTTTGTAATTGATGTTAAATTTTCACATTATTACTTTGTTCCCCGAGACGATCGAGGCATATCTAAATGCCTCGATTCTTGGGCGCGCCCAGAAAGAAAAGAAAATAAAAATTTCTTATTATAATCCTCGTGATTATGTTTCACCCCGTGCGAAGCTTTGCGGGGCTGGCACAATTGGTAAACAAGTGGAGGGCCGGTTGGATTATAAGAAAACAGATGGCCGGCCTTATGGTGGTGGCCCTGGGATGGTGATGCTTGCCGAGCCAGTTCTTAAAGCTGTGTCTAAGGCCCTCGCTAAAACAAAGACTTCAAAAACGAAGCCCAAGATTTATATTTTTTCACCAGCGGGACAAATTTTTGATAATGTCTTGGCTGACAAATTGGCCGGCTTCAAAAAAGGGAAATGGTCTGACAAATTAATGACCAAACATATTGTTCTAATCTGCGGACGTTATGAAGGTCTCGATGCTCGGGTGAAAAAAATATTTAAGGCAACAGATCTCTCTGTTGGCCCTTATGTCTTAACCGGCGGGGAAGTGCCGGCCATGATTGTAATAGATGCGATCACTCGTCGTTTGCCAGGGGTCTTGGGTAAGGATGAATCAATTGAAGAGCGACGTATCTCGAGCTCGGAGATTTATACTCGCCCCGAAGTTCTCACTTTTAATAAAAAGAAATATCGTGTGCCCAAGGTCCTCCTCTCCGGCCATCACGCCGAGATTGATAAGTGGAAGTTAAAGAAAAAATAGCTTAAACAAAAAACATGTTTTATAATATAAAGCAATGGCTATTTTTGACGAAAGCAAATTTGAAAAATTAAGAGAAGAAACTGAGGATTTTTACAAAACAATTGGTGAAATTTATAGCCCTTACTTCCAAGAGAAGATTATTTTTAATGCCAAGGGCTTAGAGCATTTAAAGTTTGGGCGCAAGAATCATGCTCGTTTGCGGACTGACCAATTTGTCCGTTTTAAGTTATTAGTTTTAGCCCCTGACATTATAAAGCTATCAAAAACAATACAGGGAATTTCTCATACTAAAAGTTTTGAAATAGAAAGAAGTAATCAGAAAACCAAGGAAGTTCTAAAGCCTGTTTCTTATTATGAGTTTGTTGCGATTTTGGACAGTAAGCGGGTTCGAGTAGTGATCAAGCAAGTAGAGGAGGGGCCAAAGTATTTTTGGAGTATTATCCCGTTCTGGCGAATTGATAAAAATTGCAACAAACGACGTTACCACTATGGGAATCCAGAATTAGATTAAAAACAAAAAACGCCACAATAAAGTGGTGTTTTTTGTTGGCACTTGGCTACGGTTTGGATAAACATTGACCGTGAGAGGGCAAGCCCATCCAAGCGCCACTAATATGGTAACACTTTATCAAAAAAAGTCAAAAGTTATCCACAGCCCTAGCTATCATGCCGAGATTGATAAATGGAAGCTAAAAGGTAAAAAATAATCAAACGAAAACCGCCGGGATAGAACCGACAGGTTGTCGTGTTCCTCCTCGGCGGTTAAATGTTGGGCCACTCATTATCGGAAACAGCCGCGTCATTTTTGTGGGGACCTTGATGGCCTTTCTCGAGCAGACATCCGATTCCATCACGAGGGCTTTTGTTTCCGCAAAGAGTCGCACCACAGGCGCAACAGCCGGTGCTCATTGAGCATGTGGTTGTCCCTATTTTAATCTCCCTTATAACTAGTCGGTGGGGGTGCTCTTTTTCTTCCATTGGTACCTCCTTAGCTGTATGGTTTGAACTCACTCTTTTTTAATTATACACCCAAAGAAGCTCTGTGTCAAGGGTTTAAGAATAGGCTTATTTGTAGCCCTTATTCAAGCGAGGCCTGTTCGGCCAAACAGCTTCGCGGAGCCCAGCCTTCGCTGAAGCTATGGCCGGCAAGGCACGGCCAGTCAGTCAACAAGAGCGAGCCGTTCCCATTTAAAAAGCCTCTCGCAGACCAAATTAGCATGGTCTCCGAGTGTAACGAGGAGTAATTTGGTCGAGAGGAGCACAGAATTTTCGCTGGAAAATTCTAATGCGAGGTTTTTAAACGGGAACGGCGAGCGGGTATTTATCCACAGATTGGGGCCCTTGACACTAAACGGGTTTGACATTTGGCGGGGCTTAAGATATGATAAGGGCCAGCAGAGCAAGATTGAGTTTCTGGCGTTTAAGCTTGCTAATAAATACTTTTTTCCAAAATCTGACACAACCTGCCCAGGCAGGTTTAGTGGCGGATTGCTTCGGGTTTTTCCCGAGGCGTTGGTGTTATATTTTTTATAAGCTCCGCTAATTTTTAACATTAGTTAATGAAAAAGAAATACTTCGCACGGTACAAGAAACCGCTTGCGACGATGCCCGATTTGGTCGAGGTTCAGAAGCGCTCCTATGAATGGCTCATCAAGTCTGGTCTTAAAGAACTTTTTTCCGAATACTCTCCAGTTCGTGATTACTCCGAGAAGAAATTTGCTTTAGAGTTCGTCGGCTTTCAAATCGACGAGCCGAAGTATGACGAGTACTATGCTCGTGACAATAATCTCTCTTACGATGCCCCTTTGCGCGTGCGCGTGAAGCTTATTAATAAAACGATGAATCAGGAGAAGGAGCAAGAAATTTTCTTGGCCGATTTTCCTCTCATGACCACCCACGGCACCTTTATCGTTAACGGTATTGAGCGTGTTGTCGTGCCACAATTGGCGCGATCTTTTGGCGTCTTCTTTACTGCCAACGAGCTTAAGGGTCGCAAATTCTTTGGAGCCAAGATCATCCCAGCCCGCGGAGCCTGGATCGAACTTGAGACGGAGATTGATGATGTTATCTATGTTCGTATTGACCGTAAGCGCAAATTCCCCGTTACTTCGCTTTTGCGCGCTTTTGCTGATAAGGAGGGCAAGGCGATTGCCGACGAAGCCCTGATTAAAATTTTTGCTGATGCTAAAGTTGATGCTACTTATATTGAGAAGGCTCTCGCTAAGGATCATGCTAAGACGGTGGCTGACTCCTACGTTGAGATCTACAAGCGTTTGCGTGATAGTGACTTGGCAACTCCGGCGAACTCCAAAGAATTTGTCAGCAATTTGTTCGATCGTGAGAAGTATGACCTCTCGTCTGTTGGGCGTGTGCGCTTCAATCAACGTTTTGGTCTCGCTCTTGATGAGACTGAGAAAGAACGCCGCGCTTTATCCTTCAACGATCTTGTGCAGATTGTCACTCAGATCATTACTCTAAATACTACTAAGGGAGCCAAAGAAGATGATATCGACCACCTCGGCTTCCGTCGTGTGCGTTGCGTGGGCGAAATGCTCCAAGCCAAGATGAAGGTGGGTATGATGCAGATGAAGCGTAATATTCAGGATCGCATGTCGACAGTTGATGCCGTCACAGTCCTTCCTGTTCAGATTATTTCGCCTCGACCACTTCAAGCTCGTCTTAAGGAATTTTTCTCCACCAACCAATTGTCACAATTTATGAGTCAGGAGAACCTCTTGGCTGAACTTGAGCATTTGCGTACTCTCTCGGCACTTGGGCCCGGTGGACTTACTCGTGAGCGTGCCGGTCTTGAGGTTCGTGACGTGCACTCCTCTCACTATGGTAAGGTCTGCCCAATTCATACTCCAGAAGGTCCAAACATTGGTTTGATTGTTCACTTGGCTTCTTATGCTCGCGTGAATGATTACGGTATTATCGAAGCCCCTTATCGCAAAGTGGAGAAGGGTGTTATTACAGATGAAGTTGTTTATCTCAACGCGCTTGAAGAAGAGAAACATGTGGTGGCTCACGCCGGTGTGAGTTATGACGAGAAGGGCAATCTCTTGGATGAATTTGTCGAGGCCCGTCGCAATGCGGCGCCAGGTCTTGTTCGTCGTGATGAAGTTGACTTTATTGATGTCGCACCAAACCAAGCTTACTCGATTGCGACTTCGATGATTCCTTTCTTGGAGCATGATGACGCCAACCGTGCCCTTATGGGTTCAAACATGCAGAAACAGGCGGTGCCTTGTGTTGTTCCTGAATTACCACTCGTCTCAACGGGAATGGAAGAGAAGGCGGCGCATGACTCTGGCCGTTTAATTATTGCTAAGAATGCTGGTACGGTGAAGAAGGTAGATGGCCGTCACATTGTGATCAAGAAGGATGATGATAAGGAGGATTCTTATGATTTGGCCAACTTCAAGATGACCAACGATTATACCTCTTTCCATCAACGTCCAGTTATTAATGTTGGTGACAAGGTTAAGAAGGGACAAGTTTTGTCTGATTCTTCCTCGACAGTTGATGGAGAGCTTTCTCTTGGCCAGAACGTCTTCGTCGCCTTCATGCCCTTCGGTGGTCAGAACTACGAAGATGCTATTATTTTGTCTGAGAACTTAGTGAAGAACAGCAAATTCACCTCGGTTTATATTGAAGAGTTTGAGTCTAATGTTCGCGATACTAAACTCGGACCAGAGCTTACCACTCACGATATTCCTAATGTTGGTGAGACCAAACTTAAGAACTTAGACGAAGACGGTATTGTCCGTGTCGGAGCGGAGGTTGGTCCGAACGATATCTTGGTTGGTAAAATTACACCTAAGGGTGAGACTGAATTAACGCCTGAAGAGCGCTTGCTTCGTGCCATCTTCGGTGAGAAAGCTCGCGATGTTAAAGATACTTCTCTTCGTATGCCTCACGGTCGCAAGGGTCGCATTATTGGGATCAAAGTTTTTTCTCGTGAACGTGGTGACAAGTTAGAGTCTGGTATCATTAAGAAAATTAAAGTTCAAGTGGCTCAATTAAGAAATGTTGAAGCCGGCGACAAGTTGGCCGGTCGTCACGGTAACAAAGGTGTTATCTCTAAGATTATGCCTGTCGAGGATATGCCTTATATGGCCGATGGTCGCCAGGTTGATGTGATCCTCACTCCACTTGGTGTGCCGTCTCGTATGAACCTGGGTCAGATTTTCGAAATGCACTTGGGTCTTGCGGCTCACACTCTTAATTATCAAGCCATTACCCCAGTCTTTACTGGAGTAACTGAAGAAGAAATTAAAGAAGAACTTGTTAGCGCTGGCTGGGAGGCTGACGGTAAGACTGAGCTCTATGATGGTAAGACGGGAGACAAATTTGGTCAGCGTATTGCTGTCGGTCAGATGTATATGTTGAAGCTTAATCACATGGTGGAGGACAAGATCCACATGCGTTCAATTGGACCATATTCGCTTATTACCCAACAGCCACTCGGTGGTCGTTCTCAGGGGGGTGGTCAGCGTTTTGGAGAAATGGAAGTCTGGGCCTTGGAGGGATATGGTGCGGCCCATGTCTTGCGTGAAATGTTAACTATTAAATCTGACGATATTGTTGGTCGATCGTCAGCCTTCGATTCGATTGTTAAGGGTGAGCCGGTTAAGCAACCAAATATCCCGGCCTCATTCAACGTTATGTTGAATGAGCTTAGGGGTCTCGCCATGGATATTGAATTAAAAAAAATTGATTAATCGTCATCATCAAAAAATATTATGAAAGATTTAAACAAAAACTTAGAGCCAGAAATTGTTCTCGACCCAGATGAGGAGCTCGCTCCGATTAAGCGTCCAACTCGTCCACTTGAGAAAGTGACTGACTTCAACGCGGTGACGATTAAATTAGCTTCGCCTGAGCGTATTGTCGAGTGGTCTTATGGTGAGGTTACCAAGCCTGAGACTATTAACTACCGTTCGGGTCGCTCAGAGCGCGGTGGTCTCTTCGACGAGCGTATCTTCGGACCAGAAAAAGATTATGAATGTTATTGTGGTAAGTATAAGCGCATTCGTTATAAGGATATTATCTGTGAGAAATGTGGTGTCGAAGTTACTCGCTCTATTGTGCGTCGTGAACGTATGGGCCATATTGAGCTCGCAAGTCCCGTGGCGCATATTTGGTTTGTGCGTGGTGTCCCGTCTCGCATTGGTCTTCTCCTTGGTTTGACTGTGGCTGATGTGGAGAAGGTTATCTATTTTGCTGGTTATATCATCACCAAGGTTAGTGACGAGGACAAGGTTCGTATTTTGCGCGATCTTGATAGTGAGTACAAGCAGAAGGTGAAGATGGTTAAGGATGAGGTTGAGAAAGAGAAGCTTAAGAATTCCTTCATCGAGACGAAGCGCCAAGTGGAGAGTATCGAGCCCTGGCGGGTGATCGATGAGATTACCTATCATCGTTGGTCACTTAAATATGGTCCCGTCTTTGAGGCTGGACTTGGGGCCGCGGCGATTTATCAAATTTTTAAAGAACTTGATCTTGGTAAATTGGCTGATGGCTTAGCTCTCCAATTAGCTAAAGCAAGCTCCTTGGAGCGTCCTAAATTACAGAAGCGCTATAATCTCGCTCGTTCCTTAGAGCGTTCGGGTGTGCGTCCTGAGTGGATGTTCTTGAAGGTTATCCCGGTTATCCCTCCCGCCCTTCGCCCAATGGTCGCTTTGGATGGGGGACGACATGCAACTTCAGACGTAAACGATCTCTACCGTCGTGTCATCAATCGCAATAATCGTCTTAAGAAATTAATTGAACTCAACGCGCCGGATGTCATCTTGCGTAATGAGAAGCGTATTCTCCAAGAAGCGGTTGACGCACTCCTTGATAACACTATGCGTCAGGGTGCTGGTGATGGAGCGATGAGCCAGGCTCAACGCCGTCCGCTTAAGTCTCTCGCTGATAACCTTAAGGGCAAGCAAGGCCGCTTCCGTCAGAACTTACTTGGTAAGCGTGTCGACTATTCAGGTCGCTCGGTTATCGTCGTTGGTCCAGAGCTCTCGCTTGATCAATGTGGTTTGCCTAAGCAAATGGCTTTGGAACTCTTCCGTCCTTTTGTTATTTCTAAAATTCTAAACCAAGAGCTGGCCTACAATATCCGTGGGGCGGGTCGCTTGATTGATGAAGGTGTCCCGGAGGTCTGGGCGATTCTTGAAGATGTGATCGAGAACAAGTATGTCATGTTAAACCGTGCGCCGACCCTCCACCGCTTGGGTATCCAAGCCTTCCGCCCAGTCTTGATTGAAGGCAATGCTATTCAATTGCATCCACTCACTTGTGCCGCCTTCAACGCGGACTTCGATGGAGACCAGATGGCTGTGCACGTCCCACTCTCGGCTGTTGCTCAGAAAGAAGCTCGCGAAATTATTGCGGCCAATAAAAACATTTTGAAGCCAGGCTCGGGGGACCCAGTTGTTAACATGCGTTTGGACGTTGTCCTGGGCTGTTATTGGGTAACCAAGCTTATTGATGGCGGCAAAGGGGAAGGCAAATTCTACGCCACTCCGCACGACGCTATTCTTGCCTATGACTTTGGTGAAGTAGATTTGCGGGCCAAGATTAAGGTCCTCTCGACCGATAAGGTTCGTTATGCTGAATTTGGCGGAGCCCTCTTTGAGACTTCGGTTGGCCGTTTGCTCTTCAATAACAATTTGCCTAAGGATTATCCTTTCTTAAACAAAGAAGTTGGGGGCAAGGTCATGTCCAAGTTGGTAGATGAGGTTATTGCTCGTTATGGCGCTGAGGCCTCAGCCGTGGTTCTTGATAAAATTAAGAGTATCGGTTTCAAGTATGCGACTAAGTCTGGTACGACTTGGGGTATTGATGACGTCCAAGTCCCAGCCGGTAAGGGCGAGATTATTACTGAAGCCAAGAAAAATGTTCAGACCATCGAGACTAATTATGAAGATGGCTTGCTCTCTTCTAACGAGCGTTACCGAATGGTGATTGAAGTCTGGAACAATGCTAAAAATAAAGTAGAAAAAATTGTGCCAAGCGCTTTGCCGGAGGGAGGCTCAGTCTCTTATATGATTGACTCGGGCGCTCGAGGTTCGGTGAGTCAGGTGGTGCAAATGGCTGGTATGAAGGGTCTTATTATTAACCCAGCTGGACGTCTTATCGACTTCCCAATCATTCCTTGTTACAAGGAGGGTCTGTCTCCGCTTGAATACTTCATTACTACCCACGGTTCTCGTAAGACATTGGCGGATACCGCACTCAACACCGCGAAGGCTGGTTATATGACCCGTAAGCTTGTTGATGTCGCTCAAGATGTAATTGTCACCGAAGAAGATTGTAATGATAAGGAAGGTAAATATGTCTCTAAGGCGAATATCTCTTCCCTTGATAGTGGTATCGCTAAGCTGATCGCCGGTCGTTATCTGGCTCGTGATTTGGTTGGTACAGATGGTAAGGTCCTCTTTAAGAAAGGCGATTTCTTGACCAAGGCTGATGCTCTTCAAGCTGAGACCGACGGAGCCGTTGAGGCCTGGGTTCGCTCACCTCTCTCCTGTAAGGCTGTGAAGGGTGTTTGCCAGACCTGTTATGGTCTCGATATGGGCCGGGGCGCCAAGGTGGCCTTGGGACAAGCTGTTGGTATTGTTGCGGCGCAAGCTATTGGTGAGCCAGGAACCCAGCTGACAATGAGAACAAAGCATACTGGAGGTATCAGTACTGGAGGCGTGGACATTGTCGGTGGTTTGCCTCGAGTCGAAGAAATTTTCGAACGACGAACTCCGAAGAACCCCGCTCTTGTTGCCACTGTCTCTGGTGAAGTCCAAGAAGTGAGAAATGCCGGCAAAGAATATATTATCTCTGTTTTGGTTGACCCTGAGCATCGCAAGAAGGCGACTGATAGTACCGTCGAGTACAGCGTTCCTTTCATCCTGACCGTTCTTGTTAAGAAGGGTTCGAAGATTAAGAAGGGTGATATCTTGACCGATGGCTCAGCTGAACTCCCTGTTCTCTTCAAACTTGCTGGCAAGGATGCGACAGAGAATTACATCATGAAGGAGATTAATGCTATCTACGAATTGCAGGGTGTTAATATTGCTCGTAAGCACGTCGAATTGATTGTGAAGCAGATGTTCTCTCGTCGCAAGGTTAAGGATCCGGGTGATACCAAATTTGTCACTGGCGAGATTATTGAGTTGGTTGAATTGACCGAAGAAAATATCTTAATGGAGGCTCAAGGTAAACAGCCTGCAACAGGGGACATTGTTCTCCTTGGTATTTCTGAAGTGGCGCTCTCGACTTCAAGTTTCTTGGCCGCCGTTTCCTTCCAGCACACCACTAAGGTCCTGATTGAGACCGCGATCAAGGGTAGTACTGATCATCTCCGAGGTCTCAAAGAAAATGTCATCATTGGCCGCTTAATCCCAGCCGGTACCGGTCTTGTCCCAGGTTATGGCCATGAAGAAGAAGCCGCTCAACAGGCTCTCGCTGACTCCGCCTACGAGGATCAAATCAAAGCTAAAGAAGAGGAAGCTGCTTAAAAAAGTGCTAGAATAACCCTATGGCATCTTCGGTTGAACAAATTAAATCGAAGCTCGGGATTGTTGATGTTGTCAGCTCCTACATGAAGTTGGAGAAGGCGGGTATTAATTATCGGGGCTGTTGCCCTTTCCACAACGAGAAAACTCCGTCCTTCTTTATTTCGCCCGCCCGTGGTTCTTATCATTGTTTTGGCTGTAATCGGGGAGGGGATATCATTAGTTTTGTGCAAGAGATTGAAGGGGTGGATTTCTTAGAAGCTCTTAAGACCTTGGCCGAGCGGGCCGGAGTGGAACTTGAGCCGCTCTCTCGTGCCCCCAAAACTGATAACCGCTTGTTCACTTTGCTTGATGAAGCAACTAATTTTTACTTCAAGCAATTAGTTAATAAGCCTGAAGCCCTGACCTATTTATACGAGAGAGGCCTAAACAAAGAAACGATCAAGGCTTGGCGAATAGGTTTTGCTCCTGATGGTTGGCGGAGTCTCTCTGAGTATCTAATTGGTCGTGGTTATCGTGAGGACGAGATGGTTAAGACTGGGGTGGCTGTCGCTCAGACGGCTCATGCTGGTGGGGGCCGGGTTTATGACCGGTTCCGTTCCCGTATCATGTTCCCATTATTCAATCCAACAGGTAAAGTCGTTGGTTACTCGGGGCGTATCTTTGGCCCAAATCAAGAAGAAGTCGCTAAATACATTAATAGTCCTCAGACTGAACTCTACGACAAGTCACGTCTTCTCTATGGCTATGATCGAGCCAAGCAAGCCATGCGCCAGAAAGATTTTTGTGTTTTTGTTGAGGGTCAATTTGATGTGATTATGTCACATCAGGCGGGCGTGACAAATACGGTCGCTGTCTCTGGGACGGCGATGACCGCTGAGCACGTGCAACTTATCAAGCGACTGACCGATAATGTGGTCTTAGCCTATGACTATGATTTGGCTGGTCTCTCAGCCTCGCGCCGAGCGATTGATCTCTTAAGGGGCGAGGGTTTGGATGTTAAAATTGCCAAACTTCCTTCGGGTCAAGACCCGGCCGAGGTGATAAAAGAAAATCCAGATGAATGGCAAAAGGCGATAGTCGGGGCCAAGCACTACATCGATTTTATGATTGATGCTTTGCAAGAAGAAGGGAAAAAAGGTTTGGAATTAAATTTAGCGATTAATACTTATGTTCTCCCTTATATTAAAGCGCTTGAGAAAAAGATGGAGCAAGCCCACTTTGTGGCAAAACTTTCTAATCTGCTTTCAATTGGCGAAGAGGCCATCTGGGCTGACCTCCAGAAGATTGTCTTAAATAATGAAGATGTTAAGATAACGAAGTCTGACCAAGAAGAAACGACCCCAATTATGACTCGCTCTCGTTTGATTGAGGAAAGACTTTTTGGACTTTATTTCCTATTGCTGGCCCGAGGGGAAGAAGAAAAACTCTCTCTTCAGTTGGCAGAATTGCTCAAAAATGATAGCTTTATTAAGAAAAAGACCGAATATTCTGAGAGCCATGACCGACTCGCTCTGGCTGCCGAATTGGTGTATGATCCAGCTAGTGATTTGATAAAAGAGGTGGCTAGTCTCGCTCAGGCCTGGCAAGAAGAAGGACTAAAAGAAGAACTCCGCGAAGCCTTAAAAGCGGTCCAGATAGCCGAGAAGAAGGGCGATCGTGAAGCTCTCGCTAGCAATTTACAAAAATGTCAAAATTTAACTTTAGCCATTAATAATTTCAAAAAATCATAAATATATGAAGAAAAAAATAATCAAGAAAGTAAGCAAAAAAAAGGCCTCCTCCTCTTCCCCGACCAGACCTCAAGTGGGCCCGAGGTCTGGTCGGGTGACTAAGAAGAAGATTGTTAAGAAAGCCAAAGTGACCAAGAAAAAGCCTGTGACCAAGAAACCAGTCAAAAAGATTGTAAAAAAAGTTACCCCTAAGAAAAAAGTTGTTAAGAAAATAGCCAAGAAGCCGGCCGGCAAAGGCTTTGTTATTCACAAAAAAGAAGTCGTCGCCATGAAGAAAGAGGGGCAGACCATGGAGAGTAAGCTTAAGCAGAAGATGGAGAGTCTGATTGCCAAAGGCAAACAGAGACGCTTCATCACTTACTCCGAGATTCTTAAAGAGTTTCCTAATATTGAGAATGATATTATCTTCTTAGACGAGCTCTATACCAAATTCGAGGAATCAGGAATTGATATTCTTGAAGAGGGGAGTTTACTTGATTCGGATATGAAGGTGGATGAGAAGATTAAGCATGAGCGCGGTGACGTCTCGCTTGACTCGGTGCAGATGTATCTTCGTGAGATTGGTCGTCATAAACTCTTAACGGGGAATGAGGAAAAAGAATTAGCCAAAAGAATTCTCACTGGCGATGACGATGCCAAGAAAGATCTCGCCAACGCCAACCTTCGTCTTGTTGTTTCGATTGCTAAGAAATATATCGGCCGTAGTCAGGACTTAACCTTGCTCGATCTTATCCAAGAGGGGAATATTGGCCTCTTCAAGGCGGTGGAAAAATTTGATTGGCGTAAGGGTTATAAGTTCTCAACCTACGCCACTTGGTGGATTCGCCAGGCTGTCACTCGTGCCTTAGCTGATCAGTCGCGAACTATTCGTATCCCCGTGCACATGGTAGAGACCATTGCTAAGTATAAACAAGTTTATCGCCGTCTCGCTCAAGACTTGGGGCGTGACCCGTTGCCACAAGAGATCGCCACTGAGATGGGTGTAGAGGTAGAGAAGATTCACACGATTGAGAAAATTGATCAAAGTACCGCGAGTCTCGACAAACCAACTGATGATGATGATGACAAGAGCACCTTGGGCGAATTCATTGCTGATGATAAGATTGCTTCGCCTGACCAAGATACTTCTCGTCGTATTCTTCGTGACCAGATTGATGAGATTATGAGTGACTTAACTATCAAGGAGCAAAGAATTCTTGAGATGCGTCATGGCCTTAAAGATGGAGTAATGAGAACTCTCGAAGAAGTAGGTAAAGAGTTTGGTGTCACCCGTGAGCGTATCCGTCAGATCGAAGCTAAGGCTCATGAGAAGATTAGACAACACGATAAGGCGAAAAAACTTCAAGGGTACTAGAGGCGCAAGGCTTAGTAATTCTGAAAACCACACAAAAATCTCCGGCGAAGATTTTTCCTCGCGTTCCGCGTTGCCGTTTCGCCTTCGCACTGCTGTGCATAAAAAAGGCGAAAGCCCTGCCGGCAACAGCTTCACGAGGCTTTTCAAAATTACTAAGCTTTGCTTAACTGCTTGACTCCATGGCTGCCTGAAGTCCAACTTCAAGTGAGCCCGAAGTTGGACTTCGATTCTGAGCTGGTATTTTTTTTGCAATTGACATATGGTTTAAATAGGTGTATAATAATAATTAGGAAGTTATGGCTCGTGCGAGCCTGACAATAGAAAAAGACGCCAAAAAAGAAGGAGATTCACCATGGCGGACAAGGAAAAAGAAGAAAAGAGTTTTGAGGAAGTGACCAGGGAGGAACTCGTGAAGATGAGACAGAGTCTTCGGTGGATAGCCGATGTCTCGATATTAATCTTCGTTACCCTCCTCTCTGTCATTATTTTCCAGGCGAGATGGGGTGTCGAAGACAAGGCTGTCCTCGAAGAGCTGAAGTCCCTCCACAAGGCCATGGTCATCCAGTACAAGGAGGACCATTTGTATCTGACCTACGACGACCTGTCCATTGGGCACTATAAGGTCGTCCATGTCGTCAACGGAGCCGACGGCACGGCCTTGCTCCAGATCCCTGGGCCCCATGGCTACGGAGAACGGGTGGTAAGGAAGGTTCCCGTCGAGCTTTTGGTCGAAGGCAAGGAGTTCGACATTAACGGGACGTTCAGTCCGAAGCTGGACTTACCACAATGATTTAGTGGCCCCACACGGGGCGCGCATGACGTGTGGGGCTTTTCTGTTGTTTACTAAAGCGAAGGTTGTTGTTTAGAAAAGCCTTAATTTTATCACTAACTATAATCTCACGACCGTGAAAAAATAGTTAGTCTGGTAACAAAATTTACAATTGTAAAAAATGTTACCGGGGAGAGAAAAGAAAAAAATAAAAGAAGAAAGCCCTTCGCAGGAAGGGCTTTCTGTGTTCTTTAATTAAACGAGACCGAAAGCCTATTGAATAACAGTTGTGCTTGTCCCAGCGACAATGCCGGCGGGGGTTGAGGAGGCCTCAAGGGCTGAGGTTTTGTCAGTGCCAAGCAAGATATCGAAGGCGGCAGAGAGAGCTTCAGCAGGAGCGGCACCATAGACGGGAATGGTTTGGTCCTTAGTGATGACAACGAAGAATGGAGTGCCTTGGATACCAAGAGCGGTTGCTTCTTGGACACTCTTCTCGATATCAGCGGCAAACTTCTTAGAGCTGACACAAGAGTTGAAGCTCTTAGAGTCAATACCGAGTTCTTTGGCTGTCTCTCCAAGCTTGGCAACATCTAGGCCATTATTGGATGGAGTAATCTCGAAAATCTTATCAATGAATTGCCAATATTTATCTACGCCACCAACTTCTTTGACACACTCAGCAGCGAGGAATTCGGTGCGACTCTTTGGGTGGATCTGGTCGAGGGGCAAGTCACGATAACTAATAGCTACTTGGCCAGAAGTTACGTACTTAGCTTCAACAGTTTTGAGTTGCTGGTGAAAATATTTGCAGGCTGGGCACTCAAGATCGGTATAGACAACGACCTTAATTGGGGCGTTGGCTTGACCTCGGAGTTTGTCTGTCCCATCAATTGGGCGAAGTTTGGTGACATCAACACCTTCAGCTGGCTTGAGAATCTGACTTAATTGAGTCGGTACGGCTCCGGTGGAGCTGGCATTATTACCGGTGTTGGCATTAGTCTTGTCTTTGAAATAAACGGCGCCACCAATGAGCAAAATACAGATGACAATGGCCACCGGGACTAACCAGGAACTTTGTTTTTCTTCCATAATTTATTTAATTAACTTATAACCAGCCCATTATAATAGAAAGGTTGGTTAAGTCAAAATCTAGCGAATTTCGGCTCCAGAAGTGATATCTCCGTCCGGGATAAGGAGGAGCGGCCCCTCGGTCTCAGTTGAGGCCGCCAAGAGCATGCCTTGGCTCTCGAGGCCCATAAGCTTTCTTGGTTCGAGGTTGGCAACGATGACAATTTTTTTGCCTACCAATGATTCGGGGGCATATGATTTGCCAATACCAGCAATAATCTGCCTCTTCTCGTTGCCCAAATTTGTCTCAAGTCTAAGCAATTTGTCAGAACCCTCAACTCGTTCAGCCGAGACGATCTCAACGACTCTTAATTTTACTTTACTAAACTCTTCATAATTTATTGTTTCCATATTTTATATTTACCTTGTCTTAATATTTCTATTTTACCATTTTTTAATTTAATTAATGTTGATGGTTGACCGGTTAGTTTTTTGCCATTTGATAGATAAAAATCTACTTTATTTTGGAAATAGTTTCTAGCTTCAGAGAGGGTGGTGGCGGGAGGGGAGCCCTCAGGGTTGGCCGAAGGCGCAACGAGCGGTCCGGTTTTTTTGATAAGTTCTACCAAAAATTTATTCTTGGGCCAGCGGAAGGAGAGTCTCTTGTTGAAGGCGACACTCACTGGTCCGGGCCAAAGTTTGGCCAGAATTCCTCTATCGGCCAGACTTAATTTTACTCCGAACTTCTCAATATCTCTAATTGAGGAGATGAGGATAATAAAGGGTTTGCCTTGGCTTCGCCCTTTTAGTTTCTTAACCTTGGCCACAGCCTCTTTGCCCTCGGCTCGGGCGACAAGGCCATAGAGGGTGTCAGTGGGGATAACTCCGACACCGCCCCCTTTAAGGCTATTTATAGCCATTTTTATCTTATCTTTATCCATCCCTATAAATTAGCAAAAAATAGACGTTTTTGCTAATTGATAAACAAAGTTAAAATTTTTTGTTATAATAAAAAAATGACAAAAAGGGAAGAAGATATTTTTAGTACCAACAAAGATAAAGCTGGAGCAAAAGTGGCGCTCAGTTCGACAATGATTGGGGCACTCTTTTTTATCTTAACTTTAATTCTAACGGTTGGTCCGGACAAATTTAATCGTTTTGTTATTTTTCAAATAATTTTGGCTGTCCCGTTTCTTTTTGTCTCTATTCTTACTTATTCTAAAATTGCTTATTGGCGCGACAATAGACTTTGGGACATGATGGGTTGGTTCTCGGTTAATATTGGTAATGGTTTCTTGCTTAATGTTATCGGTCTTATGGTCGCCTCTGTTGATCGATCTCTAGCTTTGGTTTATTTTACTACTTTGGCAACCCTAATGCTTGTTTACTCAATTATCAATATTTACTACTCTCGGCGACATTCGGAGAAAATTTTTAAATTCTTATTTTTTTTGGCTATCATGCTTTTTGGTGGGGTTTTGCCCCTTTTTCTCGGGTAAAAAAAGAGGTTTGGGTGATTTGCCCTCCTATAGAGTTTTTGCTATATTTTAGATATTATAAAACTTACAAATAATATCTATGTCTAAAACTATGAAGTGGATCATTGCGCTCGTCGTAATTATCCTCGTTGTTGCTGGTGTTTGGTTCTATAGCTCTAAAACGGCTACCGCGCCTACCGCGACTGGCCCGATTAAGATTGGTCTCTCAGCTCCACTTACTGGCGAAGGGGCGTCTTGGGGTCAGAATGCCATTGCGGCGGCGACCTTAGCTGTCAAAGAGGTTAATGATGCTGGTGGTATTGGTGGTCGTCAGGTGGAATTGATTGCTGAGGACGATAAGGGTACAGCCGAGTCCGTCAATGCTTTTAATAAACTTATCAATATTGATAAGGTCGTCGGTATTGTCGGTCCACTCGCCTCAGCTTCAGCTGGTCCCGCTTTACCTCTTGCTCAGACCGCTGGTGTCCCGGTTGTCATGATTGCTTCGGCCCCAGCTTTAACTAAGGTGGGGGATTACATGTTCCGTGTTTATCCCGCTGACTCTTATCAGGGTAGCTTGGGTGCCGATATCGTCTTTACTAAATTGGCTAAGAAGAAGGTGGCCGTCTTGTTTGTTAAGAATGATTATGGCCAAGGGGTAGCTGATTCCTTTGCCTCGAAGTTCACTAGTTTGGGAGGAATCGTTGCTTATAAGGGAGAGATTGTTAACGGCACAACTGATTTTCGTTCTGAAATTGCCAAGGTTAAGGCCAGTGGGGCCGAGGCTCTCTACCTCGCTATCTATCCTGAAGGTGGTTTGATTCTATCTAAACAATTGAAGGAGGCTAATAATAAATTACCGGTTGTTGGTGAGGTTGTCTTGAATGATGAGAAGATTGTTAAGAGTGGTTATGCTGAGGGTTATATCTTTACTGAGCCGAAGTCCGATCTTTCTGAAGATTTTGTCGCCAAGATAAAAGCTTTGCCAGATTATAAGGACCTCTCAGTTATGATTGCCGCACCATTTACTTATGATGCGACCAAGGCCTTACTCTCGGCTATCGCCAAGACTCCTGCTGATGTTAGTGGTCTTAAGATTAAGGAAGCCTTGTCTAGTGTTTCTTTCCCTGGTGTCTCGGCTTCGACGGTAGAATTCGGCGCTGATCGCGAGATCAAGGTTCCCGCTTTTAACATTAAGCAAATTAAGAACAAAACAGTTATTGATTTTGCTGGCTAAGTAATTCGTCTAGTTGTGAGATAAAAAGCCCTCGTGCAAAAGCGGGGGCTTTTTGGTAGAATAATAAAAAGAAATGTTTTATCAAATTCTGGTCAACGGCCTAATTGCTGGTGCTATCTATGCTCTCGTCGCGGCGGGTTTTTCTTTAATCTACTCAACGGTTAAGTTTGTGCACTTTGCCCATGGGGGAGTGATTGCTCTCTCGGCGTATATGCTCTACCTCTTCTATTCTATGCTCGGATTACCTTTCTGGTTGGCTGCGATTGTTGCGATTCTTTCGGGGTCTATCTTTGGGGTGGCAATTGATTATTTTATCTATCGACCATTGCGCAAGCGTCGAGCGTCGCCAACCATTATCTTGGTGGCGAGTGTCTCCGTTTTGTTACTTTTGGAATCTTTTAATTTAATTTTCTTTGGTGCTGATGTGAAGTCGATTAATTTTCTCGATATCGGGACAGGTCTCACTCTTGGTCCGGTTATCATTACTTCACTCCAAATTTTTATCGTGGCCTCCTCGATTTCTCTCTTGATTTTACTTTTTGCTTTTATGAAATATACCAAGATGGGTAAAGCGATGCGCGCCGTGGCTGACAACAAGAGCGTAGCCGAGATTGTGGGGATTTCTTCCGAACGTATTTATACTTGGTCTTTTGCTTTAGGATCGCTTATCGCTGGCTTTGCTGCGGTTTTGATTGCCCTTGAGCAGAATATTGAGCCAACTATGGGCACCGCTCTAATGATTAAAGGTTTTACCGCTTCAATTATTGGGGGAGTAGAGAGTGTGGCTGGAGGAGTCCTTGGCGCCTTCTTGCTTGGTTTGGCCGAGAACTTAGGCATTTGGTGGTTACCATCTTCATATAAGGATGCCATTGCCTTTGTCATTCTCTTTATCTTTTTATTATTCCGCCCCGAAGGGATTTTAGGAGTGAAAAAGAGTAATAAGTAATATGTTATCAGCTTATTTTATCCATCTTCTTATTCTAATTGGTATCTATATCATTCTGGCTTTGGCCTTGCAGTTGGCTTTAGGTTACTCGGGGATCTTGAATCTTGGACACATCGCTTTTTATGGTCTTGGCGCTTATACTTCAGCCTTACTAGCACTCTCAGGTTGGCCCTTCTTGCTTTGTTTCCTTGCGGGAGGAGCGGTGGCCATGGGTTCAGCTTTTCTCTTGTCGCTGATAACTAGCAAGATTAAGGGTGATTATTTAGCCCTAGTTACCATGGGCTTCTGCTTTGTTATTTATAGTCTAATGCTTAATCTTGATGAATTGACTCGTGGACCTTTAGGTCTCCCCGGCATTCCTCGACCAACAATTTTCGGTTTTTCTTTTAGTGATAATTTTTCTTATCTTATCCTCGTCACAATTATTGCTGGCCTTGTCTATTTAATTATCAAGAGAATTACGGACTCACCATTTGGCAAATTGCTTGAGGCGGTGCGTGACAATGAGTTGGCTGCCAAGATTTTAGGTAAAGATACTTTTAAAGTTAAGACTTTTTCTCTTGCCCTCTCGGCCTTCTTTGCTGGTTTGGCGGGGTCACTCTATGCTCACTATATTACTTTTATTGACCCCTCTTCTTTTTCTTTGATGCAAATTATTCCGATTGCTTCAATTGTGATTGTCGGTGGCCTCGCTTCTCTCCCTGGGACAGTGTTGGCTACCGTCGTCTTAACTTTGATTCCGGAGGCGTTGCGTTTTGTTGGTTTCCCTTCATCAATCTTAGGTCCGATGCGTCAGATTATCTACGCCCTTGTTCTCCTTTTGATTTTAATTTATCGACCTAAGGGTTTCTTTGGTAAAGTAGAACTAGAATAATTATGGAAGTCTTAAAAATAGAAAATTTAAAAAAACATTTTGGCGGTGTCCAAGCAGTAGATAACTGCTCTTTCTCTGTTGAACCTGGTAAGATTACGGCGCTTATTGGACCGAATGGTTCTGGTAAGACAACAGTCTTCAATCTTATTTCAGGGATTATTCGTCCTGATAGCGGTAAGATTTTTCTCTACAATCCATTTTTATTCAAAGATAAAAATATCACTCACTTACCGCCTGATATTATTTCTAATTTTGGAGTGTCTCGTGTCTTCCAGCAATCACACCTTTTTGCTAACCTGACGGTTGAAGAAAATTTGCTTCTAGCCTTTAATAACAATGATCAGAATTTCTGGTCGAGTGTTTTTGGTCTTGAGAGTTGGGGGCAAAAATCTGCTTCGGCTGAAACTTCAACTCGCCAAAGTCAGAAAAAAATTGTGGCTGAATATCTCGCCCTCTTTCGCCTGGCGCACATGGCGGAGAAGCCGGCTCGTGACCTCTCTTTTGGCCAGAGTCGTTTGGTTGAAATATTGCGTTCTCTTATTAATCCCCATCATCTTTTAATTCTGGATGAGCCGATTGCCGGTGTTACACCCGAGCTTCGCGACATGATTAAGAAACTCTTGCTCGAGCTTAAGGAAAAAGGGGAGACCATTCTTCTGATTGAGCACGACATGAACTTCACGCTTAATGTCTCTGACCGAGTAATTGTGATGGATGCTGGTCAGGTTATCGCCGAGGGCACCCCCGACGAGATTCGTCATAACCCCAAGGTCCTGGAGGCATATTTGGATTAGGTTTATTTTGCTAAAATAGATATTATGTTAACAATTAAAAATCTTAAGGCCGGCTACTTTAGTGGGCCAGATATCCTTCATGATGTGGACATTGAGGTTCGCCCTGGAGAGATAGTCTCGCTCATTGGTCCTAATGGGGCTGGCAAGTCGACCGTTCTTCGGAGTATCTTCGGCCAGACCGATATCCGGGCTGGTTCAATTAAGTTTATTGAGACTGAACTTGTAGGCTTACCAACTCACTCACTTATCAATTTGGGAATTAGTTTTGTGCCACAGGGGCGTCAGATTTTTGGGACGATGACCGTGCATGAGAATCTTGAGATGGGCGCTTTTACTCAGAAGGATAAGAACTTAATTAAGCAAAATATTGAAGGTATCTTCAAAAGATTCCCAATTTTGCGCGAGAAATCAAATCAGAATGCTTCTAATTTATCAGGTGGGCAGCAGCAAATTTTGGCGATTGCTCGGGCTTTGATGCAAAACCCAAAATTGCTCTTGATGGATGAGCCCTCACTCGGTTTGTCGCCTAAGGCGATGCACGAGATTTTTGAAGTGATTCAGGAAATAAATAAAGAAGGCGTGATGATTCTTATTGTCGAACAAAATGCGCGCGCGGCCGTTGAGATTTCTAACCGTACTTATCTTTTAGAAATGGGCAAGGTGGCCCTTGAGGGTGGTTCAGATATCTTAAAAGATGAAAAGGTTAAGAAGATTTATTTTGGTCGAGATTAGTATTACTACTATTATTACTTAATACTTTACTACTTTATAATATGTTTAGCGATTATTTCGATATTAATTTAAAAGAATTTAATCAAGAATTTTTTGAGTCTCTGCCCGATAATCGACAAATTGTCCGACCGACAATGACTAACGAAAAATATTATCATACCGTCTATGCTGAAGGGGAACCAGCGGGGATTGTTGGTTTTGTCCCTTCCGAGAATATGAGGGATACCGGTTTTATGCAGATTCTTCTTGCTCCAGCTTATAGGGGTAAGGGTTTGATCAGCAAGATTTATGACCGCATGATTGAACTCCATAGTCTCAAGACGCTCTATGCTACTATTGAGAAATCTAACACCGCTTCAATTCGTGCCCATGAGAAAATTGGTTTTAAGATATTACCTGAGGAAAAATTAGAGGATTTAAGAACCAAAGGCTTCATTCAACCTTACGAAATAAGGATGGAGAGGGATGTCTAAAGTGTCTTCTCAGGATTCATCAAACATGCTAATATAACCTGGTTATTTGGGCCTATAGTCTAGTGGTACGACGCTACATTCGCATTGTAGAGGCGCGAGTCCGATTCTCGCTAGGTCCACCGCGCACCTTTAGCTCAGTTGGTTAGAGCGTACGATTCACATTCGTAAGGTCGCAGGTTCGAATCCTGCAAGGTGCACAAAGTAGTTTAGTCTTGTATCTTCTTTCTTTTCGCTTATAATAAATAATGAGAGTTTGAATAATTATAAGCCCTAAATAAGTTCTAAATGTATTTATGAAACCACAAGAAGCAATCAGTTTAGAAGAAGGTCAGCAGTCAGCTCAAAAAATAGAAAAGGTCTTTGACCTTAGAGAGCAATCTTTTAAATTAAATTCTGAAATTGAAAAATCAAAAAAAGAGGGCCGAGAACCACTAGAAAGTTCCCTAGAGATTCTAGAGCAATTGAATAAGGAATCTGAAGAGCTAATGAAGGATCCGGCCGTTTCAGAGGGGGTTATGCAAGTGGCCCTTGAATGGAATGAGCTGAGGAATAACCTCACATTGATAAGAGAAGTTGAGAGTAAGCTCGGTGATTTTTTGAGAAAATATTTTGAAGAAAAATCCATTGAAACAGACTGGCCACGAATAGCCTCCGTTCGTTTTGATAAATATGAGAACAAAGTTTCTATTTTGCTTGCCGAGCATAGATTACCTTTTAAAGGGGATACCTTTTCCGAGGATGATCTCAGAAAAATCAGAGGAGGTATTGGTGAGATCTTGAGAGAAATTTTTGGAGAAGGTGTGACTCTTTCCTCTAAATATTCGAGTTATAGATGGTGGCAAACCTTACTTAGTAAATATGTTTCTAACGAATTAGAGATTACCGTAAGTGACCAAAAATTTGATCCTAGTGATTATAAGACCTATGAGGATTTGCCCGAAGAAGAAAAATACAAATTTTCCCCAATGGGAGACGGTAGTTTTGTAAGAAAAGAAGCTGCTAAAGGCAGGTGGAAAGCCGAAGAGAAAGCCCGAGAGTTCAACTCTTACCAGCGCTCTTTGTGGCAAAAAATACGTGGGAAAGATAAGAAAACCGCTGTTGACTTTGCCCAAGAAGAAGCAAAAAAAATGGATGAATTTGAAATGGCAAAGATTGAGTCTCGAAAAATAAGAGAAAGCCTGCCAGAAGAAATCAAAAAGGAATTAGAAGGAGCTCATTTTGAAGGGGAAGAACGAGTCGACAGTAATGATCCAGTCCTTATCTCAGCAACAGGCCTCGATGACGCCATTGGTACCGTTCGTCTTGCAGGAGCAAGTCAGAACTGGGACATCGCTTATGCGATATCAACATTGTGGTATGGGGGAAAAGATACCGGTACTGAAGCCTCAGTCTCGGGAGCTAGCAACGGGTGGGGTTATGCTCAGCCAAGTATAAAAGTTTCTAGTAATGGGGTGGATTACGAGTGGTTAGCGTTCTAAATTTAAATTTTAGATCTTCTTTTTCGACCTTGACAGGATGACTGTTTAGGTGTATAATTACACTAGATGTAACTCTTGAGCCTGAGGGAATGTCCCCGCGGTAAAAGAGATTAGACAACAGGGAGAAACGTTATGTCCAAGGTGTATTTTGGGTTTGCCCTCGCAGACTCGATGTTTTCCGGTAATTGCCAGATAGTTCGCGCCGTTCTCGATGTTGAACAGGTCAAGCTGCGTGTTGCCCGGGGCGTCGAGCCCTGTCTCAACCCCAGCCACAAGGCCACCATCGATGCGATGACGGCGACTTATGGCATCGAGGTCCCCATTCCCGCGACCCCGCCCCAGGTGACACTTCAGCAGGGCGACTCGGTCATCGTGATGGGTGTGCGCGGCCTGCCCCGGCTGACCGACCGCCATGAGTACACGGCGGACGAAGTTGCAGGCGCAAGCTTCCAGTTCGCCGAGTACACGGTGCTGTAGTCAGCCCCCCAAGTTAATGAAGCCCCGACGGGAAACCGTCGGGGCTTGTTTCTATGTATTAAAATATTATCTTCAATTGCCACCAACTTTTCAATTTTGTTACAATTAAGTTCCAATTAACTAAGTTCGGGTCCACAAGCTCAGTTGGTTACCCGCCCGAACGACTGATATTGTTCCGTCGGGCGGGGAGCGTACGATTCACATTCGTAAGGTCGCAGGTTCGAATCCTGCAAGGTGCACATTTATTTCTTCTTTTCGGCAAGGCTTCTTGCTAGCTTCTCGGCCTCTTTTAAGAGCTCGGTAAATTGATTAACGCCGGCTTGCCAGAAATTGGGCTGGCTAATATCTAGGCCCAGTTCTAAGAAAAGTTCCTTCGGGCTCTTGGATGTCCCGCCACTAAGGAATTTCTTAACCTCGTGAATAAAAGTGGGATTGGCACGAACTTTTGCCTGCATCGCTTTGGCTATCAAGAGACCTGAGGCGTAAGAATAAACGTAGAAGAAATTGCGGAAGTGACTCCAGTGCACCCACCAATTCTCACTACCCTTAGGATAAGTCACTGCTTCGCCTAAATATTTTTTCATTTCGGTGAGCCACATTTGACCAATAATTTCCTTTGATAAGTAACCTTGTTTACGATAGGCGAGGTGGAGCTTCTGCTCGAAGCGATAAGCCGCCACTTGGCGGAAGATGGTGGCGACTTCGTCATCAAGTCGCGCCATTAAGAGGGCTAATTTTTCTTGACCCGCAACCTCTTCTCTTGATGACTCAAGCACCAGATCTTCGAAGAAGGTGCTGGCGACTTCGGCGGTGGAGAGAGGGGTGCCAAAATAAATGGGACGACTGTTTTTGCGAATTAATTCGTTGTTGATGCCGTGACCCACTTCGTGAGCGAGTGTCTTCACATCGCGCCATTCATTGGTGTAATTGAGAAGAATATAAGTTGGGAGAGTGTAGGAATTGCTCGTGCAGAAGGCGCCGCCGCCTTTGCCCTTCTTAGGGAAGACATCAATCTGGCCATTCTTAATGAAGCTCGCAAAAATTTGACCGAGTTCAGAATCAAGCTTGGTGAGTTGGTTTTGGACCAATTTTTGGGCTTCGGGGAAAGACCATTTCTTATTAACTTTCCCAACGGGGACACCTCTTTCAAAATAGCTTAACTTTTTTTGTTTTAATAATTTGGCTTTGAGCTCATAATAACGCCGGGTTAGCTTGAAATTATTCTCAACCGTCTTGAGCATGGTCGCCACCGTCTTCTTATCAATATCATCGCTTAAGAGGCGGAGCGTCTCTGGTTCTTCGGCCCCACGAATTTGGTCAATCGCTTTCTTGTGTTCAAGCACGGCGTTTAATTCTTGTTCGGCTACGGGCGCCCACGCGGCAAGAATCTCGTTGGCAGCCTGTCCCGCTACAGCCCTCTTCTTCTTATCTTGATTGGCACACTCCGAGAGCAAGGTGGGGAAATTCTTTCCTCCGCGTTCTTCTTGAGCAAGAAGTGATTCGATAAGATCAACCCAACGGTGATAGCTGGTATCCGAGAGCTGATTAATTATCTTTTCTTCGGCGTCCGACTTGGTGTAGCGTCCGACCTCGAAGAGTTTCTTTAGGAATTGGTGGTAGGGGAGTAACTCGGGCGCTTTGAGGAACTTCTTTTGGGCGCCGATTCCGATTTTGCTTAGGTTGAGGGTGAAGAATTGTATGTCGTTATCAATTTTGAGAGCGGCATTCTTGGCTTGATTCAGGCTGGCCTTAATTTTTGTATTGCCTTTTTCTTGTTCGCTTCGGAGAGAGAAGTAATAGCAAACTTGGTCATTGGTGCCAAAATTGGCCGCCCAATTCTCGTACTCCGAGAGGGCTCCAGCGAGGACCTTGGGGTCATTTAGGTAGTCCTTGCGCGCCTTCCATTTGTTGATAAAGAGATAACTGGCCTTCATGACCTCGGCTTGCCGCTTGGCAATCTGGGGGTCATTATCGCCTTTAAATAGGGGATTTAGGTTCCATTTCATATCTGGCCATTATACAGGAAAAAGCTCCAAAATCGAGGGATTTTGAGTCCTTGCCTTTTTCGTCTTTTTTGTTTAAAATTGAGGAGTTCCTTAAAAATTATATTCCGCGGTACCTGCTTAAGGCAGGTAAAGCTCATCAGTTGGTAGATTTACCCGCCACAGGCGGGGCGGCCCGCTATGTATCACGTTTACATAATAAAAAGCCTAAAAGATGGTAAGTTCTATACAGGATTTACCAATGATCTAAAACGACGAATAGCCGAGCATAACCGTGGATGTACTTCGACACCTAGTACTTTAGGAAGAGGACCCTTTGAGCTTGTTTATAGCGAAGAGGTTCCCAATTCTCTTGAGGCGAGAAAAAGAGAAAAGTTTTTCAAAAGTGGCAAAGGTCGAAGGTGGAGAGATGAACATTTAAAATAGAATATAGATTCCGCGGTAGCTCAGTTGGTAGAGCGGCCCGCTGTTAACGGGTTGGTCGTAGGTTCGAGTCCTACCCGCGGAGCAAGCTAGAAAAAACAGGCGAAAACTCGCTCGTTTTTTTGTTTAGCCCTTTCCACACAACGCAGTTTTTAGGTTCGAACTTTGGATTTTTCTCTCTGATACCTTTTATGCCTTCAACAAGTTTGTTTATCGCCTTACTGTTATAAATAAACAGTTCTTTTTCATTCCAGACTAGGTTCGAACTTAGTTTTGATAATATATTTCTTTTTGCCTGCATGCTTCCTTTCTCCAGCACCTCCTTGGTGCATAGAGTCAAATCTACAATTTCATTCATTACAGAATACCAGTCAACATTTTTCTTTTCAGCGTTGAAATTATATTTTTTATTCAAATCTTCCAAGTCACTTTTATATTCCTCGTTGGTAATTTGTTCATCGCGGAGCATCTGTCGCATACGAGCTTTCTTGGCTTCATAATCACTTTTATCCTGCTCCTTCTTCTGTTCTCTGAAAATGCTGTCGTTTATTTCCTTATCCCTTAACTCGGTTATGTATTTTTTTGACCAGTCTGCCAAGTCATTGGAAAAGGTTAAATTATCGTCAACATAATTTTTAAGCTGTTCTGTTATTTTTACTTCGGAGATTGATTTATAACCTTGAAACATTTTCTTTCTCTTTACGTTGTAGTAATAAGTGAATACAAGGTATTTTGGATGCTCCATTTGGTCTATTGCTTTTCCACATTTCGGACAATGGGTTTTGTTCAAATAGCAAAACTTATTTTTACAATCGCATATTACTTGAAATTTTACATCTTGCCCGATAAATTCACCTTTTTCAGATTGCAAAAATCCCGCAAAGGTAGCTGTGTTGTGTTGCGATTTTGGTATGTTTTTTCTCGCCAAGATATCTTTTATTCTGTTGTGTTCATCTTCGGTTATTAGTCTTGGTAAGTTATCAACAAGCTCATACCTCTCGCCGTTTTGAAAAAAGAAACCTGCATAAATAGGGTCTTTCAAAATCTCATACATACGAGAGTGTGCGATAAATTCACCTCCTATTTTCTTTCTCTTCACAGTGGTCAATTTCAGCTCTTGTACGGCATATTTGTGCAGTTTTCCAGCCGAGTACGTGCCAGTCAAAAACATGTCAAGAAGGATTTTAATAGCTTTCAGTCTTGGCTCGTCAACCAGCCACTTTCTGTTTCCTTTTTCCTCGGTTTTGTCATTAAGGAAACCCAAAGAAGCAACACCACTTGGAATACCCATAGATGCTTTTTTCTGTAATCCTCTTTTCACATTCACTGAAAGGTCTTTAACAAACTGCTTACCTTGCCCAAATTCAACCGCCATGAGTAAAACATTATCCCAAGGGTAATAAACTTTATCATGGGTAATTATTGCCTTAATCACACCCGAACTGATTAAATCAATTATCCTTCCACCCTCGGTCATGTTCCTGGCGAGACGGTCTAGTTTCCAACAAACAATACTGTCAATCTTTCCGCTTTCAATCATCTCAATCATTTTCGTAAACTGGGGACGCAGGTATTCTTTTTTGGCGGACTTTGATTCTTCAAAGACCTCCGCGAAATTAGGAAGTTTATAAAAATTTATAATTCTTTCCGCTTCATCTTTTTGAGACAAAATAGAAAGCACTTGTTTATCTTCCGCCTCGGAAGATTTTCTAAAATACCCGCACGGTTTCAACTTTGTAAAATCAACTTGCTTATAGTTTTCCATAAAACAAAAATGAGGTAACAACATTTATTCTTAATTGCTACACCAAGAGAATGTTATTACCTCGTTTTTGTTTACAAGACCACTTGCGTGTTCTTGTAGTTCTCCTGATGTAGCTCATCTATTATATTATATTTTTTCAATTTTAGCCCCTCCATTAGAGATGTTAATAAATACAGACCAATTTTATTCAGTTCCTCATCAGTAAGGTTAAAATCACTACCATATTTTTTTTGGAGTTCCAGCCTTAAATCTTTAATTGCCATTGCCGACAACTCCATGGAAATTTAGGAGATAACCTCCTTATTATTACCATTGAACAAATCGACCATGCCTCCAACATGCCCTGCATTATCCAACTTGCCCTCTCCTGTGGGTATGGCATTCTCGTTGCTTTGGGCATCTTCGGGCAATTTCCATACCCGATAGGATGGGTTAAAACCGACTTTCTCTGTTTTTATCCCCAAGTTCTCACGTGCAGTACGAAGCGGTTTGTCCTTTATTCCAGCCTCTTTTGCTTCTTTCAGAATATCTGACACCTTCATTTCTCCTTTCAATAATAAATCAAGTAAAAATAACTCTGCTTCGTGGGTAGCCGTTAGCTCTTTTTTTGATTCGGGACGGGCAAGAGCTTCCTCTGCTGTTGTTTCAACAGCGTTGGGTTCCCAAGCAATCACTGGCTGTCCATTTTCTGCCTCAACTATGGAGTAAGCCAGCCCAGCATTATCTTTGGAGATGTTGCTTTTCAAAGGCAGTAATAATCTGCGATTTGGATTATCTTTGTCTTTTATGACTATGTAGGCAGCTCTCACAGCAGCAATAAAAGCCAGAGAGCCAGTGGTTCTGTATAATGCACTTTCTCCGCTATTTTTATTCAAGTGGCTAACCAACACAATGGCTACCTTGTGCTTTGATGCCAATTCCGTGAGGGGTGCGAGCAGTCCTCGGATGTCAGAATTATTATTACTATCAGTGCTATCAAGATAGGCGGAAATTGGGTCAATAATTACTAGACGGCAATTTGGTAAACGAGATAATAATTCTCCCAGTGTCTCAATGTCATTCTTTAATGAGAAACTATGTTGTGTTGATTCACCTTCAATACTTTCTACTCGAACAGCTTCAATGAAATGTATGCGGGTGCAATCAGCTTCAACCGCTTCAAGACGAGGTTTAATCGTGTCTGCTGGGTCATCTTCTGCTGACAGAATCACTACATCACCAACTGGAGGAGTGCAATTATCCACAGGGAATGGAAATCCTCTGGTAACATGTGCAGCCAAAGTGTCGGTCACTAGACTTTTTCCAAGCCCTGGGTCTCCTACAAGCATGAAAAGTTTTCCTAAAGGGATTCTACCTTCCCATAGCCAACTGATGGGAACAGATTGTATTTCCGCAAAACATTTAGCTATGAGTTGTCTCTTCGCAATTTGTTTTTGTGGTTTGTTTTTACTAACATGTAATTTTTTGATTCCTTCCCATTTAATCCTTAATTCTTTTTCAGGAATAGGAGGGGTGTTTTTATTATTCCAAATTTTTAATTGCTCCCACCCCATGCTTTCCCATAATTCAGGAGTTGTATTGGATAAAATTTTTCCAGCCATGGAAACCGCTGTGTCATTTCTAAATCCATTAGGAACACCATCTTGCCCAGTCAGCCATTTCTTTTTTGTGGCATCATCTGTCGTTAATTTTTTTAACCACTCTGGCATTTCCGCTAGGTCTTCTTTTGATTCAAATGGAATAATCCATACATACTTTCCGCCTGTTTCATTTACCGAAGGGTCAAGAAGAACATAACCGCCATCTCCACGAATGTCTACTCCTTGTCCCGAAATAGCAGACCCGCTTTTTACAAAGATGCCTGGATACTTAAATAAAAAATGCTCTCCGCCATTTCCCGAACGAGCTGAAACGGTGGGAGGAATTTGAAATTCTTTTGAGGTTCTGCCATATTTTTTATCTAAATCTAAAACAACAACGCCAGAGATTTTTCCAGTCACCAAAGCAATGTTGGCATTTGGAAATTTTGTCCACCACTGGTTAATTTCTTCTATAGTGGCAATTCTACTTTGATATTCTTTCCAATCTATGAGAGCTTTTTTATTTGCTCCGACTGGAATGATGCTTAGACCACGAGATTGATAAAAGAGTGCAGCACTTAATTTTTCGTTTTTCATAAAGCTGTCCCGTTTCCCGTGATAGCCATAGATGGAGACAGCTTTAGGTCTTTCATCTATGGTTATCACAAAAAACAAAGTTATGTTTTATTAGGCTAATAAAACATTTATGCAGTACGTTATAACAAAAAAAGCTATCACGATATTACATAAATGAATGAAATATTGTGATAGCCTTTCTTGTCCCAGAACCTAAGGACAGTAGTGATTTACTATCGAACGGAGACCCCATCTCTCCGAGTTCGCACAGGGACAAAAAACTAATAAACTATAATACTAACGGTAACTACTATTGAATTTTTTGAAGAACCAACATCACAATTATATACCCGCCATAATTCCTGTCAAATTTTGCTTTGCAGAATTTCGCGAAAAGTGTAGAATATCTATATAACTTAATAAAAAAAGTAGCCTAAACCTTTAGCAATAAAGGCATGGTGAAAAGCAAATCGCATCACGCGTAAAGAACCTATCATATAGGGTTGCGTGATGCGTCATGTCGGGAAACTGACATGGAGGGCGAAAGCTCTCACCTATGTGGTAGGCTTTTTGCGTTCTACTCATAGGGATTATTAACCTAACCAATATCTTTATGAGGGAAAGAAAATTATTGCTTAAATTGTTGCCCGTGCC
>CAIPHT010000017.1 GCA_903864935.1 Candidatus Vogelbacteria bacterium
GCGGGGCTTCATTGTCTCTGGCCAAGTTTTCCCCTTATTTGTCTAGGCAGGGGAAGGTGTTTAATGGTAAAATAAAACAAATGGCTTTTGCTGATCCGCTTATTAATCTAAAAAAATTAAGTTTAGCCCCCGGGATGACCGTTGTTGATTTTGGCTCGGGTGTTGGAGCCTATTCTTTAGCCGCGGCTGAGTTGGTTTTGCCTGGTGGTCGCGTCTATGCGGTAGAGATTCAGAAGGATTTGCTCGAGACCCTTAAGAAAGATGCCAGTCTTAAGAATCTTCGCAATATTGAGGCTATCTGGGGTGATATTGAGCAACAGGGTGGAGCCGGTCTCGCTGATAACTTGGCTGATGTGGTCATTATCTCTAATGTCCTCTTCCAAGCTAAATCAATGTACACTCTTGCCTTGGAGGCCAAGCGAATTCTCAAACCAGGCGGACGCATTATGGTTATCGATTGGAGCGAATCATTCGGCGGTCTTGGCCCGAAGCCCGAAGACATTGTGAGTCCTGATGAAATTAAGAAGACTTTTGGTAGCGCCGGCCTCGCCTTCTCCTCCGATTTTCCCGCTGGCGATCATCATTATGGTTTAATTTTTATAAAGTAATTTTTTATGAAAAACTCAAGTTTATTTCAAACTTTTCTTCTTATTTTTTTTGGGGGAGCCTTACTTGTCGGTATTCTGATTTTTTCAGGTATACTTCCAGGTTTTAAGGCTAAGCCGGTTGGAGAGACGGGGACGGTGACGTTGTGGGGGCCGGTGCCAATGGTGAGGATCTCAAAATTAATTGAGGCTCTTAATAAAGAAGGAGTAGGCAAATTTCAAGTTGTTTATATCCAAAAGGATCCAGCTAAGATGGGAGATCAATTGCTTGAAGCCTTGGCCGCTGACACGGCTCCTGACCTTGCCATTTTGCCTCAGGATTTAATCTTTCATCATCGAAGCAAGCTCTTCCCGATTCCTTTCTCTTCGGTGACGGAGCGACAATATCAAGACCTCTTTGTTGATGGGGCGAAAATTTTCAAATCTGCCGACGGTTATCTGGCTCTTCCTGTTGCGGTTGACCCCCTTGTTCTTTATTACAATAAAGATTTATATAAGTCGGCTAACATTGTCACCCCGCCTTCTAATTGGGAGCAATTAGTCTTGGACCAGCCAAAATTAACAATGATAGATAGCTTGAACAAAATATCTCAAAGTGCTGTCGCTCTGGGGACTTCGAATAATATTAATAATGTTAAAGATATCTTTGCTTTGCTCTCACTACAATCAGGAGCAGCACCAATCAGTTTCGATGGAACCAAATTGTCCTCGGCCATGCTGGCTGATACCGGGGCTTATAACCCAAGTCAAACGTCTTTAGATTTTTATACTCAGTTTTCTAATCCCCAACTTTCCACTTACACCTGGAATCGGTCTTTGCCTTTAGATCGTGACTATTTCTTATCGGGTAAGTTAGCAAATTATTTCGGTCTTGCGAGTGAATTACCCGACATAATAGAGAAGAACCCTCATCTTAATTTTGACATCGCTCTTACCCCACGTTTATCTAATGGGGAGAATTTAACTCTCGGTCATTTCTATGGTCTAGTTGTTCTTAAACGTTCAACCAAACTTACTTCGGCTTTGGCCGCAGCCTTTGCCCTTGCCTTTACTGATCGCGAGGAACAAGTGAGTGAGGGGCTAGACGCTTGTCCTGTTAAGCGGATTCTTATTGGGCAGGGTGACCCTGACCCTCGTCGTCAGGTTTTCTTAGATGAAGCCCTTATAAGTACTTCATGGCCAGATCCTGCTGATGACAAAACTACGGTCATTATCAAAAAAATGATTGACGGAGTTGTGTCTGGACAAGGTTCTTCTATTGATGCGGTGAAGAAGGCGGATGAGGATCTTAGGTTATTACTAGCTCAATAAGACCACTGATAATTTTTATGTTTAATTTTTATAAAAAGCTCTTCACCCTCTCTCTCCTTCTCCTTTTCTTTTTCATCATGCCTTTGACGGGGGGGTTTTTGTTGGCTGACAATCGACCGCTTCCTAACGCTAATCCTAATGGCTTGGTTCCTTGTGGTAAAGGGGCGGCTGGCCCAGCCGATTGTACTTTGAATAGTCTTATTTTGCTTGTCAATAATGTTTTGGGGTTCGCTTTTTGGGTCGCAAGCATTATTGCCGCCGGGTTAATTATCTATGCTGGAGGCAAGATGGTTTATTATGCTAGTTCTAGCCCGAACGAAGCGCGAAAGGCTAAGAGTATCTTATGGAATATCGTTATCGGCTACGCGATAATGTTGATTGCTTGGGTGGTGGTTAAGAATCTTGTCGGCTTCTTTGCTAGTAGTACCGGGCCACTTCAAGAGGCAATTAAAAGAGTTTTTAATTAACAAATATGAGAATTTTAGAAAAAATATCAGCTGTAGCGTTTCTCGTTTTTTATAGTTTGCCCGCTTTTGTGTTGGCCGCCGCCACGCCTCCTCCCAATGGCGGGACGACCCCTAACCCTAACGGAGGGACAACGGATGGCGCTTCCTTCCTGACTAATCCAATTAGCTCGACCAGTGTCTCCGGTCTGTTGACAAAGTTGCTTGATCTCGTGGTCCAGATTGGCGTTGTTGTCGTTACCTTGGGGATTATCTACGCCGGCTTTCTCTATGTTACGGCGCGCGGCAATACCTCTAAGGTGAGTAAAGCTCATGAAACTTTCTACCTAACTATTATTGGCGCGGCCATTGTTTTGGGCGCCTTCGCTATTACGCAAGTTGTGGGAGAGACAGCCAAGCAATTATTGGGCAGTTAATTTAAAAAAATATGACTTTAGAATCTATTATCTCAAAAATTATTAAAGGTCTACTTACTCCCGCCGTGCCTTTACTTATTGGCGTAGCAGTGGTTATTTTCCTTGTTGGTTTGGTTAGATATCTTCAGAGTGGTTTCGGTGTTTCTAAGACGGTAAGTGAAGCCCGCGATTTAATGGTTTGGGGAATTATTGCTATTGCCGCGATGGTTTCTATTTGGGGTTTGGTGGCGATTGTCCGGGGGACTTTCTTTGGTGCTAATCCTGTTATGACTCCGCCACTACCTTATAAGCCGACAAATTTTAATACCGGTCCAACCAACACGAATTGCGATATTGAGAAAGACCCGAATTGTCCCAATTACTAGGATTCAGTTAACCACAGCCCGCCATAGCAAATTCTTGCCTAGTTGCTATAATATGTAGTATTAAAAGTTTATTATAAGTTTAATAATTAATTGTAGAAATTATGTTTAAGAAATTTAGTTTAGCTGGGGCGGGTGCTTTTTCTTCACTGGTTTTGCCAGTGTTGGCTTTGGCCGCGCCAACTCCAACTGGGGTTAGCACGACATATATTAACAGCATTCTCAATGCGGTCGAGAGTACTCTTAAGGCTTTGGTCCCATTGCTTATCTCTATCGCCTTCGTTATCCTTCTTATCTATATTGTTAGATATATTTGGGGTGGTGCTGATGGCAAGGATGCTTCGCGCTCAGGCATTGTCTGGAGTATTATCGCTCTAGCGGTGATGCTTTCTATTTGGGGTTTGGTTGGCTTGGTTCAAAATATTGCCGGTGTCAGTAATAGTTCGACCCCTGCTACTCCACCAACTCTTCCTCCTGTTCCGGCAATTCAATCATAACGTCAAGTTGAAGTCTTAGTTTATATCTCATGCCCACACGAATACCTATACTAGAAAGTATTAAAGCTCACCTTCTGAACCCCATTATTGTTCTTCTTTTTGCGGTGGCGGTTGTTCTCTTTATCTATGGCTTGGTAGAGTATCTCTATCAAGGCAAAGTGGGAGATAATCGCGCTCAAGCGATCAGGAATATTATCTGGGGTGTGGCGGGGATGGCCATTATGCTCTCAGTTTATGGCATTATGACGGTACTCACTGACACAATTAAAGCCTTCGCTCATTATTAAAAAATTTGAGCCAAGAAAATAGTAAAGCCCGATGCCTGTCTCTCGACAGTCATCGGGCTTGTGTTATCTTAGCGCCAGCAAACTTTTATATTCACTGGCTCCTTGTCTGACCAGACTTCGAACTTCTGGCTGGTCAGGGCGGGCAAGGGGTGCTCGGTAGCGCCACTTTCCCACGCTTTGTCCCAGCCCGGCGAGAATATCTTGTATTCGCCGTTCGGGTTAGGACCGAGGCCCTGAACTTTCACCTGGCAGGCAAGCCACGGGATTTCGAAGCGAACGGCGTTGATTCTGCCTACGGGGACGTTGATTACCTTCTCGACGTCCCATTTCTCCCCCACTTTTGGTTCTGACGAAGAAGACTGGCCCGGGAGAGATGGGAGAGGGAAGTCGGCCAGATACGAGCTGGCTGACGCCCCAAACCGGTGGTAGCCGATGGCGACCAGGGTGATGACTACCACCCAGATGCAGATCTTGGCGATCAGCTTCTCTTTCTCCTCCCCCTTCAATTCCTTGCGAAGACCGGTGAGGATAAGAGCCAGGATAATCACGCCTATCCCGAGTGCCATGAAGGCATCGGTAAAGACGTAGTTCTGGACTCCTGTCATCAGTATCGCCACCACGAGGAGAAAGAACATCGCGGGGATGATAATCGCCCACTTGCTGGGCCATCCCATGGCCTTGATCCTTTTGAAGTGGGTGCTCCACGGTGTTTTGCTCGCTTTAATCAGGGCAATGACCACGAGGCCGATTACACCAATAAAAATGACGACACCGACCGCAATCCCCAGCACCCACAACAAACCACAGAGTAACATGTGCATCATGTTGTCATTCCTTCCTTTACCGCCTTGGCGACGGTTCTGACAACGTTGCCGAGACCCATATTTCTTCCGACTTCGGCATCGAGGATCTTGGCGGCGGCGTCAGGGTTGGTGGCAAATTGTTCCAATTGTTTTGCCACTGATTTGGCACGAGCCTCACCTTCAAGCTCAATTGCCCTGCTGTTGGCGGTGGCGGTAATAACCGTCGCCGCCGCTTTTGCATCAGCAGTGAACTTGGCCGTAGCGGCTTCCTCATGCGCGTCAGCCGCTTTCCCAGAGAGTTCAATACTATAGATTTCGGCATGAATAACTTCCACACCGAACTTCTTGAGAACCTCGGCCCTTAACTTCATCAACCCACCAGAGAATCCCTCTTTCTGTACATTGTCTTCCTTTTGAATGAGGTCATTGTACGACCTCGTACCCACATACTGCCGGCCTCTCTGAATCGACAACTTCATTATTGTCTCTAACCACTGGTTGACGCCGAAGAGCGCATCCCAAGGGTTATCGATGACAACAGTCTCCAAGAAGCCGACGTTGATCGGGACGTTCTCGTTGGTCTCCGCCGCGGGAATCTCTCCCCAGTAGGTGGTGGCTGATAAGAAGATCCATTTGGTCTCCTCGTCACTGTAGGACGGTTTCGTTATTAACGAACCACCTTCGACCCTAACATCCACGAGCATTGTCCGGTTAAATTTGTACTTGTACAGACTATAGAAAGGGGGTATCCCGATCCAGCGTGCACCGGTACTTCGTTCCAACCAAGACAACTTCGTTGGGTCGACAATCCCCGAGGGGATAATCTTCCACATCTTGGCCTTTTTCTTTGTCTTTGCTACATAGGCCGAGAGTTTCTCTTTTGAGTCGATGATGTCGTGGCCTGCCCACCTAATCATGACCTTGTAGAAACCGTCACCATGCTTTACGACAACTCCGCGACCTTCTTTGATGAAGGTGTAGAAGAGGTCGAAACGCGCGATGAATGTTATGACGAAGGGGAGGACCAAGACGGTCGGAATTACCAAAAGTCCAAGGCCAAGCAATATCCCTACGCCAAACATGGCTTCCTCTTGGAAGCAATAAGCGAGGGAGGCTAGGCAAATAAGGGAAATAGTCCCCAATATGCCCAAGCCCAAGTAAGCTAGAGTCTTCTTCATTACATATTCCTCATGTCCCAAGCCAGAGCTTGGGCCACTATTTTGACAAAAACCAACCCAAAATGCCTTAGGAATAATAGTCCTTTAGCATTATCAATATCTACCTTAATTATACACTATATATAAGAAAAAGTCAACCCTATAAACTTGGTGCCGAGGAGAGGACTTGAACCTCCATGGATTGCTCCACTAGCTCCTAAGGCTAGCGCGTCTGCCAATTTCGCCACCTCGGCAATAAATAATACTTGTGAACTAGTTGATTTTAATACATTTTGTTGGTAAAATCTAGCAGTAACTTAGTTTAGTAAAAAATAATATATCATCCGCTCATAGCTCAGCTGGTAGAGCAGCTCCCTCTTAAGGAGACGGTCGGGGGTTCGATTCCCTCTGAGCGGACAAGTTCTTTATTTATAATTGCCTAGGTGGCGGAATTGGTATACGCTACAGACTTAAAATCTGTCGCCCGTAAGGGATTGAGGGTCCGACTCCCTCCCTAGGCACCACGGCCTGGTCGCCAAGTGGTAAGGCAAAGATCTGCAAAATCTTTATACGGCGGTTCAATTCCGCCCCAGGCCTCCAGATTACAAATTATTAAAAATCGCTTCTACTTTCTGGCGATTTTTCTCGCCTTCGTCAATCTCGATTTCTAAGTGGGGGATAGCCTTCATTGAGAGATTTTGCTTGAAGAGTTCTCTAATCTCGGTACGCTTGCGCCGGGCAAAATTGAGCGCCTCTTGTTCGTGCTCGGTGGGGAAGACGGAGATAAAGGCCGTCACCTTCTTAAGGTCTCCACTCACATCACAATGGGTCACGGTAATTACCGACATTGTGCCGGCCTCCTTGCTTAAGAAACTGGCGACAATGGCTTGGAGTTGCCCCTCAACTTTTTCTTGACGATGGCTCATTTTATTTGATTACTGTTTCGAAGGCTTCGATATAATCACTTGGAGCGATCTCAATTTTAGCATCAATCTCGGTGCCGAATTGGTTGCCTTCGGCAATCTCAGTGGCTTTAATTTTTTGCATTTGGAGGCTAATAATCTTGCCTCGGCCAATCTCAGCATCGCGACGGAGAATCTTAACTTCTTTGCCGATGCTTATTAAACCGGATACCACTTGCCCACCGATAATTTGCTTATCCTTATCTTTACTAAAGACTTTGAGAATCTTGGCTTTGCCCAAGACCTCCTCAACTTTTTGTTTTGGTACAACTTTCTTCATTTCTTCTTCGAGCCACTCGGATAATTTGTAGATAATGTCTGAGGTTTGGATAGTAATAGAGAATTTCTCGGCTTGCGTCAAAGCGCTTTTCTCTGTCTTCACTCTGAAGCCGATGACCTTGGCCCCCGGGAAGGCTTGGATCAATTTCACATCGTTCTCGGTGATAGTGCCAACGCCACGATTGATGATATTAAGAGCAACTTTAGGAACGGAGAGTTTACCCAATTCTTTCTCAAGAGCCTCAAGGGTGCCTGAGACATCGGCTTTGATAACGAGGGGGATAGTGACCTCAGCTTTCTCTCCTTTCTCTTCTATCGCGCAAGCGCAGTTCTCTTCTTTATAGCACTCGGCCAAGCACTCAGCGTCTTTTTTATTGGCAAAGGCTTTGAAAGAGAAGCCGACTTGCGGGAGCTTAGTGAAGCCAGAGAGTCGAGCGGGCGCACACAAGGTTAATTCTTTAACTTGTTTATCTAAGAAGTCGGCCAAGCGTTTGATCTTGGTCACTTCGTTACCGACGACAACAAAATCAGAGTCATGAAGTGTGCCATTTTTAATAATAAAAGTAGCGGTTGTCCCAACTTTGGGATCAAGATGCGATTCGAGAACGAAGCCTTCGGCCGGAGCGAGAGTTTCGCCTCGTAATTCCTCCATCTCAGAGACGAGCAAGAGCAGGTCTAAGAGAGCATCCACGCCGGTCCCTTCTTTGGCCGAGATGAGAGCGAAGGGGACATTGCCACCATAACCCTCAACGAAGACGCCGTTCTCGGCGAGACTTTGCTTGGTGCTCTCGACATTGGCTGAAGGTTTATCAATCTTGTTTATAGCGACAATAAAAGGAGTTTTGTTCTCGGTGATAGATTGGAGTGCCTCAAGTGTCTGAGTCTTAACCCCTTCTTCGGCTGAGACAACAAGGATGGCGATGTCGGCAATTTGAGCGCCACGTTCGCGCATGGTGGTGAAGGCGGCGTGCCCGGGGGTATCGAGGAAGGTGATTTTTTTACCATTATGCACCACCTCATAAGCACTCGTGCTCTGGGTGATACCGCCGGCCTCTTTGTCCACAATATTGGTTTTGCGGATATAGTCTAAGAGCTTGGACTTGCCGTGGTCGACGTGTCCCATTACCGCCACTACCGGTGGACGCTCAATGTTATTTTCTTTAGATATATCGGTCATGTTTTTCATTAAACCAGAAATTTCCTTATTTTACAAATATAAAATTACCACATGTCTATGGTTAGGAATTAGAATAATTAGGATTTAGAAATTATCCCTAAGCCTTATCAATAGATTCTTTCTCTTCTTGGGATAATTCGTATTCAGATTTACCGTCAATTAATGGCTTGGCATAGACGCTAACTTTGTCGCGGGAGTAGAGACTAGAGATTACCAGACCGTCACCGTTCTCATCCATGAAGCAAGTGGCGAAGCTCTGGTTGCCCCCCTGATCTTTGAAAGGGTTGAAGCGCACGGTGTGTACACGCTGGATTGCCTTAGCTAGACGCTCGTTAATATTATCAATTTCCTGAGCAATCATCTTGGTTCGTTCGTCGAGACGGCGAGCAGTCTTCACAAATTCGTCAATAATGTCTTCGAAGTCACCAGCCCGTTTGCCGGAGAAGAGGATGGACAGACGTTTGTCTAAAATGAAGAGTCTAACGAGCAAGAAAACAGTAATGGCGATGAAGCCGACAGTGACAATAAATAAAACATTTAAATCTATCATTGTTTTATTATACCCTCCACCCCGCCAGACCTCAAGTCCGCTAGACAGGAGAAGGACCGAAGGACCGTCCTTGGTAGGAGGGTCGGATGTGTTATAATAATTTTTACTAAAGCTTGGGTTTGTGCTAAATTTGCTTAATGGCAATTAAGAAAACTAAACGAATCTTCTGGGATACGGCGGCGGGGATGAATAATCCCTCGAGTATCCATGCTGAAGGACTTATGGCCGAGAAGAAGGTGGAGGAAGCTCGGGCCAAGATTGCCGAGATACTCTTTGCTCATCCGGATGAAATTATTTTTACTGGCTCTGGAACGGAGAGTGATAACCTCGCTATCTTAGGAGTTGCTGAGGCGATCGGTGTGAGAAATGCGACTTCAAGTGAGCCCGAAGTCGTTTTTCGCACACCGCGACCTGGCCATATCATTACCACCGCCATCGAGCACAAAGCGGTGCTTGAGCCGTGTCGTCATTTGCAGAAGAAAGGCTATCGAGTGACTTATCTTGGGGTTGATAAGAATGGTCAAGTTAATTTGAAAGAACTTAAAGAGTCATTAACCAAAGATACTTTCTTGGTATCAGTGATGATGGCCAACAATGAGATTGGCACAATTCAACCGATTAAAGAAATTGCGAAGATTATTCGACACTTCAGAAAAGAAAATGACATTCACCCCGCCGGTGGCGGGGCAAGTCTGCCTTACTTGCATACCGATGCTTGTCAGGCGGGAAGATTCTTGGACCTTAATGTGGCCAAACTTGGCGTTGACCTTCTTACTTTCAATGGCTCCAAGATTTATGGTCCGCAGGGGATCGGCGCGCTCTATGTGAGACGGGGAGTGATGATTGCGCCGATTATGTTTGGCGGGGGACAAGAACGAGGTTTGCGTTCTGGTACGCACAATGTCGCTGGTATTGTTGGTTTAGCCGAAGCTCTGGCTGTTTGCGCTAAGAATCGAGACAAAGAAACTGTGCGTTTAGAAAAAATTCAGAAGAAATTAATGATGGAACTGAAGAAGATTTCTGGGGTCGTTATTAATGGGCCGGATGTTCGAAGTGATTTGCGAAGGGCGACTAGTGGCTCACTTGAAGTCGCATTTCTCACATCACTTCGTTTGCCCAATAATATAAATTTCTCAGTTGCTGGCCCCGCCGACGGCGGGGTAAATCTAGACGGCGAACAGCTCGTGATTGAGCTCGACGCCCAAGGTTTCGCCGTCTCATCGGGGAGCGCTTGCTCGCACGATAACGGCGAAGGTTCTTACTCTATCCGAGCCATCGGCGGGTCAGAAGAAAGAGCTAATAGTGCTGTTCGTCTTAGCCTCCCGCGCGAAGCAACTATTGCTCAAGCCTCGCAATTCATCAAGGCTCTTAAAGCTATCCTCACCAAGTACAAAAAAGTAAATTTCTAGCAAAATGTCCAACATCGGATGTTGGACATTTTGCTATTCTAAACTTAAATAATCCGTTGCAATATCTAACTCTTTTGCCCCGCTTCCCTCAACCCATTTTTGATAATCTTGACCTTTTTCTTTAAGTTCTTTTCCTTCCATTTGGTCAAGAATAATGCTTGGATCAAGGAGTTTGCCCCAACGATTTTGTCCAACAAAATCGTTGAAACTCGACCAACGGAATTTTAGAGTGTCCAACATCGGATGTTGGACATTTCCTGCTCGAATGAGTTCTATCGGGTTCAAGTGAACATAGGCAGAAGTATAAAGAAGTTGTTCGTTATCTTCTACATGAACAGCGCGGAAGGGTCCTTGGAAGAGGTGCCCTGTTTGTTGATATTTGGTATTAAAATATTTTGTGTAGGCATTAAGCACTCTTTGCATGTAAAGCGACACTCCATTATCTATGCTCGATTGTACGAGGACGTGAAAATGATTCGGCATTAGGGAAAAAGCAATAACTTTTACCAAGTGCTTTTTAGTAATTTTTTTTATTTCTTTTTCGTTAAAACCAAAGCTTCCGGTTTTTAAAAATTTTTGAACGTAACGATTAATTTGATCGAAACTTTCGGCCGACTGAAAGCAAAGTAAGCAAAATAAAAATCTTGCCCTGTCGACATTGTCTTTAAAAATATCACAATGCAAATTTCCGCGATTAACGAGATGAAAATATTCTCCAGCGACAAATGGGATTGGGCGATAGGCCATATTTAACGGTAATTATATTATAACACATAAAAATGTCCAACATCCGATGTTGGACATTTTGGGGATAAAAGGGGTGGAGATTTAGCTTCGAGTTTTCCCCAGATTTTTGTTAAATTTTGGCTTATTTTTGCTTGGTTTTTTGGTATAATAAAGGGGTCCATTTCTTTCAATTTAAATGACCGAGTTGCAGAGAAAAATTGCTGAAGCTTCGGCAAAAATTAAGAGCTTCTTAAGCTTGTACCGTGTGGTTGGCTTGGTTATTTTTCTGATGCTGGTGGGGGCTTTGGTCGTCTTCTCTCAGCCTAAGAAAATCAACGAATCTTTAGTAATTAACACCGCTCTCCTTAAGCAGACCTCGGCAATTGTCGCTGGAGGATCGCCGGTGAAGTGGAGTGTCTTGGTGCGTCGAGATGATATTGCTCAAGATAATTATCTGGTTAAGTTGCCTAAGCAAGCCAAGAATATTAAGACGGCAACTATCACTACTGGTGAAGCAAGAAAAATTTTGACCACGAGCAAGCAATTAACCACACCGCTTGAATCGCGTGTCGCTTTGGCTCTGGCCCGACCAAATGGTAACGGTTCCCAACTTATTAAAACTTCTTCATCCTTGCTCGCCGATGCCGACGAAGCCGTGTCAGCCATAATTGAAGCTGTCGCTAGTTCTCCTGCTCCAGAGGCCACTGTGGTGGATGTCTCGACACAAGCGGATAATCAAACACCCTTAGTAAACGAATCCGTCCCAGCCGTTGTCCCTGTTGTTGAGGCTCCAGTGGTAGCCACTTCTTCTGATCGTCAAACAGCCTCCTCCGCTGGCCCGCGCTACGCCGAAGGCTCTGGCGAGGCGAGTAGCTTCGGCGAGCCAAAGTCGGGCCGTGCCACGCCGGAGTCTCTGACGGAGGCGGGTGTTGGACAATCCGTTCCCACCGTTGTCCCCACTGTTACTGCCCCAATTTTGGAAAATGAAAATTCGAGTTCGACATCGGGTGTTGGACAATCCGAGGATTTCGTCAAAATTGATTTCGAAACACCAGCTCCGGTTATCGAAGAGGTTAAGACTTCACGTGGCAAATTGGTCACCATTTCTTCAGTCGAGAATATTAGTGGGAGCTCGACCGAGCAATTGCCTCTGACCGATGTTCTTGCATCCACCAAAATTCCGCCAATCTATTCTGTCGGTGAGGAAAACAAAATTCACATCAAGTGGAAGAACAATAATAATCAGAATATGAGCTTTCACGCCTACGACACCGACAGTGATGGCATGCTCGATTATGTTGAGTGGACTGTTCCGCACTTGTCTGAGCAAATCTTCGAAATCATTTTTATCTCTAAGGCCTTCCTCCTCGACAGCGAGCGACATGTCATTGGTGACATCTACGACGAGACTAGTGCTCTGGCGGATGACAAATTTGCCAGCGTGAGTAATGTTCAATATGTTCGTGCCACCTTTAACTCAATTCTTGATAACACTAAGGACATTACGGTCTACGCGAGGACAAAATGTCCAACATCCGATGTTGGACAAACAGCAGGAGAATGTCCAACATCGGATGTTGGACAACTTGGCGCGAGCATCGAGGTATATCCGGTTTATACTGATAGCGACGGCAACCAACTCCAAGGTCCTAAGCTCGACCTTGTTGCTGATGGCATCAATCCGGATTTTAGTAGTATTTACCCCTTAGGGAACGCCAGTTCTACTACTGGGGTTGGTCCCTTTGTAAAGTATAGAGTTTTACTTAAGAAACTAATTCAACCGACAGATGTCTTCGATTTGAAGGTTATCAGTCCCTCGCCTTCGCTCGGGACGATTTCGACTGGCGTCGAAATCGATTACATCGTCGACCCGACCCCGGCTGCTTATTATTGGACGGGCGCATCAGGCGCTTCTACCAATGTTGCTACCAACTGGACGACAACAGTCAACGGCGCTTGTGGCGTCTCGACTGGTGGCAATGTCCCGACCACGGGCGACACGGTCGTCTTCTCTTCGGGTTGTACTAATAATGCTGTCATCGGCGCGAGTTGGTCACTGGCCACGCTCACCTTGGGCGCGGGTTACTCGGGCACCGTTACTGCAAGCACGACCGGTATTGCCAGCACTACAATTACCGGTGACCTCACTGTCGCTTCGGGCACCCTCGCTATTGGCGCCAACGACCTCGCTGTCGCTGGCAACTCCACTGTCACCGGCACACTCACTATCGGTGCCTCGGTTGGTAATGGTTGGACCACTGGTAATCTCACTATTGGCGCGGGTGGCACCGCATCTTCAACAGCAGCTGGAACTATTTATTATAATCAAGTGACGGTCTCTGGAACTCTTTCTCCGGATGCGAGTGGAACTTACACAGTCAAAGGAATGTATCTCGGTTATCCTTATTACCAAAGAGGTACCGATAGTTACTATGTTCAAATGTATTCCGGCGGTTGGTATAATGTGGCTACCAATCAGCCTTTCAGCGGAACTCCCAATTGGTATCACAATCCCACCGGCGAGAAATATATTGTGCCGGGTAATTATTCTCCGGAGTCGGGAGCGACCGGTAATGCTGGTGTCGCCAACGTCACCGCTTCGGGCGAATACACCCGCTTAAACAATTCCAAAATCACCATCGCTGGCAACTTCGACCAGTCCAACACCTCCTCTAAATTCCTCGCTTGGTCTTCGCTCATTACCGTCAATGGTAATGGCACATTTACCGCCAGTGGTTCTCTAGGGCAGGGCCAATATAATAATGCAACGTTGGTATTAAATGGGACCAACACTCTGGCCTATTATAATATCGTCTCTTCTCAAAATGATGGATTCTTAAATTTGATTGCTGGACAAAATGGCAAGACGACAACTATTGCCACTAATATAGGGGTGGGCAATAAGACAACAATTGGTTCTGGTACACTCACGGGAACTAATAGTTATATTTTATTTACCAGAAGCGTTAATCCTTTTAGCTTTGACGCAAATTCACACATCTCTGTTCCGCGTATTTCATTCTTTGGATCTGGCACTAATCTAACAATCCCAGCAAGCCCCAATGGTTATGATTCTGATTTGGAGGTATATTATAATGCCTTAATTACTCAAACTGGTGATGTTGTTGTAAATTATCCACACAGCTTGAATGTTGGAAGAATTACTGATGGTACCTCAGGGTCAAGATGGAAGACGTCTGGTTATAATTTGTCTGTCGGTGGTGATTTGACCATCGGAGCCAATCTCTCCTCGGCCTCAATGATCTTAGATTCCACCAGTGATGCCACGAGTACCCGCAACTCTACTATCACCGTCGGTGGCAACTGGCTTAATTATGGCAATGGCTCGGCGCCATCGACATTTATTGCCGCGAGCTCAACCGTCATTTTTAATGCCACTTCAACAACTCGAACAATTACTAACGGTTCAACGACTTCGCCTTTTTATAATCTCACTATTAATGGATCGGGAAGTACGTTCACGTTGGCTGATAATGCTAGTGTGGCGGGAGCTTTGACGGTGACGGCGGGCACTCTCGCCATTGGGGCGAATAATCTAGCGGTCACTGGTTCTTCGACTATCACTAGCGCCTTAACTCTTACTAATTCATCGAGTACTGGCTGGACAACAGGAGACTTAAACCTTGGCGCGAGCGGAACAATCACCTCCAACGCCACGACTTATTACAATCAAGTGACGGTGAGTGGGACTTTGAGCCCTGACGTTACCGGGACTTACACCGTGGCAGGAGTTTATAATGGATTACCATACTATAGAAGGGGAACTGATAGTTATTATATTTGGCGATATTTAGGTAGTGGTGGAATATGGATTATTGGGCCCAATCCAGGAGGAACGAGTGGAAATCTTTTCAACAATTTTACTACCTCCCTCGCAGGTTCATATAATCCAATAGTCCCATCAACCGGCACCGCCACCGTCGCCAACGTCACAGCTAGTGGTATTTATTATGGCGCGACTTCTGATATAACAATATCTGGAAATTACACTCAAACCGCCGGTGGGTATTTCAATGCTGGTTCGTCCTTAATCACCCAAAATGGCAACGGAAATTTCACCGCGGATGGTTCAGGCAATTCCGGCGCTTATTCAACGCAGTTCAATTCAGCTTCGCTGGTGCTGAATGGGAATAATACTTTGACGTATAATAATTTAACAACTGTTTATCATAATGGATTTGCTAATTTTACGGCAGGTCAAAATGGAAACACAACTACTTTAAACATAAATGGAAGTATGTCCGTAAAGACGTCGTTGACGATTGGTACTGGAACTTTGACTTCTTCTGGGATTGGTAACATATACTTTGGTGAAGTGGGAAATTCTTCATTGAATGTGAATGCGGCAAACTCAGTTATTTCTATTACTTCTCTACTTTTTTATGGAAATGGGACTCAAACAATTCCTTCTTTAACTAAAGGGTATGATTGCAATATTAATTTATCCAACACAGCAACAATTGTTAGTCAAAATGGAGATATTATACTTAATTCTGGTAAAGATTTGAAAATATACGGAGATGGTTATACCGGGGCAATAAATACTTGGCTAACTAACGGCTACAATCTCACTGTTGGCGGTAATCTTCAGATTGGCGCTGGTTCTGACTCTGGTCGCAAGATACTTGATGCCACTAGTGGGGCGACCAGCACGCGCAACTCGACAATTACTGTTGCCGGTAATTGGACGAATTTTGGTAATGGTACTGCCGGTAAAGAATCTAAGTTCATCGCCGCAAGTTCAACGGTCGTCTTGACCGGCACTTGGTCGGGTGGGACAGTCACCTCTGGCGCTCTTAATTCTCCCTTCTATAATCTGACACAAAATGGAGTAAACGGTACTTACACTTTGCAAGATGCGCTCGTTGTCTCGCACAATCTGACCCTCACTAATGGCACACTCGACACCAAGTCGGGGAGTAATTACGCCGTGACTATCGGTAGCGCTAACCCGATCAATGGTGACTTCACTCAATCCACCACGGCCAAATTCTTGGCGCGCACTTCGACAATAACCTTGAATGGAAATGGGAACTTTAATGCGGACGGGACTTTGGATGAGACACAATTTAATACGGTTAGTTTGATTTTGAACGGGACAAATACTCTGACATATAATCATTTGCCAACTTTTTATCAAAATGGTTTTAAGAATCTCACTGTCGGTCAAAGTGGGGGAACAACAACATTGGTAACAACAAACTCAGCTTATGGTTTAGCTGTTCGGTCTGTGTTGGCAATTGGTTCGGGCTCTTTGACAGGTTCAGGAGTTGCTAATACGCTAAGTAATGGTGATTTATGGTTGGTAGGTTCTAACCCTCTCAGTTTTGATGCTAATTCGAGAATTTCTGTACCAAATTTGAGATTTTGGAATACCGCAACAATCCCGTCTCTTACTAATGGTTATGATTGTAATATCGTAGTTGATTATAATTCTGGAGTTACTCAAACGGGCAATGTTGTTTTGAATGGTACGAAATCCTTGTTTGTTAGTGGAGAAAACGCTCCGGCCAGAACTCCTTCTTGGAATACTGCTGGTTATAATCTCTCAGTGGGAGGAAACATACAAATCGGTGCTAATGGTGGAGGAGATACTGGTCTTAAAACCCTCAACGCCACCGGTGCCGGTGGTCGCAACTCCACAATTACTGTGGGCGGGGACTGGCTCAATTATGGCACGGGGTCAGCTTCCTCGACCTTCGTTGCTGATAATTCTACGGTCATCTTCAACAAGACGTCCGGCACACAGAATCTAACCAGTGGTGGGAGCTCCTTCTACAACCTCACCCACTCCGGCGCCGGTACCTTGAAGCTCTTGGCCAATGCCTTAACCGTCACTCACGATCTCACCAACTCTGGTGGTACCCTAGACTCCAACGGTCAGACCATTAATGTCGCCGGCACTTGGAGCAACACCGCCAGCTTCTTGCATGGTTCAAGCACCGTCAACTTCACTGGTACCGATCAAGGTATCTTCGGTACCTCCACCTTCTACAATCTCACCAAGACAGTCACTACCGCCGCCACCCTCACCTTCGAAGCGGCCAAGACCCAAGTCATTGCTGGTGTCCTCACCCTGCAAGGCGCTCTTAATCAACTTCTTTCTCTCGTTTCCTCGGTCGCTGGCACTGCCTTCAGTCTTAATCCTCTCAACATCAGTACCCTCAACTTCCTCAGTGTCCAAGACTTCACCAATGCTTCATCAACCCCACTCATCCTCACCAACTCTCGTAACATTAGTGGTACCACCAACCTTGTCTTCGGACCGACTACCGTCACGTGGACAGGAACCACCAACACCAATTGGAGTGTCGGTACTAACTGGGATGTGGGCTATGTACCAAACGCCACCGACAATGTCATCATCGCCAATACTGCCAACCAGCCGGTGCTCTCCACCTCTACCTCAGCCAACACCATCACCGTTAACTCTGGTGCAACACTTGCTGTCGGTACTTACAACTTAGCCATCACGGGCACCTCGACTATTAATGGTACCTTAACCATTGGCAATTCAGCTGGCACTGGTTGGACGACGACCAACTTAATTATCGGTGCTAACGGTACCGCCTCGTCCACTGCCAATGGTACTATCTATTACAATCAGGTGACGGTGACGGGGACCTTGAGTCCGGATGCGACGGGGGTTTATACTGTAGTAGGGATGTATAATGGTTATCCGTATTATCGACGAGGAACTGATAATTACTATGTTTATTATAATATGACGGGGTCGGGATTCGATTATTATCGTATCGGAACCGCGTTGGGCTCTACATATCCAGTTTGGAATTTTGTTGTTACTCAAGGTCTATTTAATCTTCCTAGCTCATCATACTTTAATAGTGGAACGACTGGCACCGCCACCGTCGCCAACGTCACCGCCTCCGGCGAATACACCAGATTAAACAATTCCAAAATAACTATTTCTGGTAATTATGATCAGTCGGCCACCTCATCTAAATTCCTCGCCGCCTCGTCGCTAATTACGGTTAATGGCAATGGCACTTTCACTGCGGATGGGACAGTAGCACCAACGCAGTATAATGGCGCTAGTTTAGTATTAAATGGGGCGAATACTTTGACTTATAATTCCTTAGGCCCAGTTGTTCAAAATGGTTTTAATAATTTAACGGTTGCTCAAAATGGAAGCACTACTACTTTAGCTGGCAACTGGGCATATGGGGTTAAGAATCTTTTAACTGTTGGCTCGGGAACTTTGACTGGTAAAGTACTTTATTTGTCGAGCAATAATCCTTTGAGTGTGGATGCCTCTGCACATATATTAACAGTCATGGCTTTTTATGGTACTGGTAATTCCATTCCTATTCCCTCGTGTGCCGGGTATGGCCAATTGTCTGTCTATAATAGCGGAACAGTTATTCAAATGGGTAATATAATTGCAACTCAATTATTTTTAAATGCGGATGGATCAACTGGTTTATCAGCTACTTGGAAAACGGATGGTTATAATCTAACCCTTGGAGGTAGTGTTACTATCGGCGCAAGCTCCGACTCCGGTCGCAAAACACTCGATGCCACCAGTGGTGCCACTAGTACTAGAAACTCCACCATCACCGTCGGTGGCAATTGGATTAACTATGGCAATGGAACAGCACCTTCACAGTTTATTGCCGCTAGTTCGACGGTTGTGATGACTGGCACTGGCGCGAGCGGAGCAATAACTTCTGGCTCCTCAACCTCCGCCTTCTACAATCTCACCATCAACGGCACCGGCGGGACTTACACTTTGCAAGATGCCGCCTCGGTGGCCGGCAATCTTAATGTCACGGCAGGCACTCTTGCCATTGGGGCGAATAATTTAGCGGTCACGGGCTCATCAACTATCACTAGCACCTTAACCCTTGGCACAGCCTCAAGTACCGGTTGGACAACAGGGGACTTGAATCTTGGTGCGAGCGGTACTATCACTTCCAATGCCACAACTTACTACAACCAAGTGACGGTGAGTGGGACTTCAAATCCAGATGTATCTGGAACCTACACCTTTTCCGGAACTTACAACGGAAGACCTTATTATAGAAGAGGAAGTGATAACTGGTATGTCTGGTATAACAACGATACTTATCTTAGATATTATATAACGTCAGCCGTTGGTAGCCGAACTGGAAATATTTGGTCAAACGGGACTCAAATGTCTAGCCCTATTATTCCTGGAACATATGACCCTAACAATGGAGCGACCGGTAATCCAGTTATTGCCAACGTCACAGCCAGCGGGATTTATTATGGCGCGACTTCTGACGTGACGATCTCTGGCAATTACACCCAAACCGCTGGCGGATATTTCAACGCTGGACCGTCATTGATTACCCAAAACGGCAACGGCACCTTCACCGCCGATGGCAACAATGATGCGACCAAATCCCTGCAATTTAATAATGCTTCGCTTGTACTGAACGGAGCGAATACGTTGACTTATAATAATCTTTCAGCCACCTATGCCAATGGATTCAACAACCTTACTTGCGGACAAAATGGTAATACGACGATAACATCAGGCACTTTCAGTATCCAGTCGTTAGTAACAATTGGGTCTGGGACATTGACGGGCGGTCAGATTTTCTTGTACGGGGCTACTCCATTAAGTTTTGATGTAGCTTCACATCTATCTTCTAGTTATATATGGTTTACTCGATATTCAACTCAAACCATACCATTTCTTACGAATGGTTATGATAGTAATATAATTCTTAATGGTACTCCCGTTATCCAAAACAGTGATATAACAATTAACCCTAATAAGAATTTGCAGATTCTTGGCGGGGCTAGTAGTGTGAGTACTTACAATACTAATGGCTATAATTTAACGGTTGGTGGGCTTGTTCAAATTGGCGCAGGCTCCGACACTGGACTCAAAAAGCTCGACGCCACTAGTGGTGCTACTAGCACGCGCAACTCGACCATCACCGTCGGAGGCAATTGGACGAATTATGGCAGTGGCTCAGCTCCGTCACAATTTGTCGCTGCGAGCTCGACCGTTATCTTCAATTCTACGGCCACGGGCAAGACAATTACTTCGGGCACAACGAACTCGCCATTCAACGCTGTACAATTCAACGGCGTGGGTGGTGCGTGGACTTTGCAGGATAATCTAACGGCCACTAGCACAACACTCACTAATGGTAACTTGATAGACAACGCCAAGACTGTGACCGTGAATGGCAATATCTCGGTGGCTAACACGGCTGGCCTTTTGACCTCGACTGGTCCGTGGGTGCAGGGAGCGAGTGGTAATTTGAGTAATCCCAATACGGGTAATCCGTTTTATGCTTTAACGATTGCGGGCTCTGGAGTTACAACAACACTGACTGGGAATGTTAATGTTGGTAATTCGACTATCGGTGGCGCGACTACTATTGGTGGTATTACTACCGCCGGCAAACTTACAGGGAATTATAATTTAAATATAGCTGCGGCCGTTAATGATGCCCTAACGGTAAATAATTTAACAGCAGATTCTCAAATTAGCAATCTTATTTTAGGTGTTCGAGGAGGTGATCGTACTCAAAAAGCAATTACCGTTTCGAATAATTTAGTTGCGGGTGACATTCGGATTGCCACTAATGCAGGCTACAATTTGACGGCTACGGGTAATTGGAATTTAGGTAATAATATGGTCGGGTTTGATTCAGGTGCGACAGGATTAACACATTACACTGATATGGCCTCTTACACCTTAACCGCTGGGGTATTACAAATTGGAGAAAACCTTTCTCCTGGCTATTTAAAACTTGGCTCAAGCGCTTCTCATTCTATTTCCAGTATTACCAATGACAGTGGCTATTCCACTTGTAAACTAGAACTTGGTTCTTCTAACTTAGCCATCTCCGGCAACGTCGACCTCACCGGTATCACTGTCACCCCTGGCTCTTCCACCTTCACCTTTAATGGCGCGGGCCTTCAGACTCTCACCACTAACAATCAATCCTTCTACAATCTCACCCACTCCGGCGCCGGCACCTTGAAGCTCTTGGCCAATGCCTTAACCGTCACCCACGACCTCACCAACTCTGGCGGCACTCTAGACTCTAACGGCCAGACCATCAACGTCGCCGGCACTTGGAGCAACACCGCCAGCTTCCTCCACGGTTCAAGCACCGTCAACTTCACTGGTACCGACCAAGGTATCTTCGGTACCTCCACCTTCTACAATCTCACCAAGACCGTGACTTCGGCCGCCACCCTCACCTTCGAAGCCGCCAAGACTCAAATCATTGCTGGTGTCCTCACCCTGCAAGGGGCTCTTAACCAACTCTTGTCTCTTGTCTCCTCCGTCTCTGGCACCGCCTTCAGTCTTAATCCGCTCAACATCAGTACCCTCAACTTCCTCAGTGTCCAAGACTTCACCAATGCTTCATCGACACCACTCATCCTCACCAACTCTCGTAACATTAGTGGTACCACCAACCTCATCTTCGGACCGACCACTGTCACGTGGACGGGAACGACCAATACCAATTGGAGTGTCGGTACCAACTGGGATGTGGGCTATGTCCCTAACGCCACCGACAATGTCATCATCGCCAATACTGCCAACCAGCCGGTGCTCTCCACCTCGACTTCAGCTAACACTATCACTGTCAACTCTGGCGCGACCCTCTCTGTTGGCACTTACAACTTAGCCATCACGGGCACCTCTACTATTAATGGTACCTTAACCATTGGCAATTCAGCGGGTACTGGGTGGACGACGACCAATCTTGTTATTGGAGCCAATGGTACGGCTTCCTCCACTGCCAATGGTACTATCTATTACAATCAGGTGACGGTGAGTGGTAATTCTTCACCTAGTGCAAATGGAACTTATACTGTTGCCGGAATTTATAATGGCACACCATATTATTCTTTAGGGAATAACTGGTATATTTGGCGCAGAGTGTCTGATAACTGGATGATTGGCCCAAGTCTTGATGTCCCGACTACTGCTGGGTGGTATCTCTCTGGTAGTTTAGTTGGTAGTTATTTCGTTTATGCAAATCCTGGATTTTCTGGGGCACCGGTTGTCGCTAATGTTACCTCTTCCGGCGAATATACCAGATTAAATAATTCCAAAATCACTATCTCTGGCAACTTCGATCAATCGACAACAACTTCTAAATTCTTAGCCGCTTCGTCAATTATCACCATCAACGGCAATGGTACTTTCACTGCTGACGGCACAGTGAACAGCGCACAATATAATGGTGCGAGTTTGGTGCTTAATGGGGCGAATACTGTAACTTATAATAATGTATCAAGTAATACGTCTAATGGCTTTAATAATCTTACTGGGGGGCAGGGTGGCAATACTACAAATTTATATGGTGCCACAGCCTTTAACTTTACTGTAATTAATTCTTTAACTATTGGTAATGGCACAATTGGTGGAGCCAATGCCTTGTTGTATTTATTGAGCGCGAATCCACTTAATGTAAGCTCTGGTTCGATAATAAATAATTATGCCTTGGTATTTTATGGTACAAACCAATATATCCCGGCTATCACCATTGGCTCGAATCTTGCTAGTGTTATTGTTGGCGGAACAAATAATACTGTCACTCAGACCGGAGACGTTGTTATCAGTAATGGGAATTTACAAATTAATGGTACTGGTTCAAACAATCGAACAGATAAGTGGAATACCAATGGCTATAATTTAAATGTTGGGAATAATTTAGAAATTGGCTATACCTCCAATAATGGCTTGCAACAACTTGATGCCACAAGTGATGCTACTAGCACTCGCAATTCTACAATTACGGTTAAGGGAAATTGGCTCAACTATGGTACAGGGGCTGTTAAGTCTAAATTCATTGCCGCCAGTTCAACGGTTGTCTTCATTGCCACCTCTACCACTCGTACAATTACCAATGGATCAACCACTTCGCCATTTTATAATCTGACAATCAACGGATCGGGGAGTACCTTCACTCTGGCGGATAATGCTAGTGTGAATGGGGCACTAACGGTGACGGCTGGCACTCTCGCCATTGGCACCAACGACTTGGCCGTCACTGGATCTTCAACTATCAACGGTGCTTTGACTCAGGGCACTTCGGCCAATACCGGTTGGACAACAGGGGACTTGAATCTTGGTGCCAGCGGAACAATCACCTCCAACGCCACGACTTATTATAATCAAGTGACGGTGAGTGGGACTTTGAGCCCGGATGCGAGTGGAACTTATTCAATTCAGGCTGGAACTGTTAATGGATTTCCGTATTATAAGAGGTCAGACTCTGCTTACTATGTATGGAATACTTCGGGTAGGTGGGTTATCTCTTCAGTCGTTGGCAATTGGCTCACCGTGTCGAGTTGGATATATAGCCAACCCCTTTTAGCTCCGAATGGCACATATACTCCGTCTGGATCTCCAACTCCAACCGGTAACGCCACCGTCGCTAATGTCACGGCTAGCGGAATATATTACGGCGCAACTTCCAAAGTGACACTTAGTGGTAATTACACTCAAACCGCTGGCGGATATTTCAACGCTGGGCCATCTTTAATCACTGTGAATGGTAATGGAAATTTCACAGCGGATGGTAATAATGATGCCACCAAATCCCAACAATTTAATAACACGAGTTTGGTTTTGAATGGAATTAACACTCTGACATATAATCATATATATGTTGGTTCATTAAACGGATTCAACAATCTAACTGTGGGCCAAAGCACCAATACCACAACATTTGTTTCTGATTCTAATTTTAGCATTCGAGAGACACTTACTGTTGGCACGGGTACATTTTATAGTACGACCAATGGTAATTTTTATATGTATGGCAACACGCCATTAATTGTTGACGCCGCGTCGCATATTTCTCTCCCCGGGGGCCATTATCTATATTTTTATGGCGCAAGCTCAACTATCCCTGCCCTTGCAAATAATGGTTATGATTGTAGCCTTGCTGTTAGGGGAACAAATGCGACAATTACACAAACAGGGAATATCGTTATCAATGGGTCTAATACATTAACGGTTGGTTTATCGGCGATTAGTTCTGTCGATACTTGGAAAACGGATGGCTACAATCTAACTGCCGGTGGAGGTCTCTACATTGGTACCGGATCAGACACGGGCCGCAAGACACTAGATGCCACTAGTGGCTCGACTAGTACTCGAAATTCTATCATCACTACTGGAGGCAACTGGCTCAACTATGGTAACAGTGCCGACTCTGCTAATTCTTCTCGATTTATCGCCGCTAGCTCCACTGTCATCTTTAATTCCACCGCCACTGGTAAAGCTATTACTTCGGGGGCGAATGCTTCAAGCTATCCATTTAATGCCGTGCAATTCAACGGCGTCGGCGGAGCTTGGACTTTGCAAGACAACCTGACGGCAACTAGCACAACACTCACTAATGGTAACTTAATTGATAACGGCAAGACGGTAACAGTGAATGGCAATATCTCGGTGGCCAACACGGCGAACCTCCTCACCTCGACTGGCTCTTGGATACAGGGCGTGAGTGGCAGTATCAGTAACCCTCTTTCTGGTAATGCCTTCTACTCTCTAACTATTGCGGGGAGTGGGGTAACGACGACTCTCTCGGCCGATGTTCGTGTTGGTTATAACGGTGGCGGATACGTGACCATAGGGCCGGGGACCTTAAACGGCGCTTATACTCTTAACATCTACCCGAGAGCCAACGACGTCATAACGGTTAATAATCTTAATGCTTCTTCGCAAATTGCCGGCATGTTTATCAGAGCTCTAAACTCCGGCTTAACGCAAAAGGCGATGACTCTCCCGAATAATTTTGTCACGGGGACTATCCGCTTTAGAAATGACAGCAACAATCTCACGGCCTCTGGTGATTGGAATTTGGGCAATAACTCTGTTACCGTCGATTCTCTCGTCGGCACACCAATTCTCTATACTGATATGGGCTCTAATAGTCTCACGGCCGGAGCAATTACTTTGGGTGGAAGTGGGGGTTGGAATGGTTATCTAAAATTAGGCTCAAGTCTTACTAACTCCATCGCCAGCATCTCGGCTTATGACAGCTCTAGCAATGGCAATAAACTTAATTTGGGCACCGGCTCCACGGCGGTCTCGGGCAACATTAACTTCACGGGTGTCACTGTCACTCCAAATTCTTCCACAATCAACTTAACAGGCACCAGCACGCAGACTGTCATCTCAAGTGGGCAGTCATTCTATAACCTCACTCACTCTGGCTCGGGCACTATGCTCTTGGCAGATAGCTTGGTGGCCACGGGCGCCTTCAATCACAATGCCGGTGCTTTGAATCCCGCGGGCTGGAATATTAATACCACCGGCAACTTCATTATCGCTGACGGCGCACAAGTCACCGCTTCGGGTTTGAATTCTTCTGTTTATTATAATCAAGTGCAAGTGACGGGGACTTTAACGCCAGACGCGACCGGGGTTTATACTTATGCGGGGATGTATAATAACGCTCCTTATTATCGAAGAGGAAGTGATAGTTATTATATTTCATTCTCAACTAATGGCAGGTGGTATATCGGTGATACTTTAATCCCACAAGGGACGGGAATTTTTTGGCCAAGCAATACTGGAATTCAGTATTTGAATTCAACTTACGGAAATCATACGGGGACAACTTCTGGCGCTCCCGTCGTCGCCAATGTCACTGCTGCCGGCTTCATCGGCTCCACCTTCACAATTGGTGGCGATTTCAATGTCACTGGTCACTCGGGGGCTTTGCTTGCCCTTAACCCAAGCAATACTTGGTATCTTAATGTGGCCGGCGTAGCTACAGCCAATTATGTTAATGCTGCTTATTCTAACGCCAGCGGTGGGCACTCGGTCACTCAAGTCAATTCGACAGACTCTGGCCACAACAGCAATTGGGTCTTCGATGCGACGGCTCCTAGCACCACCGCTTCGGCGACGAGTGGTGGGAGTTCTTATAGCTTTGGCACTTGGACGGGGAGTGATGTAACTGTCGCCTTGAGTTGTGCTGATAATGTTGGTGGCACTGGTTGCGCGGCGGGCTATCCTAAATATTGTGTTGATACTGATAATTCTTGTACGCCAAGCACGGCTTATGTCGCGCCTCTCACTATCTCTTCGGCTGGCGAGACTTACATTCGTTATTATTCGGTTGATGTGGCTGGCAATATTGAGAGTATTCAGAGTCGGATTATTCAGATTGATAAATCTAATTCTATTATTTCTAATCTTGCGCCGGCCACTGGTGCCACTATCACTAAGTCTGGACAGACCGTGACCTTTACCACTGACAAATCAAGTACTTGCCGTTTTGCGACTTCGCCTAAGTCATATGACAATATGTCGGGTGATTATTCTTGTAGCGTGGCTAACAGTATTCAGATGAGCTGCGCGCTACCAAACTTTAATAATTATGGTACTCAAGACTTATACTTTGCTTGCGCCGATGCTCTTGGTAATGAAGATAGCGCCGAGACGGCAACGCACGTTATTTATAATATTCCAACTCCACCTCACTCCGGTGGTGGCGGTTATGTCCAAATTATTTTCCCGACTATCCCAACCCTTGCGACACCGCCGGCCGGACCTTTCAAAGTTAAGATTAATGATGGTGCGCTAGTAACGAGAGAGAAGAAGGTGACCCTTAATCTCACCACGAGCCCCGACACCACGGCGGTCATCATCTCCACCAGTCCGGATTTTTCGAACGCTGTCACTTTGCCGATTATCCCTTCATTGTCCGGCCAGACGAGTCTTGAGTATGATCTCTGTCAGGGGAGCCAGTCTTGCCTCAATAAGTCTTATACTATCTATACCAAATTCCTCTCGGCTTCGGGTGCGGATTCTCCAGCCTTCTCGGCTCAAACTTATCTTAATATCACATCACTAGCCGATCAGGTCGGGGGCTTCACCAATCAATTGAGCGAAGGCTTCTCGAATCTTGTTGGCTTCTTCGCGCCTAAGCCAGCGAATGTGTTCTCTCTACCACCGATTGGTGTAGCGGTCTCCTCGAGCACCCCGCTCGCCTTCCAAGGTAAGTGGAATTTGGTCCCAACTCCAATGTCGAATTTTGTCTTTGCTTCGTTGCCATCCGACTTCCTCGCGGTCGCCAAGAAATTCCCCCAAGTCGTTGGAGCGTTGAGCAAGGTAGGTATTACCCGCATGAATGGTGTGGAGCAACTCCAAGTCGCCAAGATCTCTTTGCCAGGGCTGGCCGAGTCGGCTGGTTTGCCGGTGGCGCAGAATGTGGCTGTAGCCGACTTCTCGCGGGCTGAGCTTAAGAAGGTGCCATCCAATATTATTTTTGCCAGAGCGGGGGAGAACAATTTGGATCTCAATGTTAAGTTGTCGATCAATAATCAAGGCACAGCGATTCAGACCGTGAACACGATTCAGGGACATCCTTTGACACTGGCGATTAAACCCGACCACCCCGCCGAACGAGTGAAGGGTTACTTGATTTTCAAGACGAGCAAGGTCGCCGACCGAGGAAAGGCCTCGAGCTCCCTTGAGGCCTCTCCTCGAACAGCCCGAGCCTCTTCTCTGTTAGCTTCGATTGCCAACGCGATGCCCGACTTCGCCGTAGGCTTCGTCGAGGCGATGGATATCAAAGCTTCAAGTGTGCCGGTCTCACCAGAGACGACACCAGACCTTGTCCTCTCCTCCTTCGATTACAAGGACTCGGGTAATGGTATCTGGACAGCTGACGTCGCTTCACCACTTGTCCTTGGTCAATACGAGCTTCGCACCGAAGTGGATTATGTTAATAAGAAGGATAAGCCCGAGACTGTCAGTATGGTGGTGGTTGTCGACCCAGAGGGTTATGTCTATCGCAAGTTGGCCGACGGGAGCGAGGCACGTATCACCGGCGCTAAGGTCTCTATTTTCTGGCTCCCTCCTTCGCCAAAGGCTTCGGCGAGGCAAGGCAATCCTTCATATGAACTCTGGCCGGCCACGAAGTTCCGCCAAGATAACCCTCAGACCACTGATGTCACCGGTCGCTACGCCTTCTTAGTGCCACCAGGAGAGTATTATCTCACAGCGACCGTTTCGGGTTATGGTGACTACAAGAGTGAGATATTCAAGGTCGAAGAAAATAAAGGGGTCTTCATGAATATTGAGATGAAGGCGAAGTTCTCTTTGCCCGCGCTCTTCAATTTACAGAATATTTTATTGGCCGGAATCTTAATCGTTCTCGTCTACTTTGCTGTCCTTTTTACTTGGCGACGCAAAAGGCAAATTTAGAAAATATGTTAAACCAAAAGTTTAAAAAAATTATTAAGAAGTGCTATAATTAAAAATAATAATCCCGTCAAGCGGGAGAAGAAAATAAAAAACATGTCAACACAGAAAAAAACACTACACTTTGTTCTAATTACTATCATTGTCTTAGCCTTGGTCTTCTTAGGTTGGCAATACATCTCGCTTAGTCAGAAATTGCAGGTGGCGGAGAAGGTGGTGGCTGGCCAACAAACTAATAAGAAGGTTCTCGCTTTCTCGGAGCTCTTTGTCACCAATGTTTTGCAGGGTGGTTCATCGGTCTCCTTCGATCAACGTCTCCAGCTTGAGAATGCTGTCCGTGATATCAACGATCCCAAGATCTATGCGGCTTGGCAGAACTTCACTAATGCCAAGGATCAGGCCCAGATTCAACAAAATTTCTATGTTCTCTTCAGCCTGCTCCTAAAGAAAATTGAAGCTTAAAATGTATACACTACCCAAATTAAATTATGAGCTCGACGCGCTGGAGCCTTACTTGGATAAGGAGACGATGGCGCTTCATTATGGCAAGCATCATCAAACTTATTGCGATAAATTAAATGGCGCGTTAGAAAAATATCCTGAGTTGGCCGAGAAACCAGCTGAGGAGTTATTAAAAGATTTAAGTAATTTGCCTGAAGAAATAAGGAAGCCTGTGCAAAATTTTGGCGGGGGATTCGTGAATCACAATTTCTTCTGGAGTATTATTACTTCGCCACGCCAGAGTCTCAACGAAGGCGGGTCAACGAGTAGTGAAGAGAATATCCCAACTGGCGAATTAGCGCAAAAAATTACTGAGCAATTTGGCAGTTTCGAAGATTTCAAAAAACAAGTAAGCGACAAGGCTCTTGGCCTCTTCGGTTCGGGTTGGGTCTGGCTTGTGCTTAATAAAGAGGGGAATTTAGAAATCACCACCACCCCTAATCAAGACTCACCTCTATCTGTTGGGCAAAAACCGCTCCTAACGATTGACGTTTGGGAACACGCTTATTATCTTAAGTATCAGAACCGCCGAGCCGAGTTCGTGACCGCCATTTGGTTCGTTTTTAATTGGCCGTTTATAGAAAATTTATTCACTTCTAAATAGTGTTTTTTCTCTGATTTTGTGCTATTATCCTAATTAATATGGATATTAAAGACCTTAATCGTAGCCAATTTTTGTTGTTACTTCTTCTTATTATGTTCGTTTCGTCTATCACGACGGCGATTGTCACTGTTACCTTGATGGATCAATCACCGAACGCCGGAGTCTCCAACACTATCAATCGAGTTATTGAGCGCGTGATCCCCGGAGCCACCACTACAATTGTGCGGATTGTCAGAGAGACTCCTTCTGCGAGTGAGGGCGAACAGATTGTTAAAGCGATGGAAATTGTTGCTCCCTCAGTTGTTCGCCTCGATCGTAAGACTGATAAAGGGACGGAGAGTCTTGGCACCGGTTTTGTTGTCCGGGGTGATATTGTGGCCACGGCACTTAAGAACCTCCCTGATGATGTTGCCGGCGTGACAATAACCAAGGGTGGGATCGCGGTCAGTGGTGACGTGGTTAAGCGAGATGTAGCTGACAATATTGCTCTTATCCGTTTTGCCGCGACTAGTAGTTTGCCAACAGACAGATTGCTCTTTACTAAGAATTTGCCTGCCAGTGGTGCGACCAGTGTGGCCCTCGCTTATTCTGACAACGGGAGTCCTGAGATTATGATGGGAATTATCATGGGGATTATTCAAACAAACTCAACCTCCACACCAGGGATTAATGCTGGTGTTATTCGCACCGGTTCGGTGATTGGAGATAATATTGGTGGACCGGTTATCAATACGGCCGGCGAGATTGTCGGTATTGGCATCTCTCGAGGCTACGCTCTCTCGGCGAGCGCTCTCCAGGCCATCGTTGACCAAATCAAATAATTATTTTATAGTTAGTTAGTTAGTTAGTTAGTTAGTTATTAATTAGGTCAATTAGTAATTAGACATTTTCTTGTATGCCTCCATTTCAAAATTTCACAACTAAAGCCCGCGAAGTTATACGTCGAGCCCATGAGCTGGCTATTGAGCGTGGGCAAAATCAGGTTAACCCCTTCCATCTGTTGGCGGCTTTGTTGTTGCAAGAAGAGAGTATGGTTGTCTCAATTCTTGATAAATTAGAGGTTGATTCACTTTCGCTAACCGATCACGTTTTGGACAGTATTGAGGCCTTTGGTGCGGGCAATGTGATGAGCCCCTCCTATCAGATTTATCTTACACCAGAGCTTGTTCGTATTTTTGACACCTCAGCGAAGATTGCCAGTAATTTGAATGAAGAATTTGTTTCGACCGAGCACTTGCTCCTGGCGCTTCTTGATGTCCCAAGTCCGGCGCGAGATCTCCTAACTCGTTTTAAAATTAGTAATGACGCTGTCTTAAATATTGTCCAAGAAATTAAAGCGGGCAACATCACTCCTGGGGCTAATCAAAAGAAGACCAAAGCGATTGAGAAATTCACCAAGAACCTTACCGACCTAGCGCGTGCTGACAAACTTGATCCGGTCATCGGTCGTGATGAAGAAATCCGTCGCGTGATGGAGATACTTTCTCGTCGCACCAAGAATAATCCGGTCTTGGTGGGTGAGGCGGGCACGGGCAAGACGGCTATTGCTGAGGGCTTGGCCTTGCGCATTGCTAAGGGTGAGGCGCCCGATTCTCTGCGCGACCGCGAGATTGTCTCGCTTGATCTTGGCATGCTCTTGGCTGGTACCAAGTATCGTGGTGAATTCGAAGAGCGTCTAAAAAATATAATTAAAGAAATTGAGAAATCTGAAGGTAAGATAATTCTTTTTATCGACGAAATTCATACTATTGTTGGCGCTGGTGCCGCTGAGGGGGCCGTGGACGCTTCGAATATGTTGAAGCCGGCTCTGGCCCGTGGCGAATTGCGCACTATTGGGGCGACCACGATTAAGGAATATCAAAAATATATTGAGAAGGACCAGGCCCTGACGCGTCGCTTCCAACCGGTTGTTGTCGAAGAGCCAAGTATTGAGGATGCTATCACTATCCTGCGCGGGGTCAAAGATAAGTATGAATTGCATCATGGCGTGCATATTACCGATGGCGCGATTGTCGCGGCCGTCAACTTGTCGAGCCGTTATATTACCGACCGTTTCTTGCCAGATAAAGCGATTGACTTAATTGACGAGGCGGCTAGTGCCCTTCGTCTTCAGCTTGAGAATAAGCCCGCGGCGCTTGAAGATGGCGAACGCAAAATTATGCGTCTTGAAGTTGAGAAAGAGGCGATGAAGAAGGAGGTCAAATTGTCTGACGACAAGGAGGCCAAGACGCGGATTAAAGAAATAGATAAGAGCATTGGTGAGCTTAAAGAGACAATTCGTGAGCTTGAATTAAAGTGGAAGAATGAGAAACAAATCATCAGCGAGATTCGTAGCTCCAAGGCTGAGCTAGAGAAATTGCGTCTTGAAGCGAGTCACGCCGAGATGCGTGCGGACCTGTCTCGGGCCGCCGAGATTCTCTATGGCCGTATCCCTGAGATTAACAAAGCGCTCAAGCTCAAAGAGCAGAAATTGAAGAAGCTCCAGAGCGCGCGCAAAATTTTGAAGGAGGAGGTGGGCGATGAAGAGATTGCCAAAGTTGTCTCACGCTGGACCGGTATCCCCGTGATGAAGATGCTTGAAGAAGAGACCGACAAATTGGCTCGTGTGGAGGAGGAATTGAAGAAGCGGGTGCGGGGCCAAGCCGAAGCAGTTGATCGCGTTGGAGAAGCCGTTAAGCGGTCTCGCGCCGGTATCTCTGACCCTGACCGTCCGATTGGCTCCTTCATGTTCTTAGGCCCTTCTGGTGTCGGTAAGACAGAATTGGCCCGTGCCTTGGCTGGCTTTCTCTTCAATGATGAGAAGGCGCTTATCCGCGTGGATATGTCGGAGTATATGGAGAAATATTCGGTCTCTAAACTTATTGGTTCGCCTCCCGGTTATGTTGGTTATGAAGAGGGGGGTAACTTGACCGAGATTGTGCGTCATCGCCCTTATTCGATTCTTCTTTTTGATGAAATTGAGAAGGCTCATCCTGAAGTTTTCAATGTGTTACTCCAGGTTCTTGATAATGGACGCCTGACCGATGCCAAGGGGCGAACTGTTAATTTTAAGAATACCATTATTATTATGACCTCCAATATTGGCAGTCAATTTATCAAGAATTATCAGCGCATTGGTTTCTCGAGCGGTGATGAGGGTGCCGATTTTGGCGCTGTCAAGACGAAGATTGAAGAAAGTTTGCGCGAACACTTCCGTCCTGAATTCTTAAATCGTCTTGATGAGATTGTTGTCTTCAGTCCGTTGTCCAAGGAGACATTGCGTGAGATTGTTGATTTGCAACTTGATATTGTGCGTGAGCGTTTAATTAAGAAGGGGATTAAGTTAGATGTTTCTGACGAGGTTATGAATTTCTTGTCGGGCGAAGGTCATAACCCAGAGTATGGCGCTCGACCGTTGAAGCGTTTGATTCAGAGCAAAATTTTGAATCCGGTGGCTCAATTCATCATTGGTAAGAAGATTGATGGGGGAGGGATTGTCACTGTCTCGCTCAAAGACGGGGTGCCTTTTGTCGAATTAACTAAAGCGGTTAAATCTAAGATTAATCCAAGAGTTAAGACCGGGGGAACAAAATAAAGGGATTCTCCTTCCTGCGCACAAGAAAAAAAGCGACCAAAGTCGCCCTTTTTTCTTGTGCGCAGGGAGGGATTCGAACCCCCGTAGGCCGAAGCCGAGTGATTTACAGTCACTTGCAATTGACCACTCTGCCACCTGCGCATATTTAATTGTAAAATCTCACAAAAAGTAAGACAAACAAGTCACTTGCAATTGACTTCACCCCGCCACGGCGGGGCAGGCTCTGCCACCTGCGCAAATGAACCTCTTAATCTTAAAACAAAAAGCCTCTTTTCGCAACTTTGGTTTGTTGTTTTACGTCAACTCCTTGACATTGTGTCAAGTATGGTATATAATAAGTAAGGATGATAAAAGGCAGGCTAAGTGGCCTGTTTTTTGCCTAATTTAAGAGTGAAATGTCCAACATCCGATGTTGGACATTTGAACATTGAAAAGGAGGAAAAGATGAAGACAAACGCCGTTTTTTTGGGTATGTTGGTGGTCGCCATTGTCCTTTTGGCCCTGCAGTTTTGTCGGCCTGAAGTGATCGTTGCACCACCGGCTACTTCCACAACCACGACGACCCGTGTCGTCACCCCTCACCCCGTCTCTGAGCCGCTGGCCGTTAGGCCTGCGTCTCTGCCTGTTCCGACACTGTCGCCAGTTGCGCAATTGTCGGAAGTTGATCAGAAGTTGGACCAAAATGGTTTCGCCCTATCGGCGGAGACCCATAAGATGTCGGTGCGTCTACCTGTCGCGTCGGCAAAAAACATCAACAAGTAGAAGGAGATTGAAGAGATGAAGAAGATGTTGTTTGTGCTCGCATTGGCCCTCGTGGTCGTTGCCACGCCCGTTTGGGCGGCCCCTACCGAGGACGAACTCCTGCGTATGGCCAGCGCCTACGCTGGTCTCAACGTGACGCAGTATGAGGGGGACTTCGGGTTTACTCGGCTCCTTGTGAACGGATCGACACAGTTGGTCAACGGGAGCTTCACCATGATGGCAAACGGCGAGATCCCTCGCCTAGTCATCAATGGCGAGCAGGTCGTGGATTGGGGCGACGAGCCGTTGAGTGGTCTCCCTGAGAACAAAGTGGGCAGCGCGACCGATTACCACGTCCAGCTTAACGGCTGGGACGGGGAGTTGGGTCGCTACGTGACCTATGGGTGGTTCCAAGTCCCGCTCATGAAGCCGGGCGATCCCATTGCGGTTCAACTCTCCCTGTATTTTCAAGAGAGGCTTGTCAGCTTCGATCTCGACGGTCGACCGGCGGGCTCGGTGGTCTTGCGTATTATCGGCGACTCACGCTTCAGTTACGATACCAATCGTGGCGCCTTCGATGTCTGGGTGGATCCAGCTTCGGCCGGTGACTACGAGATTGTCGATGTCGCCAGCGGAGAAGTACTGGCTACCGGGAGCATTCAGGTTGGTGCGAGCGGTAACAACACGGTCAATGCCATAATGCCCAACGGCATTAAGGAGTTGATCCCCGCCGGTGAGGACAGCATGTCTTGGTCCAACCAGAATTTCCAAGCCGTGAGTACTGGCAAGGCCTGGGTGCCGATGTTGGTCTACGTTGCTCGTGCCTACGGCTCTGGTCTGTCCATTGGTCCCAATTTGCCATTCGGTGGGACCATTAACGTCTATTCGGTTGACGGTGACGAGTCAAAACTCGTACTCACAAAGGATGTCCCGATGAGTGTCGAGGTACCCTTTCCCGGTGGCGTGGGCAAGGCCGGTGGTTCCAATGTCGAGGTTCCCGCCGGCTTTGACCATCTCGTAATCCAGGTTGTCGGCAACGACAACAGCTGGAACACTTCCTTCAGTCTCTGGGCCTGCCGCAATGGCGGTGGCAAAGGCTGATCGCTTCCTTCCTGTTCGAACCAAGCCCCCGACGCAACGCGTCCGGGGGCTTTCTACTTCTCCTTCTTAATATTATAACACAGAAAAATGTCCAACATCCGATGTTGGACATCTGAGGGACATTTTGGAGAATTTGCCTTTTTGGGCCTTTTCCTGTATAGTAAGACGGTCCTAAATATATATCATTATGTCACAAGATTTTTTAATCAGATTAAGCTGTAAGACCTGCAAACGCATTAACTATTGGTCCAGCAAAAACAAGAAAAAAGTTGAGCGCAAGATTGAGCTCAAGAAATATTGTAAGTGGTGCAAAAAGAATACCACACACATCGAAACCAAGAAATAAGCCTCTTGGTTTTTTTGTTGCTTGCTTGGTTTTTAGTTTCTAAATAGTTTATACTTATAGAGTGGTAAATTATCGTCAAATAATTTATTTCCTTTTGTTAACTTTATTTTTTCTTTTTAATCCGTCTCCGGCTTTAGCCGATACGGCTTCTTCGCCCAGCTTCAATATGCTCGAAGGGGTGATTGCTCCGGCGGGTTATTCGGCTTCAAGCAATTTCAAACTAGATGGTCTCATTTCGCAATTTAGCATTGGGCCAAGTCAGGCTGTTGATTTTATCCTGAAGAGTGGTTTACTTTATTTCCCTATTATCAGTACCCCTGTCGTTACGGCTTCGGCCGGTCCGGGCAAAGTCTCTCTCTCGTGGACACCGGCCACCGGGCTCCTTGGTTGGCGGGCGGGCGAATATATCGTTGGTTGGTCAGACACTTCGGGCGGGCCTTATAATCTTGTTAGCGCGGGGACTGATCTTAGCTACACTAAGGCGGGTCTAGGTAATAATAGCCCTTATTATTTTGTGATTAAAGTTAAGGATATGTTGGGTAATGATGTGGCCACTTCTACCGAGGTCTCGGCAACCCCGGTCCCTAATAATGACAATGGGGGAGGCGGTGGTGGCGGTGGCGGAGGTGGTAGTGGCTCTGGTCGTGTCTCAGGAGCGGGGGCAACATTTAGGGGGCGAGCTTTCCCCAACAGTGACGTGTCGCTCTTCCGTGATGGACAATTCGTCGCCACCACCAAAGCGGGGCCCGATGCTAATTTTGAAATTTCTGTCGCCAGTCTTGCCGCTGGTCTTTATAATTTTGGTGTGAATTCGACCGATAATTCTGGCCGGCAATCTTTAATTCAAACTTTCCCCGTGACCTTAACGGAGGGAGCCTCAGTGGTTGTTAGTGGTATTTTCATCGCCCCGTCAATCTCAGTGGATAAACAGGAGGTGAAGCAGGGTGATAATATTGCCATTTTCGGTCAGAGTATTCCCGATGGCAAAGTGACAATTGCCGTGAATTCGGAGAAACAAATTTTTGCTCAAGCCTCGACCGACAAATCTGGTGTTTACTTATACAATCTCGATACGGTAGTGTTGGAGATGGGGGGTCACACGGCCAAATCTAAGGCGGCCTTGGTCAATGAGGTAAGCCCCTTTGGCCCGACAGCCGGCTTCAAGGTAGGGACGGAGAATATTTTGTTAGATCAAGCAGCGAAGAAATGTCCGGCTAAAGGCGACCTGAATGGTGATTGTAAGGTTAATTTGATCGATTTCTCGATTGCTGCTTACTGGTACAAGCGACCACTCTCGGCCACCTTCCTCGCGCTGGAGAAGACTAAATTAAATGGTGACGGCAAACTCAATCTTACTGACTTCAGTATCATGGCGTATTATTGGTCGAAGTAATAAAATTAACCTAATTACTAAAAAAAATTCCAATGACCCAAATTTCAAAATTTTTTAGACATTGTATTTTTGGCGCTTATTTAGGTCAATTAGAAATTAGAATAATTAGAAATTATTTTCTGATCATTGTTTTGTTTTCATTTTTTCTGGCTACCCCCGCTCTTGCCCTAGACATCTTCCTCTTCCCCGCTCAGCCTGAATTAAGCAACGATAGCCTTGTCGTCTCCTTCGGTCTTGATACTGGCGCGGATAAGATCAATGCCGTTTCGGGCGAATTATCATATGATGTGAGCAAATTAGAACTGGTCACGACTTCTAATGCCAACTCTTTTATCTCTCTCTGGCTTGAAGCACCCAATACTAAGACGGCTGGCTCGGTTTCTTTCTCGGGTATCGCTCCAGGTGGTTTTGCCGGACAGGGGAAAATTATTTCGCTTATTTTCAAATCTAAGACAGGGGAGCATGAGGCCTTAAATTTTGTTCATATTAAAAATGTCGAGATCCTCAAGAACGACGGCACCGGTAGTCCTATTGCAACTAAAATTATTTCTCCCAGCGCTAGTTTGATAAGCTCTCTTGATGTATCGAGTGCTTCTGACAATAGCGCGCCCGAACTCTTCAAACCAATTTTAAGTAAGAATGATCCGCTTCTTGGCAATCAGTCTTATCTCATCTTCAGCACCACTGATAAGGGTTCAGGTGTGGATAAGTATTTTGTTGCCGAGACTAAGTCGCGTCTCAATATCCATAATGCCGAGTCTCTCTCCGCTGCCATGTGGCAAGAAGCAGAGAGCCCATATCTCCTGCAAGACCAGTCTCTCTCGAGTTATGTCTATGTGAAGGCGGTGGATAGGGCTGGTAACGCCCTCGTCGTGGAGCTTGATCAAGGTAAAAATATTTATCAATTCTGGTGGTTCTGGGTTATAATTATAGTGGCGCTTATTGGCGTATGTCTTTGGTTAAAAAGAAAGTTTTTCTAATAGCTCTGTTTGTCACCTTAGGCCTTTTGGCGTGTCCGGGGGCTTCTGTGTGGGCCGCCGATTTTGGAATCTCTTCGCCGAAGAATACTTATGAGGTAGGGGAGACAATCCCCATTAAAATTTATGTCGCGAGTCCCGCCGAGGCCTCCAACGCCGTCTCGGGTGTGGTAAGTTTTCCTAATAATAGATTACAGGCTACCTCTCTGGCCAAGACCGGCTCCGTCGTTAATATGTGGGTCCAAGAACCAGCCCACTTTAACGCTGACGGCCAAGTTAATTTTGAGGGCGTAATTTTGAACCCGGGGTACAAGGGGAGTGCGGGCACAATTCTAACCATTAATTTTAAAGCGCTCACGACCGGTACCGCTAAATTAAGTTTTGCCAACGGTTCTATCTTGGCCAATGATGGTGAGGGGACTAATATTTTGAAAAAATTGGGGCAAATTTCTCTCACCATAGTCCCCGCTTCAGGGTTAAAAGTGTCCCCTGTCTCTCCTAATAAAACTGTCTCCAACAAGCCTCTAATAGCGACGACTACCCTGCAAATAGACACCACACCACCCGAGCAATTAGCCATCGTTGAGATTGAGTCGACGAATTCTAAGCGTGCCCGTTTCTCTTTCTCGGCGAGCGATTATCTCTCTGGCGTTGATTATTATGAGTTCAGTGTTGATGACTTGATCACTGGTCGCTTACCTTATGGCTCGAACGTCTATGAGACTACCGATCAAACTTCTGGTTCACATCGCCTTAAGATTAGTGTCTTCGACAAGGCGGGTAACGAGACCTCGCAAACAATTAATTTTGAAATCAAGCGAGAGACTTTCTTCGGTCTTGGGTCAATTTTCTCTGGCAATGGCAGTGTGATTGTGCTTGTTGTGGTGGGTGGCTTAATCTTGCTCTTAATCCTTATTATTTTACTCGTCCTTCTTAAGAGTCTTCGTCGCTTGTTCGTTCTCGAACGCGAATTAACTCAAGCGAAGACGGGGGCTTCTTCGCCCGTTGTCGCCGAGAGCCCAGCTATCAAGCCATATCAAGAAGCCTTACCGAGCACAGCCAAAATTCTCTTCCGTGGGCGCTCCGAAGCGACGCAGGCCGTGGTCTTATTGCGCAACGGACAGATTGTGGCTGAGACCAAGCCAGGCGCTGATAATATCTTTGAATTTACTTTAGACAATTTGCCGGCCGGCTTCCAACACTTCGCACTTGTCGCGCTCGAGGCCATTGGCAATCCTACGCTCACGCAAGATTATCCGGTGATGCTCTCGGCCGGTGCTTCAATTGTTGTCTCAGGTGTCGAGATTAAATTACCAAGTATCCCCAAAAAAGATTTTAATTATTCTGAACCTAATGTATAATTGAAGAGAAGATAAAAATTAATCTAATTACTAATTTCTAATTAACCTAAAAAAATAACCAATAACCAAAATTTAGAAATTGGGATTTGGAATTTGTTTAGAAATTAGAGTAATTAGGTCAATTAGAAATTAAGTAATAATGAATTGGAAATTTAAAATTACACTCGTCTTGCTTGCTGTCATGTTGGCTTCTCCCGCTTTCGCCGCTGATCTTAAAGTTAGCGTTAGCAAGAGCGAAGTTGTCGTGGGCGAATTAATTACGGTGCGCATCATTGTGAGCACCCCCGATCAGGCGGCCAATGCCCTCTCGGGCGTCCTTAATTTTAATCCGAGCAAATTACAAGTCGTCTCTCTGTCTAAGTCTGGCTCCGTCGTTAACCTTTGGGTGACCGAGCCGGATTTTTCTAATGCTAAGGGGCAAGTCTCTTTTGAGGGGGCTATTTTGAACCCCGGCTTCACGGGGAGTGCGGGCACAGCCCTTACTATCAATTTCAAGGCTAAGGAGACAGGCTCGGCCACCATCTCTTTTGCCAACGGCTCGGTCTTGGCCAATGATGGCTCAGGGACGAGTATTTTAAACAAACTCGGCCAGGCCATTATCTCTATCAAAGCTTTGGCGCCCAAAGTAGAGCCGGTAGTAGAAGAAGAACCAGTTGTGGCCCCAACTCCCGCCCCTGAAGTTAAGAAATCAACAACGGTACCGGGAGCTCCAGTTATCTCTTCGACAACTCACTTCGATCAGACTCGGTGGTATAACAATCGTTTCCCTAAATTCTCTTGGACTCTTCCCGATGATGTCACGGACGTTAGCTTCTTGTTTAATGATGAGAAATTGGCGACACCGGGGACTAAGAGCGATGGCCTCTTTGATGATTATACGGCCGACAACGAGGTGCCAGACGGTGTGTGGTACTTCCACCTTCGCCTCAAGAATAGTAAGGGCTGGGGGCCATCAGCGACCTTCGCTATCCATGTTGATGGGACAGTACCGAACCGTTTAGAGGTTGAGGAGAAGAAATTAAGCGATCTTAATTATAAAACCAGTTTTATTTTTGACGGTACCGACGAGCTCTCAGGTCTCTCTCAATACGAATTTATTATTGATGACCTTAAGCCCGAGATAATACCCGCCGACAAGTCTCATGTCTACGAGACACCAGCGCTCTCTTCTGGCCATCACACCTTAGTGGCCCGCGCGGTTGACCAAGCCGGTAACAAATTAGAGAAGAAGATTGAGTTCGAGATAATCTCTCCGCTTACCAAGGCCTCGCTTTATCGTTGGGGCAATGAACTTGTCATAATTTTGTCAGTCCTTATCCCACTTATTCTCCTCCTTTTAGCTTTAATTTATATTCTCATCATCGGCAGTCGCAAAATTGCCAAGCTTAAGCGTAGTCTGCGTCAAGAAGTCAACGAGGTAGAGGAACATTTGCATCAAGCCTTTGACTTCATCCGTGATGATTTGCGTGAGCAAGTGAAATTGATTGAGAAGACGAAGGGCAAGCGCAAACTTACCTTGCTAGAGAACAAAATTATGCGCAAATTGCGCACCAATCTCACCGAAACCGAGAAATATATCAAGAAAGACATTGAAGAAATTACGGAAAAAATCAAGTAAAATTGACCTAAAATTGTTGATTTTTGCCTTTTGATTTGCCAATGTTATAATAGCCCTATGGCCCCTAAAAAAACTATGACAATTGAAGATTTGGCTAAGTTAATGAAGCAAGGCTTCTCTAAAGCTGATACAGACACCGATAAAAAAATCGATAACTTAGCTGTTGCAATGCAAAAAGGCTTTGCTAAGGCCGAGAAAGATACCGATAAAAAAATCGATAACTTAGCGGTTATGGTTCAGCAAGGTTTTGAAGAAGTTCATGCCGATATTTCCGATCTCAAGACCGACATTTCTCGTTTGGATGGAAGAATGGACAACATTGAGACCCGAATGGATAGCCTCGAACTTAAAATTGATGGCGTGAGAAGCATCATTGTTGTCGAGCATGGCAAGAGAATTGAGAAGCTCGAAAAGGCAGTTTTTCTTGGCCATTAGAACTTAGAGGCTTCGCCTCTAAGTGAAGTTGTTTTTATGAAAATCATAAAAGAAGGGAACGAGCTAGTTCTAAGGCTCCCCTTGTTACAAAAAGAGAATAATTTCTATAAAGGGGAGGAAGATTTAATTGATACCCAAAACTTAATTGGGGTTGTTTCCGGTAATGAATATACTATTTCTCAATTGAATGATCTTTCTTATAAAGGTGACCAACAAGAAGGTATGCCGATTATCTATTTCTCAAGCAAAGAAGAACTAAAAGAAGCTTGTAAAACCTGTGGAATTGACATCTGGGAACACCCACTCTGTGCTTATTGTGGAAAAGTTATCAGAGGAAGCTCTACTTGGGCGAGCAAAGGTACCCAATGTTGGGATTGTTCTAATTTAGAGAACTTAGAGGCTTCGCCTCTAAGTTGATAAGTATAAACAAAAACAAATGGCTCAAAGAAAAGTCGAGTTTGCAATTGGAGAGTACTATCATATCTACAATCGAGGGGTTGAGGGTCGGTGTATTTTTGCTGACCAGAAAGATCTGGCTCATTTTGCGCAAAGTGTCGAAGAGTTTAATGGAAACAATGTGGTCGGAGGCCTGTATATGGGCTCTTTTAAGAAACACAAAGAGAGGGGAGAGAAATTGGTAAATATAATTTGTTACGCTTTTAACCCTAATCATTACCACTTTTTAATGACCCCGTTGGTTGATAAAGGGATAGAAAATTTTATGCAAAGGCTTGGTACGGGTCACGCTATGTTTTTTAATAATCAACACAAAAGGAAGGGCCGATTGTTTCAAGGGGTTTTCAAATCTGTTCATGTTGGTTCAAATAGACAGCTTTTGCATGCGAGTGTTTATGTTAATCTTAACGATAAAATCCACCAAATCGGAGGCGAAGCCTCTAAGTTGGTAAAGACAAGTTGGGGTAGTTATTCTTCGAATTCTTCAAAAAAGAGAGACTTTTTGCTTGGTGACACCAGTATTATTACCGATCAATTTAAAAATTTTCAAGAATATAAAAAATTTGCTGAAGAAATTTTGCCTGATATTATTGCCCGCAAAAAATCTCTAAAAGAGCTTGAAGAATTGATGTTGGATGAGAATTAATCACTTAGAGGCGAAGCCTCTAAGTTGTAGAAATTTCCCCCTGACTTATCCACTTTTTTATCGCTAAATATAGCGATTTTTTTGGTATAATATAAGCAAACTTTATGTTTTCTGTTTGGCAAAATTTCGTGAGTAGAAAAGGCTTTTTTGGCGTTCTTTTTTTGATTGTTTTTTCTTTTATTTTGACGCCAACTTTTTCGGCTTTTGCCGTCACCGGTGTCCCGGCCACCATGAGCTATCAGGGTCGCTTGGCGAACTCAGCCGGTGATCTTGTTGGTGGTGCCGGTGCCATCTATTCTTTCAAATTTTCTCTCTGGGACAATGCGACCGTTGGTGCGGGTTCGCAAGTTTGGCCAGCGGGCGCGCCCACCGCTGTCAATGCTACCGTCCGTCAAGGTCTCTTCAACGTCAACATTGGCGACACCGGGAGTGGTTATCCCGATGCTCTCAATTACGACTTCAGTCAGAACAACAAAATTTATTTGCAGGTTGAAGTCTCTTCCGACGGTCTTACTTACGAGACTCTTGGTCCTCGTCAACCCATCACCAGTGCGCCCTTCGCTCAAGTCGCGGGTCAAGTCTCTGGCTCTGCTGTCTCCACTATGGGTGGTCTTGTCGTTAACGGCGGGGTCACTAGCACCCACTCCACCACCACCGGCTCGGGCTACTTCGGCACCGCTTTAGGCCTCGCCGGTCAGTATATTAATTCTTGGTCTGACCTCGCCACTTATCTCCCCGTTGTTGTTGGTTGGAGCACCAGCTCTGATAGCACCAACTTCGCCACTCTCCTCGCTGGTACGACGACGGATGCTCTTGCTGAAGGTGTCAATCACAAGTATTACAGCAACGTCTACGTCGCTGATTATATTTCTTCCTCCTCCACCCTTGCCTCCTCGTTAAATTATTGGGCCAAGTCGGGGAGCGATCTTAGTTACACTGCGGGGAATGTTGGTGTCGGGATGAGCCCTGTCTACAAGCTTGATGTCAATGGCGCGATAAGGGCTAATGGTAGCAATATTATTGCTGGAGGCGGTTCGGTGTTTGGTTGGATTTTTGGTTCGAACGGTTTATCTAATGTTGACACTACCTTAAACACCTCGGCCGGTTACAATATTTTATTTAAAAATGGTACATCCGAGCAAATGAGAATCTCTTCAGGGGGTCTTGTTGGTATCGGCACCACCACCCCTACACAAAGACTCGACGTCCTCGGCAACATCCAAGTCAACGGCACCTCCTCCTACATGATCAATGGCGTCAACCTTGCTTTTGGTTCAACCACAAAACAAAATTATTTCTTCGGTGCGGCGGGCAATAGTAATATCACTGGGAGTTATAACACCGGTGTCGGCAAGGGCGCGCTCGTCACCACCACTTCGGGCGGTTACAATACGGCCGTTGGGCGTCAATCTCTCTACCTTAATACTATCGGTTCATCAAACACGGCTTTGGGTAATAACGCTCTACAATCTGTCTCGGCAGGTGATGGCAATGTCGGCCTTGGTGCTGATGCTGGTCAATACGAGCTCGGTTCTAACTCTTTCTACCTCAATAATATTGATCAGAACGATACCGCCGGCGACAAGGCCTACTCCTTATTGTATGGCAAATTCTCTGGTGTGGCCGGTTCGCTCACCAACCAATTCCTCACCGTCAACGGCAAACTTAATATCGGTACCACTACCATGGCCTCGACCTTCAACATTCAAGGTATCTCCGGTGTCTCGGCCTTAAATATTGCCTCATCAACTGGAGCTCCGATGTTCACGGTGGCAAGCAATGGCAACGTCGGTATCGGGACCAATGCGCCAGCGTATCCTTTGGACGTAAACGGGAATGCTAAAGTTAATGGAGTTTTGACCGTATTGAATGGCACTTCTTATGGTATTCTTGCGGGACTTTCAAAATTGAATTTGTATGATAATGCCGGGAATGCCTCATATCAAAATAGTTATACTGGAGGTTGGGGTTTTGGAATTGGGAATATCTCGCCTACCTATACTTTAGACGTTAAAGGAAGTGGAGCTGCTGGTGGTATCTTTAATGTCGCTTCGTCGTCAGGAGTAAGTGCTTTGATGGTTTCGAATAATGGCAACGTCGGCATTGGCACAAACGCACCATCTACTGGGTTACATCTTTATGATAATACAAGCACTGCTAATAAAGCTCTTATGAGATTAGAGACTACGGCTGGAAGTGGTCAGAATGCTGGAATAAGAATGATTGGCGGGGCTAGCAATGCAGATTGGATGATTGGTACTAATAGAGCCGATTTAGCTGGTGCAGGAGACAGCCTATTATTTTATAAAAGTTTAGGCACAGCCGGAACTAAAATGGTGATCCAAGATAACGGCAACGTCGGTATTGGCACCACTTCGCCCGCAACAGCCTTACATGTTTATGGCGCAACACCAGAGATTAGGTTAGATGCGAGTGGTAGCGTCAATGCTCAATATACTTTAAATCAAAACAATGTTAAATATGGTTTATTGGGTCTATCGCTAGCCACTGATCAGCTTGCTCTTGGGTCAGCTGTCGGTGACGTTGTCCTTAGAGCTAACGCTGGTCAGAAACTTATGTTAAGCGCCAACGGTTCAGGCGCAAGCTCGACCATGACTTTATTGAATGGTCTTGTTGGGATTGGCACCACCACCCCAAGCTCCTTGCTTCATCTCTATGGCAGTAGCGCCAACCCTTTGATTCTTGAGAGAAATAGCAGCCTTGCTAATGTTGGAATTCAATTCAAAGATACTTCGGGCTCTTGGTATGCTGGTAAGGGTACTGGGACGGGGAATTTTGCTATTGGTACTGATGCTAATCTTGGGGCCAGCACAATTTTTAATATTCAATCGAATGGTAACGTTGGTATTGGGACTTCTTCACCAGCTAACCCTTTGACCGTTGCGGATAAAGCTCAGATCGGAACATCTATTACAAACACCTCTCAGTCCGCCTCACTTGTTGTCCAAGGCACGGCTTCAAGAGCAGCCATGTATATTCAGGGTGATGCTTCGCGTTCAGCTTCGACCGATTTGATTTATTCAGTCAATAGATATGGAGTCGCTGGCGGATTCCAAATGTTCGGTGATCACAGCATGCTTATCGGCAGTACCGGGAAAGAATTTCAATATCAAGGTAGCACCGGCTATGTCGGTATCGGCACTACCTCACCATCACAGTTATTGACCGTTGGGAATAACAATCAATTTACCGTCACGTCTGGGGGAGCGGTTAGTGCCACGGGCGGATTCTCGACCAATGGCACTGTCAACGCTGGTTATTATCAACTTGGCGGTATCCAAGCCTTTGCTTACTCTGGGACGCAGGTCCAAGTTTCGCCGGCCGCCTATTGGCAATCCCTCGGCTTATTTACCAATGGTTCAGAAAAAGTTTCTATTTTAAGTAATGGCAACGTCGGTATCGGTACCACTACCCCATGGGCCAAACTTTCTCTTCAGAATTCCTACGGCTCCACAGGGGCTTTGCTTGATATTGCCACTACCACCTCGTCGGCTTTTGCCACTTCATCGGTCTTCTATGTGGGGTCCAATGGTTACGTCGCGGTGGGAACGAACAATCCAACCAATCTTTTTGAAGTTGATGTTGGTGGTGTTTATAAGGTAGCAGTAAATGCAGGAGGAACATTTGTTGCCAAGAATGACGTAATGACCAACCTGATTGGTGATCTTGGCTCAAAATATCAGAAGATAATGCTTGATCAAGCAAACGGTTTGAGATTCTTTGCTGGCTCTTCGGCTTCCAATGAGTATATGAGAATCAACCAATCTGGCCTCGTCGGCATCGGCACCACTTCACCAATGGCCACTCTGTCTGTCATGGGCACTTCAACCTTGCCGGGCGTTAATCCTTTTGTTGTCGCTTCTTCGTCTGGTGTTCAACTTTTAACCGTGTTGCCGAATGGTAATGTGGGGGTGGGGACAACAAATCCGAGTGCTAAATTAACAGCATTTTCCGATGCAACATCCGGCGCAATAGGAGACACTCTAAGAGTATTTTCTGGTCTAGGGTCTGTAGCATTAAAAATATATTCAACCACAAATGGTGACGGATTGATCATCAATCAGTATTATCAGGGTTCAGGGCAAAATTATATCAGAATGGCGGATATCGTGTCTAACTCAGGAGATACTTCAGAAGCACAAATTCGGTTTCTAACTAAGCCAAACTCAGCAAATCCTAGCGAAGCAATGCGAATTACTGGCAGTGGTTTTGTTGGTATCGGTACTACGAGCCCCGCTCTTAAATTGCATGTATTAGGCACTATTGGTCTGCCGGCTACTTCTGGTACGGCCCAGAATGGTGTCGCAAGATTCTCGGTTGACCCAGCCGGAACGGGTTATGTTTTGGATATGGGTGTTCTCTCCGGTGCCTCATGGTTGCAGACAACTATTGCCGGTGACCTAGGCACTTATGGTTCTTTGCTCTTGAACCCACGCGGGGGCAATATCGGTATTGGCACAGCTACTCCGGGTAAGACCTTAGATGTGAATGGTGATATCAGAATAGGGGTAAATAATAAACTTTATTTGGTCTCAACAAATGATAGTAATTATCTATCATATAATGAGTGGAACACTGCCTCCTCGATTGGTCTTAAGTTTTTAATTAGTGGCAACGAGAAGATGAGAATTGATGCTTCCGGCAACGTCGCCATTGGCACCTCAACCCCTTGGGCCAAGCTCGCCATTCAGAATTCCTACGGCTCCACTCAGGCCTTGTTTGATATAGCGACGACGACTTCATCAGCCTTCGCCACCTCGTCGGTCTTCTATGTTGGGGCGAATGGCAATGTGGGTATCGGCACGGCGAACCCTGCCAAGAGACTGTCAATAACGGATGCGAATACGGCCTTAAGCGCGTATGCTTTAAATATTAGTGCTTATAAGAGCTCTGGCAATTTCTCTGGACTCTCGTTTGGCGATGATAGTGGCGGAACTGTTTGGGGCGCAATTAAGTTCAAAGCCGATACCAATAACGACAGTTCTTTGAGATTCTTGACTTGGGACGGGACGACTGGCGGCACAGAGAGATTAACAATCAAGGGAGTTGGGGGCTCAGTTGGTATTGGTTCTACTTCTCCTATTTCTACCCTCTCTGTTAAAGGTGTTGCCGGCTATAATCCATTCACCATTTCTTCTTCCACGGATGCTTCGCTCCTCACTATCTTACAGAATGGCAACGTCGGTATTGGGACAAGTAGTCCGGCGACTTCTTTGGATGTTTATAGTAATACGACGGACAATATCTTCCGTTTGATGACGGGGCCCGCTATTGGGGTGATGCCCACCTTTACCATGTCACAAGGGGGAACCAACAATTTTCAAATTGGCCGAGCGCTAACTCTTTTCAACCCTAACCTTGGGGGTATCGCCGCCGAGAATGATGTCGGTTTCTCTGCCCCGACCAACCGAAGCCTCTATTTTGGTACCGCCGCTAATCCTTACTTAGCAATAAGAAATGGTGGCAATGTGGGTATTGGCACGACGAGCCCCCCTGATTTACTAACTGTTTACCATGATAGCTCCGCAGACACCGTCTTAAATATTTCTAATAATAGCCTCAGTGCAAGTTACGGGAGTTCGGTTTTGAAGTTCAGCCAAGGAAACGGTGAGGCAGCCTATATCTCTTGGAATCAGGCAAACCAGCTTTTTAAATTTGTAGCTGGACGAAATAATTTTAATAACTTCTCTTTCAATACTGTTACAGGAGGAGCTGAGGTCTCAAGATTATTTATACAAAATAATGGTAACGTTGGTATCGGCTCCACTTCACCAATGGCCACCTTGTCAGTAATGGGCACCTCGACCTTGCCGGGCGTTAATCCTTTTGTCGTCGCTTCTTCATCCGGTGCTCAACTTTTGACGGTGTTGCCAAATGGCAAAGTGGGCATAGGGACAACCGGACCTGTTACTAAGTTATCTTTATCGGATGCCACGTCCACTTTTCTAACTATTTCTAATACTAACAATGCTAGTGGTGTGGTCGGAGGAATGTTGTTCTCAAGTCAATACGAATCAACGTATAGAAAAGGGGCTATCTCTTTTGTGCGGACTGAGAGTAACGCAAACAGGGGTTATCTCTCTTTTGCCTTGGATGCCAGTAACACCGCTAGTAACGTTGACTCTGATATTATCGGTAATACAAAAATGGTCATTGACTATACTGGCTCTGTCGGGATTGGAACGACGGCCCCAGGGGCAAAGTTAGATATTGTTGGTGTAAATAATCAATTAAGAATTACTAATGCAGACGGAACTAATTATTATAGTATCGGTAGGAGTAATTCAAACGGGTATTTAGAGTTTAGTTTAACTGGTGCTAATTCTTATGGATATACATTCAATGGTGGCCTCGTCGGTATCGGTACCACTTCACCAATGGCCACCTTATCAGTAATGGGCACTTCAACCTTGCCGGGCGTTAATCCTTTTGTCGTCGCTTCTTCATCCGGTGCTCAACTTTTGACTGTATTGCCGAGTGGTAACGTGGGAATTGGTATTTCTAATCCTGCTCAGTTACTGGATGTTGAGGGGAGAATAAGAGCTAATACCCTTGAGTTTGGCGCTAACAATAGTTATCTCGGTTATCTTGATCAGGGGGGTCTAGTCTTTAACTCTTCGGGTGTGGGGACTATCTATAATGCTTACTCTGGTTCCAACCTCTTCCTTTCTAGTAACGGAGGCAACGTGATATTGGGGATGAGAGATGACGGACTCGCTTCTTATAATGGCAAGGTGGGCATCGGCACTTCAACTCCTTTTGCCAAACTTGCCATTCAGAATTCCTTTGGTTCCACTCAGGCCTTGTTTGATATTGCGACGACCACTTCATCCGCCTTCGCCACCTCGTCGGTCTTCTATGTTGGGGCGAATGGTAATGTGGGTGTTGGTACTAACCTCCCGACAAATAAATTTACCGTCAGTGGGACAGTTGACCCTGTGCGCTTCCATAGCACCGGTCAAAATGTCTTAGAAATTTCTAGTACGGGGAATAGTGAGAATGGTGTTAGATTCACTCGTAGCGGCGATGCCTCTTACTGGACCTTGGGGATGGATAATAATTCGACTAATGACTTTTATCTTGGCTCTAGCGGTTTTGGAACAAAGTATCTAACTGTTTTGCAAACAAACGGCAACGTTGGTATTGGCACCACCACACCAATCTCCACTCTCTCTGTTTCCGGTACCGCGGGCATTAATCCGTTTACCATTGCTTCATCCACCGGCCAGACAATGCTAACAATGCTTCAGAATGGCAATGTGGGAATCGGTACAGCGAATCCAATTTCGCCTCTAACTATTTCTAAAAATTCTGCCACTACGGCAACTTGGTTAAATTTGGATAATACTGATGTTGGGGGCGCGGGGGTAATGTTGGATTTTACACAAGGCGGAGGGATGATGGGACGAATAAATAGTTACTATGCTGGTAATGGGTTATGGAATCTTGGTTTGGGGACAAATGCTAACTCAGGATTGCCGGTGTTGTTTGTGACAAACGGCCGAGTGGGAGTAGCGAGCACTACGCCACAATCCACCTTCGCTGTCTCTGGTATCGCTGGCACAAATCCTTTCACTATTGCTTCTTCAACTGGCCAGACAATGCTAACAATGCTTCAGAATGGCAACGTCGGTATTGGTACAGCGGCGCCAAGTTATCCATTGGATGTTGTCGCAAATTCAAGTGGATCAAATTTGAATCTTATAAACAACCCCAGTAATCTTTCGGGGATTAGATTTGGGGTAAATGGAACGCCTGCCTCTTCTTACACGACGATTTTCGCTGATGGCAGATCTACCGGTTATTTGTATATTAAAACTAATGATATTGAGCGATTCCGCATCGACTCAAATGGCAACGTCGGTATTGGCACGACAACCCCAAGTGATATCCTAAGTATCCAAGGTAATTCATCAATCCTTGGTAATACTCCTTCCGTTGGACTTAATAATACGGATTCTGGAGGTAGATTGTGGAGTATTTATTCTTCTGGTAACAGTAATTCTATTGGCGGTGGTAAGTTTAGTATTTTTGATAAAACAGCCAGTTTAAATAGACTCGTTATTGATTCCTCTGGCAATGTGGGGATTGGTACTTCTAGCCCACAGTCAATTCTTCATCTCTATGGTGCGACAGTTAAGCCTCGACTCGAGCGTTCGGTTAGTTCGGGCGCGGCAGTTTTGGACTTCTGGCCATCGGGTACTTTGAGTCAGGCTAATTCTGTTTGGAGTTTTGGTATGGTTGAGAATAATAGTAATTTCTCGGTCAATCAATGGACTGGCTCGCAAACTTTGCAGAGACTTCTTGTTGATACGAATGGCAACGTTGGTATTGGTACGACGAGTCCTGCGGCGACTTTGGATATAGAGATAAATAATACATCAGGAGCTTCAACCATTCCTGTTTTTAGAGTAGGAAATTTGGCGGGTACTCCAGCCTACTTTGGTATTACATTGGGCGGTTCGGCGAGTGGTTGGGAAAATATCGCACAGCTCCAACTTAATGGGACTAAATACATATCTTTAGATGGTGGGCAATCCACAGTTGATTTACATAAAAATATGTTATTGGATAATAATGTATCTTTTCAGGCATCTTCCAATGGATTTAACAACTTTGTTCCTTATAACACAGCTTTTTCAAATGGATTCTCTTTTGATACAGGCTCAATATTTAGCTTCCAGACAAATGGTAGTCCGGTTATGACAATATTAAATAATGGCAACGTCGGCATTGGCTCCACCACCCCGCTCTCCACCCTCTCAGTCTCCGGCACGGCTGGCACCAACCCATTCACAGTCGCTTCCTCCACTGGCAACGCGATGTTGACGATGCTTCAGAATGGCAATGTGGGAATCGGTACAGCGAATCCCGGGAACAAGCTTCATATTGTAGGTGGGGGTCTCTCTTTGGGTGATAGCGTTTCTGCCTTAACAACAAGGGGATTATTTAATATTCACGACTCAAGTAATGCTCGAATGAGCATTACTAAAGCAAGCGTTGGAGGGTTTAGATTTGATGTGACTGGGTCTGGAAGTAGCTACAGATTAAATATCGGAGATGATAATGTTGCTAATAGTGGCGATACTAATGCTTGGATGACCTTTACTAATCTCGGCCTCGTCGGCCTCGGCACCACCACCCCTAACGCCAACCTTAATATCTTCGGTACCACCAACACCTTCATGCGGGTAGCCTCTTCAACCAATCAGAATATCTTCGTCATTGATAATAATGGCGACGTCTCCATGTCTGGTGGCTTGGCTCTCACTGGTCTCACTGGCAACATCATCACCTCAACCAATGTTAAGCAAGCCATCCAAGACTTAGACACCAGCCTATATAATCAACAGAACAATACTAAGGAGATCACTGGTTTCCCTAACCGCACCGACACGAGCATTGCCTTCACTAGCGGCACCCGCACCTTCACCATCACCGGCACCAACTTCAAGCTCTACTCAGTCGGCAAAGAATATACCAAGAATACCGAATCCATTGGTCTCCCTAACACTGTCGGCCTCTACTATATATACTACGACAAGACCAGCCACAACTTAGCCACCAGCACCACCGCTTGGGGTCTCACCGATGGCACCATCCAAGTCGCCACGGTCTATTGGGATGGCACCACTGGCGTGTTGGGCGAAGAGCGTCACGGGGTCACCATGGATGGCGCCACTCATGAGTATCTCCACCATACTGTCGGTACCAGATACCAGTCTGGCTTAGCTGGTACCTTCAATTCCGACAGAACCTTCTCCATCACCGCTGGCGCGGTGGATGACGAAGATATCGAAGAGACAATCCCACTCACCACGACTGGTCGTATTCTCTACCACAATGGTCCAACCAACTTCACTTATACTTCGGCCACCTCCAGCTTCTTCGATGAGACTTGTACGGGCGGAGTTGTCTGTTACGACAATGCGGGCACCAAGGCGGCCGTCACAAACAACAACTATGTCGCCTATTGGATCTTCGCCACCAATGACCCGACCACCCCAATCTACTCAATGATGGGTCAACGCCAAGACACCAGCCTCGCTAATGCTCAAGCTAATCAGACCTATGGCAGCCTCACACTTGGGACCCTCCCATTTGCTGAGATGAAGTTACTCTATCGTGTCATTGTCAGGAACAACGCCGGCAGTACCTTGTCCGTCGATGACTATCGCTCCGTCTCTAACCTCCCATCGGGCACCTACCTCGCTACTTTGCACAGCAGTTTGACTGGTCTTACTAATGACGACCACACTCAATACGCTTTGCTCGCTGGTCGCGCTGGTGGTCAGAGTTTAATTGGTGGCAATACCGCCGGAGACAATCTCACCTTGTTTGGCAACTCCATTGACTACGGCAATATCTTCACTCAACCTTATGGGGGGAGCTTAACGGTGGGCACCACTTCTACTATCACCCTCGCCAACACCTTATTCAATGTGGCTTCGTCTACTGGTGCCAATTACTTAACGGTGTTGAAGAATGGGAATGTTGGGATTGGGACGAGTAGTCCAAGCACAAATTTTTACGTACAGGGCAATTCGGAGGTTACGGGGTATCTTATTGCTGGAGGGGCTTATTCCAACGCCGATACAGTTAGAATTTCTCTTGATGAATATACTGACCGAAGTAGAATTGCGACAGCTGGATATACCAACAAATATTATGCGGGAAGGGCGACCGGAGTAAATGGCGAACACCGTTTCTATGTTGGAGCCAATGGCTCATGGAATGAAGCACTAAGTATTCTATCTTCTGGTTCCATCGGTATTGGCACTACCACCCCTCTCGCCAAGCTTGATCTCACTGGGACCCTTGGGTCACTGGCCGATATCTTCAACGTCTCCACGAGCACGGGGGCCAACTTAGTCTCAAGTCTCTTCCGCATTACGGCCAACGGCGATGTGTCTATTGGCGGAGCTAATCTTGGTAATTACAGCACCACCACCATCAATAATGACTTAGTGGTTGGTGGTGGCGCTCTCACTTACTCTTCATCCACTGGCATTGTCTCAATTGATAATGTGGAGTTGGGAGCCACCTCCTTCCCAACTGATGCCGGGATGGTTAGCTGGATGGATATGCCTCTCACCTCAGGTACGGCTGCCGGTGTCGGTGTGGCTTATACTGCCAACCTCGCGGGCAACCCTATCCTTTCCATCGCTGGTATCTCTGATGGTAATGGCGACCTCTCGAGCTTTGGTGTTGGTATTGGTACCACCAGTGTGCCTGCCTTCCTTACAATCCAAAATGCTTCGACCACCAGCAATATGCCTCTGCTGCTTTTTGCTTCGTCTTCTGGATCTTCAATCCTCTCTATTTCTAATAATGGCAATATCGGGATTGGGACGAGTACCTCAGGTGGGACACTCCACGTAATTAATCCTACTGGTATAACCTCAGCTAAGTTCCAGGCTGGCACTGGTAACACAATCACTAATTCTTTGTTAGAAATCTTACCTAATAGTGGGCTTAGTAAAATTTATTTCTCCTCTGACAATAATGGGCAAAGAATGGTTTATCTTGATACGACGGGTTCACCAAGAATGAATATCGATAACTCGTCTATTGTCCAAGGTTCTAATCGTTTAATCAATTGGACATCTGGCGACATGAACGCCTCCGCTGATATTGGTCTTTCTCGCGGGGCCGCTGGTAAATTATATGTCGGCAATGGGGCAACCTATGACTATACCGGAGGATTAATCGCTGGGTCTGTGGGCATTGGCTCCAGCACTCCCGTGGCCAAGCTTTCCATCCATGATAATTCGGGACTCGCGGCATCTAATCCACTCTTCACCATTGCTTCATCGAGCGCCGCGGGCACGGGCACTACCACTTTGTTGACGATACTCGGGAATGGCAACTTGGGCATTGGCACCGCTTCGCCGAATTCTCCACTTCAAATTTCTAACACTACCGCTACTACCAAATTTATTCGAGTGGGGACCAACTCCAATCCTTCCACCACAGCCAATGCTGGCGGTATAGTCGTGGATGTTAACGGTGGTGGTGGGGTCTATATGGGAGACTCAGCCAACGGTCTTTATGGTAAGTATGAGGCCTATGGTGGGAAGATAGGTATCGGCTCAATGTCCAATCATCCTGTTGGTTTGTTTACAAATAGTGTTGAGCGATTAAGTATCACCAACGGTGGTTTGGTTGGCATTGGCACCACGACACCATCGGCGAAGTTCTCTATTCAGAATGCCTTCGGCGCGACTGGGGCTCTGTTTGATATTGCCACCACCACTTCTTCAGCTTTTGCTACCTCGTCACTCTTCACCGTGTTGGCCAATGGTAATGTGGGTATCGGGACGAATAATCCGACATTGATATCTGGAGGAAGTGGTTTACATATTAAAAATAGTAACGGTGAAGGGAATCTTAGATTGGATAGCACAGTTGGTAATAATCAACAGGTATTTGAATTAAGGACCGAAGGAACAGTGACAGGTTTTGAATTATACGATATTACTAATGGAAAAAGTAAAATATGGGTTAAACCGAATAATGGTGACATAATGCTGATGAACAGCAACGTTGGCATTGGCACCACTTCACCAATTGCTAAATTATCAGTGATTGGAAATACTTATCTAGGAGGCAATCTTACCGCCACAGGCACTCTTGATGTTGCCGGTACCACAACGATACCTTTTGGTTCCAAGATTGGCGACGTTGCGGGTAGTAATTATGTGACCGTTGAGAATAGGCCATTCGATGGGACCTATGCCAGTGGCAGTATCCCTTTGATTAAATTCAACTCCCTGTTCCCTGGTGACTCATCGGTGGGTGGGATTGATAGGAGTTTGATAATTACGGCTAGTGGTGGTGTCTCGCCTTCACTTCAATTTGCCGCTGAAGATTTTGCCGATACCGCAAATGTCGGAAAAATTATTTATGATACCCATAATAATAGAATGGTTGTTAGTGATATTACTGGTACGGGCGCTGTTAATTCAGTTGATTTGTTCATCCCTAATGGTAATGTGACAATTAACGGGCTTAATAGTAACGGCGCCGTCTATTCGAATGGCGGTTTGCTCACCAACACCAATCCATCCTCTCGTGATTACAAGAAGAATATTATTGACACTAATCTTAATCTTGACGCTCTACTCGGCTTGCAAGTTAAATCATTTGTTTGGAAGAATAATGGCCAGAGTGATTTTGGTCTGATTGCCGAGGAGGTTAAGAGTGCTTTGCCTGAGCTCTATGTGGATGATGGCAAGACCAAGGGTTATCGCGCCGACCACTTACCATTCTACTTATTGCAGATTGCTCAGCGCCAAGAAGGGGAGATTAATAGTTTGAACGAGCAAATCACCTCATTGCTCGGCGCCAGCACTAGCTCACCAATTACTCTCACCGAGGGTGGTCTGATTGATCCAAGTTTACTCGCCGTCTCTAGCTCAAGCCTCGCGGTGGCGACAACAACAGCCGAGACTTCTACTTCTACCGCTTTCTCAATTATCTCTGATCGGCTGCTTACGGGTGTCGGTACTGTCAAAGAGCTTGTCTCTGAGCGCATGGTGGCGATGGTGGGCCTCTTCGATTATATCAAGGCTAAGGTGGTCGAGACGGATACGCTTAAGGTCCAGAAGGGGATGGAGATTAAAGATTCGGCCACTGGCGATATCTACTGTGTCTTGATCGTGAATGGCGAATGGCAGAAGACGAAGGGCAAATGCTCGGATGTCCCTGTTGCGCCTACCACGCCAAGCACGCCTACTTCTCCCGCTCCCGCTGACTCTTCTTCTGGCTCTTCCACCCCTTCGACTTCCGGTGATACTAGCACCAGCACACCTAGCTCTGATACTCCGGTAATTACCACTGATTCTTCTGTCCCTCCTGCCCCAACCGAACCAGCCCCAACTCCTGATCCTGTCCCAGCTCCAGCCCTCGAACCAGCTCCCTAATTTGTCTAGGCCTTGCCTGGACAAAACCAAGTGCTTAAAATATTTATGAATAAAATTTTATTTTTTATAATCTCTATTAGTTTAGGCTTGACCTTTTCTCTTCCCGCCTTTTCTCTGGCCGCACAAATTGATTCCGCCCCCACTCGTGGCCTTGTTGGCTACTGGTCTTTCGACGAAGGGACCTCTACTATTGCCCATGATTATTCAGGGAATAAAAATAATGGGACTTTGGTGGGAACTCCTAAACCTAGTTGGGTTGCTGGTAAAAATGGTAAAGCTTTAATTTTGAATGATGCGACGCAATATGTTGATGCGGGGACAGGTAATACGGGTGTTTATAATCCGGGTCAAACCTTTACTTTGTCTGTTTGGGTATTACCAACTGCAACCGGTAAAGCTAGTGGAGCTGATATAATTCAAAAACAAACAGGCTCTGCTTCACCGTATGCGAGTTGGTCACTTGATTTTAGTAATAATCAGGAATTTGGGCTTGGCTTAGGTGGGACAAATAATACATTTTATGATTTCAGGGCAAAAACGCCAGCCGTTGCACTTAATCAGTGGTACCATGTTGTGGCAACTTATGATGGCACGACGATAAAAACATATTTAAATGGGGCCCTGTCTAATTCCGAAGTTTTCCCACTGACTATTAAATACACCAGTGACAAACTTGTTTTTGGATCATGGTCTTATGGTCAGGCAACTAATTTATTTGTCGGTAAAATAGATGAAGCTCGCATCTACAACCGTGCCCTAACAGCCGGCGAAATTTCTGCCCTTTATCAAACCAGCGCCACCAAGATTAATCCAGCACCGCCGATCAATAAAGCTGGTCTTAATGCTGGACTCATTGCTTATTGGACGATGGATACTCAAGATATTAATTGGACGACGAGCCGGATGATTGATAAGTCGGGGAGTGGTAACACGGGCACACTTGGAGCCTTTACTAGTACGGCCTCGGCTCTGGGTAAATTGGGACAGACGCTCAAGTTCAATGGTACGAGCAATTATCTGGTCAATAGTCAGGTGGTTAATATCACCAAGTCCACCGTCTCGGCGTGGGTCAATTTGCCGAGCTACCCCACGAGCGGGAGCTTGGGCATGCTCGCTGGTTTTGCTCAAGGTAATAATTCTGATACTCACGACAAGGACCTCTTCATCGATGGGAGTGGTAAGGCCTATTATTACACTTACACTGGCCAACTCAAGTGCACCACTGAGCCGACCAATGCCATTCCGCGCAATTCTTGGCACTTGGTCACCGGCACTAACGATGGTGTTAACAATTATCTTTATATTGATGGACAGCTGGCCGGTTCGGTCTCCGCCGGTAATTCGTATGCTGGCTATGGTTCGGCCAACCTGCTTGTTGGGGGCAAAGTTAATTATTCCGGCTCGGTTGGTTGTGGTACCGGCAACACCACGCGCACCTATCTCCCGGCGAATACCAAGATTGATGATGTGCGCATCTACAACCGCGCGCTCTCAGCGAGTGAAGTTAAAACTTTATATAATCAGAGCCAGGGGACAAAAGTGAATGCTCCTCCGACTCTCAAACCTCTTGGTCTCGACTCCGGCCTTGTCGGTTATTGGACAATGAACAATCAAGACATTAATTGGAAGACGATGACGATGGTAGACAAATCCGGCAAAGGCAACACTGGCACGCTCACCAACATGCCTACCTCCACTTCCCCCGTCGCCGGCAAAATTGGTCAGGCGTTGAAGTTTAATGGGAGTAGTTACGTTGATACTAATAGTGCAAGTCTTGGTCTAACAAATAGTAGTGATCTGACCGTCTCTGTTTGGTTTAAAAGAGCCGATTCGGATGTCGGCCAGCATCATTTGGTTAGTGATTATAATAAAAATACGCCAACGGGTTGGATGTTTATGTTCGAATCTAACTACTTATGGATAAAAAATTATCAAACGAGCGCAGTGAACGCAAGAATGTCTGCATCCGTCTCAACCATTATTGATACGAAGTGGCATCACGCAGTCGGGATAATAAAAGGAGATGGAACAGATACAAAATTATATATAGACGGCATCCTCCAAGGGAGCAGTTTTTTTGGTGGTGCGGGAGGCATTGTGACTCAATTGAACATGGGAAGCGGGAATGTAACTATCGGGAGACAGTCCTTGCCTTCTGAAAGATTTTTCAATGGCTCTATCGACGACACCCGCATCTATAATCGCACCCTTACCCCCGCCGAAGTCCTCCAACTCTACCGCCAAGGAAAATAATTACCGCCAAGGCAAAAATTTCACCGAGGTAGTTTTTTGCCCAATCACCGCTAGGCATTGCCTAGCGGTGATTATACGTTGCAAACAAAGGCTAAATTTATCCACATTTTTCCATTTTCCGCTAGGCATTGCCTAGCGGTATAATATGTTTATGTCGGAAAGGAAATTTATTTTTTCGATCGGTGAATTTTATCACATCTATAATCGTGGAGTAGAGAAGCGCGTTATCTTTAACACGGTCGCAGACAAATATCGTTTCTTGAAGTTGCTTTATTTGTGTAATGGAGGAGAGCCTTTTAAGTTCGATGAACTAAAGAGAGGTGAGGAATATCTATTCAGACGGGGCGAACCGATTGTTGATATATGCGCCTATTGTTTAATGGACAATCACTATCATCTTATCCTGAGAGAAATTAAGGAGGGCGGGATCAGTATTTTTATGCACCGGCTTGGGACTTCTTACTCAGCCTATTTTAATAAATTGAATGAACGCAAAGGGTCATTATTCCAAGATAAATTTGGGGCCAGACATTTTGATAGTGATGAATATTTGAAATATGGGATTGCTTATAATCATCTTAATCCGGTGAAAATGGTTGAGCCCAAGTGGAAGGAGGAGGGCATTAAAGATATGGATAAGGTAAAAAAATTTATCGAGAAATATCGCTTTTCTAGTTATCTTGATTATAAGGGCCAAAAACGGAACGAAAATCGCATTTTGAATATGGATTCTTTGCCCGAGTATTTTGATAATGCCAAGGAGTTTGACGATTACTTAACTGATTGGCTAGGTTATCATGCGGAAGAACCGCTAGGCCTTGCCTAGCGGTAATTTAATGTCGATAAATAAGGCTTAAATAGCCACTGCTTTTGGAGTTTTCCCTAGGCATTGCCTAGCGGTTTTTTTGCTTGAGAGACGAATTATGTTAGGATATATGAGACCATATGTCAGAAATGGTATATGGGCCTATAGTTCAATGGTAGAACAATGGTCTCCAAAACCATCGATCGAGGTTCGAGTCCTCGTGGGCCCGCCAGAAACAGGATTTAAGAAGGTTTGCTTATTTTTTGCCATCGTTTATAATAGGCTTAATATGATAGAACAACCACAAGAAAACAAAGGCGAAATTGTCCCTCAAGATTTTGTTGAGGAGGTAATGAGAGCCTATAACCAAGCACTAGAATCATTAGCAAATAATCCTGATGGTTCTTAGTTTTATGTCAGACGAATTAAAAGTTAAAGCTCAAAAATTAGGTCAATTATTAGCCAATTCCAACAAGATCGATTTAGACCAGAAGATGAAAGTTCTGGGTCTTCTCAAGGATCTTACGGAGGGCAAAATTGATGAGATAATTACTTATCTCGAAGAGAAGGAAGGTTCGGGCAGTCTTGAGTTAATTCTTGCCATCTAATTCTCTTGTCCCGTTTAAACCAGGTTAGCTGGCGTTTACTGTATTTTACTATCTCTCGATAAAGTTGCTCGATCATCTCCTGTTTGGTAATTTTTCCGCCAGCTGGCGGATGCAAAAAGCGTGACACATGGCGATATTCTAAACCTAAATTCTCAAGGCGCTTCCACGACACACCATTCTGGTGTATTTTTTTTACCTCAGCCACCATCCCACTCTTAATTCTCTCAACTAGGCGTTTATAGATTTTTTTGTTTAATTTTTCTTGGTCAATTTTAATACCGATAATTTCAAAATCATATTGTGAATTGCGAAGTCCAACTTCGGGCTCTCTTGAAGTTGGACTTCTCAATTCAGGCACCTTGCCCAATTTTTTGGCAATTTCAATCGCTCGAATTAATCTAACCGGATTTTGGCTATCAATAGTCTTGGCTCGCGCTGAGTCTAGTTTTTTAAGCATAGCAAAAAGTTGAGCGGGAGTTTTTTTGCTTAGCTCAGACCGAAGTTTTTTGTTCGGCTCAACCTCAGGCAAAACAAGGTTGTCAACGACCGCCTGAATATAGAAGCCGGTACCGCCGACAATAATCGGTGTCTTGCCTCGAGCGATAATTTCTTTGATTTTCTTATCAGCCAGCTTTTTGAAATCCGAGACGGTAAAAACTTTTTTGGGGCTTATCACATCAAGCAAGTGGTGGGGGATGCCGGCCATCTCCTTCTTGGTGACTTTGCCACTGCCTATATCTAAGCCCTTATAGACTTGTCTGGAGTCAGCGCTAATAATCTCACCCCCTACCTTCTTCGCCAGTTTGATAGAATAGGCGGTCTTACCACTAGCCGTCGGTCCGACGATAACGTAGATTTGAGGCCTATTCTTGGGTGTTTTTACTGGATTGATTTTCTCTCTCATATCGTTTAAAATAAACCTAGTTCACTAAATAAGCAAGCCGAAGTGGCGGAATTGGTAGACGCGCACGACTCAAAATCGTGTATCGCAAGATGTGAGAGTTCGATTCTCTCCTTCGGCACCCACATATGTCAAATAATTACGAAGATCACATCTTCCTTATTGAGGTTGATAAAATTAAACCTAATCCTTATCAACCAAGGCGTGAATTCAACGAAGAGCGTTTGCGAGATTTGGCTGACTCTATTAAGCAATATGGCGTCCTTCAGCCCCTCGTTGTCACGAGAAAGGAGGTGGAGCGCGAGGATGGTAGCCTCTATACCGAATACGAAATCATCGCCGGTGAGCGCCGTTGGCGTGCCTCGAAGTTGGCCGGCTTACCACAAGTCCCTGCCATTATCCGCACGGGCGAACAGAGCGACAAAGAGAAGTTGGAGCTAGCTATTATTGAGAATCTCCAACGTGAGGATTTGAATTCGGTTGACCGCGCCCAAGCTTTTGCTCGCTTGGTTTCGGAATTTGGCTTATCTCATGGCGAGGTGGGCAAACGTGTCGGCCGCAGTCGTGAGTATGTCTCGAACACCATTCGCATTCTCAATTTGCCTCAAGAAATTTTGACAGCCTTGGTCGCGGGTCAGATTGCCGAGGGTCACACCAAGCCACTCTTGATGCTGGCCGATCACCCCGAAGAACAAATCACCGTCTTCAAAGAGATTATGATTAAGAGGCTTACGGTGCGTGACACCGAGTCCATCGCCCGGCGTATTGCCTATGATCGGGTGCGCAAGAAGGAGACTTTTGTTGAGCCCGAGATCATTGAGCTCGAGAGCAAATTAACCGAGAAATATGGCAATCGAGTGAAGGTGGAGTCTAAGGGCGACACCGGCGGGCGAATTATGATTGACTTTACTTCGTCCGACGAGCTGCGCCGCATCCTCTCCATGCTTGAGCAAGGTGGCCCGTCAAGTGTCATTGATATCCCCCTTACTGGTTTGGCCCCAGAGGAGGCGAGTCAAGAAATTAATATCGCCGAGACGAAGCCCGGACAAGAGGCCGAGCTTGAAGAGCCCGAGGACCTCTACTTCATTAAGAATTTTTCTCTTTAAATTTTGTTCGTTAGGAGATAGTTGCGGATATGTCTTTTGGCATCTGTCGTTTTGGTGAAGTCGAGCCACTTCTTAGAGGGCTTACTGTTTTTACTGGTGGCAATTTCTACTAAGTCGCCATTTTTTAATTTGGTATCAAGGCTAGACATTTTTTTATTAACTTTAGCCCCGAAGGCGTGGTGGCCGATATCGGAGTGGATGGCATAAGCAAAATCAATGGGGGTGGCATTCTTGGGCAATTCTACAACTTCGCCCTTGGGGGTGAAGACAAAAATACGCTCATGAACTAGGCGGTCTTTCACAAAAGAGATAAACTCAGTGTCATCCTTAAGGTGCTTCTGCCATTCAATCAACTCTTCAACCCAGGCCATATCCTTGGTTATTTTTTCACCAATTGTTCCATTTTTTTTATTTTTCTTACCTTGTTCATCGTAGACGACGTGTGAGGCAATACCGTATTCGGCTTCATTTTGCATTTGCTCGGTTCTTATTTGAATTTCTAAAGCATTGCCGTCACCAGTAAAAATTGAAGTGTGGATACTCTGATAACCGTTTGGCTTAGGGTTGGCAATATAATCCTTGAGTCGCCCAGGGATAGGGCGCCAGAGATTATGTATAACACCAAGAGCTTGATAACATTCGTCGTTGGTCTTTACGATCACGCGGAGGGCCGAGATATCATAGATCTCGTCCATGTCCATATTTTTGCGGAGAAGTTTGGTGTAGAGGCTATAGAGATATTTGATGCGGTAGTCGATAACAAAATCTTTTAAACCGCGAGCTGATAATTCTTTTTGTAGAGTGCGATAAATTTTTTCCAAACGTTTAATTGTCTCCTTACCTTTTGTCTTTCTTAGGGCAACAACTTTTTGATAATCATCGGGAAAAGCATAAGGGAAACTGGCATCCTCAAGCATACCCTTAAGACGCCAAACACCGAGGCGGTTGGCGAGTGGGGCATAAATCTCTAGTGTTTCTAAAGCGATACGTTTTTGTTTGTCTGCTGGTAGGTGGTTTAGGGTTCGCACGTTGTGAAGGCGGTCAGCCAGACGAATCATAATAATACGAATATCCTCGGCCATGGCGACGAAGAGTTTGCGCAAACTCTCGGCGTGACGATTGGTCCCGCGATATTTGAGAGCACCAAGCTTGGTTACTCCCTCCACCATGAAGGCAATTTGTTTGCTAAATTCACGCTCGATATCTGCCAGCGTGACTTCGGTATCTTCAACGGTGTCGTGCAAGAGACCGGCGGCAATAGTCTCGGCGTCAGCTTTAAACTCGGCCAATATGAGGGCGGTATTAAAAGGGTGGATAATATAAGGCTCACCTGAGGCCCGCTTCTTTTCGCCGTGCGCTTTATCAGCAAAAGCAAACGCCTTTAAAATAAGCGCTTTGTCAGCGTCGCTTGGGTCTCTCATTAGGGCAATGATTTCTTTCGGATTTATCTCCATTGCCTCTAAAATAGCACAAAAGGGAATTTATTTCATCCGATGGGGATTATGATTGGCGCAAGTTTTATTAGAGCAACGCTCAGGGATAGTTTTTGTCCCCTCCATCATTAGGGACCCACACTCGGGACAAATTCGGCCCGTTGGTTTGGATTTAATAATGTTCTTGCACTTGGGATAATTCGAACAGCCGTAGAAGACGCCAAAGCGACCGCGCTTTTCCACCATCGTCCCCACTTTGCAGATTGGGCACTCCACACCCGTGTCGCCCTGTTTCTCTTGCCCTTCGATCACCGCATCTTTCTTAATATATTTACACTTTGGATATTTCGAACAAGCGACAAAACGGCCAAACTTGCCATCGCGCTCGACAAGGTCACCACCACAGTCGGGACATTGCTCGCCGGTTAATTTTGGGCCTTCTAATTCTTTGCCTTCGAAGGTTAGAGCCCCGTCACAATCAGGGAATTTCGAACAGCTAAAGAATTTGCCACTCTTGGCAAGTTTGATGATCATCGAAGAGCCACATTTCGGGCACTTCATATCCTTAGGGGCCTCGCCGAGGTTGGTAATTTTCTCAATTTTCTTTTTGCTGGCGATATCTTTGGTAAATGGGGTGTAGAAATCTTTAAGCGTTTTAACATAATCACGTTTGCCTTCGGCAATCTCATCAAGATTATCCTCCATCTCCGCCGTGAAGCTATCGCTAATATAATCAGCAAAATATTGGCTCAAGAAATCGCTCACCACCTCACCCGTGTCTGTCGGTTTAAGAGCCTTATTATCTTTAATAACATAACCACGATCCTGAATCGTTTTAATAATGGCGGCATAAGTACTTGGGCGACCAATACCACGCTTTTCTAATTCTTTAACCAAACCGGCTTCTGTATAGCGGTGAGGCGGTTCGGTTTCTTTACCAGTGGAGTTCACTTCTAAGAGTTTGAGCGGGTCGCCCTTCTCAAGTTTAGGCAAATCAATTTCTTCACCACGGGCTTCGGGGTCGGCCTTAAGCCAACCGTCGAAGAGAACGCGAGAACCAGAAGTTTCAAAAACGGGGATCTCTTTGTTGTCAGCAACCGCCGTAATCTTGGTACGCAAACTCTCAGCATCAGCCATCTGGCTCGCAACAGTACGTTGCCAGATAAGCTCATAAAGTTTTTTCTCTTGTGGACTAGTACCAGCCGAGATAATTGTTGAGTGGGTTGGGCGAATAGCTTCGTGGGCTTCTTGAGCATTCTTGCTCTTAGTCTTGAATTGCTTTGGGTCAGAATAATTATCACCGAATCTTTTTTTAATGACACCCGTAATTTCGTCGACAGCTTGCTGTCCAAGGGTCGTGCTATCGGTACGCATGTAAGAAATATGACCCGCTTCATAAAGTTTCTGAGCGAGACGCATAGTAATACTTGGCGCATAACCTAAGCGCGAAGAAGCGGCCTGTTGCAAGGTGGAGGTGGTGAAGGGGGCGCGAGCCGAACGTTTGGCTTTGGTCTCCTCAATACTCTCCACTTGCCAATCAGCCTTCTTGGCTCGTTCGACAATATCTGTGGCCTCTTTTTCTGTCTTAGGTTCAATTGAACAATGGAAGGGGATTTGGTTTTTCTTCTTATCCTCGAAGAGAGCATCAATCACCCAATATGCTTCGGGGATGAAGGCCCGAATTTCTTTTTCTTTCTCGACGATTAAACGTAGGGCGGGGGATTGCACCCGGCCGGCCGAGAGGCCATAGCGCACCTTCTGCCAGATAAGCGCCGAGAGATCGTAACCAAAGAGACGGTCTAAGACACGTCGGGCTTCTTGAGCGACACGCAAATTGGTATCGATCACGCGTGGATGCTTCATTGCTTCTTGCACGGCCTCCTTAGTAATTTCGTGGAAGGCTATACGCTTGGGATTCTTTAATTTGAGGGTCTGCTCTAGATGCCAAGCAATCGCCTCACCTTCGCGGTCGGGGTCAGTGGCAAGCAAGACCTCGTCAGCTTTTTTGGTTAACTTCTTTAATTCTTCAATGACATGTTCCTTGCCTTTGCTGATCTCGTAATGGGGGACGAAACCGCCAGAAATATCGATAGCATTCTTGTTAGATTTTGGAAGATCACGAATATGCCCAACACTCGCTCGCACGGTATAGGCATTATCTAAATACTTGGCAATAGTCTTGGCTTTTGCCGGTGATTCTACTATGAGGAGCTTCATATAATGGTTATAGTGTAGCAAGTATTAGCCTTCTTGTCACAATTTGTCAAATTGGGGATTGTTTTTGCTGTTTATTTTTTGTAAACTAAATATCAGAGGTCGACTGTCGGGAATGTCTCCCGCCGGCCGATCCAACTGCTAAACATGATGGAGGAATTTGTCATGGGAACGCAGCGGCGTCTTGTTCTGGCCAGCTTCGTCGCATAGGGTATTGAAAAGAACCCACCTAACTACGCCTTTCTTTGGTGTAGATAGGCCCCGGTGCGAGCCCGGGTGGCGAAGGTTTGGCAAAAATGTTTTAGGGAGGCAGGCACTTTGGACCTGCGCATCCCGCCACCGGCGTGCCGTTCCTATTGGATTCGGCGCGCCTCTTTTTTTTATAAAATTATCAAAAGTCATATCAATTGACGCTAACTATATTTTCACGGTCGTGAATAATTTGTTAGAATAACAAGATGAAGTTTAGTTTAAAACTTAAGCCAAGCGAATTGGAATCAGGCGAGCTGAGTATACCTCTTGCTGTTCTCGCCGTAATCGCTGTCTCTGGTATTATGGCAACAGCTTCTGTGGCTCCTGGAGTGATGCCTCTTCTTAAATATTTAAAAAAGAAAAGAAAAATATATCCCTCGCATATAAACTCCTGCCTAGATCGGCTGATTAAAAATGGGTTAATTCATAAAAAGGATGGTAAATTGTCTTTAACCACAAAAGGTGAACTACGCTTATCAAAATATCAAGAAGAACTTTCCCCAAGCAGAAGAAAATGGGATAAAAAATGGCGAATTGTGATTTTTGATATTTGGGAAAAGAGTCGCAAGAAGAGAGACTTTTTGCGGAATGAATTATCCGACTTCGGTTTTGTTAAATTGCAGAATAGCGTTTGGGTGACCCCTTATGATTGTGAAGAGTATGTTAATTTATTAAAAACGGATATCGGGATTGGTCGGGGAGTTGTTTATATAATAGCCGATAAAATTGATAACGAACTCGTTCTCAAAAAGATATTTGGTTTAGTTTAGTCACTAACTATATTCTCACGACCGTGAAAAAATAGTTAGTCATTTAAAAATGAATTGATCTTATTTTTAAGCCAACCTTACTTCGCCCATGGATTCCTTAATTATGCCTTTAATCTCCATGGTGGAGAGGATGATATTAGCTTCGCTGGCGGAGAGTTCGGCCACTTCGATAAGCTCATCGCGGGGGAAGGAGTCGGTCTCTAAGATATCAACAATTTTTTGTTCGATGGGGGAGAGGTCGAGGAAGAGGCGACCTTGCTTTTCTCTTTCTTTCTCATCAGTATTGAAGCCGAGCGCTTGGAGTAAGTTCTCACTTTTATTAATGGGCATGGCGCCTTGGCGGATTAAACTATTAGCACCACGAGAAGATGGAGAGAAGATAGAGCCCGGCACGACGAGAACATCTCGATTGTATTCCATCGCGAGGCGCGCGGTGATAAGGGTGCCCGATTTCTCCCCCGCCTCTATTATAAGAGTGGCATGAGAGAGCCCCGCCATAATGCGATTGCGCCTTGGGAAGGTGTGGAGGCCGGCGGGGCACTCGGGCTCAAGTTCGGACAAGAGACATCCCCCTCGTTCTATTATCTCGTCGGCTAAGCGATGGTTGGTAAAAGGGTGGAGAACATTGCGACTGGTGCCCGAGCCAGGGACGGCGATGGTTAGCAAATTATTTTTAAGCGCGCTCTGGTGGGCGATAGTGTCGATACCTAAAGCAAGTCCGGAGACTATAACAATGGGGTAGCCGGCGAGTCCAGCAATTAATTCTTCGCAAGCCTCTTTGCCATAACGGGAATATTTGCGCGAGCCAACCACGGCCAAGAATTTATATTCGTTATCTCTGGGCAAATCCCCTTCTAGATATAGAAATTCTGGCGGGTCATTGATTTCCTTAAGCAAAGCGGGGAAGTCTTTTGGCTCTAATTTTTTGAATTTAGATTTCACTGATAAATATTTTAGCAAATTAAGAAATTTCTCGCACGATTTGCAAAACAATTTAGTCTTCGGCTATAATAATGAGCGGATTACAACTCAAACATAAGGAGTGATTGCACTATGGATACCGAGGAGAAGGATGTTCTGCCAGTAAGTGAATCTGAACCACTGTCGGTTAAGGTCACAAAAGACGCCGTCCCTGGTCCCAACCCCGACGAGGAGACCGAGGGCCGTTTGTAATGATGACCTCTTGCTCTCATGCCTCCGTCCCGCTCAGCGGGCCGGGGGCGCTTTTTTTCTTCCTTATTATTTGCTATCATTAAATCAATCAATTAATCCACTATATATTATGTTAGACATCAAATTCATTCGAGAGAATAAGGACCTCATTAACGAAGCCGCCCGCAAGAAGCGCTTAGACTTCAAGGTTGAAGAATTGCTTAAGATTGACGAAGAACGAGTTAAGGTTGTCTCAAGAGTTGATGAACTTCGTCGCCAGCAGAATGAAGCGAGTGATGGTATTGCCCGTGCCGAAGGAGATGAGAAAGCCAAGCTGATTGAGACAATTTCTAGCGTTAAGGGCGAACTCCAGCAAAAGGAAGAAGAGCTTAAGGAGATAATGAAGGCGTGGCAAGGTCAAATGCTCTTGGTGCCCAACATCCCCGATATTAGTGTGCCCGAGGGTGATGATGATTCTGGCAATCAAGAGGTGAAGGTTTGGGGCGATATTCGCAAATTTGATTTCATCCCTAAGGATCATGTGGAGTTAATGACGAATCTTAAGTTGGCCGAGTTTGATCGTGGTACCAAAGTGGCCGGCTTCAGAGGTTATTTTCTTAAGAATGAAGCAGCTGAGCTCTCCATGGCGCTTTGGCACTATGCCATGAGCGTAGCGCGCGAGGATGGCTATACCCCACTTATGGCCCCGATTATTGACCGTCCGGAGATGTTTATGGGCACCGGTTACTTGCCGCAAGGTGAAGAAGATCTCTACAAGACACAAGATGGCGAATATTTGGCTGGTACGGCCGAAGTGCCAACCATGGGTTATTATTTTGACGAAGTGATTCCGCGCGAGCACTTGCCGATTAAATTTGTCGCCTTCTCCCCTTGTTATCGTCGTGAAGCGGGGAGCCATGGCAAAGATACCAAGGGGCTTATCCGTGTGCACGAATTTTATAAAGTAGAGCAAGTGGTCTTGTGCGAGGCAAGTCATGAGGAGAGTGTGAAGTATCACGAAGCGATTCTCTCCAACGCCGAGAAAATTATGCAAGGTCTGGAGATTCCTTATCACGTCGTGGTCAATTGTACTGGTGACCTTGGTCAAGGTCAGGTGAAGAAATATGATATTGAGGCTTGGGTGCCATCAGAGAATAAATATCGTGAGACTCACTCCATCTCTTACTTCCATGACTTCCAAACTCGTCGTTCGAATATTAGATATAAAGATGCTGAAGGTAAAATGCGACTTACTCATTCTCTAAACGGCACGGCTCTGGCCTCGCCACGTATTCTCGTGGCTCTTCTTGAAAATAACCAACAAGCCGATGGCTCCATCTTGATTCCTAAAGTTCTCCAGCCTTATATGGGTGGGCGCACTGTTATCAAATAAAAAATGGCCCTATCTAAAGCCGAAATTTTACAAGCTAGTCGGGAGCGTGACCGGCATAAGCGGCAGGGAGCCGTTTTTATAGGAGTGGGTCTTATTATTCTTATTGTTGGTGTCTTTTTGATTCTCCTCAACCTTTCTTTTTTGCGGGTTAACAATGTGAAGATTATTGGCCAAACTAGCGCCGACCCAGATACGATCAAAGAGTTCGTGAATAAACAATTGACCGGACGGTATCTCGGTCTTGTCCCCAAGAGTAGTATTTTCTTTGTCACTAAGAGTGTTCTCGTTAATGGGGTTTCGCGAGAATTCCCTGGCTTGGCTAAGGTGAGTATTACTTGGCCTGACCTCAACACTTTGGCTATTCTCATTGTTGATCGTGAGTCTAAAGTGCTCTGGTGTGTGGATGGTGAGAAAGATAAGAGTTGTTATTACTTATCACCTGAGGGGCTGGCTTATCAAGAAGCGCCAAGTTTCTCCGACGCCCTTTTTATTGAACTGCATACTAAGCAACCTTTGAAAAAAATAGGGGAGAAGGTGATTGATCCAAAAACTTTAATCAGAACGACAGCCTTTCTTAATTTTATGAAGAGCTCAATGACCTTATGGCCTAAGTCGGGATTACTTTTGTCGCGCGCCGAGGTTTATTCGCAAAATGATTTTATTGCTTTTCTCTTCGACCCTGCTAATCCCGCTTGGCAAGCGCAAGTTCTCTTTAATGTTGATCGTGGGGCCAATAACTTGATTACCGACTTCCACTCCGTCCTTAAGAACGACAAATTCCAGTCCGATTGGAAGGCGGGCAACGGCGGGCTCAATTATCTTGACCTCCGCTTCCCTGGGAAGGTTTTTTACAGGTTCCGCTAAAGGCGCGAGGCTTTTCAAAATTACTAAGCCTCGCTTAACTGCCGGGCTACAAATGAGGGGATTTTTGACATTGACAGGGAGGTATTGTTAGTGCTATAATTAAAGTAGAAAGAATAAACGGCTACTGGCAAAGCCAGCAAGCTTTTGAAAAGGAAGGAGCTGCTATGAAGGATCCTCTTACCATTCTCTTTGTTGAGGATGGCGATGGACACTTTGCTGACCTGCAGCAGATGCTGGCCATCGAGATTCCTCGCTTGCCGATCCGGGTCAACGCGCTTTTTGCTCGCACCCAAGTCGAAGCCGAGGCCCTGCTAAATCAGGCTGATGCCGTGATGACCGATGTTTTCTTTCCCGCCGAAGTCGGAGACAAAGAAGCCGGTAACGGTCTGGCAATTGTCGCGCTCTGCTTGGAGAAGAAAAAACCCGTGGTTTGGATCACAAGCACCTATCATCATGGGACGAAGACTGACCCTCTCAACGAATGGGGGTGTAAACACGGCCTCAAGATGTTCGACTCCTGCACTCCGGACTCAACTAGTGAGAACGATACAGAGGGCGATCATAAGCCGTGGAAGTCAGCCCTTTTGGGACTCTTCTATGTGATTGTGGCTGTCGAAAGCGGGGCGGCGATCTTCAAGGATGGCTGCATTATTCAGAGCCGTAACGGTCATGGCCTTCATCACTGCATGTACGATATACATTACTATTGCAGTGGGGAAGGAGACCTCTCTCGGGAGCCGGTTCTGATCAAGATGAAGGAAGAGGGGTTCCCCCTCGACTGAACTCTTTCCACAATACTTTCCGCCCGCAGTGCCGCCTGGCTCTGTCGGGCGGTTTCTGTTTATCTCAATTATATGTGAAGCCCCGAGTGCTTCACATCATCCGACCGTGCCCGCCAAAGCTTTAGTGTCAGCGGCGGTTGTTTTACTGAACGAGCCCTCGCTTGAATCCCCAGCTCAAAATTACTAAGCTTCGCTTAACTGCAGGGCTACAAATAAGGTGATTTCTGGTCTTGACAGAGAGGGGTCATTGGTGCTATAATTAAAAGAGAGTAACTTTGTATCGTCTAGTGCTTCTAAACTTGAGACAGGAGGTCTATATGGACAAGATTTACGAGGACAATGACTTGATTGTAAGTGTTGATTCAGACCTTGGGGTTGTTGTTGAGTTGAAATCTCGCGACAATGTCGGTGTCAGGATTGACCCCACCCTGGGGTCCTTGGTTGTCCAGGTGAGAGCTGGGTCGGAGATGGTTGTCTCCGGGAAGGGGATGACGGAAATCCGAGCCTTGACATAGAAGACTTTTTGTCACCGCCGGACGACCAGCGAGAAATCGCTGGCTCGTCTGGCGGTTTTTCGTTTTTATACACAGTCTGGTCGGGCAAAGTCGTGAATTTGTAGTATAATTAAATCATGCGCTTTCTAGCGATTATTGTTAACTATATCATCTGGCATTATACGCGGGCGATTTTGGAATTCAGTCATATTTATAAAAATATTCTATCTTTTCTTTTTAATTTCTTTTCGATCCCGATTCTTATTCGTTCTTATTTTGCCCCGTGGCGTCGCATGGGTGAAGATTATACCAAGAATATTGTCACGGACTTGGAGGATGTGGCCTCGGTCTTTGTGGTGAACACCATTATGCGTTTGGTGGGTATGGTAATGCGCACGATAATTATTGTCTTGGGGCTTCTCTTTATTGCTTTGGTTGCCTTGTTTTATCCCATCTTACTTTTTATCTGGCTGATTATGCCCTTGATTTTAATTTTCCTAGTAACGCTCGGGGTTGGCCTAATTATCAATTAAGATATGGATATTAAACAAATTTTAAAAAGTAGTCCGCTTTATCCTGTCCTTGTTGTGGAATCTATTTTGTCTTCGCGTTGGCGAACCTTCATTATCAAGCTTAGCAGTATATTATTGCTCTTATTGTTTGCTCTCGCCACCTTCTTTTCCTTTGCCAATCCGGAGTTGGTCTTGGTGGCGCCTCGGGTTTGGGGCTTGGTTTGTCTCGCCCTTGCCTTTTATATTATGGCGAAGATGACGGAGTGGCACTTCAACTCCTCTTATTATTTTGATAATGTGGCGCTCAATCGCTATAAGCCCGGCGATCTCTTTACCTTCACCGTGGGGCGAGTTCTTATGTCGACCAAAGGGGGAGATGTCCTTGCGGGCTTCATGACTTCTTCGGTTGGACACCATATTCTCTCACGTTGTGGTATCTCAAGCAGTGACATTAAGAAATTTCTTGAATTGCGACCGGTGGGACAATTCTATAAATTGCCGATTAATTCTGATCGAGTTTTGAAATTGCGCGAGCTTGGCACCTTTCTCTTCGAAAATGACAAAAGTTTTTCACAATTTCTCGCTGAGCACGGTATCAACCAAGAAAAATTAATCGGAGCGCTCAATTGGGTGGTCTATGAGATTGAGTTCGGCGAATATCGCAAGCGTTGGTGGAGTGAGACCAATCTGGCTAAATTGCCTGGCATCGCCAAGGATTGGGGCTTTGGCAACACTGGTACGCTCGATCAATACAGCTGGGATTTAATTTATGGGCTCGAGTTCTCATCTGACCTCTACGAATATTCTTCGCGTCTAGACGAAATCAGCCAGATTGAAACAATTTTATCGAAACAAAAAGAGGCCAACGTCTTTATTGTGGCCGATACTTCGGGGGAGCGAATGGACGCCGTCTGGCATGTTGTTCGACAAATTAAAGACGGTACGGCTTCGCCCGCCCTCGAGCACAAGCGTCCCGTTCTCTTCAATTCGGCCGTCTTCCTCTCTCGTTTCAAAAATAAGTCTGACCTGGAGACCGAGTTGCTAAAAATTTTTAGAGAGGTTAGCTCGGCCGGCAATGTTATTTTAATTTTTGACAATTTCTCAGCTTTTCTTCGTGGTTTCGAAGCTCTGCAATCTAATTTGCTCGAATTGCTTTACTCTTTTCTTAATTCTAACGCCGTTCAGGTCGTCGGTCTTACTAGTAATGATGACTTCCATCGTGACCTCGAGAATAATTCTACCTTGATGACCCTCTTTGATCGGGTTTTTATTCGTCCACTTCCGGTCGAATCAATTATCCATAATCTAGAGCAAACAGTTTGGTCAATTGAGGCGCGCTATAAATTATTCTTTACTTATCCGGCCCTCTTGGCCATTGTCACAGGGGCGGACAAATATTTTGCCGTTAGTGACTCGGGCGATAAGGCAGTAGATCTCTTGACGGAGATTATCCCTTGGGCGACAGGTCGAGGTTATAAGGTTATTGGCGAGGACGAGGTCAATGAGTTATTGCAGAGCAAATCAGGAATTCCGGTTGGCAAAATTAACGAAGCCGAGAAAGAGAATTTAATGTTGTTAGAGAAAAATCTTGCCAAGCGAGTTGTGGGGCAAAGTGAGGCGATTAATCAAGTTAGCAATGCTCTTCGTCGAGCTCGCTCGGGCATACGCAACGACAAGAAGCCGATTGGCTCTTTCTTGTTCCTTGGCCCGACTGGTGTGGGTAAGACTGAGACAGCCAAGGCTCTCGCCGAAATTATGTTTGGTAATGAGAAGATGTTGCTTCGCCTCGATATGGCTGAATTCCAGACCCCTGAAGGGGCCGACACCCTTATTGGTTCGGCGGCCGATGGCAAACCGGGGGTCTTAGCTAATCTGGTGCGCGAACATTCTTACGGCGTCTTATTGCTTGATGAGTTCGAGAAGGCTCACGCGGACGTCCACGATTTGTTTCTCACTATTTTTGACGAGGGTTATTTTTCTGACAAGAGTGGCCGACAAGTAAGTTTGCGCAATATGATTATCATTGCCACTTCTAATGCTGGAGCCGATACTATCTGGGAAAGTCTCAAGGCTGGCAAAAAGCCAGAGACAGACGTCTTGATTAATGATCTGGTCGAGCGAGCCATCTTCAAGCCCGAATTATTGAATCGTTTTGACGCGGTCGTGATTTATCATCCTCTGGCCGAAGTTGAGCTTAATCAAATTTCTCGACTAATGCTTGGTCGCTTGGCTTCGCGTTTGGCTAACCAAGGTGTCACTCTGATGATTAGCGATTATTTAGTGCAAGTGGTGGCCAAGCTTGGGGCCAACGAGGTCTTTGGGGCTCGCCCAATGCAACGTTTTATCCAAGATAAGATTGAACAACAAATTGCCGATAGCCTTATCCGTGGAGATGTGGCGAGTGGTGGGATTATCGCTTTCGAACCGCAAACTGAGACACATGAACCAATTCTGATTGTCAAAAATTTAAAATGATTAAAGTTAGGAATTTTTTAATTAGGAATCATCACATTCGTTGGGGAGTTGTTGGCCTTATTTTTTTGGCGATCATTTTTGTTTTTTGTTTTGCCACTTGGGCTGTAATGAAGATTACTTATTATACTCTCTGGCGTGAGCACTCTATATCGTATCAGTCACAAGATTTGGCTAATAGTACCGATATTGAACAGACCATCTCCTCCTATCTTCTTGATAAGCCAGTGACCAATTTGCCTTTGTCAGCAGGGGCCTTCTTAGTTAGTGACCTTACTTCTAAAGAGACAGTCGTGGGACGTAATGAGGACCAAGTTTTACCCATCGCTTCGGTGACCAAACTTATTACCGCTTCGGTGGCTGAACAATTATTAAGACCCGACCAGCCCGTCGTTGTCACCAAGGAGGCGTGGCAAACCTATGGCAATACCGGCCAGCTCAGTGTGGGAGAGAAGTTGCCACTTAAGATTATTCTCTACCCTTTGCTCCTAACTTCGAGCAATGATGCGGCTGAGGCGATTGCCACTGCTTATGGTCGAGATAAGTTTATTAGCAAGATGAATGAGTTTGCCAAGAGTATTGGGATGACCCATACCCACTTCGATGACCCGAGTGGTTTGTCGGCTGATAATCTCTCAACGCCTAACGACTTGTCTAAATTGGCGAGCTATTTGTATGAGAAAAAACCGGAGCTCCTGGCCATTACCAGAGAGACCTCTTACCACTTCGGTCGCCATACTTGGACCAACTATAATAATGTCTCTCTGATGAAGTATTATATCGGGGGCAAGAATGGTTATACCACTGAGGCCAATCGCACTCTTGTCTCACTCTTCGAGGTGCCAATCAACAGTTCGTCATCAGCCAATTCTAAGGTGACAGTAAAGAAGAACCGTCTCTTGGCCGTCGTCTTGCTCCAAAGTGATGACAAAAAGAAGGATGCTCGCAATTTAATAAATTATTTGGCTCGCTACGCCTCCTTCAATAATGGCAAGAACGGCTTCGTGCCGATTAACCCCCCGTCAGTTAGCGGATTGCCTAAAACCTAAAAATCTTCTTTAATAAGGGGATGAGTAATTTCTGGCAAGAACTAAAAGATTCTAAAAAGACGTTCTTTGTCTTGGCACCAATGTATGACGTGACCGACGCGGCTTTTCGCCAGATGTTTGTTAAGTATGGAAGGCCCGATGTTTTTTTCACCGAATTCGTCTCGGCCGACGGCTTAGCTAGCGAAGCTGGGTGCGAAAAATTAAAACGTGAACTTTATTTTGAAGAAAACGAGCACCCAATCGTCGCCCAAATTTTTGGTTCTAATCCTGAGACAATTAAAACGGCGGTTAAGTTGATCAAAGAGCTTGGTTTTGATGGCGTGGATATTAATATGGGTTGTCCTGATCGTGCTGTCGAGAAGCAGGGGGCTGGCTCGGCTCTTATCAAGAACCCTAAGCGGGCGCAAGAAATAATTTTAGCGGCCAAGGAAGCCGCCCGTTCGACGAACTCAGGGCAAGGAGACATGCCTGTCTCGGTTAAGACGCGTCTGGGTTATAACAAAATTGATTTGGATTGGATTAAGAATATTTTAGAAACAAAACCTTCGGCCCTGACCGTACACTTGCGCACGCGCAAAGAAATGTCTAAAGAAGATGCCCATTGGGAAGAGGCCAAACTTTTGGGCGAGCTTGGGCGTGAATATGATGTCCCGATTATCTGTAATGGCGATGTTACGAGCGTTGAACAGGGGATTGAACTCGCTAAGAAATATAAAATCGACGGCATCATGATTGGGCGTGGTGCTTTTGGCAAACCGTGGCTCTTCGGAGGCTCGGCTGTGAGAAATGCGACTTCAAGTGAGCCCGAAGTCGTTTTTCGCACAGTTGAGCCAGACTTACCAACAAGACTTAAAATCATGCTCAAGCATTCTCGCCTCTTCGAAAAATTATATTTGCTTGGCCCTACCAATGACCAGCTCTTCCACGGCCACACCAAGAACTTCGCGGTTATGCGCAAACATTTCAAAGCTTATGTCACCGGCTTCAAGGGCGCCCTTGCCCTTCGCGCCAAACTGATGGAAACCCAAAACGCCGACGAGGTTGAAAAAATCATCACCAACTTTCTCAACTCAAGGTAATCAATCGTTCACGGTCGTGAATAGTTTATTACCTAAAAGAATCTTTTTCGCTTGATTTTTATTTAGACCAGCGCATACTTATTCTTGGGTTGATCAACACATGGAGGACTTTGTTATGAAGAAGTTGTTGGCCGTGTGGTGTGCGTTTCAGGCGGGGCTTCACAAGGCCGGCTGGTTTGGCATTGTCAAGGCACTGGGCGAATTCGATCACTCCGAATTTCGCCAGAACCTTCCTCCTGAACAGGCCGAGGAGGTTCGGGCTCGCATCGTTCAAGCGAAAGACGAGGAGGCTGAAAATTTCCATCTCCACTGGGAGCGACGACGACGCCTGCTCTTCCGCTGAAGCATAAGCAAGGAGGTTCAAATGGAAGTCTTAGATGCAATCTTTCTTTGGGATTTTTTCTGGAGGAATCTGAGGCAATTGGTGATGCTGATCTGGAATCTCATCTTCAATCCTGACAACGTTTTCTTCTCGTGAGTGTCCGGCGCGGGCCCCATCATGGGGCACGCGCCGGTTTTTGTTTTAGGATGCCTTTTGTCATCTCTCGAGCTCCTTGCTATAATCTCTTTATGTCTGAAGTTGCCCTATATCGCAAATATCGCCCGAGCAAATTTAGTGAAGTGATTGGCCAGGACCAAGTCACGGGTGTCTTGGCGGAGTCTATTAAACACGACAATATTGTCCATGCTTATCTCTTCTCTGGACCACGTGGGACCGGCAAGACGAGCGTCGCCCGTATCTTCGCCAAGGCCTTGGGCACGAGCGATAACGACTTGATTGAGATTGATGGCGCCTCTAATCGCGGGATTGATGAGATTCGCGCTTTGCGTGATGCCGTGCGCACTCTACCCTTCGAATCGCGCTATAAGGTCTACATTATCGACGAGGTGCACATGTTGACTAAAGATGCCTTCAACGCCCTTCTCAAGACCTTAGAAGAGCCACCAGCGCATGTTATCTTTATCCTAGCGACCACTGAACAGCACAAAGTGCTAGAAACAATTGTCTCGCGTTGCCAGTCTTACGTTTTTAAAAAACCAACTATTGAAATTCTTAAGAAGGTGGCTAAAGATATTGCTAAAGAAGAGGGCTTCACCGTCTCGGATGATGTGGCGGACCTCTTGGCCTTCATGGGGGACGGCTCCTTCCGTGACACTATTGGTATTTTGCAAAAAATTATCGGTTCATCGGCGGATAAGAAAATTGCACTAGAAGAAGTGGAGAGAATTACCGGCGCGCCAGCGATGAGGTTGGTTTATGATTTTATCTTAGCTCTCGCTGATGGCAATCGCGACCAGGCCTTAACCTTGATTGATAAGGGTGTAGAGACCTCTATTGATTTCAAAATTTTCTTGAAGTTGGTAATGAGAGAAATTCGCCTCGCCTTACTTCTTGTCATGGCCCCATCTTTAGAAAATAAAATAATGAATGAAGCGGGGGAGAAAGAGACTGAATTTTTCAATACGCTTAAAACCAAACCTCAGTCCAAGATCTTGGCCCCTGCCTTGCGTGAATTTCTCGATACGTATTTACAATTATCTGGCTCGTATCTTCCTCAAGTCCCTCTTGAACTTGCGGTAATTAAGATTTTGGGGTAAAAATAGAGTGGAGTTTGTAACATTTGTTCAAGACCTTGCGCAAGCAAGGTAAGCAAGGAGGTTATTTTGGGTGTTTATAAGTTGGCAAAAAAGAAGGGGAGTTTCAAGATTGAAGAATTCACTGCGTTTAGTTTTGGAGCGCTTCGCTCCGGAACGAGGTTTTACACCAACGAGGAAGGCTACGGGTCTTCCTATAAGAAGGAATACCCCGACCCTAAGAAAGAAAAAACCGATGATCGTAACACTCGTCGACTTGGCGGACGTGGCGGACGTTGCCACTTCTCAGACGAAGATGTTGTGTATGTGGCCTTGTCGGAGCAGAAACGGGTAAAAAGGGAGATGGCCAAGGAGGCCCTCCTTAGGGTAAATAGCAAGAAAACTGGGCCCAAGGCCCACTAAACTGCGGGAGCAGAGGAGGTCTCAATCATGTCCACTCCTAAGAAACCGAGGAAAAGGAAACGCTATGTCCAATCGCACTTTTTCGAGCTTGTTCCCGGAACCGTTTTCCGTGACGCCGATGAAGGCAGCGGGAAGCGCTATGTCAAAATGTTTCTTCCTTTTGAGGAGCAACGGGATCCGAGAAAAGCGAACAGCCAACGCCTTACGTCCAAAGGCGAAGAAGGAGGCTATCGCCACTTCAGTCCGAACACGAAGGTGTTTGCGACCCAGGTGGAGATGGATCGGGCCACAGATGCTCTTGTGCAGCGGATGAACAGGATTCATCCCTGACTTTCCCCTGACCAAGCCGGCCACCAGCGCGTATCGTCGCGCGGGTGGCCGTTTCTATTTATTTTAAAATCAATTAAAAATCTTACTTCGCTCTACTGAGCTCAGCATCTTCGTCACCTTCGTTCCTCGAGCTGCGGGACTTGGAATCGAACCAAGATACTGAGCTTCAAAGGCTCATGTCCTACCTTTAGACGATCCCGCAATATTTACTAAATTGTTCTAATATTAAACACTTTTTTCTGACTTTTCGCAATAATGGGCAAAGGCCCTATTGACCAAACTTTATATTAATTGTAGTTTTAAGTCAGATTGGGTCTGGTGCCTGATCGTTGAAATCGGATAAGGTGGGTCGTCTGCCCGCCAAGTCCACAGACCTCTCCCCTGGGGAAGAGGTTGGCAATGCAGCTCTGGTGGCTGCGGAAAGGATGAGATGGGAATCGCAAATACGAGTTTTCGACTTGAAGTCTATCTGGAGTCGGCGAATTTATCGTTGCTCTGTCAAGTTAAGCCGATGCCTCCGGCTGACCGAGTATCGCACATCGATGGTATTATCCGTTTGGTGGTCGGGACTGTGGCCGAGCTTGATGCGGCTTCGGTGAAGTCGGCGACGGAGAGGGAGCTTGTGTCCCTTGTTAAATCGCTCAACCTGGCCATCAAGGATCAGTACTCACCTATCGGGGATGAAAATGAAGATGCCTACGTCAAAGCGATTGGCACTGCCTGTCTGGCTCTCTATGAGTCCTTGCCAGAGCGCTTCGACATCCTTATTGGCCTGAGGAGAGCACTCCTTGACCTTATGTTGGCCAGCTGGTCCTCAGAGTGGACCGAGGTCGAAGATACCGAGAAAAAGATCGTTTTCATCCTTGAAGCCACAACGGCCGATTCACGGCTCGACCAACATGTTGCGGGCTGGCTACGGGCCCATTTCTTTAGCGGGAGCATGAATTCTGTGCAGGAGTTTCGGGGCGAAATCCTCTGCCGCAAGTTGATGAAAATGGATGCGTCGAAGCGGCCGACGGCGATCATGCGGGCCGTCCTTGCGCATTGGTTCCGGAATCTGGATTCGCCGACGGCTGCCGCCCTCTACAAGGTCGGAGTCTGCTTGACGGAAAACCCTCCGGCGTTTGATGCCGCGGCCGCATCAGTCATTGCGCACACTGATGCCGTCAGAGCCCTTGCCTACAAGGCCACGGTGGTTGTGGATTGGCTTAAGGGGAGCGACAAACTGCTGGCCTTCGACTTCCGCATCAAGCACCTCGACCCGGCCACGGGGAGGATTGACCTTGAGACAGATCGGTTCGATGGCGGCTACTTTACTCTCGCGACCATCTTCCAAGAGGCTCGCGTTACTCTCATGCCGTACAAGGAAAGAACGGGCGATGACAACTTCACGGTCATGCTGACCCTCGTGGACAGCGGGGAGCAACTCAGGGCAGACGAGACCGAAAAAATCTGGTAGGCACCACCAGAACATTGAATTACGCAGCCCGCACTGTCAAAAGTGCGGGCTGTAGCTTTTTATTAAGAACCAATGTTTGGATATTGACTCTTATCTTATAGTGAAATAAAATTAAGTTATGAAAGAAGAACTTAATCCAGAACCAAAATTTGAAGAAACGGAGCTTGGGGCGTGGGCCAAGAGACAGGAGGAACAAGAGCTTCCTCCATTAGAGCACCTGGATTGTAAGTATTGTGAGGACTCAGGGACTTGCACTCTCTGTCAACGTGGGCTCGAGGAGATTGCCCGACAGAAGAAGGAAGGACTCATAAAATAGAAAAACAAAAATCTTTACCCTGAGCCCGTCGAAGGGCGAGATAAAGATTTTTGTTGGTATAACTAAATTTAAAAACTAGACAGCTTCCTCTTCGGTGTCGGCACTGACTTCGTCAGAGACTTCAGCCTCAGTGTCAGCGTCATCGCTCCCGGAGTCCTTCTTCTCACAACAACCGCAATTTGCGTCGTTGCATTTGCAATCGCACTCTTCAGTGCAAACGCAAGCAGTTTTTTTTGTATCTTCGTCCATGTTATTTTTTTATTAAAAATTGATAATGTGTTCACCCTATGGAGTAAAAATCTGTTACAGATTTTATGACACGAAGGGTGTCTTACTCCACAGGGTAAATGATAAACTAGTTGCTGTTTAATAGCAATGAGTTTGCTAATTATCTCCCTCCATCCTCCCCGCCAGACCTCAAGTGCTGTGCCCCTCGAAGCCCTTGGGCGAAGTGGGGAGCCCGAGGTGTGGCGGGTTAAGCCAGTTGGTTTGCTAAAATTCTCTAGATATTGTAGAATAATAGGAAGTTCTCCGAAAGGAGGTATTTTTTATGGAAATTCGCAATATCGCTATTATCGCTCACGTAGACCACGGCAAGACCAAATTGACCGACGCCCTTTTGCGTCAGACAGGGATGGTGGCCGAGGGCTTCAGTATGGACTCCAACGCTCTTGAGCAAGAGCGCGGCATTACCATTTATTCTAAGAATGCCTCACTTTTCTACAAAGATACCAAGATCAATATCGTTGATACCCCTGGCCACGCCGACTTTGGTTCAGAAGTTGAGCGCGTCCTTCGTTCAATTGACGATGTTGTTCTTGTTGTCGATGCTCAAGAGGGGCCAATGCCACAGACTCGCTTCGTCTTGAAGAAATCCTTGGAGCTTGGGCTTAAGCCGATTGTAGTTATTAATAAAATTGACAAGCCGGCTTCTGACCCACATCGCGCCGAAGAAGAAGTGCTTGAACTCTTCATGGATTTGGGCGCGAGTGATGAGCAACTTAATTTTACCGCTGTTTATGCCATTGGCCGTGATGGGATTGCTAAGTTGAAGTTGGAGGACGAGAGCAAAGATATTACTCCACTGCTTGATACTATCCTTGCCAAGATTCCACCCGCTGAGACGAATGTTGATATCCCTTTCCGCGCTCAGCCTTTCAACCTCGCTTATGATAATTATCTTGGGCGTTTGGCTATCTGCCGTGTCTATGAGGGTAAGGTTAAGACTGGTGACAATGTTTTAATTAAGAAATTGGATGCCCCAGATTATACCGGTAAGATTACCAAGATTTTTACCTTTCGTGGTCTTGAACGCGAAGAGGTGACCGAGGCGGTGGCTGGTGATATTGTTATTGTTGCCGGTATCCCCAATATTTATATTGGTGAGACTATTTGTCTCGACCCTAAGAGCGAACCACTCCCCGCTATCTCTGTTGACGAACCAACTATCGCCCTTAACTTCATGGTTAATGATTCACCGTTTGGTGGGCGTGAGGGTAAGTATGTTACCAGTCGTCAGATTCGTGACCGCTTAGAGCGTGAGCTTGAAGTTAACGTAGGTCTTAAAGTTGATTTCTCCGGTGGAGATAAATTCGAAGTTTTTGGCCGAGGTGAGTTACACATCTCTATTCTTCTTGAGAATATGCGCCGTGAGAATTACGAACTCTCTGTCTCGCAACCTCAGGTTATTGTTAAAGAAATTCACGGGGTCAAAGTTGAACCGTTCGAAGAAGTGACGATTGATGTTCCTTCTGAGCATCAAGGCGCGGTTATTGAGCGCTTGGGCAATCGTGGTGCTGTGATGATGAATCTAAAACCAACCGGTCATGGCAATACTGTTCGCCTTGTCTTCGAAGGTCCAACTCGTGGCCTCTTGGGTTACCGCAATCAATTTATCGTCGATACTCGTGGTGAGGGCATAATGTCCTCTCGCGTTGTAGGTTTCAGAACCTATGTTGGTGAAATTAAGAAGACACAATATGGCTCAATGATCTCGATGATGACAGGCAAGGTTTTAGCTTATGCTCTCGACAATCTCCAGACTCGTGGAATTCTCTATGTTTCTCCGGGGACCGAAGTTTATGAAGGTCAGGTCATTGGTAATACTTCTAAGGGTGAAGAGATGGCTGTGAATCCGATTAAGGGTAAGCAACTTACCAACATGCGCGCGGCTGGGACTGATGACAATGTGATGTTGGCACCCCCATTTATTTTAAGTATTGAGAGGGGATTAGAAGTGATGGCCGAAGATGAATATCTCGAGATTACTCCTAAATCTGTTCGCTTGCGCAAAGCTATTCTCTCTGAGACCGATCGCAATCGCAACAAGCGCACAACTTTCAAGCCTGGGGTTTAATCTAGGCGGCTCGACTCTGCTCAAGCTTTTTAAAAAGTCCTCGGATCTCCTCAATCTGATTGCCGGCTTGAAGTCCAACTTCAAGTGAGCCCGAAGTTGGACTTCGATGTCTTTGCCGGCAAGTAATTTTTTCTCCTCGCTTTGCTCGGCCAGACATTTTTAAAAAGCTTACGCAGATTCTCGCTAACAACAAAATGTGCAACACCGAGTGTTGCACATTTTGTGTTACTCTGAGATTAGCTTTTCTGATTATTTTTCGCTAACCGTGGCGCTTTTGATGATCACATTCTCGACTGGCTTGTCACCAGAGCCGGTTTTGACATTACCGATGGCATCTACCACGTCTTGACCCTTAATCACTTTGCCGAAGATGGTGTAATTGTTAGGCAAAGGATTATTTTCTAACATAATGAAGAATTGAGAACCGTTGGTATTAGGGCCAGCATTGGCCATGGCGACCACACCCTTCTGATACCCAGCCTTATAAGAAGCGGTCGCGGGGTTAAGCTCATCGGCAAATTGATAACCGGGGCCACCAGCACCACAAGCGCCACCCTTCACACAATTAGGATCACCGCCTTGGATCATGAAACCTTTAATCACACGATGGAAGATGAGGCCATCATAGAACTTCTCTTTAGCCAATTTTACAAAATTAGCAACGGTATTAGGCGCGTCATTGTTATAGGTCTCGAATTGAATTTCGCCGAGCGAGGTTTCTAAGGTTACGATATTTGTCATTTTATTGTTATTTGAATTATTAATTAAAGGATTAGCCTGAGCGGCACTTGTCAGCTGCTGCCCGTTTGAATCTTGCTGTGCGTTAGACCCAAGATTATCAAGGATTGTTGAAGTGGCCATGAGGCTATTGTTTGAAGCCGAATTTTGTTGCAAGAGCCAGACGCCAGCTACAATAACTAATATAATAAGAACAAAGGCCACGAGATAATAATTTTTTTCGGTCATTTATTTATACTTGCCCCGCTTAGCGGGTAATTAGGCTTATAATTTTGGTTTGTAATTAAGATTATAGCAGATTTCTTAAACTCTCAAAAATTGACGAGGAATTCTAAAATAGGTATAACTGAAGATGGAGTCTGTTTTTCAAAGTCATAACGAAGAAGGAGTTAAAGGTATGACCATTGAGAGTGTTTCTTCTTGGCTGGGCGAGATGGGGCATCTTTTCTCCAAGTTGCCCGAAGGGTCGAAGGTGATGGGCGGGGTTTTAATTTCGCTAGTTTCCGTCTGCCTCATTCTTCTCTATTTTTCTCCTCGTCCCGTCCGTCGGGTCAACGACGGTCGTCGGAGAGGGAAGGAGTGAGGCCGGGATTCTCTATCTGTGCCCGTTGGCGTGCAAGCACGCCAACGGGCTTTGTCTTTATGAAATGTTAAACATCCGATGTTTAACATTTTCAGTTATTTAAGATTTTGTGATAAGTTGGAGAAAATGAAAAAAGATTTTAAAAAACCCTCTCGTGCGGGCAGGGAAATTGAGTGGCTGATTAGAGATAAGTATAACGGAGTGTGCAACACTAAGTGTTGCACAGATGATATTGAGCGACTTAAGCAAGGTGAGCCCATTGACTATGTTATTGGTTGGAAGGAATTTTTGGGTTGCAAGGTTGATTTGAGCGAGAAGCCTCTAATCCCAAGGGAAGAAACAGAGTTTTGGGTGGGGGAATCAATAAACGGCTTGGAGGCTAAGCCTCCAAGTAAAAAGGATGCTCAACTTGGAGGCTTAGCCTCCAAGTCTCTAAAAGCTTTAGATCTCTTCGCTGGCTCGGGGTGCATTGGTCTCGCTGTTTTGAAACATTGCCCAAATGTTCAAGTCACTTTTGCTGATAAGGAGGAAAAATGTGTTAAGCAAATTAAGAAGAACCTCTCCCTCCTTTTCCCGCCAGACCTCAAGGGAGCCCGAGGTGTGGCGGGTGGGGCGAGAGTTGTTCTGGCCGATGTTTTCTCTCTCGCTTCCCGAGGACAGTCCTTGAGAGGCCGCCCAAAGGACTGTCCTCGGGAAGCGCAGCTCGGGAAATTCGACATTATCTTTGCTAATCCGCCCTATATCCCAATTAAGAAAAGTAAAGTGCAAAAGTCAGTTAAAGACTGGGAACCTCGAGAGGCCCTCTTCTCTGGCACGGACGGCCTAGTAATTATCAAGAAATTTCTTAAGGAAGCTAAGAACCACCTAAACCATCCCTCGACCCTGCTCGGGACAAGTAAAATTTACTTGGAGTTCGGTTATGGCCAGAAAAAGGCAATTGAGGCCCTATTAAAACAAAATAAATATAAAAATTGGGAATTTAGGAAAGACCAATTTGGCCGTTTTCGTCTGGTAGTGATACAATAGAACCATATAAGTTTATTAATCCCGTCGAACGGGGCAAGCAATAATTATGGTAGAAAAAAATAAAGCGTTCATTCTTTGGTTCAATGAATTATCAATTGGCGAGATTCCCCTCGTTGGTGGCAAAAATGCTGCGCTTGGCGAGATGTTTAATAATCTGGTTCCGCTCGGTGTGAATATTCCTAATGGTTTTGCTATTACTGCCTATGCCTATTCTTATTTCTTAGAAAAAACTGGTCTCAAGCAAAGGATTAAGGAAGTTCTAACCGATCTCAACACTCACAATATCAAAGATTTGCAAAAGCGCGGTTCAATGGTGCGCGACATGATTATTAAGGAGGAATTACCTGATGAGCTTAAGTCTGAGATTGTGGAGGCTTATCACAAATTAAGTGAGACCTATCACACTAAGGCGACCGATGTCGCTGTGCGCTCCTCGGCCACCGCTGAAGATTTGCCAGGTGCCTCATTTGCTGGTCAGCAAGAAACTTTCTTGAATATCAACAGCGACAAAGAGCTTCTCCTCGCCGTGAGGAAGTGTATGGCCTCCCTCTTCACCAATCGTGCTATTTCTTATCGTGTTGATAAGGGCTTCTCCATGTTTGATGTCTTGCTCTCTGTCGGTGTGCAGAAGATGGTTCGCAGTGATATCGGTAGCGCTGGTGTGATGTTTACCATTGATACTGAGACGGGCTTCGATAAAGTAGTGGTTATTAATGGGGCTTATGGCTTGGGTGAATTCGTTGTCTTGGGTCGTGTGACCCCAGACGAATTTTATGTTTTTAAACCATCGCTTGAGCGTGGCTATAACGCCATTCTCTCTAAGACTCTCGGCAAGAAAGACGTTAAATTAATTTATGATAAGAAGGGGACTAAGAAAGTAATTGTCCCTAAGGCTGATGTTAATAAATTCTGTCTAAAAGATGACGAAGTCTCTAAACTCGCTATCTGGGGTATGACCATTGAGAAATATTTCTCGAAGAAGAAGGGTAAATATCAGCCAATGGATATGGAGTGGGCGCGTGATGGCAAGACTGGCGAATTATTCATCGTGCAGGCTCGCCCTGAGACCGTGCATGCTGGTCAGAACAAGGATCTTTATGAAGAATATGTGCTTAAGGATAAGGGCACGACTCTTGTTAAGGGCACCGCTGTTGGCGCCAAGATTGCCTCCGGTCGTGTGCGCATAATCCGCGATGCCAAGCAGATGAGCACTTTCAAAGAAGGCGAAATTCTGGTCACCGAGATTACCGATCCCGACTGGGAGCCAATTATGAAGATTGCTTCGGCCATTATCACCGAGAAGGGTGGCCGCACCAGTCACGCCGCCATCGTCTCGCGCGAGTTGGGCGTGCCTTGTATTGTTGGCACTGGTAATGCCACTAAGATTCTTAAGAATGGACAGTTGGTCACCGTTGATTGTTCGTCTGGCAAAGAAGGTGTTGTCCTTGAAGGCAAAATTGAGTTTGAGAAAAAGGAGCATCACTTAGATCATTTGCCAGTAACAAGAACCAAGGTAATGTTGAATATTGGTTCGCCTGAAGAGGCCTTCCGTAATTTCTATTTGCCGGTCTCAGGTGTTGGCTTGGGTCGCCTCGAATTCATAATTAGTTCTTATATCAAGATTCACCCCAACGCTCTGCTTGATTATAAAACCTTAAAGACCAGTAAGGATCCTCGAGCCAAGAAAGCGGTCAAAGCGATTGATGAATTAACCGTCGAGTATACCAACAAGACCGATTATTATGTTGGTGAATTGGCTGAAGGTATCGCAACTATTGCTTCTACCTTTTACCCGGGCGAAGTTATTATCCGTTTCTCTGATTTCAAAACCAATGAATATAGTACCTTAATTGGTGGTGATATGTATGAACCGACCGAAGAGAACCCAATGATTGGCTGGCGTGGTGCTTCGCGTTATTATGATCCCAAATTCCGTCGGGCCTTTGCTCTTGAGTGTCGCGCTATGTATAAAGTGCGCACCGAGATGGGCCTCTCTAATGTCGTGCCAATGATTCCTTTCTGTCGCACCGTTGAAGAAGCCAAACAAGTGATCGCTATTATGGAGGAGGCCGGTCTTGATCGTAAGGCGGACCCATCGCTTAAGGTCTACGTGATGTGCGAGATTCCTTCGAATGTTGTCGAGGCTGATGAATTTTTAGATGTCTTCGACGGTATGTCAATTGGCTCCAACGACTTAGCTCAGCTTACCTTAGGCCTTGATCGTGACTCAAGTACCGTCAATCATATTGCTAATGAGAACCACCCAGCTGTGAAGAAGATGATTGAGGTGGCTATCAAGGCTTGTCGTGACCGCAATAAATATATCGGTATCTGTGGCCAAGCCCCATCTGACTATCCGGAGTTCGCTGACTTCTTGGTCAAGGCTGGTATTGGTAGTATCTCGCTCTCGCCAGATTCCGTGATTAAGACTTTGTCTATCATCGAAGCCGCTGAGAAGAAGTATCCACAGCAAAACGCCTAGTGAATTTTGAAGTCGTACTTCAAGTGAGCCCGAAGTCCGACTTCGAAATTTAAAACCTAAAAAAAGAAAGATCCCGCGCAACGGCCAAGCCGTTGCGCGGGATTTTGGGGTGTGTGGGGTCATATTTCTGGGTGAATGTTGTAGTTCTCATCGAGGCCGGCTTCGGCCCCCATTTTGTTGAGAACTTGGACTAGGCCACTCAAACTGCCTCGGGAGTAGGGGCCAACCATTTTCTTCACCTCGTCAACCTCTCGTAGGAGTTGGTCTATTTTGTCCAAGGGTATTATCCCTTGTATGACCGCGAGCTGGAAGGCAATGGCCCGCATTTGAAACTCCTTACTGAAACCTGCTTCTCCGAGTGCCATAAATAATCCCATTGCCATGACGGAGTCTCCTTTTAACCCAAAGGGCTATTGAATATCTTTCTTGAGAATACTATGGATATTCATGTTGTCAAGTATGGTAAAAATTTAAGACGATGTATAATTAAAACATGAATCCCGTTAGAAACCGCGATCGCTAAGATGGTAATTAAAAGGTAAGATGTTAAAAATATTATTAGATAATAAAATAATAATAGATAGCGGTTTAAAGATCGCGGTCTGTTTCTAACGGGATGAAAATACAATTTTTTGAATTAGAGACTTGGGAGAAGGAGTACATTCAAGCGTAACTTGCCCTGCGAAGCCGCTGAGAAGAAGTATCCACAATAAAAACATGGAAGAACCTCCCGTAAACAAAAGCCAAGATCCGACTAAAAATATCGAAGAAGGACCTAAAAAGCCTATAGATTTAGAAGCGATAAAAAAAGATCGAGGTCTTTTGGAGTTTCTTTATGATAGATTCACCAAAGAAGTGTCACTCCCTAATGTTGCTGAATCAGGGCAACAAGTTAATATTAGGGGGATAGACGAAAGTGATTTTCTCTATGGTAACTATAGCGTAGCAAATATAAGTGAAATTACTTTCTATATATGTTATTTAGCTGGTTTGGATTTTTCTAAATTTGAATGTGGCAGACCAATTCTTCGCGACTATGCCATTGAGTATCTAAAGTGCCTTTTAGATGGGAGAGATTTCTTCTTGTCAGAAAAATTAAAAAAATATAGAGAAGAAGGACAGCAAAAATTATCTTTAGGATTTAAGCTGTCAGGTATCATCCCCGGTGCTCCGGATCTGATAACGGAAAGTGCTATTGGCAAACCAGATAGCCCCAACTTTTTATCTCGCGATACTGCAAAAGTTGGGGACATCCTCCACCTAAGCAAGGTTAAAAGAGAGAGGCTTAATCTCGTGGCCGAAGCCATAGAAGGGAAAAGTTTTGTTGATTTGGCCGCGGCCCAAGGTATTAGTAGCCTTCAGCTTGCCAAAGAAATGGGCGCTCAAAATTATGTTGCAGTTGAGCCATTTAATACTTTCGAGACTTTATTCTGGGTAAGATATTTGTTATCAAACGAAGAAATTGAATTTGACAAAATTCATATTTCTAAAACGGATATGCTAACTTTTTTAAAAAAAATACCTAATGAGAGCAAAGATTTGGTTTTTTTGATTAGTGGGGTTGATGATGTTATCTTGGGGAGAGGTTCTTTTTCTTCTGTAGAAGGCGATAAGGAAAAGGCAAAGACATATGTAGATGGAATTTCTTCCGAACTAAAAAGGGTTATGGGAGAAGGTTGTCATGTCCTTGTTTTTGCGTCCTTCGACCCCTGTCGAGGAGATCGTCGTTTTGTTCAGGAGATTGCTGTCGAAAATTTTTCTGCAGAAGGTCCGTTAACAATGTATAAAATAGTTAATTAGTAATATAATTTAAATAAAATGAAAATACAATTTTTTGAATTAGAGACTTGGGAGAAGGAGTACATTCAAGCGTA
>CAIPHT010000018.1 GCA_903864935.1 Candidatus Vogelbacteria bacterium
AAATAAAATAATAAAATAAAAATTATGGCAGCAAAGAAAAAGGCTAAGAAGGCCGCTAAGAAAACTGTTAAGAAGGCCGCTAAGAAAAAGAAGGCTTAGTCCTCTCTCTCAGTTCTTACACCAAGAAACCCCTGTTCGCAAATTGCGAACAGGGGTTTCTTCTTAACCAGGAAGCCCCGCCCGGAACATCATCGACTCACCACATGGAGCGAACTTTGGAGGGCGGGGATGAATGGTGCACTCTTACGCGAAGCGCCATCAAAAGGAAACCCCGGGCGCAGCATAGCGGAGCCCGGGGAGGAGGTCATTTTTTTGATGGTAATTTTATTTTAGGTCCGTATAAAAGGAGGAGGGGAAGGGGGGAAGCTTAGCTTCCCCCCTTCTTAGGTCTTTGTTATAATATAAGCATGAGTCGCAAATTTCAGTTTGCTATTGGAGAATTTTATCATGTTTATAATCGTGGGGTAGAAAAAAGAATCATCTTTTTAGATGATAATGACAGAAAAAGATTTTACTACTTATTGTTCCTTTGCAATGGTCAAAAACCGTTTGAAATATCTGAACTCAATTTAAAAAAAGTTTTCGAATTTGAGAGAGAAGAGACGCTTGTCGACATTGGAGCTGTTTGCTTAATGGATAACCATTTTCATCTACTTTTATATGAGAAAAAAGAAAATGGCATTAGTGAATTTATGCATAAAGTCTCAACAGCTTACACCCTTTATTTTAATAGAAAATATAAACGAACAGGATCCTTGTTTGGTGGGAGTTTTAAGGCTGAGCATATAGACAATGATCGACATCTTAAATATCTTTTTGCTTATATACACCTTAACCCAATAAAAATGTTCCAGGCCGATTGGCAAGAAGAGGGAATAAGGGATTTGAAGGGAGCTCAGAAGTTTCTAGAAGATTATACCTTTTCAAGTTATTTAGATTATAAAAAATCCCAAAGTAGACTTTTTGGGCTTGTCTTGAATAGGGGAGCTTTCCCTGAATATTTTTCTCTGCCTCAAGAATTTGATCATTTTATTAATGAATGGCTAGAGCTAAAAGTAGAAGGTTGAGAAGATTGGAATGAAAAAAGGGGGGAAGCTTAGCTTCCCCCCCACTGGAAAATCTTACTTTTTCCCATTTTGGGCCTTTTGTGTTAAGATGGGCGAATTATGTCAATATTAGAGACCATTTTTGGTTCAACGGGGAGTCGTTTTGTTAAAGAAGCGACACCAATAGTAGAAAAGATCAATAAACTTGAAGAAGGACTCAAGGGCCTTTCTGATGCTGAATTAAGCGCCAAAACTAATGAATTTAAGAAGCGTCTTGGTGACGGCGAAACTTTAGACAGCCTTTTGCCCGAAGCTTTTGCTGTGGTGCGAGAAGCTTCCTTCCGTTTGCTCAACCAGCGTCACTTCGACGTGCAACTTATGGGAGGTCTTGCTCTCCATCAGGGTAATATTGCTGAGATGCGCACGGGTGAAGGTAAAACCTTAGTCGCAACTCTTCCCGTCTATCTCAATGCGCTTACCGGCAAGGGGGCACATGTGGTGACCGTTAACGATTATCTTGCTCGTCGTGATGCCACCTGGATGGGGCAAATTTATTCTTTTCTCGGTCTCTCGGTTGGGGTGCTTAATAGTCAGACATCATATCTTTATGATCCTAACCACCAAGATTTAGACAAAACGCGCGATATTGAGGGTTCTTTTAAGGTTGTCCATGAATTTCTTCGTCCTTGCTCGCGCACTGAGGCCTATCTCGCGGATATTGTTTATGGCACTAATAATGAATACGGTTTCGATTATTTGCGTGACAATCTCGCTTATGAACCTAATGGTCAGGTGCAAAGGCGAGGCTTAGACGAACGCCATCATTTTGCCATTGTTGACGAAGTGGACTCGATTTTGATTGATGAAGCGCGCACGCCGCTTATTATATCGGCGCCCTCTGGTGAGTCAGAGAGACTCTACGAGACTTTTACCAAGATTGCCAATAATCTTAACAAAGATGAGGATTACACTGTCGACGAGAAATTCAAGTCTATTTCTTTGACCGATGAGGGTATTACTAAGGCAGAAAAGATGTTGGGAGTCGATAATATTTATACTGATAAGGGGATTAAGTATGTGCATCACCTTGAGACTGCCGTGCGAGCTAAGGCCCTTTTCGAGAAGGATAAGAGCTATGTTGTGAAAGATGACGAGATTATTATCGTTGACGAATTTACCGGCCGACTCCAGCCGGGCCGACGTTGGTCTGAGGGCTTGCATCAGGCGATTGAGTCTAAGGAGGGAGTTACAATTAAGGAGGAATCACGCACCTTTGCGACCATCACCCTTCAGAATTACTTTAGACTATATAAGAAACTCGCGGGCATGACCGGGACGGCCAAGACCTCAACCGAAGAATTCCTTAAGGTCTATGGTCTAGACGTTATCCCAATCCCTACAAATAAGGTTGCCAAGAGGCAAGATTTGCCTGACCAGATCTTTCAAACGGAGAAAGGCAAATTCTTGGCGGTGGTGAAGAAGGTTAAAGAGCTTCACGAGAAGGGTCAGCCCGTGCTTGTGGGTACTTCTTCTATTGAAAGAAATGAATTACTCTCCGCTTATTTCAAGAAGGAGGGGATTCCTCATAAATTATTGAATGCTAAGAATCATGAAGAAGAGGGGACGGTCATTGCTTCGGCTGGTGCCAAGGGGGCCGTTGTTATCGCTACTAATATGGCCGGTCGAGGGGTGGACATTAAGCTTGGTGGTCCAACACCAACGCCCGAAGAAGCTGAAGAGGTAAAAAATCTTGGCGGCCTCTTTGTCTTAGGTACCGAGCGTCATGAAGCAAGACGTATTGATAATCAATTAAGAGGTCGTTCGGGACGTCAGGGTGACCCCGGCACGACTCAATTCTTTGTTTCCCTCGAAGATGACTTAATGCGAGTGTTTGGCTCTGATCGCATCAAGAGCATGATGGGTCGTTTTGGTATTCCTGAAGATGAGCCAATTATCAATGGCATGGTCTCTCGAGCTTTAGAAAATTCTCAAAGTAAGATTGAGGGTTTGAATTTCGATATGCGTAAACATTTGCTTGAATATGACGATGTTGTCAGCCATCAGCGTGACACGATTTACGACCGTCGCAACGCTATCGTCTTGGGTGGGGCCGAAGCGGTAGATGAATTTATTGAGAGGGCCTTAAGTTCCTTATCTCTTAACGAAGAAGAAAAAGTGGAATTAGAAGCGAAGATCAAGGCTCGACGTGAGGCCCTGGGTGAAGATAATTTTGTCCCTAATGCTCGTCGCCTAATTCTTCAGGTTATTGATTTGCACTGGGTAGAGCATCTTGAGGCTATTGATTATATGCGGGGGAGTGTCAGTCTGCGCGCCTATGGCCAGCGTGATCCGCTTGTCGAATTCAAGCGCGAAGGACTCTCCCTCTTTAAAGATATGGAATTGGCAATTTTTGGTGGGGTCTTGGAGTATCTCTCTAATTTGGGACAAGAGGTCCGAGAAGAGAAAGTTCAATTAGAGGCGGTCCATGACTCAGCCGAGAAGATTACCAAATCCTCGACCTCTAACCCCCAAGCCTCAAATGAGCCCAAAGTCGGGCGCAACGACCCTTGCCCCTGTGGCTCAGGTAAAAAATATAAGAAATGCTGTGCCAAGTAGAAGCCTTGGCGGAGACTGGCCACGGAGCCTAAAGGACATTAATGTCCTTTAGGCTCTTTTTGCGTGTCCTTTAGGCTTTTAACGCTGATTATTTTGTCGTCCGAACGGGGGTTGACATTGTTGAGCTTGCCCTGCTCTATTGCATTTTATTTGCGCTTCTGCTAGTAATGTAGCTAGTTATCGCCCGTCCTCTGTAAGTAGGGGAAGGCCCATTGGATCTTTGAGAATTTGTGATTCGCTCTTTTTAGTTTATTTTATCTTTTAACTAAAGAGCAAAATGGATTCTCAACTTATAAATATTGGAAAAAAACTCGTTGTCCTAACCCTTATCATGGGGTTTTTGGCGATGCCGGTTGCTCCAATTTTGGCTGAGGAGACTCTTGCTCCTGTTACTCCTATTGTCAATGTTCCCTCTGATTCTAATTTGTCCGAAGTCCTAATTGTTCCCGATGTTGTTTCTTCCTCTTCTGACGCAATTGTCACCCCTTCTGTCCCCGTTGTTGATGTCATCGCTACAAGCTCGGTTGAGGTTAGCACCTTTGCTAGCGACACCTTGCCGGTTATTGATATCGCCAGCGATAGTCCAGAGCTTAGCCCTGATCAGTCTACCCCTTCCCTTGACCAGAAAGTTGCGACTTTCGATCAACCGGGAGAAGATAACTTCATTACCAAGTCAGACGATTCAACTGATGACCAAAATTTGGTTGCGAGCGATGAATTGAGTTTTATAACCTTGGCTACTGATGAAGAGATTGCTAATTTGGCGGTAAGTGCGGAAGGAAGTTTCACTACAACAACGGCCCCGGTTAATAACGGAGAAATCGCGGTAAGCGAAGAAAATTCTTTTACCACGACGACCTTGCCTCATGAGGACAATGTCACTGTTAGTGCCGAACAATCTTTTAATACTTTAGGTGCTCCAACCACTGATTTGGTGGTGAGCGCTGAACAGGACTTCACCACTTTAGGTCTCCCCAACAATGATGTTGTGGTGAGCGAGGAGAACAGCTTCACCACCTTGCCTGGCGGAGATCACACTGATCCCGTGGTGAGCGAGGAGAACAGCTTCACCACCTTGGGGACTCCAACCGACAATAATGTCAGCGAGGAAATGTCCTTTACCACCCTTGGCGGTTCAGGTAACCCAGACGATGGAGAGAACAGCTTCACCACCTTGTCTAATAGTGGTGGCTGTGTCACGAATTGTGGCGGTGGTGGCGGAGGTGGTGGCGGCTATATTCTTGGCGAGAATACTTACCGTTGTGAAGTTTTAATTACTAAGTTTATCCGCTTGGGCCAACTGAATGATCGTCGCGAAGTTATTAAGCTTCAAGCCTTTCTCAAGGTTTACGAGGGCTTCAAGAACCTAAATATTACAGGCATCTACGATATGCCTACTTATCGAGCGGTAGAAATCTTCCAGAAACGTTACAACAAGGATGTCTTGGGCCCATGGGGCTTAGCTGATTCGACGGGCTATGTTTATATTACGACAAGGCTCGCTATTAATAATATCTTCTGTGGTCGCGATACTACCAACAACACTGATTTGCGTGACGAATTTTATCGTCAGTACCAGGAGGCGACCGGTGAAACTTTTTACCCAAGCGCTCCAACAACAATCGCTACTTCGACCGATACTGGTTATTACTTAGATGCCACAACGACCGAGGTCAGTTTTACCACACCTCATTTGAAACGAAGTTGGATCTTGGCCAGCCTCTCTGGGCTCTTCGGTTTTGTTGGCGATAATCTTTGCTGGCTTCTTAACCTGTTGCTCCTCTTGATCATCTTTTTCCTTCTTTGGCTCTTGTGGTTAGCTGGTCTCTCTGACGAAGATGATTCTTCAGCTGCTCAAGCTGGTGACGCCACCTCGGTAGATGTCTTGGGTTTACCAACTGACAAAATTGAAGAGGTTAATGCTCTCAACGAACCAATTGTTAATAGTTCATTGGGGATGGTAGGGGCAATTGCTCTTGAGGAATTGATGACCGAAGACGACCAAGTGGCCTTGGCTGACTTAGCTGAAGAAGAGGACTCTCAAATTCCCGCTGCCAACAATGATCCTGACCAAGAAACACTTCTCGATAAATAAAGATTAGGGGTTGACCCCCACACCAATAAAAACATCGCGCTCTAAAAGCGCAAAACCCCATATATGTTTTTATTGGTGTGGGGGCTTGACAAAACCCCAAAAGTCTACTAGTAATGAGATTAGGTTCCGTTCTTTGTAAGACGGAAAATCTAGGAAAATGTGTTCTAAGGCCCTCGCGGGCAACCTCAGCAACTTGCGGAGGTGAAGGAATTAGCCATGAAAAAGATGGCGGTTGTGTTCTTGGCGGCCTTCGCCGCCGTGGTGACCGTGGGGTGTTCCCATGGCACGGTTAGTGATGTCATGGGTACGGTCCACTGCACAAGTGGGACGTACCAGCACACGTTTACTCTGGGAGAGTCAATTGTCTCCCCCCTGGGAGCCAGTGGCACGTTCGTGGTCAAGGGGCATGTGAACGTGAGAATCGTTCCACTGTCGCAGCTCAACAGCGAGAAAGGTTGCTGTGAGGGACCCATCGCCATTGGCGTAGGTCTGATCACTGTCGGCGCGGCCGGCCTTGCTGGCGTAATTACGTCTTGCAATGGTAGCGGTGAGGAAATCATCTCTTGGGAAGTCCTCCCTCTGACCGAAGACGTTCGTGTCTTCATTGGTGATGACTTCTGGTTTGACTTGCTGGTCTCTGGGCCATGTCCAGGGGATAACACCGGCAACGTACCAAACCTAGCGGGGATGACACAGGACGAAGTTGTCGCGGTCCTCTCGGGGACGTGCTTCACCTTGAATCCAACCGTTACAACGGTCGCGAGCTCAACCGTCCCAGTCGGCCATGTGGTCGATTGGAGTCCGAAGGGCACGGCGCCCTGTGGTCTGGTCAGTATCATTCTCTCGTCGGGTCCGGGGCAGGTAACTGTTCCAGACCTCACCGGTCTCAACCTGGCTCAGGCCAGAGCGAGACTGTCCGCTGTTGGCCTCGTCAATGGTGACGGTGACGTCTCCACGGCAGCCAGTGCAGTCCCAGTCGGCATCATTTCCGATTGGAACCCCCGCGGTTCGGTGAATGCTGGTGCGACGATTCACGTCGTCGTGTCGACGGGTTCGGGGAACGTAAACGTTCCGGACTTGTCAGGTGACAACTTGTCCCAAGCTACAGCCGAGCTTGTCTCAGCCGGTCTTACAGCCGGCAACGTAACGACTGAAGCCAGTCTCATTCCAGCGGGAATTATCATCCGCTGGGCACACACGGGTGAAGCCGTGGCCCCTGGGACCGCGATTGCGATGGTGTTCTCGACGGGGCCAGTTCTGCCTCCAATTCCGTTGTCGGTGACGATCACCAACCCGATAGGCGGTAAGGTGTATCACATCGGGGACACCGTCCAAGTTGACATTGTTATGAACGGTGACCCCTCCCGCGCGCCCTTTAAGCTCATCTTCGGATGGGCGGGGAAACGGCTGGAGACCAAAGCCGAGTTCGAGAAGATGGTCTCCGAGAAGGCTCTGCCGACCCAAGTTGTGCAGAATGTTCAACCGGGGACAACTTACCGGTTCAGTGCCAAGGTTACTCTCTCTGGCGACGCGGTCTTCAACGCCTACGTGGAGGACAAGAATGGCTCGTATGTCACCGACTACGTCCCATATCACGTAGACCCGTGAAGTGAGTTCTTTCCGTCTGTTTAGTTGGGGCCGAGGGTGTAGAAATGCACACTCGGCCCTTTTTGGTTCTCGGGCATTTTATCATTGACAAGATCTACTTATCTATGCTAGTAATAGGCTATTAAAAGATCGATTTTAAATCATTATTAGAGGCTTAATTAAGCCATAATTATAAGAAAAATATGAAGAAATTAGGATTATTGGTCCTTTCCTTGTCCATGGTTATCGCTTTGGCCTCTGTCGTCTCGGCGGCCGGTCTTAACGCTAGCATTACCTCTCCTGTAGCTGGTGCTACCTATACTGTTGGTCAGACTGTCAATTTGTCAGCTACCAGCTCTAGCGCTGTCGGAGCGGTTAATTATATCTGGTCCTTTAGTGACGGCACCGTTAGTCGTACTGGTCAGAATCAGACTGTTAGCTTTGCTACTTCTGGTCCTAAGACCATTACCCTTATGGCTGGCGACGCTTCTGGTGCCAACAGTGTGAAGACTGTTAACGTTACTGTTAACGCTTCTAACTCTGCTCGCCCAGTTATCAGCAATATCCACGCTATCAATATCACTCAGACCAGCGTAACCATTACCTGGGATACTGATATTGTTGCTACTAGCCGTGTTATTTATGACACGACTAGCCACGCTGATATCACTGGTCAGACTGCTCCTAACTTCGGTTATGCTGTCTCGACTATTGAGTCTGATACCACTACCAAAGTTACTGCGCACTCTGTGACCATCACTGGTCTTTCCCCAGCTACCAAGTACTACTTCCGTGTTATCTCTCAGGGCTAAGCTCTAGAGGTTAAGGATAAAAAATGTGCAACACTCGGTGTTGCACATTTTTTGTTTGGCAGGGTTTTTGCTATGATGAAAAAATGAAAATTGAGACGAATTTCCCCTTGGCTTCTATCACCAGCTTCAAGCTTGGTGGTCCGGCTAAGTTTTATTTGCAAACTTCGTCGCCTGAAGAAGTGGTGTCCGCCATCCTTTTTGCTAAAGAAAAAAAGCTTAAATACTACATCTTAGGCGGGGGGAGCAATACCGTTTTTAATGATAAAGGCTTTGATGGCTTAGTTATTCATTTTACGGGACGAAAATTAAACTCGGAGAACTTCGAGTTCATCGGATCCAAGGTAGTTTTGTCGGCGAGCCTCAATTGGCACGAGGTAGTTAAGAAGTTGGCCTCTTTGGGTCTAGCGGGCACCGAGAAAATGTCGGCCATCCCTGGCAACGTTGGTGGCTTTGTTGTTGGCAACGCTGGCGCTTATGGACAATTTATCGGCGATCTTATCGATTGGGTAGAAATTTTTGACGGTAACGAAGTTCGAAAAATAAAAAAGATAGACTGCAAATTCGGCTATCGGGATAGCATTTTTAAAAAGAAAAATTGGCTGGTCTTGAGTGTTTGTCTTAAGTTAAAGGAGGGTTTACCTGCCAATCGGGCAGGGGATAAAGCTAAGCTCCAAAAAGAAGTTAAAGATATTTCTAAATTACGCTGGGCCAAATTTGGCGAGCATCCTATCTGCGCCGGTTCTTTCTTTAAGAATGTTGAGATTAAAAAGGTTCCCAAGAAAACCTTGACCCAAATTGATTCAACTAAGATTATCGATGGCAAAATTTCGGTCGGATATTTGATCGGGGAGTCACTAGCTCGTGAGGAGGTGAGTCCTCAAGGAGCCCGAGGTCTCTCCTCGTCACGAGTGGCAAAATCAGGTATCTACATTGCCCCCTTCCATAACAACTTCTTAATGAACGACGGCACAGGTAAAACAAGCGATCTTATTAAATTAGCTGGAAAAATTAAACAGTCAGTCAAGAAAAAATTCGGCATTGAGTTAGAGGAAGAAGTGCGGTATATTTTAGGGTAAATACTAGATAATATGGAAAATTTCGAGAAACATCCCTTGCATCTCAAGACCCCCGAACTTCATAAGTCAGAGGAGGTCTCTCGTGCGGTCACGCGCCAAGAAGAAAGAAGGGGGGATAAGTTGCCCAATGAGCCCACGGCTAAGATTGAGGCGTATATGAGCCGTCTCGAGAATATCTTTCTCAATCCCGACCAGAGAGTTAGGCAACGCAATTTGGAGTTATACCGCGACAAGATTTATGACGCTTTAATAATTAAACCAGAGAACTTCCCTGAATCTTATTTCGAATTACAGAAGAAGGTGGCTCGCGAGCGGGGCCAGGCCATCGAGGAGATACCTCAGGATGTTCGAGAGCAGATGATCGCGGTTGCTATCCAAGATCAGAAGGCTTCACTCGATGCTTGGATAGATTACTTAAGCTCCGACGATGCCGTCTATCCGCCATGGTTCAAGTATTATGCTTGGAATAACATCATCAAATTGTCACAATTTGATAAAGAGCGGGGCGAGTTTAAGAAGCGCACCAAGAGCACTGTCGCCCCCTTCCCCGATATTTACCGCGAGCCTCTGGCGCAGATGGCGGATCTCTATGAGCAGGTCCGGCAAGACAACAAGGCTCTCTCGGACGAGGAGCTTCAAGCGCAATTTTCTCAGAAATTCCCGTCACTTTATGCCGAGTTGATCCAGAAGTCGCTGTCTAGTCAGATTGAGAACAAGGAGGAGATTAAGGGGGAATGGATCAAATATGATCAAGGTGATAGCGGGGCGGCCGAGAAACTCTTTAAATCATTAGAGAACAAGGGTACTGGATGGTGCACGGCTGGCCAGTCAACTGCTCGGCAACAGGTGAAGTCGGGAGACTTCTATGTTTATTATACGGATGATACTGATGGCAACCGGACTCAACCAAGACTGGCTATCCGTATGAATGGCACAAATAAGATTGGCGAAATTCGTGGTGTTCTCCAGCATCAGAATGTGGAGCCAATTATGCAAGAAGTTTTAGATGAAAAGTTGCGGAGCTTCGGTCTTGAGGCTGACACTTACCGCAAGAAGACCTCTGACATGAAGCGACTTACCGAGATTGAGGTTAAGACACAAAAAGGCAAGCCGCTCACCCGCGAAGATCTTATGTTCTTGTATGAAATTAATTCTAGTATTGATGGTTTTGGATATCAGAAAGATCCGCGTATTAAAGAGCTTCTTAATGGGCGTAATATTTTGAGCGACATGCCCATAGTTTTCGAATGCGAATCAAATCAGATAATCCATAATGAGGAAGAAATTAAAGAGTCTATTAAAAATAAAGTAGAAGTCAAAGTATATATTGGCCAGATATTTCCTAATATTTTTAAGGAACTTCCACCAAGTTTAGAACACATCTACACTAAATTCCCTGAAGGCAAAATCCAGAAAATGGAAGCAGTAATTGGTGGACAAAGTAAAAAAGCTTTGATTAGGGAAATGAAAGATAATTTTAAAGTTTCTGATTATGCCTCCGACATGATGAATTCTCTTGATTTCACCGTTTTACCTAACCCCGAGAAGATAGATTTGGTTCGCTTGAAGGTTGGTGATCTGGGCTTCTCTAGCGACGCGACCACGGACGAGATATATAGTCGGGCTGAAGAGCTTGGCCTAGAACTTTGCCCGGCCGAGACTGGTCCTCAACTTCGCAAGCAATACTTGAATCAACCAATGGATGATGTTCGACTTAGAATTGCAACGAAGCAGATTATGGTCCACCAGAGCTTCCCAGACATCTTCAATCTCAGAAAAGATTCTGGCGGTCTATGGCTCGACGGCGGCTATTGGGCGTGGCCGACGCGCAGGTGGTCTGCTGACAGTGAGTTTGTCTTCCGTTCCAGCAAGAGCGCTTAGTGATTTAGTATCTCATATAATTTTGAAAGAGCTGGTTTTTGTGTATAATTAGCCTTATGTCAGACTATAAACCAACCATCGGGCTCGAGATTCATGTGGAATTAAACACCAAGACGAAGATGTTTTGTCGCTGTCTTAATGACCAGAACGAAAAGAGGCCCAATGTTAATATCTGCCCAGTGTGTACCGCCCAACCTGGCGCCTTGCCGGTTATCAACAAAGAGGCTGTGCGACATGTCCTCCGGGTCGGTGCAGCCTTAGACGGCACGATTGCCGATTTTACCGAGTTTGACCGCAAGAACTACTTCTACCCCGACATTCCTAAGGGTTATCAGATTAGTCAGTACAAGTACCCCTTAATCTCTGGCGGGGCGCTTAATGGCGTGGAGTTGACCCGAATTCATTTAGAGGAAGACACCGCCAAATCCTCTCATGACGATAAATCTGGTGACGAGTCCGTTGTCGACTTCAATCGTTCGAGCTTGCCTTTAATGGAGCTAGTCACTGAGCCGGTCATTCATGATGGCCCAACAGCTGGGAACTTCGCTCGCGAACTCCAGACCGTGATGCGCTATCTTGGCGCTTCAGAAGCCAACATGGAGAAAGGGCAGATGCGTATTGAGGCGAATATCTCGGTTTCTAAAACAGACACCCTTGGGACTAAAGTTGAAGTCAAAAATTTGAATTCTTTTAAATCTGTCGAGAAGGCGATTGACTTCGAGATTGCGCGTCAGGCTAAGGAACTTGATGTTGGTAACGAGATTGTACAAGAGACTCGCGGTTGGGATGAGAACAAGCAGATTACTTTCTCCCAACGTAAGAAGGAATCTTCTCATGACTATCGTTATTTCCCTGATCCTGATTTGCCCAAACTTTTCTTAAGTGAGATTCCTGAATTTAAGAATATTAAAGAAAGTTTGCCCGAGTTACCTTGGCAGAGGCGTGAACGCTTTACTAAAGACTTCGGTCTTAAGTCTGAAGATGCTGAAGTCTTCGTGCAGGATCATAAATTGGCGGGCTTCTTCGTTGAAGTGGCGGAGGGTTTTGATCTTGGTTTAGAAACAGCCAAGAATTATCTGTTGGCCGCCGCTAATTATATTACTTCCGACCTCTTAGGTCTTGTCGCTGATACTGAGGATTACGTTTTACCTCCGGCCAAATCTTATGCCGAATTAATTAAGATGGTGGTAGATAAAGAAATTTCTTCGCGTGGGGCCAAAGATATTTTGGCGACGATGATTAAAGAAGGGGGAGACCCAAGGGTGATTGCCGAAGAGAAGAATCTCTTCCAAGTTCATGACGAAGGCGCTATCCTTGCGATTGTTGAGAAAATTATTGCCGACAACCAGAGCGTTTTTGAAGAATTCAAAAGTGGCAAAGAAAAATCATTGATGTTCTTGATTGGCCAAGCGATGAAGGAGAGCAAGGGCTCGGCTAATCCTGAAATTCTCAAAAAACTCTTCACCGAGAAGGCGAAATAACCACTACCCCCGCCAGACCTCAGGTGAGCCCGAGGCCTGGCGGGGGTTGTGGTTGGTTCTTGACAAATTTTAGGGTTGTGCTATACTAGATACCAGTTTAGTACTTTGCGTCTTCAAGTCCTCGGGCCTTCGCCACCGCCTGCCGTAACGGCAATCGCGCTCGGCCAAGTTAGAGGCAGCCCCCACCTCACAGCACGCATTGCGTCGCGGGAGGTTGGGGGCTTTTTATTTATGGTAAAACACTTGCCCCGTTAGAAATAAAATTGGGCTTGTAGTATAATTGGTGTCTGTAAACAAATTATTAACTTAACATAAGTAATATATGGATAATCAAATTTCTAACGGGGTGCACAAAAAAGTACGTGTCGGTATTAATGGCTTCGGACGCATCGGTCGCGCCTTCTGTCGCATTGGGAGCAAGAATCCTGATATCGAGATTGTGGCTATCAATGACCTTGGTGATCTTGGTAACTTAGCCTACTTATTAAAGTATGATAGCGCTTACGGCCAATTCCCCGGTACTGTTGAAGTGGGTGAGGGCGAGATGATCGTTGACGGTAATAAAATTAAATTCTTGCAAGAAAAAGATCCGGCTCAATTACCATGGGGAGATTTGCAGGTTGATGTCGTGGTTGAGTCCACTGGTGTCTTCGAGACCTATGCTAAGGCTAAGAGTCACTTGGATGGAGGAGCGCGCAAGGTGGTTATTACGGCACCAGTTAAAGATGAACCAATGCCCGGCATCCCTGGAGGCACTTGTTTGATCAATATTAATGATGAGAAGCTTAATGACAATGTGATCTCGTCGAATGGTTCTTGCACTACTAATAGCGCGGCTCCAATTATTAAAATTCTTGGTGAGAGTATTGGTATCGAGAAAGCCTTGCTTAATACTATCCATGGTTATACCGCGACCCAGAAATTGGTGGATGTCGCCGATGCTAAAGATTGGCGTCGAGGGCGAGCCGGAGCCGTTAATATTATTCCTTCCTCCACTGGGGCGGCGATTGCTGTCGGGCAAGTGATTCCTTCTATTCAAGGTAAGTTTGATGGTATTGCCATGCGCGTGCCGGTGATTACTGGTTCGATTACTGATATCACTTTTATTACCAAGAGGAACACTACTGTCGAAGAAGTTAATGATATTCTATCTAAGGCCGCGGCTGATCCGAAGTGGGCAACTACTTTTGCTGTGACCAAGGAAGCTATTGTCTCGTCTGATATTGTCGGTAGCCGCTATGCGGCCATGGCTGACCTCTCTTATACCAAGGTTGTTGGTGGGAATTTGGTGAAGGTAATGTCTTGGTATGATAACGAGTCTGGGTATACGCATTCGTTAATACAACATGTGATTAAATTAGGTCAGTAAAATATTTAATTTATGAAAAACGAGGAATTACCTAAAGAAGAAAACTTAAATGTTGCTTCAGAAGAAAAAATAGCGCCTATTAAGGAATCCAAACCCAAAGAGTTAGAATCTGGAATTTCAGAAGAAGAATATCAAAGAAGGCAAGCTCAACTTAGGGGGCTGCTTGATAATGCTTATAGTAGTACTTCTGAAAAGAAGTTTGACGAAAAAGAGGCTCTCCGTGTGATAGAAAAGGCTTCAGAAATAGTTAATGATATAGACGCTCTACCTCTTGGGTCGGATAGAGTCTATCAAGAAGCTTCAATTCTCGCCGGCAAAAATTTAGATTTATGGGGTAGAGGACTTTTTGAATTGGCGAGAACGACTAAAGGTGAACTCCGTTGCCGTTATGCTCAGGCTCTAGATCATTTGAGGTATCTCGTTAAGGGTAGTTCCTATGACGATTTGCTGAAAGGTCTCATGACAAATCGTGAGGCAATAACAGAACTATATAAACAAGGTTTGAGAGAGATGGGATTCAAAGATCCAGATAAGGAAATTTCTAGGAGAGAAAAAGAAGAAGTCTGGAAAGATATGAAAAAAGCTCTTGGTCCTGCCGCTGTACCGATGTTGATTTTTGGTCGGATCGTTGGAGGAGTGGAACGCATGATAGGTTTCTTTAAAAAGAAGTAAAGTTCTCACTTGAGGGCTGGGCGGGTTTTTTGTTTATGCTATAATTATCTTATGAAAATTTACCTAGGCACCGATCATGCTGGTTTTGAATTGAAGGAGCAGATTAAAACTTATCTTAAGGGAAAGGGCTTAGTGGTTGAAGATCAGGGTGCTTATACCTTGGATGCGGATGATGATTATACCGACTATGTGAAGATTGTGGCTAAGATGGTGCAAGGCGATGAGGGCAGTCTCGGTATTATCCTTGGTGGCTCGGGCCAAGGTGAGGCGATGGCGGCCAACCGCTTTCACGGTATCAGGGCGACGGTTTATTATGGTGGGCCTAAAGAAATTATTACTTTGTCGCGCGAGCATAATGATGCCAATATTCTGTCGCTGGGTGCGCGCTTTATTAAATCTGAAGAGGCGAGAGAAGTGATTGATTTGTGGCTTGCAACTTCTTTTTCTCATGACGAGAGGCACGAGAGGAGAATTAGAGAGATAGATGATGAAGAGAACTTGGGTCACATAATGTAAAAATAACATGGAGATTATCCCATCAATTATTGCCAAAGATTTTTCTGACGTAAAAAGTAAACTGACCCAACTTGACGGTCTCGTTAATTGGGCGGAGCTCGATATTATGGACGGCGTCTTTGTTCCCGAATATACTTGGCCACTTAATCCGGCCGAGGGCCGACAGGCGGCCGAAGATCTTAATGATGTTGGTGGCAAGATAAAAATTAGCGCCCACTTGATGGTAGAATATCCTGAGACCATCATTGATGATTGGCAAGATCTGGTAGACCGACTTGTTATTCATTATGAATCAACAAATAATCTTGAGAAAATTATTGAGAGTGCTGGGCCACACATTGGTTTGGCAATTGCTCTTGAACTTCATACGCCAGTAGAGAAAATTTATGAATACTTGGGTCAAGTTAAAACCGTTCAACTTATGAGTATAAATAAAGTTGGTTATTCTGGTGAGAAATTTAACGAGAGTGTTTTTGAAAAAATTAAAACCCTTAAGACTAATTGGCCGGATGTGAAGATTGTTGTCGATGGCGGAGTTAATCTTGAGAATGGCAAACGCTTAGCCGAAGCGGGCGTGTCGGGGCTCGTTGTTGGCTCAAAGATTTGGAGTGCTCCTGATGTGAAGGAGGCCATCAGAGAATTTAAAGAATTATAAAAATTTTCAATAATCATTTTTCAATTTTCAATCAATGATCCTTACTGACGAAAAAACAAAATATCTTGAGGAGAAGGCGAAGGATATTCGTCGGGATATTATTGAGATGCTTGTCGAAGCGAAGTCGGGGCACACCGCCGGAGCGCTTGGTATGGTCGATATTTTTACCGCGCTTTATTTTGGTATTTTAAGACACGACGTGAAGAAACCTCATTGGTCTGAGCGAGATCGCTTAGTTTTGTCGAATGGCCACATTTGTCCGGTTTTGTATGCTACTTTGGCCGAGGCTGGTTATTTTGAGAAAAAAGAATTGATGACGCTCCGCAAATATGGTTCGCGCTTGCAGGGGCACCCTCACCGCGAATTTTTACCTTTTGTTGAGAATAGCTCGGGCCCTCTTGGCGAAGGTTTGTCTCAGGCTGTGGGTATGGCCTTGGCGGAGCGAATTGATAACCCAACTTCACAAAAGTTTTTCTACTGTCTCTTAAGTGATGGCGAACTCGAGGAGGGGAGCACTTGGGAGGCGGCCATGTTGGCGGGCAAAACCAAGCCCCATAATCTTATCGCGATTATCGATCGCAACAATATCCAGATTGATGGTCATACCGAAGACGTGATGCCTTTAGAACCCTTGGCCGATAAATGGCGCGCTTTTGGTTGGCATGTTTTAGAAATTGATGGTCACAACTTCGAAGAAATTTTTGCCGCGGTCGGCCAAGCCAAATCGGTTTTTAACCGCCCAACAGTTATCATTGCTCATACCACACCGGGCAAGGGCGTGCTCGAATTCGAGGGTCATTATGAATGGCACGGCAAAGCCCCTAATCGCGAAGAAGGCGAGATGGCACTTAAAGAATTAAGAACTTTAGGCGGGCGCTTGAAAGGGGATTAAATTTAGGCTATTTCTATGAATAAGGAAAATTTGGACAAAAGAGATGAAGATCAAGAGCTTATAAAAGAGGCGGTTCGTAAAACTTGCGAGAAGTATGATTATGATGATCAGATTATGATTCAGTCTGTTCTTGAGGAAGTTTTGGAAGAATTTGGCAGTCTTGATAATCTGAAGGGTAAAAGAATTTTGGATTTAGGTTGCGGACATGTGGTCAAGGAAGAAAATGCTTCAAATATTAAGATCCTTAAGACTGATTCTTTCGAAAAGGATAAATACAAGCCAGAAGACCTCCAAAAGATGCACAGTCTAGTTTTAGAAGAAAATGCCTATGACTCACTAATAAGTGAAAATAGAGAATTTGAACCTTGGCTTTGCCGTGTTTTGAAAGAACTTGGCGCTGAGCCTGTCGGTATAGACATTGGTAATTTGGAAGGAGAAGAATTTGAGCATTATCAGATAGATCTAACAAAAAAAGGAGCTTTAGATTTTTTACCCAGTGAATCTTTTGATCTCATTTTTAGTCGACTTCTTGCTAGTTCTCCACAGTTAGAGTTTATGATAGACAAAGGGGAGATAGACATTTTAATGGTTGAATTAGAAAAACAGGCTAATAGGCTAATGAAAGTTGGCGGTAAAGTTAAGATTGATAAAGGTTTCTAATAATTAATTATGACTCGAGAAAATTTTTTGGGCGACAAAGAAAACAATCATGAATTTGAACTCACAAATGAGGGAATTTTTTCGATGATTGGAAGTTCAAAAATTAAAGGTATTAAAAAACATAAAAATAAAATAGCCGCTTATATATTGACGTCAGATAACCCGAGTAGGTCTTATCAAGAAGTTAAAAGTTTTTTGTCGGAAGAGTCTTTGCCGACGGCAGAGCTGGCAATGTTTACTTTCAGAGTTCTTTTTGGTAAAGGGGTGATTGAGCGTGGTCTCAAGTCAATTCTTGGTGTCCCGTTAATGCTTAGGCAACTTTCTGAGATAGAAAGAGAAGATGGCTATGTTAAAATTAAAAATATTGATAAATTTTATGAAATTATACATCGTGATTTATTAAACATTAGCCTTCATTCCAATAATGTAACACTTAAAAGTTTTTTCTCCAGAGACGACGGAGACGACAGACTCTCTTCTGAGATGTTGCAAGTTTTAGGCGTAAGTTCTTATGAAGAAGTCTTAGTTGAAATGGAAAAAACGGTAAAAAATGCCCATCTCAGAGGTTTGCAAATTGCTGACAATATCAGAAGAAAGACTTTTAAGTTCGAGAAAGGTGGCCTCGTCAGGGGAGTCAACAGCAAGAATCTTTCTTTGTTGTTACAAAATGGTGATCTTTCTTACGAATATCATGGTTGGGAATCATTTATGGATCGTTATACTCCTTTTGATCTAGACGTTTTTCAGATTGGAAAGACGACAAAGGGCACTGATTTTTTTGATGAAGACGATAAAGGGGCCGTAACTGAGAGGTGTCCATGGTATTATGGTGATATGGTATTGTATATTAGAGACCGGGGACAGTGGAGTAACCCGGTTGAAATGGAGTTATCTAATACAAGTAGTCTTAGCGACAGGCATCTTGGCGTCAGAACGGGGATACCTTCCTCTCAAATTGATTTAATGGTTTGGAGTCCGGCAAATGTGCAAGCCCATAGTCCTGGTTATAATCTTTATAAGGAGGAAATAGTTGGGGCATTAAATATAAATAGTTGGTACATACCCGTTGTCGATGAAAATTTAGATTTGATTTATACTCCAGAAATGTATGATGAAGCGCAAAAGGTAAAATAAAAAATGATTAATCTCAATCCAAAAATTTATGATAACGACGTCGAGCAGGAGGCCATAAGGGTTGGCTTTGGGCGTGGGTTGGTGAAGGCGGGGGAGAAGGATAAGAATGTTGTCGCTTTGTGCGCGGATCTTAAGGAATCAACGAAGGTGGAGGATTTTGCCAAGAAATTCCCGGAGCGATTTGTCGAGATGGGGGTGGCCGAGCAGAATATGGCGGGGGTAGCGTCGGGGATGGCGGCGATGGGTAAAATTCCTTTTATGGCTTCTTATGCGATTTTCTCACCGGGGCGCAATTGGGAACATATTCGCACGACAATTTGCTATAACAATGCCAATGTTAAAGTCGTTGGAGCACATGCTGGTCTTAATGTTGGTCCCGATGGTGGCTCACACCAGATGCTTGAGGATATCGCTCTGACCCGAGTGCTTCCTAATATGATTGTAGTGGCCCCTTGCGATGCTCTTGAAGCTGAGAAGGCGACCCTCGCCATTGCTAAACATGTCGGCCCTGCTTATATTCGTCTCGCTCGAGAGAAGAGCCCCATTGTGACGACCGAAGAATCAGAATTTGAAATTGGTAAAGCGAGTGTCTTAGTGGAGCCAGAGAATCCTGAAGCAATAATTATCGCCTGTGGCCTAATGGTTCATCGTGCCTTGCTCGCCGCGCGCAAATTGGAGCGCGAGGGGATTAAAGTTTCAGTAATCAATAATCACACTATTAAACCGCTTGATCAAGTGACTGTTCTCGAAAGTGTTAAAAAAACTAATGCGGTAGTGACCTGCGAAGAGCATCAGATTGCTGGCGGGATGGGGAGCGCGGTGGCTGAATTTCTCGCCCAAACTTATCCCGTGCCGATCGAGTTCGTCGGTGTGGCCAATCGTTTTGGTCAATCGGGTACCCCAGCCGAACTTATGGAACACTATGGTCTGGGTGTGGATGATATTGTTGAAGCGGTAAAAAAAGTAATAATTAGAAAAAATGGTTGATTATAATTTTGCGAAGTCGCATTTCGGGCTCACTTGAAAAACGACTTCTCAAAATTCTAAACTTTTTGGGCGATTAGGCTATCGCTTTTTATTTTTGTTTCAATTTCTTCTCGCGTGAGTTGGCCGGCATGAGGGCCGATTTGGGCGACGACGGAGGAGGCATTAACTGCGCCCCAAGCAAGAGCTATCTCTGTTGGTTGCTCGTAAAAAATAGCAGAGAGGAAGGCGGAGGCGAAGCCGTCACCAGCGCCGGTTCGTTCGAGGGCCTGCGCATTTAAGGTTGGCATAAACCAGAGCTTGTTTTCGTTATCTAGACAATAGGCGCCATTTTCTCCGTCGGTGATGACGACAATTTTGGGGCCGAGGGATTTAACGGCTTCGGCGAGTTTTTTTAGCTCGCTTGTGCGAAAAACGACTTCGGGCTCACTTGAAGTCGCATTTCTCACAAGCTCACCCGAAGTTGGACTTCGAAACTCCTCGCCGACAACCTTTTCTGCCTCTTGTTTGTTGCCAAAGAAAATTTCGGTGCGAGCATAAATATCTTTTAGTTTTTCTTTACCTTTTTTAAGTTGCCAAGTGCCAGGACTGAAAGCCAGCCTAACTTCAGGGTGAGCGATGAGCCAGGCCGAAATCTTTTCATGCAGAGAAAAATCATGGTCACTGACAGAGGAGAGATAGAGCCAATCGGCACTCATTTGGTCATTGTCGAGGGGCCACTCATTCGAATAATTCTCATGTTTGACGAGGATGGTGCGATCATCGGCATACCAGAGAACATAATTATAATTTGTTGGGACACCAGTATTTTGTTTAACCCACGTTGGGTCTACTCCAGCGACGGTTAATTTGGCCAAAGTCTTCTTGCCATTATCATCATCTCCAATATTCGAGATATAAGCTGTTTTTAATCCAAGTTTTGCCGAGCCAAGAACAACGTTGGAGCTGTTTCCCCCAGCAGGGACCTCGGTTACCGATTCATAAGGAATCTTAGCGGCAAAGCGCATGCAGATTTTGCACTCAGGGCGGTTGATGTCACAATTAAGTTCGGCCTCCGAGAGCTTGATAAAGGCGTCGGTGGCGTTATCCCCCACGGAGATTAAATCAAATTTTGTCATATGCTATGATTATAATATGAAAACTTTAAAAGAGACAATTTTAGAAGCGGATAAACAAAAGGTCGCGATTGGCCACTTCAACATCTCTAATACGGAGGCGTTGTGGGCGATATTTCGGGCTGCCAAGGAACTAACAACGAAGAGCGGGGAACCGATGCCTGTTATTATTGGGGTATCTGAGGGTGAGCGAGACTTTATCGGGGTTCGTCAGGCTCGAGCCCTTGTCACGAGTCTTCAAGAAGAATTCAATTATCCCATCTGGCTTTCGGCCGACCATACTTATTCCCTTGAGCGGGCCAAAGAGGCGATTGATGCGGGTTACGATATGATTGTCTTTGACCGAGCCGAGTTGCCCTTGGAGGAGAATATTGCTGAGACGAAGAAATGTGTGGAGTATGCCCGTTCGGTGAACCCAAATATTGTGATGGAGGGAGAGCTTGGCTATATTGGCAAGTCATCTAAAATGCTTGACGCTCTGCCAGAGGGAGCGGCGCTATCCGAAGATACTATTACTAAAGTTGAGGATGCCAAGCGGTTGGTTGAAGAGACGGGGATAGACCTCTTCTCGCCGGCGGTTGGTAATTTGCACGGAATGCTCAAGAATATGCCGAATCCTAAACTCTTCATCAAACGTATCGCCGAGATTCGAGAAGCGACCGGTGTACCCCTTGTTTTGCATGGCGGATCGGGGATTACCGACGAAGATTTTGTTGAAGCCATTGAAGCGGGCATCTCGATTATCCACATTAATACTGAACTTCGTCTCGCTTACCGCAATGCCTTGCGTGAAGCCCTCCAATCTGACCCCGAAGAGGTCGCTCCCTACAAAATCCTAAAATCCGCTGTCAAAGCAATGAAAGACGTGACTGAGAAGCGCCTTAGGCTCTTCGGCCGGATATAGCTTGATTTTTTTGGGATTTCTATTATACTAAGCAGGTTATGTTTAAATTAAGCGCTAAATTACGCGATATTTCTGGTAAGAAGGTTTCTGGTCTCCGTGAAGGGGGTGAGATGCCAGCTGTTATTTATGGAGGAAAAGGTGATACCCGTAACGTCACCGTTGATATTATCGAATTCAAAAAAGTTCTTAAGGGGGCAGGTGAATCCTCAATTGTTACCCTTGATCTTGATGGCAAGAAGACCGATACCCTGATTCACGAGGTCCAATTCAACCCTGTTACTGATGAGCCTGTCCATGCCGATTTCTTCATTGTTAGTCAGGACAAGGAGATTGAAGTTGATGTGCCATTGGTCTTCGAAGGAGTGCCTCCTGCTGTTAAGGAACTTGGTGGCAGTTTGATTAAGGTCCTTCACGAATTGCCAATTAGCGCTTTGCCTAAGAATTTGCCTCACGATATTATTGTTGACGTTTCTACCTTGAATACTCTTGATAGCCAGATTTTGGTGAGTGATCTTAAGCTCCCAGCTGGTGTCACCGCTACAGTTGAAGGCGACGAAGTTGTCGCTTCGATTACTGAAGCCGGCGAAGAAGTTGTGGAGGAGGCTGCTCCGGTTGACCTCTCGGCTATCGAAGTTGAGAAGAAGGGTAAGACTGAAGAGGAAGCCCCTGCTGAATAAAAAATTAAAAACCCCATTACAAAAAACCCGCCAGACCTTAAGTTACGCAGAGGTCTGGCGGGTTTTTTCTTTGAGCGGTTTTTTGTTATAATAGATTAATGAAAAGACAGCCAGTATCTTTCTGGTTTGGGGTGTTTGTTTTATTTTTACTTCTACTTAACCCTCAACAATTGAATGCGGAGACCACAGCGGAGAAAGAGGCTCGGCTTCAGTCTCAGCTGGCTTTGGTTGAAGCAGAGATTTCCGGCCAAAAAACTTTGCTTGCGTCTAAACAAAAAGAAACCGCTAGTATTAAGCGTGACATTGATATCCTAACTTACAAAATTAACACAGCTAAACTTAATATTAAGGCCAAACAGATTGAGATTGAGCGCTTGGGTGGGGATATTACCCAGAAAGTGAAAACGATTGTGGTCCTTGATGGCAAACTGGATACGGAGAGACGTTCGCTAGCTGAGCTCTTACGCCAAACGCGCGAACTCGACGACAACACCTTCCCTGAGATTGTCTTAGCTAAGGAGTCAATTGATAATTTTTTTATTGATCTTGACCGCTTCCGCTTTATTGAAGAATCAACCCAGACCGTTCTTGATGTGGTCCGTTCAACGAAGACTGACACGGAGAACAAGAAGACTCAATTGGAGGATAGACGTGATGCTGAGCTTAATGCTAAGAAAGTGATTGAGGCCGAGAAGGCGAATATTGAGCGTCTCAATAAAGAGAAGACTGTTCTTCTTAATGCCAGTAAAGCTAAAGAAAATTCTTATAAAGCGGTGATTGCTGAGAAAGAGAAGGAGAAGGCCGCCATCAAGAACGCCCTCTTCACCTTGCGTGGTTCGGCCAACATTACCTTCGGTCAAGCTCTGGAGCACGCCAATTTTGTTGCGCCTAAAGTAGGTATTCGTCCGTCATTCCTCTTAGCTATCATCACTCAAGAGTCTAACCTGGGTCAAAATATTGGGACCTGTAATCGTCCACAGGATCCCGACTCCAAGAGTTACAAAGCGGTGATGAAGCCAGACCGCGACATTGGCCCCTTCGAGAGTATTTGTCGCGCCTTGGGCATTGACCCGGTTGGCCAACCCGTCTCTTGTCCTTACCGCGGTGGTTATGGTGGGGCGATGGGTCCGGCTCAATTCATCCCTTCGACTTGGCAGGGGATGGCGAGCGCTGTCATGGCGGTCACGGGGAATAATCCGCCTAATCCGTGGAATCCACGTGATGCCTTCGCGGCCTCTGGCCTCTACTTGCGTGATCTGGGGGCCAATGGCAAAACCTATGCCACCGAGCGCAAGGCGGCTTTGAAATATTATGCTGGAGGCAATTGGAGCTTAGCCAAAAACGCCTTTTATGGTGACGAAGTGATGGCCATTGCGGCCAAATATGACAAGCAAATTGCTATCTTGCAAAATGATTAAAATACTGTTATAGTTCCTTGGTATGAAGAAAGACACCCATCCTAAATATTATGAAACCAAGGTTACCTGCGCTTGCGGTAATACTTTTACTATTGGTTCAACTGTCGAGAAGATGCAAGTTGAAATTTGTAGTGCTTGTCACCCATTTTTCACTGGTACCGAGAAGACTCTCGATGTCGCTGGCCGTGTAGAAAAATTCAAGGGCCGCGCTGCTAAAGCTACTACTTCTAAAAAGAAGGCCAAGTAGATAGCAATAATGGACATCTCTGATTTTAGAGCAAATAATAAAACTGCCTATCTGGCTAGTTTGTATGATAATTTTACGCGTCAGATTGAAGAGGCGAAGGCTTTGGCCGTGGCTGATGATTCTGTCAAAGAACTCGTTGAAGAGGAGGTTAAAGGTTTAGAAAAAGAACAGGCCGATCTTTTTGCTAAAATGGAGGAAATTTTGGCACCCAAAGAAGGAGAGAATGATGACCCGCGCACGGTGATGATTGAGATGCGAGCCGGCGCCGGGGGGACCGAATCGGCTCTCTTCGCTTATGAATTATCCGAAATGTATTCGCGCTATGCCGCCTCACAGGGGTGGAGTTTTGTGCTTGTTGATTCTTCACCCTCCGAACTTGGGGGTTATAAAGAAGCAACCTTTGAAGTCTCGGGGGATGTTGGCCCCGCCGGGGCGGGGGGACCCTACGAGACCTTCAAGAACGAGATGGGGGTGCATCGTGTACAACGGGTGCCGGCGACTGAGAAGCAGGGGCGTGTGCATACCTCGACAATTTCGGTGGCCGTTTTGCCAGTGAGGGAAATTAGCACTATCAAAATTAACCCGAGTGATTTAGAAATAGAATTCACTCGTTCTGGTGGCGCTGGTGGTCAGAATGTTAATAAGGTGGAGACTGCTGTGCGCATGATTCACAAACCCACAGGTCTGGTTGTCCGTAGTCAGAGTGAACGTACCCAACTTCGCAATAAAGAGAAGGCCTTAGCCCTCTTGTCGGCCAAGATTGAGGATATGGAACGCCAGAAGGAGGAGGCCAAGTACTCGGCCGAGCGCAAGAGCCAGATTGGCACTGCCGACCGCTCCGAGAAAATCCGTACCTACAATTATCTTCAAGACCGCATTACCGACCACCGCATCAAGAAAAATTGGCACGGCATGGAGCGCATCCTCGCCGGGGAGATGGGCAACATGATTGCCGACCTTAAGGCTGGCCTCGCCAACCCTGACGCCTCTGGCGATCCTGAAGATTCCGAAGATTAAATTTATTAACATTCCTGACGGCCGTCACTAACTGTAATAAATTTAGTGCCCACCACCCCTCATCCCCGCCAGACCTCAAGCCTTCCCCGTGGGAGCATTGCGACTTTACGGGGTGAGCCCGAGGTCTGGCGGGTGAAGCTAATAAAAAGGTAACACTCGTGACGGTCGTCAGCAATGTTACCTTTTTGATTTGTTTTAGGCACACACATTTGGCGGTTTAATTAGCTGATAATCTTTCAAGAATTCGTTTGGCGTTTTGCCGTTTAAACCGCAATGTTCTAGATTGTTGTAG
>CAIPHT010000019.1 GCA_903864935.1 Candidatus Vogelbacteria bacterium
AATTCATTAGCTACATTCTTTTGCCCTTCCTCAAATTCTTTACAAACCTCCGGGTATTTTGTTTGGAGGTAAATCGTAGATAACATTGGATCTTCAAGTATAGCCTCGATTTTTTTCATTACGGCAGGGGAGGGGATCTTGCCGTGTTTCTCAATATAGGTAATGTAAGTGGGGTCGACCCCGATCTTATTTGCTAAATCTTTGGCCGTTAATTTTAAACTTTGTCTAGCCGCTTTTATTTCCTCACCTAATTTTCTCATGGTTGCATTATAGGTTAAACCCAATGAATAGTCAATCATTTTTTTTCTTGACAAATTCTGAATTGTTTGTATAATATCCTATGAATGGTCATTCAATCATAGGGTTGATGGCGGATATCGCAAGGATATTAGATGTAGAACCAAAGAGATATTTACAAATATGTTTAGTAACTTATAGGCAAGAAAAGGAAAGCGAGGGTAATTATGGAAAACGAAATTCTTACAGTTGAAGATATAGCAAATATATTGCATATAAGGCCAAATACAATTCATAGCAAGAGATGGAAAGAAAAAACCGGCTGTCCTTTAAATAAACACGGAAAGAGATTATTATCTCACGCTCCTGAATTTTGGAAGTGGTTTGAATCGCAGAAAAACTAATGAAAAGATATCTTGGTATAAAAGAGACTAGGGCAGGGAATTATCAGGTAAACTTCCGCTTAAGTAAAAGCGGAAAGCGATTCTGGGAGACTGTCGAAGCCAATTCCATGCAGGAGGCTTATAACAAAAGGGCAGAGCTGATAACCCAAAGGCAAAAGGATCTGCAGACTCCCGAAGCCGAGAAACTGCGCCTCACGGCCGGATTCTCAGAGGTATGGGAAGGTATAGGTGGCGGAATATTAGGAGAGCGTAAGCCGCGGAAAACTTACCTTCATTATCAAAAGGTCTTTTGGCGGATGTTTGATGATTTTAGAAATTTAAAATTTCCTTATGTACAAAACCCAAGCCAATTGACGTTAGCATTCTTTGAGCAATATAAGAACTATTACTCTAATGAGTTAAACCGGCCAAAAGGATTAAGGGGAGAGTTAATTTATGTTAAGGCAATTATGAAGCGGATGTATAAGCTTGGGTTCTGTAGCGAAAAGATAATTAAAGACATAGCTGAGCACATTAAGAAACCAAAGCCTAATAAGAAGTATTATCCTGAAATTACCAACACTAAAATCAATGAACTCTTGGTTTTTATCAAGAAAGACAGGCCGGATTATTATGGGCCGATTTACTTTATGAAGCGCACAGGTAGAAGAGTTGAAGAGACTACTCTTATTGAGAGAAGGGATGTGATTTGGGATGGAATTAAGCCCATTAAAATCAATATACGCGCAGAAACGACTAAAACCGATGAATACACTCCTTTGAATCAATTAGATTCAGAGCTAGAGATCCTTATTGGCCAGGCATATAAGGAGTCGTCTCGACATAGGGCGCCTTATTTATTCCTAAGCAGGCGGCATAAGAAGCTTAACCAGCGTAGTATTTGTGATTATCTAAAAATAGTCAGCGAAAAGATTACAGGCATAAAATTTACTTGCCACTACTTCCGGCATAGATATTGGGTTGAGTGCGGGAAAAACAATGTGCCTATCATAGACGCTATGGCAATATCCGGGAACAAGGATTCGGATGTTGTGATTACTTTTTATAGCCACAGTACAAGTGAAGGTTTAGCAAAAGTGCTTGAGTTGACGAGCAGATGATGATATGATTACTGAATTAGGAGAGGTTTCTGGTGGTGTTTCTGGTGGTAAAAGGGGCTTTTTAAGCACAAATGGCTTTCTATCCCTGCCTCTCCGCCAGTCGAGACGACCTTGCGATTTGGCAATTAAATCGTAG
>CAIPHT010000020.1 GCA_903864935.1 Candidatus Vogelbacteria bacterium
CATAAGTAAGATTTGGGGTTTCATAAGATAAGGGGCTTTTGGAAAAATTCGATAAACTAATTGAATCCAAAAGCTATACCAATCGTTCGGAGGCATTTCGGGATTTAATTCGTCAGGAGTTAATCCAGAAACAATGGCAGAGTGGACAGGAGGTTGCCGGAGCGATCATCCTTATCTATGATCATCATAAGAGAGAGTTAGTGAATAAACTTATGGATATCCAGCATGAATTTGGCGGTATGATTATTTCTTCCCAGCATGTTCATCTAGACCATAATAACTGCTTGGAAATTATTGCGGTTAAAGGCTCGCCTAAAGAAGCTCAAAAGTTAGCCGACAGCTTAAAGTCGGTAAAGGGGGTAAAGCATGGGACACTAAGCATGTCCACCACCGGTAAAGAGATTGAATAATAGGTGTTATTTTTTTGTCCATTAGTAACACGAATGTAATATTAATAGCACGAAGGAGGGAAAAATGCTACGCAGAGCTCTGGTTTTAATATTAATAGGTTTTATCGCGCTTTCTATAAATACAATTGTTACCGCAGAAGAGACTACTGTATCTGCAACCCAGGAAGAATGGGGCCCACCTTCTGCTGGTCCGATTACAACCTGGACTGCTCCTTTATGCGACAAGGGAAAATTCGTAATCCAACCTTTCTTTTTCTATAATCGGACAAGAGGAGAGTTTGATTCAGAGGGAAAATATCATGGTGGGGATAAGGAACACCAATATCAAGAACAGTTGTTCGCCCAATACGGTATTACTGATAGGTTAGAGATTGACGGCCAAGTAGTTTATCAGGAGAATTTTGTTAAACAGGATGGTGTTAGTGCACATGCGCAAGGTTTTGGCGACAGCTATCTTTTCTTACGATATTGTGCTCTTGAGGAAAAAGGCTGGCTACCGCATATAACCGGCTTAATTCAGCTTAAGATGCCCACAGGAAAATCCAGCCATTTAGATTCGGATAAAATGGAAACTGACTCTATGGGTACGGGTTCCTGGGATCCCGGGTTTGGTATAAACTTAACCAAGAAATTAAAACCCTTTATATTCCATGCCGATGCTATTTATAGTTTTCCTCAAGGAGGAACGACTATTGATGATGTTAAGACACGTTATGCTAATTATCTTAATTATGATTTTGCAGTGGAATATTTCCTACTTAAGGGGTTTAACCTTCTGCTTGAGCTAAATAATTACTTGCAAGGGGATCAATGGCAGGATGGGGCAAAGGTTCCTTCATCGGATACAAGGTATCTAACGGTTTGCCCGGGCATAGGCTGGTCAAATGATAAGGTCCAATTCTTATTAGCTTACCAGAGGACGTTGTGGGGAGTTAATGCCGATGCTAATGATTCAGTGATTTTAACCGGAGTTTATACTTTTTGAAAGGAGGGGAAAATGTGGCTAGCAACAACTTCTATTGCGGCAGCGGGCGCGACTTTAGGTAAGTTTGTTTTGCCCAAGGATTACAAGTTAGGTTTTTTGGCTTTAATGCTCTGGGGAGCGGCAGCAATGATTCTTGTCGACCATATCTTAGGATATAAGGGAGGCGCATTCCTTGAGAAGACAACCGATGGGATGATTGCTAATAGCTCTGTGTTAGGAATCGCAATGTTAGTACCTGTGTTTGTAATCTGGGGGATTTCATTATTAATCTCAAATTTAAAAAGGAGGTAAAAAATGGCCTGTTTTCTTGTTCCAACGGCTGCGGCAATAGTAACAACTGCCGTAGGAAAAAAAGCTAGTGAGAAATACCATTTCAATTGGTTAAATTCAATGTTGTGGGGCGGAGTGGCAATGTTGGCAATTGAACATATCTCCCATGGTGAATTTGTTCCCTATCCTCCATTCCTAACTGCTGGTCTTCCTGAAGTTTGGCCGGAAATGATGAGAGTGGGAGTTCCGATGACTCTGGTAATTTTCCTGATATGGGGAGTAATGGTAGTAGTATCTGCAAGAATGAGTAAGAAAGCAAAGTATGTAGAGGCTAATTAGATCTATAAAAAAGAGGCCTTGCTTTTAAATTTATTAGAAGCAAGGTCTCTTTTTATGTCCACTCAAATCCAGTAATAGCTGTAAACGGAGAGGCTTCCCCTTGTTGAATATTACTGTCTGTCCTTATCAGGGATACCTCTTGACAAAAGAAGTGTTTTATTATATTATTAGCATATGCCAATAACTAAAAGGAAATTATATGCCTAGGCCTTGTAGATGTAGAAGAATAAGATGTAGCCCAGATAAGAATTACTTTAAACCTCGCGGAATCCCTTTGGATATGCTTGAAGAGGTTAATCTTGCTTTGGATGAACTAGAGGCGGTTAGGCTTGCGGATTTAGAAGGTTTATATCAGGTGGATGCTGCCAGGAAAATGGACATTTCCCGGCAGACTTTCGGCAATATTATAAAATCAGCTCATGAAAAGATAGCTGACGCTCTCCTAAACGCTAAGGCATTAAAGATAGAAGGCGGAAAGGTTAAAAGGGTAGGTTAAATGAATAATTTAGTAAAACAGGATCAGGATAGGCTCAGACTATTTAAGAAATACGGCTACGATATACCAAGGGCTAGAAATTTAGTTTTTATTAAAGCCAAGCTAGCTAAAGGGAAAATACTAGAAGTCGGAACAGGCAAAGGACATATGGCTATTGTTTTAGCCAAAAAAGGTTTTAAGTTAACTTCTATTGATTTAGATAGAAAAGCTCAGCATATCGCTAAAGCTAGTTTTAAAGTCATGAAACTCGATAAACTGGTAACCCTTAAGATTATGAATGCTGAAAGACTGCGATATGAAGATAACTCTTTTGATTCTGTGATTTCAGTAAATTTCATTCATCACGCCAAGAATCCTATCGGGTGTTTAAAGGAAATGATACGGGTAACTAGAAATAAGCTTATTATAGCTGATATAAATAAGCGAGG